>JAPHSX010000029.1 GCA_026196575.1 Gammaproteobacteria bacterium | reverse complement strand
CCTGCAGCCGTTTGAGTTCGGGGGCGATGGCGCCGTCGATCTCGTCGCGCAGGTAGAGGCGCACGTCGGTGGCGACCTGGTCGTTGCGCGAGCGGCCGGTGTGCAGCTTTTTACCGGCCTCGCCAATCATGTCGGTGAGGCGCTTTTCGATGTTCATGTGCACATCTTCCAGGGCGATGGACCAGTCGAAGTCGCCGGCCTGGATCTCAGCCTCGATGTTGGTGAGGCCGCGGATGATGGTGTCACGCTCGGCCTCGGTGAGGACGCCGACCTTGGTGAGCATGCGGGCGTGGGCGATGGAGCCCTGGATGTCCTGCTTGTACATGCGCTGGTCGAAGCCGACCGAGGCGCCGAAGGCCTCGACGAAGGCGTTGGTCGGTTCGTTGAAGCGGCCGGTCCACGGTTTTTCTACGGTCTTTTCGTCGCTCATCTGCTGCGTTCACTCACAATGGGATGAAATTCTTCGCAGTATATCCGATCTTGGCGCAGCGCCTCACGCCGTGCCCTATCGCACTGGCCGCGCTCATCTATACTCAGGTTATTCCGTATCGAAATAGTGGGAGAATCAGATGAGCAACGTCACCAACGAACCGCGCCGCCGTAGCGTAAAGGCGGTGGTGCGTGGCCAGGCCACCTCGGACGGGGCCGGGGTGAGTCTGGTGCGCCTCTTCCCCACGACGCAGTTGGAGATGCTCGACCCGTTCCTGCTGCTCGACGCCTTCAGCTCCAACGACCCCGACGACTATATCGCCGGCTTCCCGCCGCACCCGCACCGCGGCTTCGAAACCGTGACCTACCTGCTGCACGGCAACATGCGCCACCGCGACAGCAGCGGCCACGAGGGGTTGCTGCGCAGCGGCGGGGTACAGTGGATGACCGCCGGCAGCGGCATCGAACACTCGGAGATGCCGCAGCAGGAGGATGGCTGGCTCTCGGGCTTTCAGCTCTGGCTCAACCTGCCGGCGGCGCAGAAGATGCAACCGCCGCGCTACCAGGAGTTCGAGCCGGAGCAGATCCCGCTGGAGGAGCCGGGTGACGGCACCCTCATCCGCGTAATTGCCGGCACCACCGCCGGCGGTGTTAGCGGGCCGGTGACGCAGTGCGCCACCCAACCGCTCTACCTTGACGTGACCCTGCCCGCCGGGGGGAGCCTGCACCAGCCGCTCCCCGTCGGCCACAACGCCCTCGTCTATCTCATCGAGGGACGGCTCTCCATCGACTGCAACGAGCTGTTGCCCGGTACCCTGGCGGTGCTGGGGGAGGGCGACCAGCTGGAGGCCGATGCCCGCGAGGAGGGGGCACGCTTTCTGCTCATCGCCGCCCGGCCGCTGCACGAGCCGGTGGCCCGCTCCGGCCCCTTCGTGATGAACAGCGAAGAGGAGCTGCGTCAGGCCTACAGTGATTATCGCGCCGGCAAGTTCGGTCACATAGTAGCGTAGGCGATGCGCTGGCGTAGCGGCAGCGACCACTGGGGTGGGCTGATGATTGCCCTGCACTGGCTCACGGCAGTGACGGTGTTCGGCCTGTTCGCCCTGGGGCTATGGATGACCGGCCTCACCTACTACGATGGCTGGTATCAGAAGGGGCCGAACCTGCATCGCGGCAGCGGCGTGCTGCTCTTCATCGCCACCGGCGCACGCCTGCTGTGGCGACTTTTCGACGGACGGCCACGGGAGCTGCCTTCGCACCAACCCTGGGAGCGGATCATCGCCAAATGGGTACACATTACCCTCTATCTGCTGCTATTTGCCGTAATGGTTAGCGGCTACCTTATCTCCACCGCCGACGGACGCGCACTCTCGGTATTCGGCTGGTTCGCCCTGCCCGCCACCCTGCACGGCATCGACGGCCAGGAGGATCTCGCGGGCGAGCTGCACCTCCTCCTCGCCACCGCCCTCATCACCCTGGCGCTGCTACATGCCGGGGCAGCACTGAAACACCACTTTATCGACCGTGATCGCACGCTTCGGCGCATGCTGGGTTTGTGACCACTCACTACTGGAGAGAGACCCATGAAACTGAAATTCCTTCTGCCCCTGATCATGGCCTCGGCCATCACCCATCCGGCCAGCGCCGAGGAGTACGTGATCGACACCGACAAGGCGCACGCCTTTATCCAATTCCGCGTCCAGCATCTGGGCTACAGCTGGCTCTATGGCCGCTTCAACACCTTTAGCGGCGACTTCAGCTACGACGAGGCCAAGCCAGAGCAGGCACGGGTGCGGGTCACCATCGATGCGGCCAGCATCGACAGCAACCACGCCGAACGCGACAAACACCTGCGCAGCCCCGACTTTTTTGACGTCAAACAGTTCCCCCAGGCCTCGTTCGAGAGCACCGGCTACAAACCGCTGGGCAAGGAGAAGGGGCGACTGGAGGGCAAGCTCACCCTGCGCGGTGTCACCAAACCGGTGACCCTGGAGGTAAGCCAGGTGGGGGCGGGCAACGATCCGTGGGGCGGCTATCGTCGTGGTTTCCATGGTACCACCACCATCACCATGGCCGACTTCGGCATCCCCACCAACCTCGGCCCCGCCTCCGAGAAGGTGGAGCTGACGCTCTCTATCGAGGGGATCCGCAAGTAGTCACGGCGACAGGCCGACGGCTCCCCTGAAACAGGGGGCCGAGGTTAAACGCGCTTGCGGGCGGAGTAGGCGGTGCTGGCGCCACCGGCGCGCAGGTTCAGATCCTCGACCACACTTTCGGCGTGTTGGGTGACGCTGCTCAGGGTGCCGGGTTTCATCCCTTTAATCTCGGATTTGCCACGCAGGATCACGTAACGATGCCAGTTGTTGCCGGCCATCCCCTCGGGGGTGACGATCTTTTCGACCGTCGCCACACGATAGACGGGTTTGTCTGTACCGCTTGCTGACATGATTTGACCCCTCTCTTATCCTGCGCTGCGTCGGGAATGCCCGTGACCGCCCGGGCGTTTGTTGGCGGCCGTGTAGCCGCGGTTATTGTCATTGGCCGCCCGGTTGCCGCCGGCGTTGCGGCCGCTGCCCTGGTTTCTGCCACCGCCCTGATTCTTTCCGCCACGCCCCATGTTGATCGGCTCGGCCTTGATGCTGGGGTCGGGTTTGAAATCGTCGAACACCACCTTGGGGATCTCGCGCTTTAACAGCCGCTCGATATCCTTGAGCAGTTTCAGCTCATCGACGCAGACCAGCGACATCGCCTCACCGGCATTACCGGCACGCCCGGTGCGGCCAATGCGGTGCACGTAATCTTCCGCCACGTTGGGTAGTTCAAAGTTGACCACATGGGGCAGCTGGTCGATGTCGAGGCCGCGCGCGGCGATGTCGGTGGCCACCAGTACCCGCACCTTGCCGGATTTAAAGTCGGCCAGCGCCTTGGTGCGCGCCCCCTGGCTCTTGTTGCCGTGAATCGCGGCGGCGGTGATACCGTCGGTGTTGAGCTGTTCGGCCAGGCGGTTGGAGCCGTGCTTGGTGCGGTTGAAGACCAGCACCTGCTTCCAGTTGTTGGAGCCGATGAGGAAGGAGAGCAGCTCGCGCTTGCGCTTGTTGTCCACCGGATGGACCACCTGGCGAACGCTTTCGGCGGCGGTGTTGTGGCGTGCCACCTCGATGAGGGCCGGTGCGTTGAGCAGCTCATTGGCCAGCCGCTTGATCTCATCGGAGAAGGTGGCGGAGAAGAAGAGGGTCTGCTTCTGTTTGGGCAGCAGCGCGAGCACCTTGCGGATGTCGCGGATGAAGCCCATGTCGAGCATGCGGTCCGCCTCGTCGAGCACCAGGATCTCGACCTTGGAGAGGTCGACGGTGCGCTGACCGACATGGTCCAGCAGGCGGCCAGGGGTGGCGACGAGAATATCAATGCCGCTACGCAGCCTGGCGATCTGCGGGTTGATCTTCACCCCGCCGAAGATCACGGTGGAGCGCAGCGGCAGGTATTTGCCATAGGTGACCACGCTCTCTTCCACCTGTGCGGCGAGCTCGCGGGTGGGGGTCAGCACCAGGGCACGAATGGGGCGACGCCCCTGTTCCGTTTTGGTGGACTCCATCAGGCGCTGCAGCAGCGGCAGGGTGAAACCGGCGGTCTTGCCGGTGCCGGTCTGGGCGCCGCCCATCAGGTCGCGCCCCTCCAGCACGGGGGGGATCGCCTGGGTCTGGATCGGGGTCGGTGTGGTGTACCCTTTTTCGGTTACGGCACGCAGCAGTTCGGCACGCAGGCCGAGAGATTCAAATGACATCTTCAGGTGTTCTCCAGAGATCGGCCTACCCAGCACGATTAGTGTGGGACGGTCTAGGCGGAAATTTGCTAGTGGGTTTCGAGGCGAACCGTTAAGGAGCGACTCGACGGATAGAGGTGCAGACCGAGGTGCACCAGAAGTTGCGTGCAGTATAGCGGAAAGTGAATGACAAGGGGGATATATCTCCCACGATAAACCGCTCGCCCCCCCTTTCTCATCGGAGGTGCTACGCCAGGACGGTAAAACCGAGGTAACCGGTGTAGCCGAGATAACAGCCCAGCAGCACCAACCCTTCGAGGCGGTTGATGCGCCCCGCCCGGCGAAAGCCGTAGCCGAAGAGGAACAGCAGGAGGGTCAGCACCGCCATCACCAGCACGTCGCGCGACAGCACCTCGGGGGCGACCGTCATCGGGCGGATGCTGCCGGCGATGCCGACCACCGCGAGGGTGTTGAAGAGGTTAGAGCCGAGTATGTTGCCCAGCGCGATGTCGTGCTCGCCCTTGCGGGCGGCGATGAGGGAGGAGGCGAGTTCCGGCAGCGAGGTGCCGACAGCAACGATGGTGAGACCGATGATGAGATCGCTCACCTTGAAAAGATGTGCGATCTCCACCGCCCCCCAGACCAGCAGGCGTGAGCTGGCGATGAGCAGCAGCAGACCGACGACCAGCCAGAATAGCGCACGGCGCAAGGGCATGACCGGCACCTTCATCTCCTGCGCCATCTCCTGGCCCATGGCATCATCCGTTTGACGCATCCCCTGCCAGATGGTCCAGCCCATGACGAGGGCGAAGAACAACAGTAGCACCACCGCATCGAAACGGCTCAGCTCGCCATCCCACAGCTGCGAGGCGGCCAGCGAGGTAACCCCGAGCAGCAGCGGCAGCTCCCTGCGCAGCACCTGGGAGTGGACAACGATGGGGCTAATCAGTGCGGTGAGCCCCAGGATGAGGGCGATATTGGTGATGTTGGAGCCGTAGGCGTTGCCGAGGGCGATCCCCGGATTGCCCTGCGAGGCCGCCAGCGCCGAGACCACCATCTCGGGGGCGGAGGTGCCGAAGCCCACGATCACCATGCCGATGAGCAGCGGCGGCATGCCAAAATGGCGCGCGGTGGCCGCGGCGCCGTCGACAAAACGGTCTGCGCTCCAGACCAGCAGCACCAGGCCAGCGAGTACCGCAAGAACGGCCCATGTCATGATAGTGTTACCCTTTTCGTATTATCCCTTGTGTGATCACTGCCCGCCGCCCTCTACCCATGGCCGGCGGGCGCTCATGCTACTAAGCTTAATCCCTGATTACCATGCGGGGTTGTCAGCCACGCATAGCCAATGGGAGAGCTTTCAGATTATGCAGATAGGAATGGTTGGCCTCGGGCGCATGGGCGCCAACATGACACGGCGCCTGCTGCGCGCTGGCCACGAGTGCGTGGTCTATAACCGCAGCCCCGCCCCGGTGGCACAGATGGTGGCCGAGGGGGCGCACGGCAGCAGTGAACTGGGCGAGCTGGTCGCCCAGCTGCAGGCGCCGCGCACTGTCTGGCTGATGGTTCCGGCGGCGACGGTCGACGCGGTGATCGCCCAGCTCGAACCGCTGCTGGAGCCGGGCGATATTCTCATCGACGGCGGCAACTCCTACTACAAGGACGACATGGTGCGCGGACGCCGCCTGGCCAAGCGCGGCATCCACTACCTCGATGTCGGTACCAGTGGCGGGGTGTGGGGGCTGGAGCGCGGCTACTGCCTGATGATCGGCGGTGAGCACGAGCCGGTGGCGCGGCTCACCCCGATCTTCAGTGCGCTGGCTCCAGGCCTTGGCACCATCGAGCGCAGTCGTGGCCGGGAGGGGACGCCGACTGCCGAGGAGACAGGTTACCTGCACTGCGGCCCCTACGGCGCGGGCCACTTCGTGAAGATGGTGCACAACGGTATCGAGTACGGGCTGATGGCCGCCTACGCCGAGGGGCTGAATATCCTCAAACACGCCAATATCGGACAGGAGGGACGGGCGCAGGATGCGGAGACGGCGCCGCTCGGCGACCCGCAGGCGTTCCAGTACGAGATCGACGTGGCGGCGGTCGCCGAACTGTGGCGCCGTGGCAGCGTGGTCTCCTCCTGGCTGCTCGACCTCACCGCCAATGCGCTGCACGGTGATCGGGAGCTGGGGGGGTTCTCCGGCCAGGTCTCCGACTCGGGCGAGGGGCGCTGGACCGCCATCGCCGCCGTGGAGTCTGGCACCCCGGCACCGGTACTGAGCGCCGCCCTCTTCAGCCGCTTCAGCTCGCGCGGTGAGAATGAGTTTGCCGGCAAACTGCTCTCGGCGATGCGTTACGAGTTTGGCGGTCACAAGGAAAAATCGTAGTTTATGGCACGCAAAAAACCCGATGTCGCCCCGCCCTCGATCTTCGTCATCTTCGGCGCCGGCGGCGACCTGGCCAAGCGCAAACTCTTCCCTGCGCTCTGCAACCTGAAGCGCGATGGACTGCTGCCGGAGGGCTTCGCCGTGGTCGCCATCACCCATCAGCCGATTAGCGACGAGGCCTACCGCGACTACCTGAAAACGGAGCTGCCCGAGATCACCGGCGGTGATTTTGGTTGCCAGCAGTGGGAGACGTTTCGCTCCCACATCTTCGCCACCGCCCTCGATTTTGGCGAAGCGGACGGTTACCTGGAGCTGGGCGAGGTGTTGCGGCGGATCGGCGCGCAGTTGGCGATCCCCGCCAACTACCTCTTCTACCTGGCCACCCCGCCGCGCTTCTTCGGCCCGATCGCCTCCCGGCTCAAGGAGGCGGGGCTGACCGAGGAGAGCGGCGAGGTGTGGCGCCGGGTGATTATCGAAAAACCGTTCGGCCAGGATCTGGAGTCGGCGCGGGTACTCAACCGTCTGCTGCACGCCAATCTGGAGGAGCACCAGATCTACCGCATCGACCACTATCTGGGCAAGGAGACGGTGCAAAACATCCTCGCCTACCGATTTACCAACAGCACGGTGGAGCCGATTTGGGACCACCGCTACATCGACCATGTGCAGATCACGGTGGCCGAATCGGTGGGGGTGGAGAATCGTGCCAACTATTACGACGCTACCGGCGCGCTGCGTGACATGATCCCCAACCACCTGCTGGCAGTACTTTCGGTGGTGGCGATGGAGCCGCCCAACTCCTTCGAGGCCGACGCGGTGCGCGACGAGCAGACCAAGGTGCTACGTGCCATCCGCCCCTTCACCCCCGAGGATGTGCTGACCCAGACGGTGCGCGGCCAGTACGGCCCGGGCAAGCTCGGCGGGCGCGAGGTGGCGGGCTATCGTCAGGAGCCGGGGGTAGGCGGCGACTCCAAAACCGAGACCTATGTCGCCCTCAAGGTGCTGATCGACTCCTGGCGCTGGGTCGGGGTGCCGTTCTACCTGCGCACCGGCAAACGCTTGCCGGGGCGCTACACCGAGGTGGCGGTGGTCTACAAACACGCCCCCAACGCGATGTTCCGCGACGCCTCCTTCGGCCACCGTGACCTGCCCGCCAATATGCTGGTGCTGCGGCTGCAACCGCGTGAGGGGATCGACATGACCTTTAACGCCAAGGTGCCGGGGCACCGCATGAAACTCGGCACTGTCACCATGGAGTTTCACTACGAGGATCACTTCGGCAGCGAGCCGACCACCGGCTACGAAACCCTGCTCTTCGACTGCATGAACGGCGATGCCACCCTGTTCAAGCGTGCCGATAACATCGAGATCGGCTGGGAGATCGTCGAACCCATTCTCGACGTCTGGTCGGCCCTGCCGACGCGCAACTTCCCCAACTACGAGGCGGGCAGCTGGGGACCGAAGGGGGCCGATGAGCTGCTGGAGCGGGACGGGCGCCGCTGGAAGGATTGCAGCATCGACTGCAACACATGACACCGCTGGCACGACTTGGCGAACACATCCACGCCCAGGTGCTGGCGGATGGCGAGGCCGTCGCCCGCGCCGCGGCGGTACGCATCCTCGCTGCGGCGCGGGCGGCGATCGCCGCGCGCGGCCAATTCAAGCTGGTGCTGGCCGGCGGCACCACGCCGCAGGCGGCCTACCGCCTGCTGGCCAACGCCGACAGCGCCGACGCCCCCTGGTCGCAGTGGCACATCTACTTCGGTGACGAACGCTGCCTGCCCGCCGATAACCCCGAGCGCAACAGCCGCATGGCCGCGGCGGCGTGGCTCGATCAGGTGCCCATCCCCCCTGCGCAGATCCACCCGATTGCGGCCGAACAGGGCGCGGCACGCGCCGCCCGCGACTATGGCGCACTGCTGCCGACGGTGGTGCCGTTCGATCTGGTGCTGCTCGGCATGGGCGAGGATGGCCACACCGCCAGCCTCTTTCCCGGCCAGCACTATGACCCCGCTGCCTGGGTGGTGACGGTGCTGGATGCCCCCAAGCCGCCGCCACAGCGTGTCTCCCTTTCGCCACGCGCCCTCTCCGCCACCCGCGCCCTGCTGCTGCTGGTCACCGGAGAGGGAAAGCGGGCGGCGCTACAGCGTTGGGGCGCGGGCGAGAGGCTGCCACTGGCCCTGCTCAACCCGCCCTCGCCAATCGAACTACTGCTTGATCGGGCCGCCGCCGGGGCGCTTTAATTTGTCCCCACACCGGGTTAGCATGACCTTTGTCCATACACACAGACCCCAGAATAGTTGTCGAGACAGGCATGAGAGAAGAGTCGAAAAGACCGGGGTCACTCACACTGACCAACCACGGCGAGCTGGAGCTCTTCTTTATCGGTTGCGGCTCGGCCTTCAGCCGCACCATGAACCAGACCAACCTGCTGGTGGTGAAGGGGGAGCAGCACCTGCTCATCGACTGCGGTACCAAATTGCCACAGGCGCTGCACGAATTGCATATCGAACCCGCAGCGATCGAAAATTTTCTGGTGACCCACAGCCACGCCGACCACATCGGCGGCCTGGAGGAGATGATGATGGTCAACCGCTACCTCACCGGCAGGAGGCCGAATATCATCATCACCGAGGAGTACGAGGCGATCCTCTGGGAGCACTCACTGCGCGGTGGCAGCGCTTACTCCGAGCTGCGCGACGGCAAGCCGCTGGCGTTTAGTGACTTTTGGCGGGTGATTCGCCCCACCAGGGTGGCAGGGCTTGAGCGCGAGACCTGGCAGACGCGGCTCGGCGAGCTCGACATCAAGATGCCGCGCACCAAGCACTTTCCGGATAACGCCACCTCGTGGCACGACTCCTTCTGGAGCTGCGGTGTACTGCTCGATGAGCGCGTGCTGTTCACCTCCGACACACGCTTTGACCCGGAGCTGTTGCACGAGTTTGATACGCGTTACGGAGTGGAGATCATCTTTCACGACTGTCAGTTTCACACCGGCGGCGTTCACGCCTCGCTGGCGGAGTTGAGCCAACTGCCCGCAAGACTGAAGCAGAAAATAGTGCTGATGCACTATAGCGATGACTGGCAACGGTATGTAGAGCAGGCACGGGCGGCCGGCTTTCACTCCCTGGTTAAACAACATCACAGTTACACATTCGATTAATCCCAGCGCCTTAACATTTCTGTGGTTTGCGTGGTCAACACCATACAGCGCCACAGGATCGCGACGGCTACAGGCAGCAAGCAGGCAAAATGAATAGTGTGTACACGGCAACGGCAACGGCAACGGCAACGGCAACGGCAACGGCAACGGCAACGCATTTTTAGCCGATCGGGAAATTATTTATTGTGAACAATAACGATGTGTTACGCCGTCTTCGCTACACCTTCGATTTTGACGATTCGAAGATGATGGCGCTGTTTTCCTTGGCGGAGGCACCGGCAACACGGGCACAGATCAGCGCCTGGCTGAAAAGGGAGGATGACCCGGCTTTTGATAGCTGCAGCGATAGCGAACTGGCCTCTTTTCTCAACGGCCTGATCATCGATCGGCGCGGCAAGAGGGAGGGGCCGCCTGCCGTGGCGGAGAAGCGCCTGACCAATAATGACATTTTCAGAAAACTAAAGATCGCCCTCGACCTGAAGTCCGAGGAGATCCTGACGCTTCTGGCCACTGTCGATGTGCCGTTGAGCACACATGAATTAAGCGCCTTTTTCCGCAAGTCGGGGCATAAACATTACCGTGAATGCAAGGACCAGGTGTTGCGCAATTTTATCCATGCAATACAGCGCAAGTACCGTCCGGAATAGATCTCTCTGACGCCCCTCCACGGGTTTACCCATAACAACGGCCGCGGCTGAACGAAGGAGAGGAGAATGGAACGGGTCATCATTGCCAGAGGCTTTTCCCGCCAGCCACGCTGGAAGATTATTATCGGCGTCCCCCTCATCTACCTGCCGCTGCTGCTCACCGTGCCCTTTGCCGTTATTACGGTGCTGCTGGTCAGGACGCATCTCAACTACATCGGCGCGGTCAATCTGCGTAGCTACGCAAGCTTTGTACCGAGCTGGGCATCGCATCGCTACCGCTACGCCGATCAGATCACCTACCGAAGCGGTGCCGCCTGGTACAATGTGCGCAGCTATCGTCTCTACTGGTTATTTAACTGCAAGCTCTACTGCCCGCTGAGTGTGGCGCTCTTCAGCTATCTGAGTTATCTGGTGAAGGTGGTCGAAAACTGGTGGTGTCCCTTCGGCCACGACAAAAAGGCGGGCTATGGCGAGGGCGCGGTGGATCGCTCCTACTGGCACCTGCACCTCGCGGAGCAGGAACGGCTCCACCCGGAGGACCGGAATAATCCGCTGTGGAACAGCGCGGCGCAGCGGGACGACCGGCACAACCCCTGACAGCCTTGGGTGGCGGCCGTCAGCCCATAGAGTGGCCATTCTGTAGTAACATGGCGCCCCCTTGGATCGCGGCCGGCGGCAACGAACGACAGGAAATATCGAGATGGTGACATTACCCCACGCTGTGCAGGCATGGCAGAGCGATAACTTTGTACCGGTTCTGTGCCGGGAGATCGAGGCGTTGCGCGGCGGTGTCCTGCCACTGGCCGAGGTGATCGGTGAGGGCAACCGGGTACTGGACAGTGATTTGGGGGCGACGGTGTTGGGTGTGGCGGAGGAGGAGGGCTTCATTCAGGCCCAGGTCGGGGTCTACTTTGCCGAGATTGTCTCCTGCTGCAGCTGCGGCGAGTCGCCACCCATTGATGAGGCCTATTGCGAAATGCGCGTGGTGATCGACAAGGCCACCGCCGAGACCACCTTCACCATTGTCTCTTGAGCGATGAACACTAACGCATGATTACCAAGATTCTCTTCACCCTGCTGGTCATCATTGCGGCGCTGGTCTTTATCCGTCACCGGAGCGGGCGGCGGCGGCAGGATGGCGGCGCGGCACGCCAACAAGAGGCCGCGGATCGGCGCCGCGCCATGGTGATCGCCACTGTCCTGGTGCTGCTCACGCTGCTGGCCTCCGCCGGTATCTACTACACGCACTGGCAGCAGGAACACCGCCTGTTCACCGTCCTGGTAACCAATGGCAATGGCGAAAAGTTGCAGCGCTATACCGTCTATCAACACGAGATTAACGGGCGCAGCTTTCGCACCATTGACGGCCATCTGATCCATCTGGCAGACAACGAACGCATGGAGATCCGCGAGGGGGCACCGGCAGGAGCCGAGTAGTACGGCAACATCCCGGTTACGACGGGGCGTACGCCCGATTATTCCGCGGCCCGACCCCGCAGCCACGCCACCACCCCCTCTCCCGCCGCACGGCCGCTGGCAAAACAGGCGGTAAGCAGATAGCCGCCGGTCGGCGCCTCCCAGTCGAGCATCTCGCCAGCACAGAAAAGGCCGGGCAGGGCACGCACCATCAACCGCTCGTCCAGCGCCTCAAAGCGCACCCCGCCGGCAGTGCTGATCGCCTCATCAAGGGGGCGGGTGGCGTTAAGCCGCAGCGGCAACACCTTGATGGCGGCGGCCAGTTGTGCCGGATCGGCGAGGCACTCAACGGCAAGGCACTCGCGCAGCAACCCCGCCTTGACCCCCTCGATACCGGCGCGCTTGCGCAGGTGGTTGGCCAGCGAGAGCTTGCCACGCGGCCGCGCCAACTCATCACGCAATCGCTCCAGCGACCGGTCGGGGGCGAGATCGAGCCGGAGCAGTGCGTGGCCATTGGCCTCGATAGTATCGCGCAGCGGCGCCGCCACCGCATAGACCAGCCCCCCCTCGATGCCGTGTTCGGTGATCATCAACTCCCCGCGCCGTCCCTCCCATCGCCCATCGGGCCCGCCGTGGGCGAGGGCGATCCCCTTTAACGGCACCCCGGCAAAACGCTGACGAAAGTGGTCGCTCCACGCCACCTCAAAGCCGCAGTTTGCCGGGCGTAGCGGGGCGACCTCGACCCCCTGTGCCGCGAGCAGCTCCACCCATGCGCCGTCGGAGCCGAGCCGTGCCCAGCTGCCACCGCCCAGTGCCAGCAACAGCGCATCGGCCTGTCGCCGGCACTCTCCCTGCGGGGTGGCCAGGCGCAGCTTGCCGTCGTGATCAAGGCCAAGCCAGCGGTGGCGCACATGCATGCGCACTCCGGCGGCACGCAGGCGATGCAGCCAGGCGCGCAGCAGCGGGGCCGCCTTCATCTGTGTGGGGAATACACGCCCGGAGCTGCCAACGAAGGTCTCGACACCAAGCCCATGCACCCAGGCGCGCAGCGCCTCGGGGCCGAAGGCGGCGAGCAGCGGCGTCAGCTCCGCCTGCCGCTCACCGTAACGAGCGAGAAAGTCGTGATAGGGCTCCGCGTGGGTAAGGTTGAGGCCACCCTTGCCGGCGAGCAGGAACTTGCGCCCCAGCGAGGGCATGGTGTCATAGAGGTCGACCTGAAGGCCGGCCGCGCTCACCACCTCGGCGGCCATCAGCCCCGCCGGGCCGCCGCCGATGATCGCCACAGAGGGGGGAGTTGCAGAGTTATTGTTCACCTCCGCATTCTACCATCTGCCCATTTCACCGTGTGCGGGCACCCATTGAAATTGTTCTCACCGTTATGGCTACGGGGGATCGGCTGCCGGGAGAAGCGGTGTTGAACTGTAACCGATGCCCTCCGTTCAGCCATCGTTCAGCTCCCCCGCGATAGCCTGCAGGCGTTACGGGGCCTTCGCCCCTGCGTATCGAAGGGAGAGAGCGTGATGAACAAGCTGATTATTCCACTGCTGATTAGCGCGGCACTGCTCGGCGGTTGCCAGCATGCCACGGTACGCCACTCGGTATACCTGCCGATAGTGGTCTCGGAGCACCGCCATCTCCACGGCGAGGTGGTGATCGTGCATCAACATGAAGGTGGCCCTCGAGCCCGACACAGCCACAAGGACTATGACGAACGCCACCGGGTGGCAGCGCCACGCCCCGTCATCCGGCACCAGCGGGTGACGGTCATCGAGCCGCCCTCTCATAAGAGACATGAAGGGCGTGCGGGTCGCGCCTTGCGGAGCGATAACTTCAACGACAGGAAGAGGCCACAAGGGCGACCACACGCCCTGCCACAGCGCGAGCCAGGGCAGGCCCAAGTCGTCGCACCGCAAGGCGCCAGCCGCACGCCCCATGCCCTGCGACAGCCCCCCGCCACGCAGGTCACCCCAGCGCCAAAACCAGAACAGACATCAAAAAGTGTGCGCCCGGCATCTTCGAGGAGAGACGAGGCAAGGATTGACCCTGCGAGCGATTCGGAAAAAAGAGGGGATGATGTGAAGAGGGGAGCAGCGAAGAGAGAGGCCGAGGAGAAGAGGGCAAGGAAGTACAACTAATCCCACCAGCCGTTCCCGGCTCAACAAAAAAGGCACGACTACGGAGGGGGAATAATATCACCAACCTGTCACGCCAGAGCCGCTCCCACGACTCGCACTGTTTCGTGGAAGCGACTTTTCCTGGCCCCGCCACCTACCTTTTCTTGCTGCGGGCCTCGGCAAGTTCAGCTGCCGTAACAGCCCTGGCACTGTTACCCCACGATTGACGCTGATAGTTGATCAGATCCAGTAATTCACCGTCATTGAGACGCCCCAGCTGGCCGATGGGGGGCATCCGCCCGGAGTAGAGTTGACGATTGACGATGAGGCCACCGTGATAACCGAAGATAATGGCGGCCAGATACTCCTGGATCTTCTCTGGATGGTCCGAGTTAACACGGGGATGTCCAGCCAGGGAGGGAAAGAATCCGGGGATCCCCTTCCCGTCAGGCTGATGACACGCCGCGCAATGCTGCAGATACATGGCCTCACCACGTTCCATGGACGTTTCACCATAACTGGCGCCGGTCAACAGACTGAACGACAGCGCGGCAATTAAAAGCGGTGCGCCCCTGGCGACCTGCCGGGTTTGAGACGGCTCTGCCGTACCCCCCATTTTTCCATCGCTTACGTCCGAGACTTTGCGCGTGAAGTGTGTGTTGCCAGGCTGACTCATGTTTATCCCCCGTTGTGGTAAATCACTGCCCGAAATCGTGCCCTTCGAAGTGGAGATAAGTCTAGACTCAATCTTGCGATACCGCACCCAGGAGCCTGTAGAGTTTGACCATGACACCGCAGCGTGGCGGCCAAACATCACACGCGCTTATCCACCGTTCAGCCGTGGTTCAGCCATCAGTGCGTACCCTGCAGGTGTGCTCAGGGCAATTTCGCCCTCTAGCGTTCGTAAGGAGGCACACCATGAAAAACGCATCACTCACCCTTGCACTCAGCCTTGTCGTACTGCTTGGCGGGGGGCTGCTGGCCCCGGCCACCGCCTCGGCACACAACCAGTGCGCCATGCAACAGCATCAACCTTCGCATCCACACCAGAAGATGCACACCCGGCAGCATGCCGGCAAGTGGGCCATGCCCTATCGGGGTGAGGGGCGCCACCACGGCCACCCTGTGCGACTACCCGCAAATCACGGGCACCAGCATCGCATGCCGCGCGAGCGCCATGATCGTCACGGCCATCGTGATCAGCGCGACATTCACCACCTCTGGCCGCTTCATCTCTCACTCGGTTACGAGATCGTGCTGTAGGCCGCTGGATTGAGGCGGCGCGCAGCGTGTACCCTTGTACCCTACCCTGTTACCGGAGATCGCCCCATGCGCCGACTCACCCTTGCCCTGCTCCTCTGCCTGTTGGCCTCTGGCGCTTCGGCCCAGCCGTGGGGCGGCAGCTGGCAGAACGCACAGAACGGCACCGTAACCGTCGAGGATCTGATGGGCAGCGACGACCCGCGACTGCAGATCACCCTGGATCAGGCAACGGCAACGGTACGGCGCGAAACCGGTGGGCGGGTGCTGTCGGCCAGCACGGTGCGTGAAGGCGGCCTCTTCGTGCATCGCATCAAGGTACTCACCCCGCAAAACCAGGTACAGATCCACGAGGTCGAGGCGGGTCTGGCCCGTTAAGCAAGACCATGCGCATCCTGATCATTGAAGACGAAGCGGCGCTGCGCCAGCAGGTGGTGGAACGGCTTGGCCGCGAGGGCTACACCGTGGATGCCAGCAGTGATGGCCAGGAGGGGCTCTATCTGGCCAGCGAATACCCGCAGGATCTGGCGGTGGTGGACCTGGGGCTGCCCGGCATGCCGGGGCTGGAGATCATCCGCACCCTGCGCACCAAGGGCCACACCCTGCCTATCCTCATCCTCACCGCCCGCGGCAAGTGGGAGGAGAAGGTGACCGGGCTGGAGGCGGGGGCCGACGACTACCTGGTCAAGCCCTTTCACATGGAGGAGCTACTGGCACGCATCAAGGCGCTGCTGCGCCGCGCCGGGGGCAACGGCCAGGAGGCGCTGCGCTTCGGCCCGCTTACCCTCGATAGCGGGTCGCAACAGGTCAGCCTCAACGGCTCGGTGCTGGAGCTGACCGCCTTTGAGTACCGGTTACTCGATTACCTGGTGCGCCACCGGGACAAGGTGGTGTCGAAGAGCGAGCTAGGCGACTACCTCTACCCACATGACGATGAGCGTGACAGCAATGTGCTGGAGGTGCTGATTGGTCGGCTGCGGCGCAAACTCGACCCCGCTGGCCGCCTCAAACCGATCGAAACCCTGCGCGGCCGCGGCTACCGCTTTACCCTCACCCCTGCATGATCTCGCTCTCCCGTCGCGTCACCCTGGCCAGCGCCCTGGTGCTCACCGTCTTTATCGGTTTGACCGCACTGGCGCTGGAGCAGGCCTTCGAGCAGAGCGCCCGCTCGGCGATGCGCGAACGCCTCTTCGCCCAGCTCTACCTGGTGATGGCCGCCGCCGAGGTGAGTGACAGCGGGATGCTGATGATGCCCGGGCACCTGGCCGAGGCACGGCTGGAGCTGCCCGGCTCCGGCCTCTACGCCCGCATCAGCAAACCCTCTGGCGAGGTTCGCTGGCACTCCCCCTCCGCCCTCGGTCTGGAGCTGCCGCCCCACCCGGCCAACGCCGGGGAGCACGAGAGCTTTTCCCGCCTAAGCATCAACGATGGCGACTACTTCCTCGCCGCGCTGGGGGTAGAGTGGGAGACGATTGACGGCAACGTCCCGCTCAACTTCAGCGTTATGGAGGATAGCGCGAGCTTTACGCAACAGATGAGCCGCTACCGCCGCACCCTCTGGGGCTGGCTTGGCGCCATGGCACTGCTCTCACTGCTGGCCCTGCTGGGGGCGCTGGCGTGGGGGCTGCGCCCGCTGCGCACCGTCGCCGCCGAGGTAAGCGCTATCGAGAGCGGCACCCAGCAGAGGCTGGAGCGCAACTACCCGAGGGAGTTGCAGCGCCTCACCGACAATATCAACACCCTGCTGCGGCACGAGCGTGCACAGCAGGAGCGTTACAAAAATGCCCTGGGTGACCTAGCGCACAGCCTGAAGACCCCGCTGGCGGTCCTGCACGGCCTGACCGAGGGGCAGAGTGAACACTCACGCTCGCTACGCGAACAGATCGCGCGCATGGACAACATCGTGCAGTACCGGCTACAGCGCGCCGCCACTGCCGGGCGCCGGGCGCTGGCACCGCCGCTGGCGTTGCGCCCGACACTGGAGCGCCTGCTGGCGAGCCTGCGCAAGGTCTACCGTGACAAGGGGGTAGAGGTGGAGCTGGCGCTACAGCCAGGAGTGGTCTTTCACGGCGACGAGGGGGATCTGATGGAGCTGCTGGGCAACCTGCTGGACAACGCCTTCAAGTGGTCGGCGGGCACCGTGCGCATCAGCGCGCAGGGCGGGCGCGATGGGCTACGACTCACTGTCGAGGATGACGGGCCGGGGATCGACGAGGCGCACGCGGCGGCGGTGTTGCAGCGCGGGGTGCGGCTCGACGAGGAGACCCCGGGGCACGGCATCGGCCTGCCTATAGTGCGCGAGATCGTCGCCGCCTATGGTGGCCGACTGGTGATCACCCGCGCCGAGCTGGGCGGCGCGGCGCTTCACCTTCACCTGCCAAATGGCTAATCGCCAATCTCCTGCATCAACTGAAAGTGGTTCATGAAGGGGTTGGCCAGCGAGGGATTGCGGATCATCTGACGGTAGTTGCCGGTAACAAACTGCAGGGCGCCGGTGGCCACGGCGGGGCCGAGCTTGGTAAGACCAAAGCCCTCCTCAATCCAGGAGGCCCACTTCTCGGGGGCGGCACGCAGATCCCAGTCCAGCGCAGCGCCATCGTAGTCACCCGCCTCGACCACCCGCCCGTTTTTAATCACCAGCATACCCATGGCCCGTTGCTCACCCTTGAATCCATAGCCGATGCGTGCCGAGAAACCGGCCGCGGCCAGCGGCGCGGTGATCTCGGTGGTGGCGTTCCATCTCTCCTGCAGCTGTTTCATCCAGACACTTGAAAATAACTTGTTCATACCTTTCCCCCTATTAGCGTGCGGTGTTTATCAGAACGACTTTTCATTTTATTGTTTGTCGTCTTAAGTACAGCAAAAATAATGGTTTTTCAAGTTGCTGGCCGCCACTGTGGGTAACGCGGGTTGCAAGTTGTTGGTGATGTCACGGTGCTGGGGTAGACTGCAAGGCGACCGAAAGGCGCACCAATCGTAATTGACGGAGGGGATTCTGGTGGAAGCGATTACCGACTTTGTGACACAAAATCCACTCTATGGTTTTGGCATGGCCGCAGGCGCGTTGTTGCTGATCATCGCCCTGGTTAAACGGATGCTCAAGCTGGCCATCATCGCTGCATTGCTTAACCTGGCCTACGGTTACTACCTGCAGGATCTGGCTAAGGGAGTTTACGCCGACGCGAAGGCTACCTATGAAGAGGGCAGGGGCAAGGCGGAAAATCTTGTTGACGAGGCGGGCTCGCTGCTCCAGCGCTAGCGCTAGCGCAGATGTTCCATGAATTCGTATGATGATCACCCCGTGACCGGTAACAATCTTAAAGAGAGCGTGCGGCTGCAGCGCCAGGTGCTGAGCGAGATCATGGGGCACGCGCTGCTGCGTCTGGCCGGGCTCTGCCGCGAGGTGATGAGCGACCGGCACGCCCTGGAGTCGGTGCTCACCGAGGCGCTGCCCCACCTCTCCTACTGCAAGCACCTCTACGTGCTGGATGACGAGGGGCAGCAGCTCACGGCCAATATCACCCAGCACGGCAGTGACGCGAGCCACCTGCATCGCCAGCGCATGGCGCGCCCCTACATGCAGGGGATTGTCGGCGTGACCGACTTCAAGCTCTCCGACGCCTACATCAGCCGCAACAAGAAACGCCCCTCGCTCACTGCAGTGCAGGTGATCCGCGGTGCGGCGGGGGAGCAGCTCGGCTTTCTCGGCGCCGACTTCGACCTGCGTGAACTGCCGCACACCGAGAGGCTCTACAAGGAGCCGGAGGACTGGCGCCAGATCAAGGGCGACCCGGCGATTCGCGGCGGGGTGTTCCAGCAGCAGCGCATCGACAGCCTGATGGATCAGCAGATCGATAACGTCCTCTCGGTGATGAACGAGCTCATCCTGGAGCGCGGCGTCTATCACGGCAAATTCCACTTCTCCAGCAACCGCGCCACCCTCTGGCACGCGGATGACCCCTTCGTCTACCGCCTGCTCACCATCGACGAGCTCACCGCACCGGACATCTGCCTCGCCTACCCGCGCCGCCCCTACCACGAGCGCGCCATCGTGCCGCCGGGGCAGGTACGCGAGGTGTTCGAGATCTTCAAGCAGCTGCGTTTTGCCGACGAAAACGTCTACCTGCGCGCCGGTTCGCTCAACATTATCAACGGCATGGTGGGGCTCAACTTCAGTTGCGACGGCTCACACTACATGCGCTATGACGAATTTCTCGCCAAGAACACCAACTTCTGGTTTGGCGTCCTGGGGTCGTAACCGCCGCCTCGCCGCTCAAACCGGCAGCTCGGTGCGATCCACCACCCGGCGCAGCACAAAACTGGAGTGCACCCCGCTCACCCCCTCGATGCGGGTGATGCGGTTCAGCAACAGCGCCTGGTAGGCCTCCATGTCGCGCACCACCACCTTCAACTGATAGTCGGCATCATGGCCGGTCACCAGCAGGCACTCCAGCACCTCGGGCAGTTCGCGAATGCGCTGCTCAAAATTATCGAAACGCTCCGGGGTGTGGCGATCCATCGAGATGTGGATCAGCGCCATCAGGCTGAGTCCCAGCTGTTTGGCATCGAGCAGCGCCCGGTAGCCGCTGATGAGGCCCGACTCCTCCAGCGCCCGCACCCGGCGCAGGCAGGGCGAGGGGGAGAGGCCGATGCGCTCGGCCAGCTCCTGGTTACTGAGCCGCCCCTCGCGCTGTAGCCGCTGCAAGATTGCCCTGTCATATCTGTCCAGTTTCACCCCACACCCCGTCTGAAGCTGTTTATTGCGAGATTATAATCATACTGGCAATTTAATTGCGAATATTTTGCATAATTGCGCTAAGTAAAAAGAAAATAGCGCAAGAAAGGGCTTATTCTTTCATCGTCAGCTACGGGGCTGCCGCCTACCGGCGCCACCCCCCCGAACAACGGCCCCACAACGGCCGCGCCGACATCGGCCCCCACACCAGAGCGGGCCGCCATATTCAATCTGAGAGGATGAGAGAGTGAGCAGCTTCAACCACGGCAAATACCGCCCCGCCCCGGCCATCAAGATGGCGCACCGCCAGTGGCCCGACCGCACCCTCGACCAGACCCCCATCTGGGCCAGTGTCGACCTGCGCGACGGCAACCAGGCGCTGCTGGAGCCGATGAACGTGGCACAGAAACGCCGCCTCTGGGCGCTGCTGGTCAAACTCGGCTTCAAGGAGATTGAGGTCGGCTTCCCCGCCGCGAGCCAGCCCGACTATGACTTTGTGCGCTGGCTCATCGAGGAGGGGCAGATCCCCGACGATGTCACCATCCAGGTGCTGGTACAGGCGCGTGAAGAGCTGGTGGTGCGCACCTTCGAGGCGCTGCGCGGGGCGAAGCGGGCCATCGTCCACGTCTACAACTCCACCTCCACGGTGCAGCGCGAGCGGGTCTTCAACCTCGATCGCGACGGCATCACCGCCATTGCGGTGCGCGGCGCCGAGCTGCTCAAACGTGAGGCGGTCCGCTACCCCGACACCGCCTGGACCTTTCAGTACTCCCCCGAGTCATTCAGCCAGACCGAGATGGAGTACGCCGTCGAGGTGGTCGATGCGGTCACCGCAGTGTGGCAACCGACCCCGGAAAAACCGTGCATCATCAACCTCCCCGCCACGGTGGAGAGCGCCACCCCCAACCGCTTTGCCGACCAGGTGGAGTGGTTCTGCCGCCATGTGGCGCGCCGTGACAGCATCATCGTCTCGCTGCACACCCACAACGACCGCGGCACCGCGGTGGCCGCCGCCGAGCTTGGGCTGCTGGCCGGCGCCGATCGCATCGAGGGGACGCTGCTCGGCAACGGCGAGCGCACCGGCAACATGGATATCGTCACCCTGGCGATGAACCTCTACAGCCAAGGGGTCGACCCCAAACTCGACCTCTCCAACCCGGACGAGATCATCCAGACCTACAGCCAGTGCACCGGCCTGCCGGTGCACCCGCGTCACCCCTGGGTCGGCGAGCTGGTCTACACCGCCTTCTCCGGCTCGCATCAGGACGCAATCCGCAAGTCGCTGGCACGCCAGCAGGCCGATGAGCCGTGGCAGGTCGCCTATCTGCCCATCGATCCGGCCGACCTGGGGCGCGACTACCAGGCGGTGATCCGCGTCAACAGCCAGTCGGGCAAGGGGGGTGTCGCCTTCATACTGGAGCGCGATTACGGACTTACCCTGCCGCGCTGGATGCAGATGGAGCTGGCGCAGCTGGTGCAGCGCGAGAGCGAGCTGTGCGGTGGCGAGGTGCAGAGCGCCACCATCCATCAGATCTTTGTGCGTAACTTCATTGCCACCGCCGGCAGCCCGCGCCTCGACGGTTACCGCCTGCAACGGCGCGGCGGCAGCGACAGCGTCGAGGCCGAGATCAACGAGGGCGCCATAGCGACCACCATCCGGGGTGCGGGTGAGGGGGCCATCTCCGCCTTTATCGACGCCTGGCAGCAGCACAGCGGCCAGCGCGTGGTGGTGGTCGACTACAGCGAACACGCCATCGGCAGCGGCACCGACGCCGAGGCCGCCGCCTATGTGCAGCTCAACATCGACGGGCGGCGTATCAGCGGCGCGGCGCTGGATCACGACACCGTGAACGCCTCATTGCTGGCGGTGATGGCGGCACTCAATCGTGGCGCGGTGCAGGGGGTAAACGGGCGACGGGGCAAAACCTGACAGGTGGTTGACATTCGCTCAGGCGACGGCAAGAGAGGGCAAAAATGGGATGAAAACACCGTTTACGGGAGGAAATGGGTATGGTGAGCCCGTTTTTAACACTCCATCGTGCCGCATGAGGAAAATTTCAGCAGCCGGCTAAGCGTCAATCAGCTGCCCTCTTAGCGGCTTGATGGCCAGCACGGCCAGCAGCACCCCACTCCCCCAGGCGAGCCACGACGGCAGCAGCTCCGCCCCGCGCCCCAGCTCGACCTGAATATCAATGGCCAGGGTTGTGGCGACAAGATCGGTAAGCAGCCCCAGTCCGATGCTGGCCACGGCGATACCGAGTAGATAGGTGAGCAGTACCCTCAGTCCCAGCTCTCTTCTTACCACCGACAGGGTGGCAATATTGGTGGCGGGCCCGGCGAGCAGAAAGACCAGTACGGTGCCGGGGGAGATCCCGGCCAGCAGCAGGGCGGCGGCCACCGGGGTGGAGGCGGTGGCGCAGATATACATCGGGATGCCGGCCAGCAGCATCAGCACCATCGCCGGCAGACCGCTGCCCCACGCGACCAGCGCCTGGCTCGGGATCACGGTGGCAACCATACCGGCCAGCACGATGCCGACGGCGAGCCAGACGGCGATATCATCAAGAATCTCGACGGCGGCGTAGCGCACCCCGCGCCGGCTCGTTGCGATCACACCGTCTGGCACTACGGGCGGCGCACTGCAACGGTTAGCGCAACCGCAAGCGGCGGCGGCGGCGAGCGGTTTGTGCTCCGCCTCGGGCAACAGGGCGGTCAGCAGGCCGGTAAAGATGGCGCCGAGGATGGCGGCGACGGGGCGCACCACGGTCATGAAGGGGCCGAGCAGGGCGTAGCTGACGGCGATGGAGTCGGCGCCGGTCTCGGGGGTGGCGATGAGGAAAGAGACGGTGGCACTGCGCGAGGCGCCACCACGGTGCAGCCCCAGCGCCGCGGGCAGCACGCCGCAGGAGCAGAGCGGCAGGGGGGCACCGATGAGGGCGGCCTTGGTCACCGGCCAGAGCCCACTGCCCCCGAGCCAGCGGGCCAGCAGCGCGTCCGGCAGCCACACCCTAATCACCCCGGCGGCGGCCAGCCCCAGCAACAGCCAGGGGGCGGCATCAAGATAGAGGGCAAGGGTGGTGCCGAGAAACTCGGCGATCATTCAGGCTGGCGCGCCTGCGCCTGGCGGTCACGGGTCGCCTGTAACAGCTCCTCGTTGCGCACCGCCAGATTCTCAATCAGCTTGTCGATGCCGCCACCGCGCATCTCGGTGGCAAAGCTGCTGCGGTAGTTGCTGACCAGGCTGATGCCATCGACATTGACGTCGTAGATGAGCCAGTGCCCCTCCTTAAGAAAGAGGTTGAAACTGACCGGCACCCGCGGCCCACCGTTGGGCATATGCACCTCGGCGCGCACCCGCGTCTTGTTGGTGCTCTCGTCAATCTCCGCCGGCAGATAGCGGATGAGGTTGTCGCTGTTGGCCAGCAGCTCACCGAGCTGTTGCGGGTCATCCAGCAGGGCGGAGACGTAGAAACGCACCATCAGGTTCTTGAATTCGTGGCTGAAGCGCTGGCGCTGCGTCGCGCTGGCATTGCGCCAGTACTTGCCCAGCACATAGCGTGACATCACATCCAGGTCGACATGGGGCAGCAGCACCCGCTCCACCAGCTCATAGAGGTACTCATGTTGCTGCTCGATGGCGGCCTGCTCACTCTTGAGTGTCGTGATCAGCCGCTGTGTCACCTCCTCCAGCATCTGGTGCGGCGGCACATTGGCCTGCGCCGAGACGGCGAAGGTGCTGACGCCAAGCAGGAGCACTCCGTACCGCAGCCACTCTTTAACACACTTAAACATACCTATCGTCCTCATTTTATCGCTGGTTGTGGCTCGATTCTGGCCAATTGCCGCGCCGTTGGCAAAGATGTTTTGGCAAGCGCCATGCTAGAATGCGAACCTCGTGACCCGATTCGTGCAACCGTTGGACAGAGCTTTCCCCGATTAGTTTATGAAGATCCCCGAGCTCCTCGCCCCCGCCGGCAACCTGCGCAACCTGCGCTACGCCATCGCCTACGGCGCCGACGCGGTCTACGCCGGCATGCCGCGCTACTCGCTGCGGGTGCGCAATAACGATTTCGACACCCGTGAGCAGCTGAAGTGCGGCATCGACGAGGTGCATGCCGCGGGCAAGCAATTCTTCCTCGCCACCAATGTGCTCCCGCACAACACCAAGGTAAAGACCTTCCTGCGGGATATCGAACCCATCGTCGCGCTGGGTCCCGATGCCCTGATCATGGCCGACCCCGGCCTCATCATGCTGGTGCGCGAGCGGTGGCCCGAGATGGCGGTACACCTCTCGGTGCAGGCCAACACCGTCAACTTCGCCACGGTAAGGTTCTGGCAGTCGATGGGGCTCAGCCGGGTGATCCTCTCGCGCGAGCTCTCGCTGGATGAGATCAGCGAGATCCGCCAGCAGTGCCCCGAGATGGAGCTGGAGGTCTTTGTCCACGGGGCGCTGTGCATCGCCTACTCCGGGCGCTGCCTGCTCTCCGGCTACTTCAACCACCGCGACGCCAACCAGGGGAGTTGCACCAACTCCTGCCGCTGGGAGTACGACCTCAAGCCGGCCGAGGAGAACGAGAGCGGCGAGGTGGTGATGAAAGATTTAACCAGTTCGACCACCGGCAACGGGGCGCGCCACCCTGCCTCGCAGCAGCTCTACCTGCTGGAGGAGCAGGAGCGCCCCGGCGAGTACATGCCGGTGGAGGAGGATGAGCACGGCACCTATATCATGAACTCCAAGGACCTGCGCGCGGTGGAGCATGTGCAGCGGCTGGTGGAGATCGGCGTCGACTCGCTGAAGATCGAGGGGCGCACCAAGTCCCACTACTATGCGGCGCGCACCGCCCAGGTCTACCGGCGCGCCATCGACGATGCGGTGGCCGGTCGCCCCTTCGACCCGAGCCTGCTCGGGGTGCTGGAAAACCTCGCCAACCGCGGCTACACCGACGGCTTCTACCAGCGCCACCACACCCAGGAGTACCAGAACTACCTCTCCAACCACTCTGACAGCCTGCAGCAGAAGTTTGTCGGTGAAATTGAGAGCTATGATGCCGTAAGCGGCATGGCGCTGATCGATGTGAAGAACAAGTTCGCCGTCGGTGACTCGCTGGAGCTGATGACCCCCCGGGGCAACCGCATCCTCACCCTCGAAGGGATGGCAGATCTGAAGGGTCATGCCATGGCCGAGGCCCCCGGCGGCGGCTACCGGGTGCAGATCCCGCTGCCACCGGGCGACTACGAGCGGGCACTGCTGGCGAAGAACCTCTAGCCACCTCGGCCCTTGCACCCGCTTTTACTGCGGGTTAGCCTTCCCACCAACCGAACCAGTCCCTGTTATCAAAGAGAGTCCACCATGAGCCGTCCCGATTGCGGAATCAGCGCCTTTCCCCTCTCCCGTATGCGCCGCATGCGCCGTGACGATTTCTCGCGCCGCCTGATGCGTGAGAACCTGCTCACCAGCAATGACCTTATCTACCCGATGTTTATCCTGGAGGGAGAGGGGCAGCGCGAGGCGGTCGCCTCGATGCCGGGGGTAGAGCGGCTCTCTATCGACCTGCTGCTGGAACAGGCGGCGGAGCTGGTGGCGCTGGGGATCCCGATGGTGGCGCTCTTTCCGGTGACGCCGCAGGAGGCCAAGAGCCTGGATGCGGCCGAGGCCTGGAATCCCGATGGCCTGGCGCAGCGGGCGGTGCGCGCCCTGCGTAAAAACTTCCCCGAGCTGGGGGTGATGACCGATGTGGCGCTGGATCCCTTCACCACCCACGGCCAGGATGGCCTGCTGGATGAGTCCGGCTACGTGATGAATGACGAGACCACCGAGGTACTGGTCAAACAGGCGCTCTCCCACGCCGCGGCGGGGGCGCAGGTGGTCGCCCCCTCCGACATGATGGACGGGCGCATCGGCGCCATTCGCGAGGCGCTGGAGGCGGCGGGCCACATCAATACCCGCATCATGGCCTACGCCGCCAAGTACGCCTCCAGCTTCTACGGCCCGTTCCGCGACGCGGTGGGCTCGGCGGGTAACCTGGGCGGCGGCAACAAGTACACCTATCAGATGGACCCGGCCAACTCCGACGAGGCGCTCTGGGAGGTGGGGCTGGATCTGGCCGAGGGGGCCGACATGGTGATGGTCAAACCCGGCATGCCCTACCTCGACATCGTACGCCGGGTGAAGGAGCAGTACGGCGCCCCCACCTTCGCCTACCAGGTCTCCGGCGAGTACGCGATGCTCAAGGCCGCCGCGCAGAACGGCTGGCTTGACGAGCGGGCGGTGGTGCTGGAGTCGCTGCTCGCCTTCAAGCGCGCCGGTGCCGACGGCATCCTCAGCTACTTTGCGGTACAGGCGGCCCGTTGGCTGCGCGGGGTCTAGCCCCCGCGCCGTAACAAAAACGTCATAACTCTGTCATAAACTCTGGGCCTGACGCTCCGGGCCCACTATAATCCGCGCAATTCCCACGGCAAGGAGCGATCCCATGTCCCGCAAGAGTCACATCTTCAGTATGTTCGGCACCTCGCCGATCAGCCCGATGCAAAAGCACATGGCCGAGGTTCAGGTCTGTGCCAATGAGTTGATCCCCTTCTTCGAGGCGGCCCTCGCCAACGACTGGCAGAAGGCCCGCGAGATCCAGAAGGAGATCGCCAGGTTGGAGGGGGATGCCGATGCCCTCAAGCGCAAGATCCGCCTCAACCTGCCCAGCGGCCTGATGATGGCGATGTCGCGCACCGACCTGCTGGAGACCCTCTCGATGCAGGATCGTATCGCCAACAAGGCGAAGGATATCGCCGGACTGATGATGGGCCGCCGCATGACCTTCCCCGCCGACGTCGGCCCGCTGATGCTGGAGTTCGTGAAGAGCTGTGTCGACACCTCCGCCATGGCGCAGACCGTGATCAATGAGCTCGACGAGCTGGTCGAGACCGGCTTTCGCGGCCGCGAGGTAGAGCTGGTGGAGTCGATGATCACCCGCCTCGACGAACTCGAGGGGATCACCGACAAGATTCAGGTCGAGGTGCGCGACAAGATGTTCGCCGTGGAGAAGGAGCTGCACGCGGTCGACGTGATGTTTATCTATCGCATCGTTGAGTGGGTCGGCGACCTCGCCGACCTGGCGCAGCGCGTGGGCAGCCGCCTCGAGCTGATGTTGGCACGATAAGAGGGGCACTCTGTGGAATACGCAACAATCTTCATCATCCTCGCCTGCCTCTTCGGCTTTTTCATGGCCTGGGGCGTCGGTGCCAATGACGTCGCCAACGCCATGGGCACCTCGGTCGGCTCGCGGGCAGTGACCATCAAGCAGGCCTTCATCATCGCCGCCATCTTCGAGTTCGCCGGGGCTTATCTCGCCGGTGGTGCGGTAACCGAGACGATCCGCAAGGGGATGATCGACGCTACGGTGCTGGCGGGCAGCCCCGAACTGGTGGTTTACGGCATGCTCGCCTCGCTGCTGGCGGCGGGGATCTGGCTGCTCATCGCCTCGCGCGCCGGCTGGCCGGTCTCCACTACCCACACCATCGTCGGTGCCATCGTCGGTTTCGCCGCCGTGGGGGTCGGCATGGATGCGGTCAAGTGGGGCAAGGTCGGCACCATCGTCATGAGCTGGATCGTCTCCCCGGCCCTCGCCGGGATCATCGCCTACTGGCTCTTCGTCAGCGTACAGCGGCTGATCCTCGACACCCCACACCCGCTGCAGAATGCCAAGCGCTATGTCCCCTTCTACATCTTCCTGGTCGGCTTCATCATCGCCCTGGTCACAATGTTCAAGGGGTTGAAGCATGTCGGCCTGCACCTGAGCACCCTGCAGAGCTACGGCATCGCTGCGGTCGTTGGTGTGATAGTGGCCGTTATCGGTGTGGCCCTGATCAGGCGTCTCAAGTTCGACCCGGCAGCCGACCGTGACTTCCACTTCGCCAACGTGGAGAAGGTGTTCGGCGTGCTGATGATCTTCACCGCCTGCGCCATGGCCTTTGCCCACGGCTCCAACGACGTGGCCAATGCAGTCGGCCCACTGGCCGCGGTGGTCGGCATCGCCGAGAGCGGCACCGTGGTGCAGAAGAGCGTGATGCCCAGCTGGATCCTGCTGCTGGGCGGCGCGGGCATCGTTATCGGCCTGGTCACCTACGGCCACAAGGTGATCGCCACCGTCGGCACCGGCATCACCGAACTCACCCCGAGCCGCGGCTTCGCCGCCACCCTGGCCGCCGCCATCACCGTGGTGATCGCCTCGGGTACCGGCCTCCCCATCTCCACTACCCACACCCTGGTGGGGGCGGTGCTGGGGGTGGGGCTGGCGCGTGGTATCGCCTCGCTCAACCTCACCGTGGTGCGTACCATCTTTCTCTCCTGGATCGTCACCTTGCCTGCCGGAGCAATCCTCGCCATTGCCTTTTTCTTCCTCTTCAAGGGACTCTTCTCCTAGCCCGCCAGAGGCCCAAATAGCGCCAAAAGGCTCGCGTATTTACGCGAGCTTTTCTTTTTTTCTTCGTATACTCTATGCGCCGTTAACGCACCTCCGGAGTTCAACATGTCCCAGCCCACCCCTGATAAGGTCAAGCCGCGCTATGGCGTGATGGGTAATCCCATAGGCCACAGCAAGTCGCCGCTGATCCACGCCCTGTTCGCCGAGCAGACCGACCAGAATCTGAGTTACGAGGCGATCCTGGTGGAGATTGGGGCCTTTGGCGGTGCGGTCGCGACGTTCCGTGCCGCAGGGGGCAAGGGGCTGAATGTTACCGTTCCCTTCAAGCGCGACGCCTGGAAGCTGGTGGACGAGCGCAGCCCGTGTGCCGAACTGGCGGGGGCGGTCAACACCATCGTCATGCGCGAGGATGGCACCCTCTTTGGCGACAACACCGACGGCGTCGGACTGGTGCGCGACATTCGCGACAATCTTGGCATCACCCTGGCGGGCAAAAAGGTGTTGTGGCTGGGGGCGGGGGGCGCGGTGCGCGGGGTGCTCGGCCCCCTCCTGCAGGAGGGACCTAGTACCGTGGTTATTGCCAACCGCACCCCGGCGCGGGCGCAGGAGCTGGCCGATGCCTTCGAGGATCACGGAAACACCGAGGGGTGCGGCTTTGATGACCTCGACAGCTACCGCTTCGATATCGTGATTAACGGCACCTCCGCCAGCCTCAAGGGCGAGGTGCCGCCGCTGCCCGACACCCTGCTGGCAAGCGGCGCGCTCTGCTACGACATGATGTATGGGGCCGAACCCACCTCATTCATGGTGTGGGCGGATGACCACAACAGTGCCCATATCTCGGACGGACTGGGGATGCTGGTGGAGCAGGCGGCGGAGTCGTTTCTGATCTGGCGCGGCGTAAAACCGCAAACCGCCCCGGTGATCACGGCGGTGCGCGCCAGCCTCCAGCGGGCGTAGCGCGCCGTTAACTAACAGGCGGTCAGCTCAGTCCTTGCGGGCAAAATTCGCATAGGCCCGCACCTGGACGCTGTCGGCCTGCTCGTCCAGGCTCTGCTCCCTCTCCCGTGAGGCGGCGAGGATCTCCTCGAACTCATCCCGCGGTTTTGCCGCCTCTTTATAGCGACGATCGTCGCGGCGACGTTCGCCGGCGCGCCACGGCTTATCGCGCCAGTTCAACGCACGGCGCTCATTGGTGTAGCTGCGATGCAGGTACTCACGAATATGCAACGCCTGGCCATGAAACAGCGTGCCGTGGAATCTTGCCACCATCTTGTGCGCGTATTTCTCGTTGTCGAACACCGCCACGGCGTAGCGTACCGTGGTGCCATCCTCCAGCCTCTTCTGCTCCAGCCGAAAGCGGGCCATCTTGCTGAAGCCCTTGAACAGGGCGATCAGCTCGCCAAGCGTGGTGCCGGGTGTCAGGTTGCCGATAAAAAGTTCCATCTACCGCTCCTTGCTTTTGTTTTTTCCACTATAGCCCCGGAAAATACCCGGGACTAGAGGTATTTGTCCTTAAGCCTAAGGTAGTGCTGGGCCGAATAGCCGAGCCAGTGCTCCTCGGCCTCGGTGAGGGGGCGCGCCTTTTTCACCGGTGAGCCGACCCACAGGAACCCCCCCTCCAGTCTCTTGCCCGGCGGCACCAGGGAGCCGGCGGCGAGGAACACCCCCTCCTCCAGCACCGCCCCGTCGAGCACCGTGGAACCCATCCCCACCAGGCAACGGTTACCAATGGTGCAGCCGTGCAGGGTGACATTGTGGCCAATGGTGACATCATCCCCCACCAATAGCGGGAAGCCACCAGGCTGTGCAGCGTGGTCGTGGGTGACATGCAACACCGAGCCGTCCTGCACGCTGCTACGGGCGCCAATACGGATATGGTTGACGTCGCCACGCAGCACCGCCATCGGCCAGATGGAGCTGTCGGCACCGATCTGCACATCACCGATCACCACCGCCTGCTCGTCTACAAATGCACCCTCGGCAATTTGCGGCAGCTGCCCCTGAAACGGTCGTATCGCCATCGTCGCCTCCTAGCGCATCGTCACCAGCTCCTCGGAGCTGGTGGGGTGGATGGCAACGGTGTCATCGAACTGCTTTTTGGTGGCACCCATCTTCAGCGCCACGGCGAAGCCCTGCAGCATCTCGTCGACGCCGTGGCCGATCATGTGGATGCCGACAATGCGCTCCTGGGCGCCGACGCAGACCAGCTTCATCGCGGTCTTGCTCTTGTGGGCGGTGAGGGCATGGTACATCGGGGTGAAGCGGGTCTGGTAGACCTTGACCGCGTCGCCGTGCTGCTCCCGCGCCTCGTCCTCGGTCAGCCCCACGGTGCCGATGGGGGGGTGGCTGAACATTACGGTGGGGATGTTTTCGTAGTCGAGACGGCGCTCCGGCTGGTTGTTGAAGAGGCGATCGCCGAGGCGGCGCGCCGCGGCAATCGCCACCGGGGTGAGCTGGGCGCGGCCGGTGGCATCACCCACCACATAGATGCCGGGGATGTTGGTGTTCTGGAACGCATCGCTGGGGATGAAGCCATGCTCATCCATCGCCACCCCCGCCGCCGCCAGGTTGAGCTCGGCGGTGTTGGGGGCGCGACCGATGGCCCAGATCAGGGCATCGAAGCCGCTGAGGGTGTGGCCGCCCTGGGCGGTGAGGGTGAGCTTGCCGTCAGCCCCCTTCTCCACCCGCTCCAGGTTGATGTTGGGGAGGATGTTGACCCCGTCGCTGACCATCTCCTCCATCAGGCTGTCTCGCAGCATCGCATCGAAACTGGCCAGGAAGTGCTGGCGGCGCAGCAGCAGATCCACCTCGGAGCCCAGCGCGTTGAGCAGTCCCGCCAGCTCCACCGCGATGTAGCCGGCACCGACAATGGCCACCCGCTGCGGCTGCTCGGTAAGCGCAAAGAAACCGTCAGAGGTGATACCGTATTCGGCACCGGGAATGGCCGGTACCATCGGCGTACCACCGGGGGAGATGACGATATGGTCGGCGGTGTAGTGCTTGCCCGCCACCTCCAGGGTGTGGCCATCGACAAAACGCGCCTGCCCCTTGAGCCAGTCGATCTCGGAGTCCTTGAGGTAGGTGCCGTACCAGTCGTTAATTCCCTGAATGTACCCCTCGCGCCCCTTCACCAGCTGCGCCCAGTCGAAGTCGTTGACCAGCACGTCGAAGCCGTAGCCCCTGGCATCACGCAGCGCATGGGCGATAGAGGCGGCGTTCCACATCACCTTTTTCGGCACGCAGCCAACATTGACGCAGGTACCGCCCATGCGCCCCATCTCCACCACTGCGGCCCTCTTGCCATACATCGCGGCCCGCTCCGCCGCTGAAAGACCACCGCTACCGCCACCAATGGCAAGCAGATCGTAATGTTTGCTCATCTCTGTTCCCCGTCGTTTCGGCCGAATGGCCACACTCTGTCAATCGGTTGAAGTCTACCAGCAAGCCACCCCGCCTCCTACCTGGGCGAGTACGGCGCCGTTTGCTATCGCCACATGAAATACCGTAATCTCTGATGGAACAATAATAGGCTCCAGAATCACAATAACGATGTGGAAGTGAATATGTCATGCACGTGATCAACTACAGATACCGCTTTAACTTCAAGGGTGGCCGTGAAGAGGTATTTGATATCAAGCTGGATGGGATCAAGCTGGCGCCGCTGGAGCCGCTCCCCGACAAGTTGCCGGAGTGGACCCGTCTGGAGTTCAATAAATGTCCCAACTGCACCCTGGATCCGCTGGAAACCTTCTACTGCCCGCTGGCGGCGCGCCTGTTGCCGCTGGTGGAGAAGATGAGCGATGTGATCTCCATCGACGAGCTTAAGGTCGAGGTGACGCTGGACGAGCGCATTGTCACCCGTGACGCCACGGCACAGGAGGGGATTAGTGCGCTAATGGGGATCATTACCGCCACCTCCGGCTGCCCGCACACCGTCTTCTTCAAGCCGATGGCGCGCTTCCATCTCCCCTTCGCCAACACCGAGGAGACCTTCTACCGCGCCGCCTCGATGTACATGCTGGGCCAGTTCTACCGCTGGCAGGCGGGCAAGAGCGTGGATATGGATTTGACGGGGATCCACAAGTTTTACGAGCAGGTGGCCATCGTCAACAAGGGGGTGGCCGGCCGCCTGCGCCACGAAAAACGCGAGGATGGCAGCGTCAACGCCATCGTCCTGCTCGATATGTTCGTCAAGAGCATGCCGATGCTGCTGGACGAAACCCTGGCGGAGCTGAAGCCGCTCTTCACCCCCTATATCGTCGCGGAGCTGACCTGATGGCTTGGGCCAAGGCCCGCAGCCGGATTCAACCCGACCCAAACAGTCCTTTATCTTCAAGCGGTTAGCTTGAACACGGCAAAAATCGTGATATTTTTCCCGTCCGATACTTGACAGCTGCGCTAGGCTTTCCTAGGCTTTTGGAGAACCCGGTAGTGGTTTACCCCAACCCTTCAGGAAGGCATCCCCCGCCTTCCTTTTTTTTGCGTACCTACTCCCCGCTCGATAACAACGCCGGTTGCGTCAGCCGCAGCTGCTGCTCCCGCAGCGTAAGCACCTGCTCCTCCCAGTACCGGACCGTGTTAAACCACGGGAAGGCCTGGGGGAAGGCGGGGTCATCCCAGCGCCGCGCCAGCCACGCCGAGTAGTGGAGCAGGCGCAGGGTACGCAACGACTCGATGAGCGCCAGCTCACGGTGGTCGAAATCGTAAAACTCCTCATAGCCGGCCAGCAGTTCACTCAACTGGCCATTCATCTGCGCCCGCTCGCCCGAGAGCAGCATCCAGAGATCCTGCACCGCGGGACCCATACGGCAGTCATCCAGGTCCACCAGATGGGCGCCACGGTCGGTCCAGAGGATATTGCCCGGATGAAAGTCACCGTGCAGGCGGATCGGGGTATAGGGGACGGCGGCAAAACGCGCTCGCACCTCGGCCAGTAGCCCCTCGGCCAAATCCCGGTATTGCTGTTCATAGTCACGCGGCAGAAAGCCATTTGCCAGCAGGAAACTGAGGCTCTCATCACCGAATGTCTCGGGGGTGATGGCCGGACGATGGGCAAAGGGGCGCGTCGCCCCCATCGCGTGGATGCGCCCCAGAAACTGCCCCAGCCGATACTGGGTATCCGGGTCATCCAGCTCCGGCCAGTGGCCGCCGCGGCGCGCAAAGAGGGCGAAGCGAAAGCCCTCATAGGTATGCAGGGTCTCGCCGTTGTCATCGGCCAGCGGGGCGACCACCGGCACCTCTACCTTGGCCAGCTGCGCGGCAAAGGCGTGCTCCTCCCTGATCGCCGCATCACTCCAGCGCCCGGGGCGGTAGAACTTGGCGACGATAAACTGTCCCGACTCCAAGCCGACCTGATAGACCCGGTTCTCATAGCTGTTGAGCGCCAGCATTGAGCCCGAGGTGCGGTAACGCCGATTGTCGATGGCATCAATCGCATCAAGGATGAGGTCGGGCAACAAGGCGCTGTAGGGGTGGCTGTCGGCAGCAGTCATGACTGGATATTTTATTTTAGGTCAGTGCCCCCTATTGTAAGATGTCTACCCGTTTGAAAATACGACTATCGGATGCGTGACCCATGCCCAACCCGCTGCCCAATCCACTGCTAGTAATGACCGACCTGCCCCCGTTCCATGCGATTAAACCCGAGCATGTGGTGCCCGCCATCGACACCGTGCTGGCGGAGAACCGTGCTGCGGTGGCACAGCTTTTGGAAAGCGTAAGCGAACCCGGCTGGGACAACCTAGTCGCCCCGCTGGAGACGCTGGACGACCGTCTCAACCGCATCTGGTCGCCGGTAAGCCACATGAACTCGGTGGTCAACTCGCCGGAGCTGCGCACCGCCTACGAGGCGTGCCTGCCCAAACTCTCCGACTACGCCACCGAGATGGGGCAGAACCAGCGGCTGTTTCAGGCCTTTGAGGCGATTCGCCACGGCAGCGAATACACGCTGCTCGACAGCGCACAGCAGAAGCTGATCGACAACACCTTACGCGACTTCCACCTCTCGGGTGTCGCCCTCCCCGCCGCGAAACAGGCGCGCTACAAGGCGCTGAAGTCCGAACTCTCCACCCTCACCACCACTTTCAGCAATAACGTTCTCGATGCCACCAACGAGTGGAACATGCTGCTCACCGAGCGCAGCGACCTGGCCGGTCTGCCGCAGTCGAGCATGGGCATGCTGCGCCAGGCCGCCGAGCGCGAGGGGCACAAGAAGGGATGGTGGGTGTCGCTGGAGTATCCCAGCTACTTTGCGGTGATGACCTATGCCGACAGCCCCGAGTTGCGGCAGCGTGTCTATGAGGCCTACGTCACCCGCGCCTCCGAGGAGGGACCCAACGCCGGCAAGTGGGACAACGGCCCGGTGATGGAGGAGATCCTGCGCCGGCGCCACGAACTGGCCGACCTGCTCGGCTTCCAGAGCTACGCCGAGCGCTCGCTCGCCACCAAGATGGCCAGCGAGCCGCAGCAGGTGATCGACTTCCTGCGCGACCTCGCCGCCCGCTCCCTTGACCTGGCCCGCAAGGAGCTGGCCGAGCTCCACACCTTCGCCCGTGAACAGTACAGTCGCGACAAACTGGACGCCTGGGACCTCAATTACTACAGCGAGAAGCTGCGCCAGGCCAAGTACGCCATCTCGCAGGAGGACCTCAAGCCCTACTTCCCGGAGGAGCAGGTTCTCAAGGGGCTGTTCGAGGTGGTAAAGCGGCTCTACGGCCTCGACATCTACGAGTGCACCGAGGTGCAGGTGTGGCACGACGATGTGCGCTTCTTCGAGATCTTCGACAACCAGGATCAGCTGCGCGGCCACTTCTTCCTCGACCTCTACGCCCGCCCCCACAAGCGCGGCGGCGCCTGGATGGACGAATGCATCAGCCGGCGCCGCCTGTCCGACGGCGCCGTGCAGACCCCGGCCACCTATCTGGTCTGCAACTTCGCCCCGCCGGTCGGCAACGACCCGGCCCTCTTCACCCACGACGAGGTGCAGACCCTGTTCCACGAGTTCGGCCATGGTCTGCACCACCTGATGACCCAGGTCGACTATGCCGGGGTCTCCGGCATTAACGGCGTGCCGTGGGATGCGGTGGAGCTGCCGAGCCAGTTTATGGAGAACTGGTGCTGGGAGCGCGAGGCGCTCGACCTCTTTGCCGCCCACTATCAGAGCGGCGAGAAGATCCCGGATGAGCTGTTCAACAAGATGATCGCGGCGAAGAACTTCCAGTCAGGGATGCAGATGGTGCGTCAACTGGAATTGGCGCTGTTCGATTTTCGCCTCCACCTGGAGTACGACCCGGCCGAGGGCGGGCGCATCCAGCAGATCCTCGACGAGGTCAGGGCCGAGGTGGCGGTGGTCCACCCGCCGCAGTACAACCGCTTCCAGCACGGCTTCTCCCACATCTTCGCCGGGGGCTACGCCGCCGGTTACTACAGCTACAAGTGGGCCGAGGTGCTCAGCGCCGATGCCTTCTCGCGCTTCGAGGAGGAGGGGATCTTCAACCGCGCCACCGGTAGCGCCTTTATGGAGAATATCCTGGAGCAGGGCGGCTCACGCGATCCGATGGAGCTGTTCATCGAATTTCGCGGCCGCCAGCCGGCTATCGACGCGCTGCTGCGTCACAGTGGTATCACCACTCATCCATGAAAGAGATAAGTGAACCGAAGTCCGGTGGGATATTGGCGATGATGGAGACAACCTTTGGCAGCATAAGCGAACTAGTGCCAGCCCTGTTTACCGGCATCATGATTTTTCTACTCTTCTGGCTAGTGGCAACAGGAGTACGTAGCCTGCTACGCCACATTGCCCAGCACCGCGATGCGGAAAGACAGAATGTACTGCGGCTGATTCAACAACTCGTTTATGTCAGCCTGCTTATCGTCGGCCTTGTTACCGCCCTGGGCACCGCAGGTGTTGATGTCTCCGCCCTGGTTACCAGTCTGGGACTGGTCGGGTTTGCCCTCGGATTTGCCCTCAAGGATGCCCTCTCTAATCTCATCTCCGGGGTACTATTACTTCTCTACCGCCCTTTTGGCGTCGGTGATGAGATTGTGATTGGCGGTTATGAGGGGCGGGTTACCTCTATCGACCTGCGCTACACTACACTGCAGCTGGAACAACGAAGCGTTTTCATTCCCAACAGCAGATTATTCACAGAAAGTGTCGTTCTCAAGGAGGCTCTTGGCGATGAGCCACCATCAAGTCATCACGACAGCCATGCTGAACAGCCGGAAGAGTAATCAAACTCGTTAACTATGAAGGCTTTTTATCATTGTTAGTGTCATCATCATGATGATGCTGCCTGAAATCTTTGGAAAAGGTGGGACCAAAGCCCAAGTAGAGCGCCAGCATTATAAACATGATCAGGCTGTGTACCTCATCAAATTCGTGCTGCTGAATAATAGCTAAATCAACAAGAATAGTTGCCAGGGTTTCAGCAAATAACAGCGAGACGGCACAGAAGAGCACCGCAAACAGGAGACCCCTCATGGCTTCACCGCACAACACCCCAGGCGTAATGGTGTCTGCCGGCGGCACCGCCAGGGAATGAACATGCCCCAAGCAGGATCAGGGAAAGGAGGGTTGCCACGCTATCGTTGCAGATAGCGTGACAGACAAGGGGCCTGGACTACAGGCCGATCAGCTCGGCGTGACCGGCCATCTCGCGAACGGCCGCCAACACCGCACCCGAGCTAACCTTGTCGGGATTGTACTCAACGACCACCAAATGGCGCTTGTCCTCGGGCATATGCACGCTTACAACATCATCCATACTACGCAATGCGGCTTCTACCTTGCTACGGGTAGCATCATCAACATCACGATCAATATGGACAGTTACATCAGCAAGTTTAATATCAGGCATGTGGTGATTCCCTTTCTCAGAGTGTGCATTCATATACGAATCAATGAAATATTCGGGTTGAAAATAGTCAATTAACCCACCCTTAAAAAGTATATATCGCCATCACAGGTTGTCTACTTGCCGCAGGCTGCGTTATCCCCCGCCACCGGCATTCCCACGCAGGAATGCCTACAACCAGTTGGCCAGCATCACCCCAATGCCGATGCTGCGATTATAATGGTTATAGTCAATCAGCGACTCGCCGTGGCCGTTGAACAGCTGCACGTAGCCCCACAGCCGCCTGTTGAGGCGATAGGTGTAGTCCAGCTGTACCGCCCCCTTGTTGTCGCTGCGCAGGTTGTTGCGCACCATCACTCCCACCGTGTGGTCACTGAACTTGCGCAGCCCCCGCAGCTCGAAATTCCCCAGATACTCCTCGATATCGGGGTTGTCGTCCCCCGACTCCGGGATGCGCCACCACGGCTTGAAGCTGAGGTAGCTGCCGTCGCGCTCCAGCACAAAATCGAGCATCACCCGGTTCCAGCTGCGCGACAGCGGCTCGGCGCGGCCATTGGACTGATGGTTGAGCCCGAGGGTGATCAGCCGCCCGCGAAACTTGCCGAAGCGGTACTCACTGGGAAAGGTGAGCAGCATCTCCGGCTCGTAGTTGGTTTCGCGAAACGGTGAGGAGTAGCCGCTGTTATAGGCCTGCCAGAGTGAGAGTTGGGTATAGCCAAAGGAGAGCAGCCCCTGGCCGAAGAGCACCTTTTCGAGCAGCGGCACCTTGAAGCTGAACTGCATCTTGATCTCGCTGTTCTCCACCTCCAGTGGCAGACCGGCGTAGGGGGTGTTGTTGGGGCTGTCGTTATAGGTAAGCGGCAGGATATAGGTCGGGCGGTGCGGCGTAATGGCAAAGGGGTTGTCGTAGGTCTCCCACTCCAGGGCAATACGCTGATCAATAGCAGAAGGCTCCGCCTCACCACCCAGTGCCGCGAAAGAGAGCAGTGTAAGGCCGCTAATGACCAGCAAACGGTTTGAAAATGAAATCGACATCGTGACCCTGTCTCTGTAAGGCGCCGCTCAATCGGGGGCGCGGATCTCTATCGGCATTCGCGCCAGCTTGGCGTAGAGGCGCTGCCGGTGGCGAATCGGCCACCATTCGTAAAGGTAGAGGTTGATCGGGTACCACATCGCCACCCAGCCGCTGATCAGAAAACCCTCCTGCAGAATCGACCAAAACAGCCCCTCCTTGCCCAGCGCGGCGATCATCTGCTGCTGCAGGATACAGAAGAAGAGAAAACCCAGACCAATCACCAGCGCACGACGCCCCTGCAGCAGGGTCTGGCGCAACTGATGAGCCATCACCAACATGCGGTAATTGAAATATTTATGCACCGCCTGCGGCACACTCTGCGCCTGCTCGCCGGCGTGGATCTCCCGTGGCAGGTGGATCACCAGCTTGAGCGGGGTGTGCCGGGCAAAGTCAGCGGCGGCACTGACGATGTAATCCTCCGCCGCCTGCTCCAGATCCTTTTCGCGAAACGGTGCCGGGTCCAGGGAATTGAAGAGCTGCTGCACACTGCCCAGATTGATATCGATGAGGTAGCACTCCCCCTCGCGCCGATAGATAAACTCCTGCCCCTTCATACGCCACCCTGTTTGCCTGTTCCCCTGACGCACCGCATAATCACACCAAAACCGCACCAAGGCAAAACTCGCATGAAATCCCGCATGAAATACCTAGACCTTCGCGACTTCATCGCCCAGCTGGAGCAACGCGGCCAGCTCAAGCGCATCCGCCAGCAGGTCGACCCCTATCTGGAGATGACCGAGATCGCCGATCGCACCCTGCGCGCCGGCGGCCCCGCACTGCTGTTCGAGAACCCCAAGGGCTCCGACATCCCGGTGCTGGCCAACCTCTTCGGCACCCCCGAACGGGTGGCGCTGGGGATGGGCGAGGAGTCGGTGGCGGCGCTGCGCGAGGTGGGCAAGCTGCTCGCCTATCTAAAGGAGCCGGAGCCGCCCAAGGGGCTGCGCGACGCCTGGTCCAAACTGCCGGTGTTGAAGCAGGTGCTCAACATGTCGCCCAAGGTGGTGAGCAACCCCCCATGCCAGGAGGTGGTGCTGGAGGGCGAGGCGGTCGACCTCTACCAGCTGCCAGTACAGACCTGCTGGCCCGGCGATGCCGGCCCCCTCATCACCTGGGGACTGGTCATTACCAAAGGCCCGCACAAGGAGCGGCAGAACCTCGGCATCTACCGCCAGCAGGTGATCGCCAGAAACAAGGTGATCATGCGCTGGCTCTCCCACCGCGGCGGCGCGCTCGACCTGCGCGACTTTCAGCAGAAACACCCCGGCGAGCCCTTCCCGCTGAGCGTGGCGCTGGGGGCCGACCCCGCCACCATCCTCGGCGCCGTCACCCCCATCCCCGATGCCATCTCCGAGTACGGCTTCGCCGGTCTGCTGCGCGGTGCCAAGACCGAGGTAGCCAACTGTATCGGCAACGAACTGCAGGCCCCCGCCTACGCCGAGTTCGTGCTGGAGGGCTTTATCTACCCCGACGAATTCGCCGACGAGGGCCCCTTTGGCGATCACACCGGCTACTACAACGAGGTGGACCGCTTCCCGGTCTTCACCATCGAGCGCATCACCCATCGCAAAAACCCCATCTACCACTCCACCTACACCGGCCGCCCGCCCGATGAACCGGCGGTGCTCGGCGTCGCCCTCAACGAGGTCTTCGTCACCATCCTGCAAAAGCAGTACCCGGAGATCGTCGACTTCTACCTGCCGCCAGAGGGGTGCTCCTACCGCCTCGCCGTGGTCTCAATCAAGAAGCAGTACCCGGGCCACGCCAAGCGGGTGATGCTCGGCATCTGGTCGTTCCTGCGCCAGTTCATGTACACCAAATTCGTCATCGTCGTTGACGACGACATCGACACCCGCAACTGGGAGGATGTGATCTGGGCCATCACCACCCGCATGGACCCGTTGCGCGACACCACCCTGCTCGCCAACACCCCCATCGACTATCTCGACTTCGCCTCACCGGTCTCCGGCCTCGGCTCCAAGATGGGGATGGACGCCACCAACAAATGGCCCGGCGAGAGCGACCGCGAATGGGGCACCCCCATCATCATGGATGAGGCGGTAAAGGCGCGGGTGGATGCTCTGTGGGAGGAGTTGGGGATCGGGTAACAGGGAGGCTGTGCCGCTCTTCACGACGAGGCATGCGCTGACTTGTACAAGCGGCGACGGGGAAATTAAAGAACTGTTTTAAGCAACTACTCGCCCCCTCATCCCCAGCCCTTCTCCCCCAGGGGGAGAAGGGAGCAAAAAGTCCCTCTCCCCGCGGGGAGAGGGGTTGGAGTGAGGGGGGCAGTCAATGCACAAAAGCAGGCCTCACACCCAGCAAAGCTCTGGTGCGGTGAAATGTTTTAGGGTGCGGGTAGTTACCGCTTTAACATGAAACATGAAATGTACGGCCTACAAGCAAACATATTCTACCAACCAGGAAATCACCATGTCACAGCAAACAGAGGCATTCGAGAAGGCCATCGCACTCATCGATGCGGCCAATACCGAAGACACCAATACCGAAACGGCCGATGGCAAGACGTGGCCGAAAGAGCTGCTGTATTCCCATCGCATGTCCGCCATCCTGCAACGCTATACGCCGGAGGCTGATGAGGCACAACGGCTGGCGATCCACGCACAACACATCCAACGCTGGAAGTCACCGCGCAGCGACTACCCGATGGATCGGCAGGGCTATCACCAGTGGCGTACCAACCTCTACAAATTTCATGCAGAGACAGCCGGGGCGCTGCTGGCGCAGGCCGGCTGCGGCGAGGACATCATCGAGCGGGTAAAACAGGCAGTGGGCAAGCGTGCGCTCAAGGTAAACCGCGATACCCAGTTGCTGGAGGACGTGGCCGCCCTGACCTTCATCGAGCACTACATGCTGGATTTCGCAGCCCGACATCCCGAATACGATGAGTCCAAGTGGATCGACATCATCCGCAAGACCTGGAAGAAGATGTCCGACCGTGCCCACCAGTTTGCCCTCGCGGGCGGCATCAAACTGCCGGAGCCGCTGGTTCCGCTTATACAGAAGGCCGTATCGGAGAGTGAGAATCACCCACACGATCTGGGTGAAAGCGACTTACTATGACACCTCTTCTTCATTACTCCACTGCTTCCTTACTCTGACCATTGCTTCTATAGCGACCATGCAGGGAAAGATATGCATAATATTGGTTACCGCTACACCTCGTCCGGGGTGAATGGGTTAATAATTAGATAAAAAGGGTTCGGCACAGGTGACAGACAGTAATATAGATTCAGCTACACTCAAAGAGTTTCACCGTATTATTATGAATAATACGGCCATGTGGCTGAATGCGCTGGATAATAATGCCAGGGTGGTTATGTGGAACAGGGCGGCTGAGCGCATCAGCGGCTACCGCAAGGAAGAGGTTCTTGGAAAGGAGAACATCTGGGAGTTGTTATACCCGGATGAGGCGTATCGAAACTTCGTCTTCGCCAGGGCGCTCGAAATTATCGAGCAGGGTAAGGAGATCGAGGACTTCGAAACCACCATCCAGTGCAAGGATGGCAGCCATCGCGTGCTCTCCTGGAATTCACACAATTTAACCGATTCGCAGGGTGAGGTGACAGGCTCACTGGCCCTGGCCAGGGACGTTACCGATATTCGCAACAGCGAGGAGAAACTGGAGCGCGCGCTGGAAAGGGCAGAGGCGGGCAGCAAGGCCAAGGACCAATTCATTGCAGCCACCAGTCATGAGATCCGCACCCCCTTTACGGCCATCATGGGTATGCTCGACATGCTGAGCAAAACAGAGCTGTCGGAACAACAGAAAGAATATCTTGGGGTAGCGCGTGCCGCCACCAATATTCTCCATACCACAGTCGAAGATATCCTGGATGTTGCACGCCTGGTAAACGGCCAATACTCGTTGCAGCAGAGTGCGGGAGATCTCATCTTTTTACTGGAAAATACCGCCAATGTCCTCCGTTGTGATGCTGGTAAAAAGGGGCTGGAATTCCGCCTGGAGAAGGGCGAAAACCTTCCCGAAATAATAATTACCGATCACTCGCGACTGCAACAGGTGCTGATCAACCTGGGTTACAACGCCATCAAATTTACCAGCGCAGGTCACATTACATTGCATGTCCAGCTGCTGCAGGAGAGGCCGGCAACCCTCCGCTTTATGGTCAGCGACACCGGCATGGGAATACCTGCCGAAAAGATAGAGACCATATTCCAACCCTACGAGCAGGCAGACAACTCAATTACCCGTGAATATGGTGGTCTCGGTCTGGGGCTCTCCATTGTCTCGCAGCTGGTTGAGCTTATGGCGGGACGGATTGAGGTATCAAGCATCGTTGGCGAAGGCACCACATTTACTATTGAGCTACCGTTTACTGAAGGAATTTCAGAGCCTAAGGAGGATAGTGAAAATAGCTTGAAGGTTGTACCCCAGGGTGCCCAACGCGTACTGCGCATTCTGTTGACAGATGACAATAATCTTAACGTCTTCGTTATCAAATCATTTCTCAAAGATTTTCCGCACACCATCGATGTAGCGGGTAACGGCAGGCAGGCGCTGGAGCAGTATCAAGGTGCACATTATGATCTGGTGCTGATGGATATCCAGATGCCCGAGATGGATGGGCATACTGCGATGCGGCAGATCAGAAAATTTGAGGCATCAACCGGGCGCAGTAAAAGTTACATCACGGCACTGACTGGGCATGCAACGGCAGAGGAGAAAACAAAAGCGTTGCAGGATGGATTTGATGAATATATTACCAAGCCCATCGATATTACCCTTCTATTAGCCATGGTAGAGCGGGTCTCTTCGCTTTAACCAATAGAGCGGGCCGTAATCACTCTGCTGTTTTAACCGTTGCGAACTACCTATTGGACCCGACTCCATGTCGTCTTGTCATAATCCGATTGCATAAAACGGTCGGTCCATGTGGTTACGGTCAGATCATCCACCCATAGCGTCATGGTGTTTGTTGCGGCAAGGTTGACACCGCCAGACATAGAGAACACATCACCCGTTGTATTTCTTATCGCCAGTGCAAGCCCCTGCTCTACCAGGGTTGATCCTGGAGTAGCGGTAATGGCATCCACAAGGCCAATCACATCATAGGTTTGAGTGCCGCTGGCGTAGTTGCCAAAAACGTTACCGCTAGCAATATCAGCAATCAGTGTCAGCATAGCGCCAGAGGCCGAGCGCCATGTACCCGAAATATTGTCCGTTGCGGTACCACTGAAGGGGATGGCCGGTGGTGGCGTGACGGCCTCACAGTAGGGGGGAGGGATCCTGCCAAAGGTCAGCGTTTGCGGCCACATTTGTGGCACCTTGCTGGTCAGTCCGGCAACAGTCGCGGTGGCAAGTAGTCCGTTGGTCACCTCCAGTGTCTGGTTAAGCTGGTAGTCCTGCTGTCCCCCTTCACGGACGATCTGTTGAGGATGAAATTGCCCTGAAAAATTTGAAACCCAGTGCCACGAACCATCCGCAGCACTAACTGGGTCGTTAATCAGACGCCACTGTATCCCCAGTGCAATTGGGGTGCCCTCTGGATTGACCGGAAGCTGCTGGTGATTAACATTAACTGGTGAGCCAGAAAGCCAGCCAACCACATTGGATGATCCGGTAGAACCGGTATACGAAGTGTAGGTGCCAATAATGGAATTATCAGGCGTCAGGGCGAGAGTGACCTGAGAGCAGTATGAGTTGACCCAGGTCCCCTCAATTGGGTGCGGCGTAGCGACACAGCTCATCTGCGCAGGGCTCGAACCGGTAGATTTCTGGTAAAGGTACATATTCCCCTGAGTTAATGTACCCGTGCCATTATCCACGTAGTTAAAGTTGGTGTAGAGCAGGTCCATAAAGGTAGAGCCGACAAGCAGACCGCCAACGCCATTGAGTACACTAAAAGCAGGCACCCAGCTACCGGCCCGGTCGCCCTCCGCAACAAGGTATGAGTACTGCGCAGGGCTTAGGGTAATCTGCGCAGATTGGCCACTACTGCCAGCACAACTCTGGCCAAGGGTCAGGGTGATATCGGGGAGCATGCCGGTATAGTGACCCGGCCCCTGACCATTGGCATAGACAAGGCTTACCCACTTCTTATCGGCGTCATAGACCTTATCAAAGATCAGCTTGCCGCTCTTATCTGTAAGAGCGACCAGTTGTTGCAGAATGGGGGTGATATAGATCTCATCGCCCTTGAATAGTGACGAGCCGCTATCAAGGTAGAAACGGGCATTGGTCAGCGCTGGAATGCTTTGACTGCCCACATCAAAAGAGTAGAGATCGGTGCCCCATATGTAGTCGATCTGACCGGTGGTGTTGGGTTTAAGCTCAATCCTGGTTTCTGGTTTATAGAGGGCGGGGTCATCACCACCCAGCAGCATAAAACCATAGCCGGTGGTCGGCTCTGTCACCAGAGAGAAGCTGGGCTGGCTAATGGCGCCGCTGTGATAGAGGTTGGCAAAATAGAAACTGCTGCCCTGCTCCAGTCCGCTACTGGTTGAGGGGAAACCGATGCCACCACCCCAAGCCAGGTATTTAAACTGGCCACCGCTATAGTTGGTCGAGGCAAACAGATCCATGCTCATGCCGGTCGTTCCGGTGGTATTAAAAGTGACACTGCCGGTTTCGGTGGTCATTGACCCCCAGGGCCCGAAAGAGCGAACGGAGGTAGTCTGATCGATCCAGCTAAATCCCGTTTGAGTGGTACTTACCTTTTGATGGTTGTTGCACGCATCGGTGGTGCAGAGGTCAGAGGTAGCCCAGATAAAGTTGGCACCCGAGTCCAGGGCCAGTTTCATTGAACTGTTTCCCAGAGTGATAGTCTCCGTATACCAGGGGGAGGCACCATAATCGGCTATAGCACCCTGCTGTAATAAAAGGGCGAGGGGTGATGATGATTCGGCTGAAAATGCCAGAGGTGATGCGGCCAGAAGAAAGGCCAGAGCAATAGGGGCGAACGCGTTATCGTCCTTTTGACGATGGTCATGAGGGCTAGACATGGTGCTTCCTTGTTACGTTATTATGATTAAAGGTGCCGCACCTGTAACGCCAATTGATGGAATCATGCAGCGCGCGGTTAAGCGTGGCCTGTCTCGTCGTGAGGTGTTGAGCACGATACAAATAGGCGTTCAAATGTGCCGCTACCTCGTGAAGCATTTCGGGAAATCCCTATCCCGAATGGTTACCCACCCCGTGGGTGGGTTGCCATGCCCCCCTATTACCCCCGGCGCGCATTGAGATAGGCGCGCTCCGAGATATCGTGCCAGGCCGCCGCCTGCTCGCGAAAGGCCGTAAATGAGTCATAGACCTTCCTGCCCAGCGGGTCCTTGCTGACGATCTCCGCCACCACCTCATCGGAGACCTTTTTCAGCTGCGCCAGCACCTCGGCGGGAAATTGGCGCAGCGCCACCTTGTGCTGATACACCAGGGTATGCAGCGCCTGGTTGTTGCGCGCGGTGAGTTCGGAGAGGCCATCGAGGTTGGCCGCCTTGCTGGCGGTCAGCACGATGGCCTGCAGATCCCCGGGCAGCGCCTCGAACGCCTCCTTGTTGATGAAGCACTCCAGGGTGGTGCCCGGCTCGTGCCAGCCAGGGTAGTAGTAATACTGCGCCGCCTTGTGCAGGCCGAAGGCGAGGTCATTGTAGGGGCCGACCCACTCGGTGGCGTCGATCGCCCCCGACTTGAGCGAGGAGTAGATCTCGCCACCCGGCAGGCTCACCGGGGTACCGCCGAGGCGGCGCAGCACCTCACCGCCAAGGCCGGGGATACGCATCTTCAACCCCTTCAGATCCGCAAGCGTATTGATCTCCTTGTTAAACCAGCCGCCCATCTGCACCCCGGTATTGAGCGCCGCCGTGGGCACCAGCCCGAAGGGGGCATAGACCTCCTCCCACAGCGCCATGCCGCCGCCGTGGTAGAGCCAGGCGTTCATCTCCTGCGCGGTGAGGCCGAAGGGGACGGCGGAGAAGAACTGCGCCGCCTCGCTCTTGCCCTTCCAGTAGTAGGCCGCGCCGTGACCCATCTGCGCGGTGCCGCGCGACACCGCATCGAAGATCTCAAAGGCCGGCACCAGCTCACCGGCACCGTACACCTTCACCTCCAGACGCCCCCCCGACATCGTGGTGATCAGCTCCGCCAGATAGTTGGCGCCCGTGCCGAGGGCGGGGAAGCTCTTCGGCCAGGTGGTGACCATCTTCCACTGGATCTTCTCCTGCGCCTGCGCCATCGGCGCGGCCACGCCCGCACCGGCCGCCACCGAGGCCACGGCGGCACCCTTGATAAAGTCACGTCTTCTCATCACTCTCCCCTCTCTTGCTGCGCTGTTTACGCTATCTGCAAATTGGCATAGGCCAGCACCAGCCACTTGGTGCCGAACTCATCGAAGCTCACCTGTACCCGCGTCTGGGCACCCGCCCCCTCGCAGTTGAGGACCACGCCCGCCCCGAACTTGGGATGTACCACCTGGGAGCCGAGCGAGAGGCGGCCCTCGGCGCTTTGATCGAGGTCACCAACGGGGGCCTGGCGCCGGTAGACCGGGCGGCTGATGGTGCCCTGCATCCGCACCTCTTCGAGATATTCGGCCGGGACCTCGCCGATGAAGCGCGATGGGCGGGTGTACCGCTCCTCGCCGTAGAGGCGGCGCACCTCGGCATGGCAGAGGGTGAGGCGCTGCATGGCGCGGGTCATGCCGACGTAGGCGAGGCGCCGCTCCTCCTCCAGCCGTGCCGGGTCGTCGCTGGAGAGTTTGTGCGGAAAGAGTCCCTCCTCCAGCCCCACCAGAAAGACCTGCGGGAACTCCAGCCCCTTGGCACTGTGCAGGGTCATCAACTGCACCGCGTCCTGGTGTTCGTCGGCCTGTCCCTCGCCCGCCTCCAGCGCGGCGTGGGCGAGGAAGGCGGAGAGGTCGTCAAAATCATTTTCATATCGAAGCAACGGAGTACTTTCAACATTCAACTCAGTTGCATAGCCAATTTCAGAGAAAGCATCTGAATTTTCGTCTTCACCAGCTGGAACCCTCCCCCCAACTGTGGGAGCGGCGTCCCCGCCGCGATTTCCACCACCATCTATTCGGCCCGGGGACGGGCCTCCCACATCGAGGTAGTCGTCATACTCAAACTGTCTGGCGGCGGAGACCAGCTCCTCCAGGTTTTCGATGCGCGCCTGCCCCTTCTCCCCCTTCTCCTTTTTGTAGTGGTCGATAAGGCCGCTCTGCGCCACCACATGCTCCACCCGTTCATCGAGCAGCTGCCCCGCGCTCTCGCGGCTCAGCCGTTCAATCAGCTGCAGAAAGGCGGCGATGGCGTTGGCGGCGCGCGCCGCCAGCCCCTTGCCGGCAACCAGCTCCTCGGCCGCCTGCCACATCGAGAGGCCGCGGCCGCGCGCCTGTTCACGGATCGCCTCGACGCTGCGCAGGCCGATGCCGCGGGTGGGGGTGTTGATGATGCGCTCGAAGCTGGGGTCGTCGCTGCGGTTGACCAGCAGTCTCAGATAGGCGAGCGCGTCCTTGATCTCGGCGCGCTCAAAAAAGCGCAACCCGCCGTAGATGCGGTAGGGCATACCGGCCATCATCAGCGCCTCCTCCAGCACCCGCGACTGGGCATTGGAGCGGTAGAGGATGGCGCACTCCTCGTGGCGCCCGCCGCCGCGCACCCAGGACTCAATCTGACCGGCGACGTAGCGCGCCTCGTCCTGCTCGTTAATCGCGGTGTAGAGCTTGATCGCCTCCCCCTTCTCGCCGTCGGTCCAGAGCTCCTTGCCGAGGCGCTCGCTGTTGTGGGCGATGAGGGCGTTGGCGGCGGCGAGGATGGTGGCGGTGGAGCGGTAGTTCTGCTCCAGGCGAATCAGTTCCACGCCCGGCAGCTCCTGCTGGAAGCGGTGGAGGTTCTCGATCTTGGCGCCGCGCCAGCCGTAGATCGACTGGTCATCATCACCCACCGCAAAGATCTCCCCCCGCTCCCCGGCAAACATCCGCAGCCAGGCGTACTGGATGGCGTTGGTGTCCTGAAACTCGTCGACCAGGATGTGCGAGAAGCGGCGCTGGTAGTGGGCGAGGATCTCCGGGTTGTCGCGCAGCAGCTCGTGGGCACGCAGCAGCAGCTCGGCAAAGTCGATCACCCCGTTGCGCGCACACGCCTCCTCATAGGCGGCATAGAGCTTCACCATCTGCTCGGCGTAGTGGTCGCCGTAGGTGTCGATGTGCTGCGGGCGGTGCCCCTCATCCTTCTGGCCGTTGATATACCACTGCAGCTGGCGCGGCGGCCACTTCGCCTCGTCGAGCTGGAACTCGCGCAGGATGCGCCGCACCAGGCGGTACTGATCGTCGCTGTCGAGGATGGAGAAGGTCTGTGACAGTCCCGCCTCGCGCCAGTGGCTGCGCAGCAGGCGGTGGGCGATACCGTGAAAGGTGCCGACCCACATGCCGCCGATCGGCTGCTCCAATAACTTTTCCAAACGGCCGCGCATCTCGTTGGCCGCCTTGTTGGTAAAGGTGACGGCGAGGATGCTCCAGGATGAGGCCTGCCCGGTGCGGATGAGAAAGGCGATGCGGTGGGTCAGCACCCGCGTCTTGCCGCTGCCCGCCCCGGCGAGGATTAAATGGTGACCGGGCACGGCGCAAACTGCGTTGCGCTGGGCGTCATTCAGGGGGTCGATAAGGTCGCTGATATCCATGCGCCGATTCTACCAGAAAGCGGCCTGCGCGCCGGGACGGTGGCTACCCTCGCAGATAGGCCTCCAGCTCGCGCCCGAACTGCTCCACCTCGTTGAGGATCTGCGCCTGCCGCGCATCCAGCTCCTGCTCGGCGCGCAGCTGCGCCAGCTCGGCATAAAAGCCCTCGAAGGTGAGGTGTCCCGCCTCGCCCTCGATGAGCCGCGCCCGGCAGTGCTCCAGCCACTGTGCCTGCTCTTCGGCGGTGAGACTCTCGGGGTAGTTGCGCGCGCGGAAGCGGAACAGCATCTCCGGCAGCCGCTTGTCCTCAAAGCCCCAGCTCTGGCCGCCCAGCTCCTCGGGGAGAGTGTTGTGGATCGCCGCCATCTGCCGCTTGTCGCCATCGGTAAAGAAGCCGCCGCCGTAGAGCAGCAGGTCGGTGTCGGTTTTCGCCTCGTACACCTGCGGTTCGAAGATCTTGACCAGCTTCGCCTGGATCGCCTTGCGCGCCGCGAGCAGTGCCTGGCGGTTCTGCTGACAGCGCATCAGGTCGATATTGAGCCGCTTCGCCGTCTCGCCGGTGAGGATCGATGAGGGGGAGAGCACCGGGCACTTGTTGATCAGCACCTGCTTGAGCGCCGGGCGCTCCACCCCCTCGGGCAGCTCGGCGTTGGGGGTGTAGAGCAGTTCGCGCAGCCTCTTCGCGCTCAGCTCCAGCAGCATCTGCGGGCTTTGCGCCAGGTCGAAGACGATGACGCTGTTCTTGTTGGTGGGGTGGTTGGCGAGCGGCACCACCATGCGGGTGTTGCCAAAGTCGCTGCCGTACATCCCCGAGGTGTGGAGGATAGGCGTCATCTCCTTGAGGTCGAGATATTTCAGTACCTCGTTCTTGCGCCGCAGTTTGTAGCAGAAATCAAACAGCCTGGGCTGCTTCTCCTTGATCAACCGCGCCATCGCAATGGTGGCGTAAACATCGGAGAGGGCGTCGTGCGCCTGCTCGTGGCCGATACCGTTGGCCACCGTCAGCTCCTCCAGCTTGAAGCTGCTGCGCTCGGCATCCGTGCGCTGCGGCCAGACGATCCCCTCGGGCCTGAGGTCGCGGCAGGTGCGCACCATGTCGATGATGTCCCAGCGCGAGTTGCCGTGCTGCCACTCGCGCAGATAGGGGTCGTAGAGGTTGCGATAGAGGGTGTGGCGCGTCACCTCATCATCAAAGCGCAGGCTGTTGTAACCAACCCCGCAGGTGCCGGGCTGGGAGAGCTCCGCCAGGATGCGGGCGATAAACTCCGCCTCCGGCAGTCCGCGCTCCAGCGCCTGTTGCGGGGTGATACCGGTGATATAGGACGACATCGGGTGCGGCAGGGTATCGGGGGCCGGGCGGGCGAAGATGTTGAGCGGCTCGCCGATGATGTTGAGCTCCTCATCGGTGCGCACCCCGGCAAACTGCACCGGCCGGTCACGCGCCGTATCGACGCCAAAGGTCTCGTAATCGTGCCAGTAGAGGGTGTTCTGTGCCATGTCGCCGTCCCGTCAGAAAGATGGGGGCACCATACCATAGTGGGGCGACACGAACCCACAGGGTTGAAGAGTTGCCGCCACCACGCCATCCCATGCCGAGTGGCCATTTGGTACGGAAGGGTGGCCGTGGTCAGGTCACTCGCCCAGTGGCCTCTCGGGTTTGACCGACCGCAGCAAGGAACCTTGTGCCCATGAATTCACCTCTACGGATTCAGCTTACGCAGTCTCAATGAATTCACGATCACCGATACCGAACTGAAACTCATCGCTACCGCCGCGATCATGGGTGACAGCAACAGGCCGAACACCGGATATAAAACCCCGGCGGCTATCGGGACGCCTGCCGAGTTGTAGACGAAGGCAAAGAAGAGGTTCTGTCGAATATTTTTCATTACCGCGCGGCTCAGTTTTATGGCCCTGACAATGCCCTGCAAATCGCCTTTTACCAGGGTAACGCCGGCGCTCTCCATGGCGATGTCGGTGCCGGTGCCCATGGCGATGCCGACGTGGGCCTGCGCCAGGGCCGGGGCATCGTTAATGCCGTCACCGGCCATGGCAACGATGCGGCCTTCAGCCTGCAACTGTTTGACCACTTCGGCCTTCTGCTCGGGCAATATCTCCGCTTCCACCCGCTCTATGCCGAGTGTTCTTGCCACGGCAGCGGCAGTGGTGCGGCTGTCGCCGGTGAGCATGACCACGGTGACGCCCTGTTGTGTGAGTTCGGTGATGGCTTGCGCGGTGGAGGCTTTGATGGGGTCGGCGACGCTAATCAGGCCGACGGCCTGGCCATCGACGGCGATAAACATTGCCGTGCGCCCCTTGAGTCGTTCGGCTTCGGCGCTCGGTTCCAGTGCGCGGCTGTCAATGTTCAGGCCTTGCAACAGCGCGCGATTGCCCAAGGCGATGCGCCGGCCTTCGATCTGGCCGGTGATACCTTTGCCGGTAATTGATTCGAAGGCCTGTACCTGAGCGAGTGCCTCGCCGTGTTTGCTCAGACCGGCGACGATGGCCTCGGCCAGCGGGTGTTCACTGGCGCGCTCCAGACTGGCGACCTGGCGCAGGATCTCATCGCCGCTGAAACCGGGCAGCATTTCGACATTCACCAGCCTGGGTTTGCCTTCGGTCAGGGTGCCGGTTTTATCCACTACCAGCACATCGACTTTTCCCATGATCTCCAGCGCCTCGGCGTTTTTGATCAGCACGCCCATGCTCGCGCCCTTGCCGGTGCCGACCATGATCGACATCGGCGTGGCCAGACCGAGTGCGCAGGGACAGGCAATGATCAATACCGCCACGGCGTTGACTACGGCGTGTGCCAGTTTCGGTTCCGGACCGACTATCCACCACACCAGAAAGGCCAGCACGGCAACCAGCACCACCGCGGGCACGAAGTAGCCGGCGACGACATCGGCGAGTTTCTGGATGGGCGCGCGTGAACGCTGGGCTTCGCTGACCATGCGCACGATCTGCGACAGCAGGGTATCGGCACCGACCTTCTCGGCGCGCAGCAATACCGTGCCGGTGGTGTTGACGGTGGCGCCAATGACCTTGTCGCCCACGCCCTTTTCTACCGGCATGGCTTCGCCGGTGATCATGGATTCATCGACCGCACTGCCGCCCTCGGTGACTTCGCCATCGACCGGGATTTTTTCGCCGGGACGCACGCGCAGCAGATCGCCCACTGCGACCTGTTGCAGCGCGATATCCTCTTCGCTGCCATCCGCGCGCACTATGCGCGCGGTATCGGGCGTCAGCCCCAGCAGCATCTTGATGGCGCTGTTGGTCTGACTGCGCGCACGCAGTTCCAGCACCTGCCCCAGCAATACCAGCGCGGTGATGACCGCGGCGGCTTCGAAATAGACCGCGACCAGCCCACCGTGCATCTGCATCACCACGGGGAAGATCTGCGGAAACAACAGCGCGACCACGCTGTAGCTCCAGGCCACCGCCACGCCGAGGCCGATCAGGGTGAACATGTTCAGGTTCCAGCTGATCACCGATTGCACGGCGCGCACAAAAAACGGCCAGCCACCCCAGAGCACCACCGGCGTCGCCAGGATGAATTCTAACCACTGCACGGTTTTCAGGGTGAGCAGTTCGGGCAGTATGGTCGGCGCCAGGTCAGCCACCATGGCGAGCACGAACACCGGCAACGCCAGCGCGGCGCTGATGCGCAAGCGGCGGCTCATGTCGTTCAGTTCGGTGTTGTCTTCTACCAGCGAAACGGTTTTGGCCTCCAGCGCCATGCCGCATTTGGGGCAGCTGCCGGGGCCGAGCTGCTCCACTTCGGGGTGCATGGGGCAGGTATAGAGCGCTTCTTCGTCGTGAGCTTCCGCCTTCGAGGAGGGCTGGAGATACTGCTCGGGATGGCGGGAAAATTTCTGCTGACAGCCCGCGCTGCAAAAATAATAATCGGTGCCCTCATGCAGATGGTGATGTTCACTCGCAGCGGTCACGCTCATGCCGCACACCGGGTCGATCAGCCCGGGCGGCTGGACATCATCAGGTTTTTCCATCTCCATAATTGCACTCCTTAAAAGAGAGATCGTGTAACTCCTCCCCCTTCATCCCCTCCAGGGGAGAGAGGCGGCAACGGTTCAGCGCAGGCTGGCCGCGATTATTTGTCCTGACCCCTCTGCCCGGTTGTTGGCGACCCCTTTCCCTCCGTGCCGTGCCGCCACTGCTCGTAGCAGTCGGGGCCGCAGAAATAGAGGAGATAATCCTGCCCCTCGACGCCCAGGCTTTCGGCATGGGGTACCTCGCGGTGACAGATGTTGCAGGAGACGAGATTTGGACCCTCCACGGGTAATCGCGTTGTCGTGGTTGTCATGGCTGTACCTCCCGTTGTGGATGGGGCGCATTGCCGCATGAGCCGCAGGCGCCTCGCCAGGGTTTCCCTGACTTTCCTCAAGTATAGGCCAGATAACCGGGTGCGGGGGTCGGGATTATCAGGGGTGCGGTTCCAGGCGCAACAACCTGCCCACCTGCTCGTCGGTGAGCAGGTAAAGGTAGCCGTCGGGTCCCTGGCGCACGTCGCGGATCCGCCCCAACTCGCCCTGGAGCAGCCGCTCCTCCCTGATTACCCGGTCGCCATCCAGTTCGAGACGCGCCAGCAGCTGGAACTTGAGCGCCCCGACGAACAGATTGCCGCGCCATTGCGGGAATTTGTCGCCGCTGTAGAAGGTCATGCCGGAGGGGGCGATGGAGGGGTTCCAGTAGTGGAGCGGCTGCGCCATCCCCTCCTTGTGCGTCCCCTCGCCAATTTTCGTGCCCCAGCCGTAGTTGACGCCGTAGGTAATCACCGGCCAGCCGTAGTTGCGACCGGCGCGGATAAGGTTAATCTCGTCCCCCCCTTGCGGGCCGTGTTCGTGGCTCCACACCTCGCCGGTTTGCGGGTGCAGGGCAAGCCCCTGCGGGTTGCGGTGACCGTAACTGAAGATCCCGGGGCGCGCCCCCGTCTTGCCGATGAAGGGGTTGTCGTGCGGGATGCGGCCATCGTCGTGCAGGCGAACGAGGGAGCCGGCGTGGTCGTCCAGGCGTTGCGCCCGCGCCCCATCACCCCGATCGCCAAGGGTGATGTAGAGGTAGCCGGCGCGGTCAAACAGCAGGCGCGAGCCGAAGTGGCGTCCGCCATGGCTCTTCTTCGCCACCTTGAAGATGGGTTCAACCCCGGTCAGGCGCCTACCCCGCAGCCGACCGCGCACCACCTCGGTACCAAGGCCGCCCTCGCCGCGCGCGCTGAAGGAGAGATAGAGCCAGCCGTTCTCGGCGTAGCGCGGGTGCAGTGCCACGTCGAGCAATCCACCCTGTCCCTCGGCGGCAATTGGCGGCAGGCCCGCAATGGGCTCCGGCGCGAGCCTTCCCTGTTCGATGAGCCGCAGGCGTCCGGGCCGCTCACTTACCAGGATCCCACCATCCGGCAGAAAGGCCATGCCCCAGGGGTGCTCCAGCCCCTGGGCAACGACAGTGACGCGAAAGGGCGGCTCGGCGCCGGGCGCGGCGGCGCCACCGAGGCAGAGCAGCAGCGCCGCGGCGCTACCCCAGCGCATCCTGCAGGTCACGCTTGTGCTCCTCCTCCTGGATGAGGATATCCTCGATGACACGGCGCAGGCCGTACTCCTGCAGCGCCTCGGCCTGGGCGATACGCGCCTTGTAGCGGGCGATGGCGTTGTCCTCGCCGCCGAGATCCTGGGTCAGCATCTGACGGGGATCCTTGGCGATCTCGCGTCGCTCTACCTCGACGGTGGGAACACCGCCGAGAAAGTCGATCTGTTCGGCCAGCATCACCGCGTGCTGCATCTCCTCCTGGGAGTGGATCACCAGCTCCTTCTTGATGGCGTCGTACTGGGCGCCGGTCAGCGCGGCGGCGTGCTGCACATACTGCACCGCGGCGGCATACTCCCACTCCAGATCCTTGTTCAGCTCGGCAATAAGTTCTTCTCGACTGATGTTCATGATCGGCTCCTCGGGTAACGGGTGGTACGGTAACTGTGGTCGCCGGGGGAAAGGATTTCCACCGTTAATCTGGCGCAGTTTGTGTGGATAAATGATTGGCTCTATGACCCCAGCAGCCGCACATAGTCACGATAGATGCAGCGATCCATCACCACGGTGATGCCGGCGGCGGCTGCCCTCTCGGCCGCCGCCTCGCTGATTACCCCATCCTGCAGCCAGAGCGCCCTGATCCCCAGCTCGATGCAGGCGTCGACCAGCGGCGGCACATGCTCGGGGGCGCGAAACACATCGACCAGGTCGGGTTTCACCGGCAGGGCGTAGAGGTCGGGGTAGGCGCGCTCGCCCAGTACCTCGGTCACTGCCGGGCGTACCGGGATGATGCGATAGCCAAAGCCCTGCATTGCGGCGGCCACGCGGTGGCTGGGGCGTGAGGGGTTGGGGGAGAGGCCGACCACGGCGATGCTCTTCACCTGCTGCAGCAGGGTGCGCAGGGCGTCGGGGTCAGGGTGGCGATAGTGGTAGCTCATGGCGTGACTCGCGTGGCGACTGTTCTGCCTCTTACCCTAGCCCGGATATTTCATAAATTACACATGCCCTCGCTTGTCTCTTGATCACACAGCGAATTCATGAAACATCCGGGCTAAACGCTTTTCCGCGGGGTAGAAATTCCCCCGGCGTCTATCCGGCGATCCATGACAGTGGCTGCCGTTCATGGTAGTTTCCCCGCCGGTAGCCAGGAAAATCCGGCAACAAATAAATTTATGATAAAGGACGGGGATGGGAAGGGGTAATGGGAAGGGGTAATGGCTAGCCTGACACTGCTGCTGCTGACGCCGCTCCTCGGCGCGCTGCTCATCGCCCTGCTGCCGGGCGACAATCGCGTGCTGCTGCGCCGGGTGGCGATCATGGCCTCGGGGCTGACGCTTGTCCCGGCGTGGGTCCTGCTGTGGCATTTCGACAGCTCGTTGGCGACGATGCAGTTCGCGGTGACGGTGCCGTGGAATCCGCGCCTGGGCACCAATTTCGCCCTCGGTATCGACGGTATCTCCTTCCCCATGGTGCTGCTGGCGACACTGCTCAGTTTTATCGCCGTCCTCGCCTCGGCCTCCATCACGGAGCGCTCCAGGGGTTACTACGCCCTGCTGCTGCTGCTGGAGGCGGCGATGCTGGGGGTCTTCATGGCGCAGGACTGGCTGCTGTTCTATGTCTTCTGGGAGCTGACCCTGATCCCGCTCTTCTTCCTCATTAACGGTTGGGGCGGCAAGGGGGGGCAGGGGGCGTCACTCAACTTTGTGCTCTACACCATGGGCGGCTCGGTCTTCATGCTGCTGTCGCTGCTACTGGTGTTCGATGTGGTGGGGCTCCACAGTTTTGCCGCCGCCGATCTACTGCGCGGCGGCCAGGCGCTCTCGGCCGAGACACAGCTGCTGATCTTTCTCGGTTTTCTGCTTGGTTTCGGCGTGAAGATGCCGATCTTCCCGCTGCACGGCTGGCTGCCGCTGGCCCATGTGGAGGCGCCCTCCCCGGTCTCCCTCCTGCTCTCGGGGGCGCTGCTGAAGATGGGGGCCTACGGCCTGATCCGCGTCAGCGCCATGCTGCCGCAGGCGGCGCAGATGATGCAGGGGGTGCTGCTGGTGCTGGCGCTGACGGCGATCCTCTATGGCGGCCTGCTGGCGTGGCGCCAGAGTGATCTGAAACGGATGATCGCCTACTCCTCGGTCAGCCACATGGGGGTGGTGCTGCTCGGTATCGCCACCCTCTCCACCATCGGCCTGACCGGTGCGGTGTTGCACATGGTGGCCCATGGCTTGGTGGCGGCGGCGCTGTTTCTGCTGGTCGGCCTGCTCTACGAGCGCACCGGCAGCCGCGACATTAATGACTACAGCTCGCTGGTGCGCATCACCCCGCGCTTCGCCCTCTTCACCTCCCTCGCCTTTATCGGCGCGGTGGGTATGCCGGGCACCGCCGGCTTTGTCGCCGAGCTGCACGTCCTTATTGGCGGCTTCGAGCGCTGGGGCTGGTGGGTGGTGGTGATCAGCCTCGGGGTGCTGATTAGCGCCGCCTACGCGGTGCGCACCGTGGGCCACCTCTTTACCGGGCCGGTGCGCCCCTCGATGCAGGGCGTGGCCGACCTGCAGCGCGGCGAGCTGTTTGCCGCCTCGGCGCTGACTGCCGGCTTTCTCGGCATCGGCTTTGTGCCGGCGCCGTTGCTGCAGCTGATGGGGGCCTCGGTGGCACAGCTGGGTGCCCTCTTTCTCGGCATGGGAGAATCCATACGATGAGCGACGATCACCCGATCCCCGGCACCATCCGCGAGGCGCTGCGCCAGACAGTGGATCATCTGGAACACCTGCTGCCGGGTCAGGCACCGATCCGCGACTTCATCCACCACAACACCCTGCACGGCTTTCAGCACCTCGACTTTCCCGAGGCGCTGGCGGCGGCGCGCAAGGTGACCGGGGCCTACGGTTACCAGAGTGGCGAGGCGTTCCGCGCCTACTATCGGCAGGGGCGGATCAGCCACGCCGATCTGCTGGCGGTGCTGGCGGCGGACGGGCGCTTTGATCATCAGACCCCGCTGATTGAGGCGGCGGGGTTACAACTCACCCAGGCCGAGGTGGTGCTGGCGGCGATGGTGCAGCCGATCGAGGCGCTGACCCAGTGCCAGCTCAACTGGCAGATGGAGGAGCAGCAGGCATTGGGCCGCTTCCGTGACGGGGTTGCCTACGCCAGCCGTAAACGCATCCTCGACCGCAGTCGCCGGGCCGAGCCGCAGGCGGTAGCCGAGTTGTGGCAGGCGGCGCTGCAGCGGCTGGGGCTGCAGCACCAGCTGCTCCATCCGGAGGAGCTGACCGACCTTGGCGCCGAGGGGGCGGCCACCCTGCTCGATGTGCAGGGGGCGGCGGCGAGCGAGGCGGGTCCCGAGGCCATCCACCAGGTTGGCGGTGATGAGGCGCTGTGCCACACCCTGATGCGCCGCGCCGCCACCCGCCTGCTCGATGGGTTGCTGGGGCGCGTCGGCGAGGAGCTGACCCTGCGCGGTCTGCTGCTGGCGCTGACCGGCCATGACATTATGGAGGAGCTGCGCCCGGCACTGATTCGCCAGCTCGGGGCCTACCTTGATCAGGGGCTCGCCGCCTGGCATGGCGATGTGCGTGGTGAGGGCTTCTACCGGCAGTGGCGAGACAGCGCGGAGGAGGATCACGGCTGGCTGTTTGACGACCTGCCCGAGTGGCGCGACGAGCTGGAGCTGCTGCCGGATGAGGCGCTCGACGCGGTGTGCGATGAGCTGCAGCGCCTCGGCCTGCCCGAAGCACAATGGGGCAGCTACCTGGAGCGGCTCGCGCTGGAGCTGCCTGGCTGGTCCGGCATGTTCCTGTGGCGCCACCGCCACCCCGGCTATCAGGGACTCACCCCGGCGCGGGTGGAGATGATGGACTACCTGGCGGTGCGGCTGGTGCTGGAGCGTATTTACGCGCAGCGCCTCTGCCGCCGGCTGTGGCGTATCGAGGCGAGCATCGAGGTGCTGCACTGGTATTTCCACCGCCGCCGCTCCGAACTCTATGTGCGCCACACCCTGTTCAACCAGCAGCTGCCCGAATATCTGGTCACCGCCGCGCAGCGCCTGCTGGGGCACTACGCGGTGGGCGACGAGTACCAGGAGTGGCAGGGGTTGGCCGACAAGATCTGGACCTGGAAGCAGAGCCCCGCCTCCGACACGCGGCGCGGTTACACGGTGGCAGACAGCGGCTGGCGCCTCTTCTTGCTGGCGCAGCACCTGGGGCTGAGTGGCGAGGAGCTGCGCGCACTGGATGAGGGGCAGCTGGCCGCCCTCTTCAGCGCCCTGGAGCTGGACGACGAGAGCAGCGGCTTTCTCTGGTTGCAGGCCTATGAGCGCCACTACCACGAGCAGATCTACAACGCCCTCACCCTCAACCACGGACGCGGCCGCTGGGCCAGCCGCCAGACACGCCCCGCCGCGCAGGTGGTCTTCTGCATCGACGATCGCGAAGAGGGGATCCGGCGCCACCTCGAGGAGCTCAACCCCGAGATCGAGACCCTGGGGGCCGCTGGCTTCTTCGGCGTGCCGATCAACTGGCGCGGGCTGGACGATGAGCAGGTGACGCCACTCTGCCCGGTGGTGGTCACCCCGGCACACCAGATTGACGAGGTGGCGCAGGCGGGGGCGGAGGAGCGGCTGGTGCAACACAACCGGGGGCGCACCCGGCGCCTGAGGCTGCAACACCTGTTGCATCAGGAGATGCGCCAACGCCTGCTGGAGGCGGCGCTGCTGCAACTGCTAAGCGCCCCGCTGGCGCTGCTCACCCTGCTGGGCCGGGTGCTGGCCCCGCAACGTAGCGGCGAGTGGCTGGCGCGGTGGCGGCGCCACCTTGAACCGGCGGTGCCGACCCGTGTCATTGTTACCGCCGAGGTCGACGCCGAGGCCGACGCCCCCACACCCGAGCGGCCGCGCCTCGGTTTTAGCGACCGCGAGCAGGCGGATCGGGTGGAGGGTTTTCTGCGCGGCATCGGTCTGCACCAGGGGCTGGGGCAGCTGGTCGTGATGATGGGCCACGGCTCCGGCAGCCAGAACAATCCGCACCTCTCCGCCTACGATTGCGGCGCCTGCTCCGGGCGCCACGGCGGCCCTACCGCCCGCGTCTTTGCGGCGATGGCCAACCGTCCGGCGGTGCGTGCCCTGCTGGCTGCGCGCGGGCTACTGCTGCCGGAGGATAGCTGGGTGGTGGGGGCGGAGCACAACACCTGTGATGAGTCGATTGAGTGGTACGACCCTGACCTTGTCCCCGAGGGACTGCACGAGCCGTTTGCCGCGCTGCGCGAGGTGCTCGATAGCGCCGCCCGCCTCTCGGCCCACGAACGGGCGCGCCGCTTCGCCTCGGCCCCCGATACGGCGCGGCTCACCCCCGAGCAGGCGTGGCGCCACAGCGTCGGCCGCTCCCGCGACTTCAGCCAGGCGCGCCCCGAGCTGGGCCACGCCACCAACGCCTTCGCCGTGGTCGGGCGCCGCGCGGTTACCCGTGGCGCCTTTTTCGACCGCCGCCCCTTCCTGATCTCCTACGACCCCACCCAGGATGCGGATGGCCGGGTGCTGGAGTCGGTGCTGCTGGCGGTCGGGCCGGTGGGGGCGGGGATCAACCTGGAGTACTACTTCTCCACCGTCAACAACGCCGGCTACGGCTGCGGCTCCAAGGTGACCCACAACATCACCGGTCTGCTGGGGGTGATGCACGGCGCGAACGATGACCTGCGCACCGGGCTGCCGTGGCAGATGGTCGAGATCCACGAGGCGATGCGCCTGCTGGTGGTGGTGGAGTCCACCACTGGGATCTTGACCCAAATCTACCAGCGCCAGCCGCCGCTGCAGGAGCTGATCGGCAAGGGGTGGCTGCTGCTGGCCGCCAAGGAGCCCGACTCCGAGGCGATTCATCTCTTCAACCCCGCCAGCGGCTGGCGGCGCTGGGAGGGGGAGCGGCAGGCGCTGGCGCAGGTGAGCTGCTCGACCGACTGGTACAGCGGACGGCGCGAGCCGCTGGCGGTGAGCCTGATCGACCAGCCGGAGGTGTGTCATGGGCGCTGAGTGGATCGCGCCGGTGGTCGTGCTGGCAGTGGTATTGCCGCTGCTGGCCGCCTTGGCCATTGGCGTCGGGTATCTCCTTGGCGGCAATCACGGCGAGGCGGGGGAGCGGGGCACCAGCCGCCTCGCCCTCTCTGCCTCGGGGCTGTCGCTGCTGGGGCTGCTGGGGCTCGATCTGCAGGCGCTGCTGGCGGGCGCCACCCCGGGGCAGGTGGTGCTGGGGGAGTGGCTGGTGGTGGGCGACTATCGACTGTTGCTCAGCTTCACCCTCGACCCCCTGGGGCTGGCAATGGGCACGCTGGTGGCGCTCATCGCCTTCCTCACGCTGCGCTTCTCGGTCAACTACCTGCACCGCGAGGCCGGTTTTCAGCGCTTTTTCCTGGTGATGTTGCTGTTTAACACGGCGATGCTGCTCATCGTCTGCGCCGGCAGCGCGTGGCTGATGTTCGTCGGCTGGGAGCTGGCGGGGGTCAGCTCCTATCTGCTGATCGCCTACTCCTTTGAGCGCCCCGCCGCCGCGCTCAACGCCACCCGCGCCTTTGTCACCAACCGTGTCGGCGATGCCGGTTTTCTGCTAGCACTGTTTCTCGCCTTTTACTGGTTCGGCAGCGCCGAGTGGCCCGCCCTGCTCGGTGGCGCCAGCGGGCTGGAGAGCCTGGCGGCGGGGCTGCTGGCGGGCGGTTTTCTTGTCGCCGCGCTGGCCAAGTCGGCACAGCTGCCATTCGCCCCCTGGATCGCCCGCGCGCTGGAGGGGCCGACCCCCTCCTCGGCGATCTTTTACGGCTCGCTGATGGTGCACGCCGGGGTCTATCTGTTAATCCGCCTGGAACCGCTCTTCATGCAGGTGCCGGCCCTCTCGGCCCTGCTGGTACTGCTGGGAGTACTCTCAGCACTCTACGGCCTGCTCGGCGCGCAGGTGCAGAGCGATATAAAGTCGGCGCTGATGTTCGCCACCACCGCCCAGGTGGGGCTGATGTTCATCGCCTGCGGCCTCGGCTGGTATGAGCTGGCAAGCTGGCATCTGCTGGCCCACGCCAGTTGGCGTGCCCTGCAGTTTCTCGGCGCGCCGTCGATACTGCAGCAGGTCAGCCAGCCGCCGCGCCCGCTCCCCGAATGGTTACGCCGTCGCCGTGGGATCTATCACGCGGCGCGGGAGCGTTTCTGGCTGGAAAACCTGAGCGACGGCCTGCTGGTACGCCCCACCCTGCAACTCGCCGAGGAGGTGGAGCGTTTCGATACCCGGGTGGTGAACCGGCTGATCGGCCGCATGGAGAGCGCCGATACCGTCTCCTCGCTCAATGAGTGGGAGCGGCGGCAGCATGGTGGCGGCGGCACGGGCGGGATCGGCACGGGTCACGGCGTGGCCGGGCACGGCATGGAGTGGCTCGCCTCGCGCCTGGCGTGGCTGGAGGAGAACCTCATCCTGCGGCTTGGCGGCGAGGGGTTGCAGGGGATGATCGGCCGTGTCGGCCGGCAGGCGCAGCTGCTCGAACAGCTGCTGGAACGGCCACGCTACCTGTGGCTGATGGTAATGGCGACCTTCGTGGTGATTATCTAATGCAGGAGATTCACTGGTCAATGACGGGCGATTTTCCGCTGCTGGCGACGCTACAGCTGTTGCCGCTGGCGACGATGGTGCTGCTGCTGGCGCTGCACCGGCGCAGCCGGGCGCTCTTCCCCGTTGCCCTGATCGCCGCGCTGCTGCAACTGCTGCTGGCGGTGGAGCTCTATCAGCGGCTGGACCACGCCACCAGCGCCTTCCAGTTCGCCGAGCGGGTGGCGCTCCTCGGGCCGCTGGTTTACCACGCGGCGGTGGACGGGGTCAGTGTGCTCTTTGTGCTGCTGACGACACTGCTGACACTGCTGGTGGTGATCTATGGCCAGGTGCGCCCCTTTCCGCCGCAGGGGCTCTTTCTGGCGGTGGTCTTCGCGGTGCAAGCGGCGCTGCTCTCCAGTGTGGTGACGGTGGATCTGCTCTGGTTTGTGCTGGTGACGGCGCTGCAGCTGCTGCCGGTCAGCTACCTGCTGCACCGCTGGTCCACCTCGGCGGCCAAGGATGAGGCACTGGCGCGTTTTCTGCAGTTTATGGGCAGCGGCCTGCTGCTGCTCTTTGCCGGGACGCTGATGCTGGGCTGGCAGTATGCCGATGCCCACGGCGGGCGCTGGAGCTTCGAGTTGCAGGAGCTGTTGCGCCAGCCGGTGGCCTCGGGCTGGCAGTCGGTGATCTTCTTTCTGCTCTTCTACGGGCTGGCGGTGCGCATCCCGCTCTTCCCGCTGCACGGTTGGTTACCGAAGGTGGCCGAGCACGGCTCGGTGGCAGTGGCACCGGTCTTTCTCATCGGCCTGAAGAGTGGGATCTACGGCATGGTGCGCTTCGTCCTGCCGCTGCTGCCCGAGGGGGTGCTGCAGTGGCACGGCTATGTGGTCGCCTTCGCCGTGGCCGGGGTCTTCTACGCGGCACTGCTGGCGCTGACCCAGGTCAATCTGCGCCGCCTGCTCGCCTTTGCCGTGATCAGCCACTCGGGCATTCTCATTATCGGCCTCTTCAGCCTGAGCCACGCCGCCTTTCAGGGGACGATGCTGCTCTCGGTCAATTTCGGCCTCGCCGCCGCTGGGCTGCTGTTCATGACCGGCATGGTGTTTCGCCGTACCCGCACCCCGCTGCTGGGGCAGCTGGGCGGCCTGTTCGAGGCGATCCCGCTCATTGGTATCACCTTCTTTCTTGCCGGCCTCTCCATTGTCGGCATGCCCGGCACCCCGGGTTTTGACGCCGCCCATTTACTCCTTGAGGCGGCGATGCACCGCTACGGCGCGCTGGTCACTATCGCCGCGGCGCTAGGCAACGTGGTCGCCGCCGGCTTTCTGCTGTGGGCATTCCAGCGTGCCTTCCTCGGCCCGCGCCCGGAGGGGCTGCGCGAACTGGAGCCGGTCAACCGTGCCGAAATTCTGTTGTCGCTCATCGTGCTCGGTTGCCTACTGAGCGCCGGTTTCCACTCCGAGCCGTGGCTGGAGCTGGTGGATCACTCGCTACGGCCGCTGGGCGAACTCTACGCCCAGGGGTCCGATTCGTTGGAGGGGTTATAACGTGCTGGAGCCGCTCACCTCGGCCGGGGAGCTCCCCCTGCTCAGCCTGATGCTACTGGGGCTGCCGCTGGCGGCGCTGCTGATCTGGGCGGCCGATGCCGCATGGGCGCGCTGGGTGGCGCTATGGGCAGTGCTGCTGGAGCTGCTGCTGGCCGGCACCCTGCTGCTCGGTTTTGACAACACCCTTGGCGGCTTTCAGTTTGTCGAGCGGGCACAGTGGATCCCGACACTGCACATTCACTATCTGCTGGGGGTGGACGGGATCTCGCTGCTCTTCCTGCCGCTGACGCTGCTGCTCTTTCTCGGTGCGATCCTCCTCTCCTGGAACAGCGTGCGCACCATGCCGCAGCTCTACTACACCCTGCTGCTACTGTTGCTGACGACCACGCTGGGAATCTTCACCGCCCTCGACACCATGCTCTTCTTCCTCTTCTGGGAGTTGTCGCTCATCCCCGCCTACTTTCTCATCAGCCTCTGGGGGATTGGCCCGCAACGCCGCTTTGCCGCCACCAGCTATACCCTGCACATGTTCGTCGGCGGGGTGCCGCTGCTCTTCGGTTTTGTGCTGCTGGCGCTGGGGCACGGCGAGGCGACGAGCCAGTTTGACTACCCCGCGCTGCTCAGCGGCACGCTCTCCGTCGAGCTGCAAGGCACCGTCTTTTTGCTGTTGCTGCTCGGTTTCGCGGTAAAGACCGCCATCTTTCCGCTGCACACCTGGCTACCGACCGTGGTGTCCGAGGGGCCGATTGCCCTCTCCGCCATTCTTCTGGGACTCAAGCTGGGCGCCTACGGCCTGTTGCGCTTTGCCGTGCCGCTGGCGCCGCAGGCGGCACAGGAGTACCACTGGCTGCTGGCCGGGATGGGGGTGTTCGGCATCCTCTATGGCGCGCTGCTGGCACTGGCGCAGAGCAATCTGCGTGGCATGCTCGCCTTCTCCAGCATCAGTCACGTCGGGCTGGTGCTGCTGGGGCTGGCCGCCTTCAGCATCGAGGGGGTGCAGGGGGCGCTCTTTCAGCTTCTCAACTTTACCGTGATCAGCGGTGGCATGATGCTTATCGCCGGGATGCTGCACCAGCGCCTCGGCTCCACCGAGATGCTTCAGCTTGGCGGTGTCGCCAACACCATGCCACTGCTGGCCGCCCTCTTCTTTCTCTTCGGCCTGGCCAGCATGGGGATCCCCGGCACCAACGGCTTCCCCGCCGAGCTGCTCCTCATCTTCAGCGCCCTCAAGAGCCACACCGGCGCAGGACTCGCCGCCCTGTTCGGCGTGGTGTTGGGGGCCGGCTACCTGCTGGCCTACTACCGGCGCGCCTTCTATGGCCCGCTCAGCCACCGCGTGGTGGCCACCGCCCCCGACCTGCTTCGCCGCGAGCTGTGGCTGCTCACCCTCTTCGCCGTGATTATCCTGGCTGGCGGCCTCTATCCGGTTCTCGTGCTCGACACCAGCCGCGTCGCCGCCGAGGCATGGCTCAACGCGCTGGTGCGCTAAGCGCTGTAACCGTAGGTAAAAAGCAAAAAGGCGGAACAGTGTTCCGCCTTTTTACCGCTACCGTGGTGCTATTTAGCCCAGGCGCTTCGCCAGCTCATCGGAGCCGCCGATGTGCTCACCGTTGATAAAGACCTGCGGCACCATCTCACTGCCGGTGATGGCACGCAGTGAGCGCAGGGTGGCGTCACGGCCGAGGACGATCTCCTCGAACGGCATCTTCTTGCTCTCCAGCAGCAACTTGGCCTTGGCGCAGTAGGGACAGCCAGGCTTGGTGATGAGGGTCACCGAGGCCGGGGCCTTCGCCTCAGGGTTGATGTAGCGCAGCATGGTGTCGGCGTCGGAGACCTCGAAGGGATCACCCTCGATCTCCGGCTCGATAAACTGCTTCTCCACCACCCCATCCTTGACCAGCATCGAGTAGCGCCAGGAGCGCTTGCCAAAGCCGATGGCCGATTTGTCGACCAGCATCCCCATGCCGGCGGTGAACTCGCCGTTGCCATCGGGGATAAGGGTGACGTTGGTCGCCTCCTGATCCTTGGCCCAGGCGTTCATCACAAAGGCATCGTTGACCGAGATGCAGACAATGGAGTCGACCCCGTTCTCCTTCAGCACACCGGCCAGCTCGTTGTAGCGCGGCAGGTGGGTAGAGGAGCAGGTGGGGGTGAAGGCGCCGGGCAGTGAGAAGACCGCCACGGTCTTGCCCTTGAACAGCTCATCGGTGGTGACAGCGACCCAGGCGTTGTTCTGGCGGGTCTTGAAGGTGACGCTCGGCACCTTTTGTCCTTCGCGGTTCTCTAACATGATTTCGCTCCTTTGCTGGTGTAGGGCATTGCCCTGTTTTGAATTCCCGTACAGTATGGCAAGATTTTTAATATAGATAAAATTGTTTGTTTCGATTACTTTGATAGAAAATACCTATCATTATAGGCAGGGCGGTGGCGGATGAAATTGCGGGATCTGGAGTACCTGGTGGCGCTCGACGAGGAGGGGCACTTCGCCCGCGCGGCAGGACGCTGTTTTGTCAGTCAACCCACCCTCAGTGGCCAGCTGAAGAAGCTGGAGGAGGAGCTGGGGGTGGTGCTGGTGGAGCGCAGCAGCCGACAGGTAGCGATGACCGGGGCGGGACGGGCGGTGGCGGCACAGGCGCGCCGTGTGCTGGCCGAGGCGCGCGAGATCAAGGGGATCGCCGAGGGCTTTCACGACCCGATGGCCGGTGCGCTGCAGCTGGGGCTCATCCCCACCGTCGCCCCCTACCTGCTGCCGCTGATCATGCCGCGCCTGCAGGCGGCCTATCCGCAACTCAAGCTCTGGCTGCACGAACAGCAGACCCATGTGCTGATGGAGCGGCTGCGCAACGCCGAGCTGGACCTGCTGCTGCTGGCACTGCCGGTGCCGCGTCACGACTTTGTCGAGGTGGCGCTGTTTCGCGAGCCGTTTCAGCTGGCGGTACCGCGGGGCGATCCCCTGGCGCGGCAGGGGCAGGTGCAGATCGCCGAGCTGAAAGGGCGCGAGGTGATGCTGCTGGAGGAGGGACACTGTCTGCGCGAACACGCCCTCGATGTCTGTCTTGGCGCCGGCGCCAGCGAGTATGGCGCCTTTCACGCCACCAGTCTGGAGACCCTGCGCCACATGGTGGGTGAGGGGATGGGGGTGACCCTGATGCCGCAACTGGCGGTGCCGCGCCACCCTCGCGCCGACGATGCGGTGCACTATCTGCCGTTTGCGCCACCGGCCCCCAGCCGGCGCATCGGCATGCTCTACCGCAAGGGGAGTTATCGTGCCGAGACCTTCGCCCGGCTGGGCCGCGAGGTGGTGGCAGTGACCGGCAATTCCGTAGTGGATTCATAGCGTTACTTTGAATGCTGTGAGAAGATGCGCCGGTAGGGGGCGGACTACTGAGTGCTGCGGCCACAGGCTACCCTCCGTCAGTTATCGCAGAGGATGGTGTGGACAAGATGTTGATCAATTTCACCAAAATGCACGGTCTGGGTAATGATTTCGTGGTGGTTGACGCGATCAGCCAGCCGATCACCTTCACCCCCCGTCAGGTGCGCGCACTGGCGGATCGCCGCCTGGGCATAGGCTGTGACCAGCTGCTGCTGGTCGAGCACGCCTTGAACCCCGGCGTCGATTTTCGCTACCGTATCTTTAACGCCGATGGCTCCGAGGTGCAGCAGTGCGGCAACGGCGCCCGCTGTTTTGCCCGCTTCGTGCGTGACAAGGGGCTCAGTGGCAAGGATGAGATCGTGGTGGAGACCGCCTCCGGCATCATCACCCTCTATATCGAGGGCGACGGCATGGTACGGGTCAATATGGGGGTGCCCAACTTCGCCCCGGCCAGTCTGCCGTTTCACGCCGCCCGCGAGCAGCTGGTCTACGAGCTGGAGCTTGGGGGCGACACCCTGCCCCTCGGCGCGGTCTCCATGGGTAACCCCCATGTGGTGCTGGAGGTAGCGGATATCGCGCGCGCCCCGGTAGCGACTCTGGGACCGCAACTGGAGGCGCATCCGCTCTTTCCCGAGCGGGTGAATGTCGGCTTCATGCAGGTGATCTCCCGCCAGCAGATCCGCCTGCGGGTTTACGAACGCGGCGCCGCCGAGACCCTGGCCTGCGGCACTGGCGCCTGCGCGGCGGTGGCGGTGGGGCGCCGCTGGGGACTCCTCGGCGAGGAGGTGACGGTCACCCTGCCCGGCGGCGAGCTGCGCATCCGCTGGCCGGGCGAGGGGGAGGCGCTCTGGATGAGTGGCCCGGCGGTTACGGTTTTTGAGGGGACCATCACGATATGAAAGAACGGACGGAGCAGTTGGAGAAGGGCCAGGATGATCCGGGTGAGCTGGATAAGCGGAATGAGCGCGAGGTGGCGGAGTACCTGCACCACCATCCCGACTTCTTCAGTCGCCACGAGGCACTGCTGTTGCAGATGACCCTGCCACACCCGCAAAACGGCCAGGCGATCTCGCTGGTGGAGCGTCAGCTCTCGGTGATGCGCGAGCAAAAACAGCAACTGCGTGAGCAGCTGCAACGACTGACCCTGGCGGCGCGCACCAACGAGCAACTGATGGGACGCTTTCAGCAGATGATCCTCTGCCTCATCGACAGCGACGACCTGGAACAGGCGATTAGCTACATCCGTGACGCCCTGCACGAGGATTTTCACGCCGACAAGGTGGAGCTGCTGCTGTTCGATGCCACCGAGCGAGACAACCGTATCGCGCGCGACGATGCCCGTCTCCAACCCCTGGCCCGTATCCTTGAGGGGCGCCGCACCGTCTGTGGCCACCTGCGCCCGGAGCAGCTGGCGCTGCTGTTTGGTGAGGGGAGCCTCGATATCGCCTCCGCCGTGGTGATCCCGCTGTGCGAGGAGGGGAGCGAGCCCTGCCTGGGGCTGCTCGCCATCGGCAGCATCGACGCCAACCGCTACCACCCGCAGATGGGGACGATGTTCGTCAACCACCTTGGCGCGGTGATGAACCGCATCTTTCGCGCACATCTGGGGGCGTAACATGGAGGCGGCGGCCGCACAGTGGTTGGCGCGCTACCTCGACCACCTGCGCGACGAGCGTCGCCTCTCACCCCACACCCTCAGTGCCTACCGGCGCGACCTTGAGCAGCTGATGGCCTATTGCGAGGGTGCCGGCATCGGCACCTGGCCCGAGCTTGACCCCCACGCGGTGCGCACCTTTGTCGCCTGGCGCCACCGCCAGGGGGTGGGGGGACGCACCCTGCAACGGGAGCTCTCGGCATTGCGCGGCCTGTTTGGTTTTCTGCAGCGCGAGGGGGTAGTGGTGAACAATCCCGGTCTCGACATCCCCGCCCCCCGCAGCGAGAGGCGGCTGCCCAACGCCCTGGATGTGGAGCAGACCGGCCACCTGGTGGCGATCGCCGGTGATGCACCGCTGGTGCGTCGCGACCGGGCGCTGCTGGAACTCATCTACTCCTCCGGGCTGCGTCTGGCCGAGACGCTGGGGCTCGACCTCGACAGCATCGATCGCCACGACGCCACAGTGCGGGTGGTAGGCAAGGGGAGCAAGGCGCGGGTGGTGCCGGTGGGGCGCGAGGCGCTCAAGGCGCTGGAGCGCTGGCTGCAGGTGCGCCCCCAGCTGGCGCCACCAGAGGAGCGGGCGCTGTTTGTCAGCCAGCGCGGTAACCGCCTCTCGGCGCGCAGCGTGCAGCAGCGGCTGCAGGAGTGGGGTATCAGGCAGGGGATCGCCTCGCGGGTACACCCGCACATGCTGCGCCACTCCTTTGCCAGCCACATCCTGGAGTCAAGCGGCGACCTGCGCGCGGTGCAGGAACTGCTGGGTCACGCCGAT
>JAPHSX010000056.1 GCA_026196575.1 Gammaproteobacteria bacterium | reverse complement strand
CTGTTTGGTCAGCGCAATCGTGACAGTGGTTTTGTCGAGCGAGGCGGCCGTAGTGGCCGTAACGGTTTTGGCAGCGTGCTGCAACGCATGAAGAGTTGGTTTCAGGGTAATTTTTAATTTTCATTTTTTATCAAATATCGCTAAGGGGCTTGGCCCGGTTTAACGAGGAGGTGTGGAATGTTCGAACTGATGGATAGCAACAACCAAAGTGCCGTAATCAAGGTTATTGGTGTCGGCGGCGGTGGCGGCAACGCGGTAGAGCACATGGTGTGCCACAGCATCGAGGGGGTGGATTTTATCTGTGCCAATACCGATGCGCAGGCACTGGATCGCGCCTCCAGCCGCACCGTAATTCAGATCGGCACCCATATCACCAAGGGGCTGGGTGCCGGTGCCAACCCCGATATCGGCCGACAGGCGGCGATGGAGGACCGTGATCGCATCGAGGAGGTGCTGAGTGGCGCGGACATGGTCTTTATCACTGCCGGCATGGGTGGCGGCACCGGCACCGGTGGCGCGCCCATTGTCGCCCAGGTTGCCAAGGAGATGGGTATCCTTACCGTGGCGGTGGTGACCAAGCCCTTCCCCTTCGAGGGCAAGAAGCGCATGGACATTGCCGATCAGGGTATCGAGGAGATGAAGAAGTATGTCGACTCGCTCATCATCATTCCCAATGAGAAACTGCTCTCCGTGCTCGACAAGAAGATGACCCTGCTCGACGCCTTCAAGGCGGCCAATAATGTGCTGCTGGGCGCGGTGCAGGGGATCGCGGAGCTGATCACCCGTCCCGGTCTGATTAACGTCGACTTTGCCGATGTGCGCACCGTGATGTCGGAGATGGGAACGGCGATGATGGGCAGCGGTTCGGCCAAGGGTGAGGATCGTGCTCGCGAGGCCGCCGAGCGGGCGGTCTCCAGTCCGTTGCTCGATAACGTCGACCTCTCCGGTGCGCGTGGCATTCTGGTCAACGTCACCGCCGGTTTTGATATGTCTATCGGTGAGTTCGAGGAGGTGGGCAACACCATCAAGGGCTTCGCCTCGGAGAACGCCACGGTGGTGGTGGGCACCGTGATCGACCCCGAGCTGAGCGATGAGTTGCGCGTCACCGTGGTGGCCACCGGGCTGGGTCGTGGTGCCGAGGCGGTTGCCGCACAGCCGGTGAAGCTGGTGGTCAACAAGGAGGAGCCCATGAATGTCGAGGTGGATTATGACCGTCCTACCATCCTGCGCAACAAGCCAAAGAGCGGTGGGCTGGAGCCGCGTGCGGATGAGGTCAATCTGGAGTATCTCGATATCCCGGCCTTCCTGCGTCGCCAGGCGGACTAACCCGCTCACCCCGTTGGTGACGGGGTGGGCTGTTTTGTGAAACCGTTCTCTAGGCAGGGCGAAATACCGTGTGGTAAGATGTCGCACGTATTGGCCTTAGGCCTAGTAAAAACAAAGGGTTAGGAAGATGATTCGGCAGAGAACGCTAAAGAATGTGATTCGTGCCACCGGCGTGGGGTTGCATACAGGGGATAAGGTCTACCTGACGTTACGCCCCGCGCCCATCGATGCCGGTATTATCTTTCGCCGTGTTGACCTTGATCCGCCGGTCGAGGTGCGGGCGAAGGCGGAGAATGTCGGCGACACCACACTCTCCTCTACACTCTCCGCCGGCGATATTCGCATCTCTACCGTGGAGCACCTGCTCTCGGCCCTGGCGGGTCTCGGCATCGATAATGCCTACGTCGATTTGAGCGCCCCCGAGGTGCCGATTATGGATGGCAGCGCCGGGCCGTTTGTCTTTCTCATTCAGTCCGCGGGGATCGAGGAGCAGAACGCCCACAAGCGTTTTATCCGTATCAAGCGCCCGGTGCGCGTGGAGGAGGATGACAAGTGGGTGCAGTTCGAGCCCTTTGACGGCTTCAAGGTCAAGCTCGGTATCGATTTTGATCACCCGGCCTTTAATGGTCGCAAGCAGAGCTGTGAGATCGACTTCTCCACCACCTCATTCGTGAAAGAGGTGAGCCGTGCCCGCACCTTTGGTTTCATGAGTCAGCTGGAGATGCTGCGGGCGCGCAATCTGGCGCTGGGCGGCAGTCTTGATAATGCCATCGTGGTGGATGATTACCGTGTACTCAATGAGGATGGGCTGCGCTACGATGATGAGTTCGTCAAGCACAAGGTGCTTGATGCCATCGGTGATCTCTATCTGCTGGGTCACAGCCTGATTGGTGCCTTCAGTGGCTACAAGTCAGGCCATGCGCTGAACAATCAGCTGCTGCGCACCTTGCTCGCTGATCAGGAGGCGTGGGAGTTGGTCACCTTTGAGGATGAGAAAGAGGTGCCAATCTCCTACATACAACCGGTCGGCGCCACCGTCTAGTCCGTTTTTTTGTGGTGTGCGGCAAGGCGTTGCAACGCCTGCCGCAGATTGCTGTCGGCCACCGAGTCGGCACAGGCGTGCAGGCACGATGCCGCCTCGGAGCTTAGTCTGGCTTTCTGATAAATAGCGGTTTTTTCCTGGTGTGGCACTACCTTGACCTCGATCCGCTGCAGCGTGGCGAGAGCCTTGTGGTGCTGCAGCCGGGTGAGCAGTGCGGGCGTTTGGTAACGCAGGCGTGACGCCCATGCCGTAGAGTCGGCATAGAGGATAAGCACGCCGTCACGGATGTTGCCGGCCTGACAGTGCGGTCTGGAGTCGTGATCCAGCAGCGAGCCCACCAGCCGGTTAAGGCGGTGCAGAAATTGTCCGTGTTGCAGCACCCTTTCCGTGGCAGAGCCGGTGCGCTGAAGCAGTTCGGTGATCGATCTGGGCTTGTCCATGGGGGCGGTTGTGTGATACAAAACGTTGATTGCAAAACGAAAAAAACAGTCGGGTCAGTATAATGAATGTACTCTTTATATCAAAACGTTTTGGCCATTCCGCCTGTCTCTGCCTGACCAAGGGCAAGCTGCTTGTCGCCGCCGCCGTGTTGTTGCTGGTCGTTCCGCTGGTTAGCCTCTACGCCGGTTACCAGTTGGCCGGCGGCGCCGCGCCGCTTGGCGCCGAGGAGGCGGCGCTGGTGATCAACCAGGAGCTGGACAAGCAGCAGCAGGCGATCAACGAGGCGCGTCGCGTAGCCGAAGAGAATCTCAATGCCTTGACTCTGCGCCTGGGGCAGATGCAGGCCCATGTGTTTCGTCTCGATGCCCTGGGGCAGCGGTTGACACGCATGGCGGAGCTCGATAGCGGTGAGTTCGATTTCTCCATCCCCCCGGCGCAGGGTGGCCCCGAGGGTGAGGGGTCGGGTGACAGCGTGAAGCTCCCCGAGTTTATGTTGCAGCTGGATGAGCTGGCGCGTCAGCTGGAGAATCGGGAGCAGCAGCTGAATGTCCTGGAAAACCTGCTGATGAGCCGCAATCTGCACGATGAGGTCTTTCCGGCGGGGCGGCCCATCACCAAGGGTTGGCTCTCCTCCAACTACGGTACCCGCAACGACCCCTTTAGCGGCAAGCCGGAGTTCCATAAGGGGGTTGATCTGGCGGGCAAGGAGGGGAGCGATATCATCAGCGTGGCCGCCGGTGTGGTGACCTGGGCCGGCAAACGCTACGGTTATGGCAATCTGGTGGAGGTTAACCACGGTAACGGCTACGTTACGCGCTATGGGCACGCCAAGGAGGTGCTGGTCACGGCGGGGGAGACCATCAGGAAGGGGCAGCGCATCGCCTCCATGGGCAGCACCGGACGCTCTACCGGCCCGCACGTTCACTTCGAGGTGTGGGTTGATGGGCATACCGTTGACCCGTCAAAATATATCCACGCCGCCAAGTAAGCGGCGAACCATTTGCCAGGCCGCCCACACTCCCGAGGCGGCCTGATCTCTCCCAGCCTCCAAGCCGTCACCATGTCGAGTCAGACTCCACTAGCCGCACCCCGTTACGCCCTTGCGCTGGGCAAGGCGGCGCTGCTCTGTGCCACGCTGTTCCAGGTGGGCTGCAGCGGGGTTGCCCCCAAGCCCGAAGCGGCGGAGGAGCCGCGCCTGGCGCCGCGAGTCGATGTGCCAACGCCGCCGGTGCCTGCAAACGTCACCATTGCTGCCGTTGGCGATATCATGCTCGGCACCGATTACCCACAACGGCGTCTGCCGGAGAGTGCCGCCGCGCAGCTGGAGCAGGTGGCGCCGCTGCTGCAACAGGCTGACCTCACCTTTGGTAATTTGGAGGGGGTGTTGCTGGATGGTGGCGAGGCCGTAAAGCGGTGCTCCAACCCCTCCGCCTGTTATCTCTTCCGTTCCCCCTCCTCGTATGCCGCTACCCTAAAGGCCGCCGGCTTTGACCTGTTGAGCCTGGCCAATAACCACGCCCGTGATTTTGGCGAGGCGGGGCGGGACGCAACGATGCAGTCGCTGGATGCGGTGGGCATTCGCCATAGCGGACGCGTGGGGGATGTCGCTCTCTGGAGCGAGTCGGGGTTGAATCTGGCGATGGTGGCCTTTGCCCCCTTCGGTGGCTCGCACGACATGCTCGATATGGTTAGTGGGCGCTTGCTTATTGAGCAGCTGGCCGCACAGAGCGACATCCTTATTGTCTCCTTCCACGGTGGTGCCGAGGGGGCCGACAGGACCGCGTTGCCCTTTGCCAGTGAGCAGTTTCATGGCGAGGAGAGAGGGGATGTGGTGGCCTTTGCACATATGGCGGTGGAGGCTGGGGGGGATCTGATTATCGGCCACGGTCCCCATGTGCCGCGGGCGCTGGAGTTATATCAGGGACGCCTTATTGCCTACAGTTTGGGCAATTTTGCCACCTATTGGGGGATTAATATCCGTGGCGTTAACGGCCTCGCCCCTCTGTTGATGGCCACACTCGACCCATCCGGACGATTTCTTGAGGGGCGTATTCATTCGAGCTATCAACAGCGCCCCGATGGTCTGCTTGTCGATCCGCAACATCAGGCGGCACGCCTCATTCGTGAACTCACTCTGGCCGACTTCCCCGACGGTCTTCTCCTTATCGACGATGAGGGGCACATCAGTGTCAAACCCTCCCCGGTTGCTGCGGCGAGTCTTGGCGCATCGCCATAGTGGCGGAAAAACGGCCACCTCTCAGGTAGAATGGCGCCTCTATTGCCCGCATCAGCGCCGTGGCATAGGGTCTTGGGCATACGCCCCATGGATGTGAAGGATTGAGAAGAATCAATGATTAGCAAAGCACTCAGTAAGATTTTCGGCAGCCGCAACGATCGCACCGTTAAGCGCATGCGCAAAACGGTGGAGCAGATAAATGCTTTCGAGCCAGAGCTGGAAAAGCTGACTGACGAGGCGCTGCAGGCCAGAACCGGGGAGTTTCGCCAACGCATACAGGATGGGGCGACCCTGGATAGCCTGCTGCCAGAGGCCTTTGCCACCGTGCGCGAGGCGGCGAAGCGGGTCTTCGGCATGCGCCACTTCGACGTGCAGCTGATTGGCGGCATGGTGCTGCATCAGGGCAAGATCGCCGAGATGCGCACCGGTGAGGGCAAGACCCTGATGGCCACCCTGCCGGCCTATCTCAATGGCCTGGGTGGTGGCGTCCATGTGGTGACGGTGAATGATTATCTGGCGCAACGTGACGCGGAGATGATGGGCCGGCTCTACGGCTTTCTTGGTCTGAGCACGGGCGTCATCATCGGCGGGCTGGACCACGCGCAGCGCCAGGGTGCCTATGCCTGTGACATCGTTTACGGTACCAACAACGAGTTTGGCTTTGATTACCTGCGCGACAACATGGCCTTCAGCAGGGAGGAGAAGGTTCATCGTGAGCTCAATTTCGCAGTGGTCGATGAGGTCGACTCAATCCTGATCGACGAGGCCCGCACCCCGCTCATCATCTCCGGTCCCGCCGAGGATAGCTCCGAGCTCTACAAGCGCATCAATGTGCTGGTGCCCCGGCTAGATCGTCAGGAGGAGGAAGAGGGGCCCGGTGACTACAGCGTCGATGAGAAGAGCAAGCAGATCCACCTCACCGAGGAGGGACACCAGCATGTCGAGGAGTTGCTGACGGAGTGCGGCCTGCTGACGGAGGGGGAGTCGCTCTACGATGCCGCCAATATTAATCTGATGCACCATTTCAACGCCGCGCTGCGGGCCAACGTGCTCTATCAGAAAAATGTCGATTATATCGTCAGCAATGGTCAGGTGGTGATCGTCGATGAGTTTACCGGGCGCACCATGCCGGGGCGTCGCTGGTCCGATGGTCTGCACCAGGCGGTAGAGGCCAAGGAGGGGGTAAACGTGCAAAACGAGAACCAGACCCTCGCCTCGATCACCTTTCAGAACTACTTCCGCCTCTACAACAAGCTCTCTGGCATGACTGGTACGGCCGATACCGAGGCCTATGAGTTTCAGCAAATTTACGGCCTGGAGGTGGTGGTGGTGCCGACCCACCGCCCGATGATCCGCAATGACATGGGGGATCTCATCTACCTCACCACTGAGGAGAAGTACGAGGCGATCGTCGAGGATATCAAGGAGTGTTATGCGCGCCGGCAACCGGTGCTGGTGGGTACCACCTCGATTGAGAACTCGGAGCTGATCTCCGAACGCCTGACCCGTGAGAAGATCCCGCACGAGGTGCTGAACGCCAAACAGCATGAGCGCGAGGCGCACATCATTGCCCAGGCGGGTAGCCCCGGTGCCATCACCATCGCCACCAACATGGCCGGCCGTGGCACCGATATCGTCCTTGGCGGCAACCTGGACAGTGAGCTGAAGGCACTGCCGGAGGGTTCCCCCGCCGGGGAGGCCGAGGGGCGCAGGCGCGCCTGGGAGGGGCGTCATCAGGCGGTGCTGGATGCGGGTGGTCTGCATATTATCGGTACCGAGCGCCACGAGTCGCGGCGGATCGACAATCAGCTGCGCGGCCGTTCTGGCCGTCAGGGTGACCCCGGATCCAGCCGTTTCTATCTCTCGCTGCAGGACAGCCTGATGCGTATCTTCGCCTCGGAGCGGGTCTCCGCCATCATGCAGAAGCTGGGGATGGAGCGGGGCGAGGCGATAGAGCACCCCTGGGTCTCACGCGCCATTGAGAATGCCCAGCGCAAGGTCGAGGGGCACAACTTCGATATTCGCAAGAATCTGCTCGAGTATGACGACGTCGCCAATGATCAGCGCAAGGTGATCTACGAGCAGCGCAACGAGTTGATGGCACAGAGTGATATCAGTGAAGTGATCGCCGCGATCCGTGTCGATGTGGTGAACGAGGTGATTGACGACTACATCCCGCGCCAGAGTATCGAGGAGCAGTGGGATATTCCCGGTCTGGTCGAGCGGCTGGATGAGGAGTTTGGCGCGCAGTTGGCACTGCAGCGCTGGCTCGACGAGGATGACAAGCTGGATGAGGAGGGGCTGCGCCAGCGTATCATCGCGGAACTGGCGGCGCTCTATGCGGAGAAGGAGCAGCGTGCCGGCAGCGAGGTGCTGCGCCACTTCGAGAAGGCGGTCATGTTGCAGGTGCTCGATAATCTGTGGAAGGAGCATCTGGCGGCGATGGACTACCTGCGCCAGGGAATTCATCTGCGCGGTTATGCCCAGAAGAACCCCAAGCAGGAGTACAAACGCGAATCCTTTGAGCTCTTTGCGCGGCTGCTGGAGCGCATCAAGCGTGAGGTGATCAGCGTGCTCTCCAAGGTACAGGTGCGTGCCGAGGAGGATGTGGCGGCGGTGGAGGAGCAGCGTCGTGCCCAGGTAGCGATGAAGTACCAGCATGACGAGGTGAGTGCCCTGCAAGCGGAAGAGGAGTTGGCAGGAGCGGAGCCCGAGGCACAACCCTTCGTGCGTGAAGAGCGCAAGGTGGGTCGCAACGAACCCTGTCCCTGTGGTTCTGGCAAGAAGTACAAGCAGTGTCACGGTCGTTTAAGTTAAAACATTCCATGTGCATGTGTAGAGGAGAATCGTTGTGGCGGTAGGATATCAGGGGCTGCCCCGGCTCCATCCGGTGGCGGGGGTCGAGGTGGCAACGCTTAGCGCCGGGATCAAAAAACCGGGGCGGCGCGACTTGGTGCTCTTCTCCCTGCAGCCGGGGAGCACGGTGGCGGCGGTCTTTACGCGTAACGCCTTTTGCGCGGCACCGGTGGTGGTGGCAAGGGAGCACCTGGCGCAGGCCACGCCACGCTATCTGCTGATCAATACCGGCAACGCCAACGCCGGCACCGGTGAGCCGGGGTTGCGCGATGCGCGTGAGTGCTGTGCGCAGCTTGCCGCGCAGCTGCAGTGCCGCGCCGCGGAGGTGCTGCCCTTCTCTACCGGGGTGATTGGTGAGCCGTTGCCGGTGGCGAAGATCGTCGCCACCCTGCCCGGTTTTGCCGCAGCGCTGGGGGGTGACGGCTGGGAAGCGGCGGCCCACGGTATCATGACGACCGATACCGTGGCCAAGGGGGCGAGCTGCCAGCTGGAACTCGATGGCAAGCGTATCACCATCACCGGGATCGCCAAGGGGTCGGGGATGATTCGCCCCGATATGGCGACCATGCTGGCCTATGTGGCGACCGATGCGGCGCTGGAGGCACCGTTGCTGCAGCAGTGTCTGGATGAGGCGGTGAAGCACTCCTTCAACCGTATCACCGTCGATGGCGACACCTCCACCAACGATGCCTGCGTACTGATGGCGAGCGGCCAGAGCGGTCTTGCCATTGCCCCCGGGAGTGAAAACCTGCGTCAGTTTTCCGCCGCCGTGACGGCCATCTGCCAGCAGCTGGCGCAGCTTATCGTGCGTGATGGCGAGGGGGCCACCAAGTTCATTACCATCGCGGTCAATGGAGGTCGCGATGAGGCGGAGTGTGAGCAGGTAGCCTACACCATTGCCCACTCCCCGCTGGTAAAAACGGCACTCTTTGCCAGTGACCCCAACTGGGGGCGCATCCTCGCCGCGGTGGGCCGTGCCGGGCTGCAGGCCCTCGACCTGCACGCCCTTGCCATCTACCTCGGCGAAGTCTGTATCGTGCGCGATGGCGGCCGTGCCGCCGATTATCGCGAGGAGCTGGGGCAGGCGGTAACTGCGCGCGACGAGATCACCATTCGTGTCGAGCTGGCGCGTGGTGAGGCGCAGGCCCTGTTGTGGACCTGCGACTTCTCCTATGACTATGTGCGCATCAATGCCGAGTACCGCAGCTGAGGCGCGGCCCCGGCTTCCCGACTACAGTGATTATCTGCATGTGGCGGTGGCCGTTATCGATAACGGCCGGGGTGAGGTGTTGCTTGCCCGGCGTCATCCCCATCTGCACCAGGGGGGGCTGTGGGAGTTTCCCGGTGGCAAGGTGGAGGCGGGGGAGGATGTTACCGCCGCACTGCGGCGTGAGCTGCGGGAGGAGCTGGCGCTCACCCCGACGGTAATTCATCCGCTGCTGCGCCTCCCCTATCACTACCCGGATCGCAAGGTGTTGCTCGATGTCTGGCGGGTGACGGCCTATCGGGGTGAGCCGCACGGGGCAGAGGGGCAGCCGCTGGCCTGGGTGAGCAAGGCGGCGCTGCGTGACTACCCCGTTCCTGCCGCCAACCGTCACATCATCGCTGCGGCCCGGCTCCCCTCCTGCTACCTCATCACCCCCGATCCTGGGGGCGAGGCGGCCTGGCCCGATTTTCTGCGACAGCTGCGACAATCGCTGCGGGGGGGGATCTCGCTGCTACAGTTTCGCGCCCCCACCCTGAATACCGACGACTATCTGAGGCTGGCACGTCAGGTGTTGGCCTGTTGTCGGGAGCAGGGGGCCGAGTTGCTGCTCAATGCCGAGGCCACGCTGCTTGCCGAGTGTGATGCCGCAGGGCTGCACCTGAACGCGAAACGCCTGATGGCGACACGGGAGCGGCCTGTCGGGGACGACAAGTGGCTGGCGGCCTCCTGTCACAATCTGGAGGAGTTGCGTCAGGCTGAGCGCATTGGCGCCGATTTTGCGCTGCTCTCACCGGTCAAGGCGACCGCCTCGCATCCGGATGCGAGACCGCTCGGCTGGCACCGTTTTCACTGGCTGAGTGAGCAGATCGCCTTGCCGCTCTTCGCCCTGGGGGGGGTGGGCGTGGGGGATCTGGAGGCGGCCTGGCGCCACGGTGGCCAGGGGATCGCGGCAATAGGGGCGCTGTGGGGTACTAAGGAGAAGGGTGTCGTGGCGGTCGGGTAGAGTCCCTCAGCTGTTATCCTCATCCTCTTGCACTGGCGGCTGGGGCTCGCCGGGTATACGGTGGCCACCGCTTGCCCACTCCCCCAAATCTATCAGACGGCAGCGTTCACTGCAGAAGGGGCGCCACGGATTCTGTTCTGACCACTCCACCACCTTCTGGCAGGTGGGACAGGCGATGAGGCGAGGCTTTTTCACAGGCTGCAACAGGTTATCGTGAAGTTGACGGTTTGATCCGCCAGTTGTGGCCGCCCGCCCGCCGTCTGCAAAAAGCGGATGTTAACGCGGTGGCGGTTGCCGCTGATCTCGGCGTAATAGGGTGAGTCGCCGTCCAGGGCCACGCGTAGCAGCTGGAACGGATGTGAACTGTCGAGGCTCTGCTGATAACTGCCGGCATCGCTCTGGGCCGCAACCGGGTCGGCGCTGTTGCGGATCATCTTCAGCAGCAATTCTATCGCCTGACGGATGGGATCGAGCTGGGCAAACCAGCTCTTCTGCATGGCCTCACGCTGTGGCCACGGCTGCTGCAGCCAGCGGTGGTAGGCGGGGAGATCAAAGTCGCAGGTGCCGCCGGGAATGGTGCTGCGCTGGCGCACGACGTTGAGAAACTCATCCTCGCGCAGTTCGTGTCCGGGCTGGTTTTTCATGCCGTGGAGGTTATCGATCAGGTGCTCCATCGCCTTGAGGATGGTCGTCAGGCGACTGCTGTCGACATGGGGATTGGCCATCAGGTTGTTCAGATTGTTGGCGGAGCGTTCCAGCTCCTTGATCAGTTCATTCTTCAGATCACCGCGCGAGAAGATATCGAGGATATCAATTAGAGTGGTGACGAAGACGCGGCTGTCCCAGCTACTCTGTCCCTTGGTGTAGTGCAGGGCGAGGCGAAACAGGTGCTCCAGGCGCAAGATGGTGCGGATGCGCTCGTTGAGCGGGTGCTCGTAGATAATCTGTTCCGGGGTCGTCATGGGTCAATGGTAGTTCGGTTGTGACGGTCTGAACATTATAAGGTTTTTTGCGGGGAGGGTGGGCCGTTACGCTTGCCCAGCATCAGATAATGGTGGTGGAGCATCTCTACCTGCGTGCGCAACGAGGCCAGTGAGCCGCTGTTGTCGATGCAATCATCGGCGGCGGCGAGGCGTGTATTACGTTCAATCTGGCTGGCGATGATACGGTCGATAGTGTGCGCCGGACTGCCGTCGCGCCGGGTGGCACGCTGACGCTGTAGCTCTTCATTGCAGTCGATCACCAGCACCCTATCCAGCTGCTGTTGCCACCCCTTCTCCAGCAGTAGCGGGATGGCGAGAATGAGATATGGGGCATGGAGGCGTGCAATTTGACGCTCCATCTCCTGTCGGATTAGCGGGTGGAGGATCGCCTCCAACTGTTGGCGTTTGTCGGGGTCATCGAACACCAGATCCCGCATCCGTTGGCGATCAAGGGAGCCATCATTGCGCAGTACCTGTGGGCCAAAGCGTGCCGTGATCTGTTGTAGCGCCACGCTGCCCGGGACGACAAGCTCCCGGGCGATCTCATCGCTGTCGATGACCGGTACACCCAGCTCACGGAAGATGGTGCAGACGGTACTCTTGCCACTGCCGATACCGCCGGTAAGTCCGATGCGTAACATGCGGCGCTATGACTGGGTCATATAGCGCCAGTAGCCACGGGTAATGTGGTCGCCCCAGAGCATGGCGATCCAGCCGGCGGCGGCGAGGTAGGGGCCGAAGGGGATGGGAAGCTGGCGGTCACGGCCGCGAAACAGGATCAGCGTGACCCCGACCACGGCCCCTACCAGCGAGGATAGCAGGATCACCACCGGTAGCACCTGCCAGCCAAACCATGCCCCGAACACGGCCAACAGCTTGAAATCGCCATACCCCATCCCCTCCTTGCCGGTTACCAGTTTAAACAGCTGATAGACCGACCACAGGGTGAGGTAGCCCGCTGCCGCGCCGATGATGCTCGATTGCATGTCGGTGAAGAGGCCGAAGAGGCTGAGCAGCAGTCCCAGCCAGAGCAGCGGCAGGGTGATGTCATCCGGCAACAGCTGGTGATCAAAATCGATAAAGGTCAGAGCGATCAGCGCCCAGCTTAGCAGCAGGGCAAAGAGCAGTGGCCAGCCAAGGCCGAGTTGCCAGGCGACCACGCCGCTAATGATGGCGGTGAGCAGTTCGATGGCAGGATAGCGCACGGAGATCTTGGCCTGGCAGTGGCTGCAGCGTCCTCTCTGCAGCAGGAAACTGATGAGCGGGATGTTCTCCAGCGCGCCGATGGGGTGGCCGCAGCCGGGGCAGCGCGAGGGGGGAACTGCAAGGTTAAACCGTTCGCCCTGGTCTGACGGCTGTTCCAGCAACTCCTGACACTGTAACCGCCAGGAGCGTTGCATCATCAGCGGCAGGCGGTAGATGACGACATTGAGGAAGCTGCCGATCATCAGCCCAAGAACCGCGGCAGCGCTAATGAGCAAAAGGGGGTGGCCGTAAAGCAGCTGCTCTGTCATATCACTCTTCTTGTAAATACGTTATTGATATGACGACAAGTACCTAGATAACCTCACCCATTTTGAAGATGGGCAGATACATGGCCAGGACGAGGCCGCCGATGAGTACGCCGAGGACGGCCATGATGAGGGGTTCGAGCAGGCTGGTTAGCCCGTCCACGGCATCATCGACCTCCTGCTCATAGAAGTCGGCCACCTTTCCCAGCATGGTGTCGAGTGACCCCGCCTCCTCGCCGATAGAGGTCATTTGAATCACCATATTCGGGAAGATGTTCACCTGTTCCATCGATGCGGTAATGGAGGTACCCGTGGAGATCTCATCGCGCATCTTGAGCACGGCCTCGCGGTACACCACGTTACCGACCGCGCCGGCGACAGACTCCATCGCCTCGACCAGTGGCACACCGGCAGCAAACATGGTGGAGAGTGTCCGTGCAAAACGGGCAACCGCCGCCTTGTTCAACAGGTTGCCTATAATCGGGATACTTAGTGAGGTCTTTTCCAGAAAATCCCTGAAGGCCTTGGACTTGGCCTTGATGGTTTTAAAACCGTAGATCACGCCACCTATCCCGCCGAAGATCAGGAACCACTGCTCCTGAAAGATTTTCGACAAATTGATGACCATCATGGTCAGCGCCGGCAGATCGGCACCGAAACCGGAGAAGAGCTGTTCGAACTGCGGGATAACAAAGATTAACAGAATCGCGGTAATGATGAAGGCGACGACAATAACGGCGGTGGGATAGAAGAGCGCTTTTTTGATCTTTGATTTCAGCGCTTCGGTCTTCTCCTTGTAGGTGGCGATCTTGTCGAGCAGGCTCTCGAGAATACCCGCCTGTTCACCGGCATGGATCAGGTTGCAGGTAAGATCATCGAAATATTTCGGGTGTTTCCTGAAGGAATCGGCCATGGTGGCACCCCCCTCGATATTACTCTTGATGTCAGTGATCAAAATACGCATCGAGGGGTTGTCCGAACCCTTGGCCATGATCTCAAACGATTGAACCAGCGGCACACCAGAGGACATCATGACGGCGATTTGCCGTGCAAATACCGAGATATCCTTGGGGGTGATAGCCTTGCCTCGGGGGCCGCCGCCACCAAAGATGGCCTTGGGCTTTTTCTTTACCTTCAGCGGATTGATGCCCTGCTTGCGCAGTTCCGCCTTGACCATCGACATGTTCTGGCTCGACATCTCCCCCTTTTTCTTCCCCCCCTTGCGGTCGGTTCCCTCCCAGGTGAAGATGTCCTGTTTTTTTGCTTTCTCGGCCATATCGACTCTTAGTCCTTGGTCACGCGGTTAATCTCTTCCAGACTGGTCAAGCCATCCTTGACCTTCTTTAACGCCGATTGGCGAATGTCTGGAATCCCCTCATTTCTGGCCTGATCCGCAATCTCGTAGGAGGTGGCGTTTTTCATGATCAGCTTGCCCATATCCTCGGAGATGGGCATGACCTGATAGATGCCCACGCGGCCCTTGTAGCCGAAGGTGCATTGATCGCAGCCGTCATGATTTGCCTTGTAGATCTTCATTCCCGAGGCGACATCCTCCTCGGTGAATCCCTCCTCCAGCAGTGCCTCTTTGGGTGCATCATCGATCATTTTGCAGTGGTTACAGAGGCGGCGCCCCAGGCGCTGGGCGATGATGAGGTTGACCGCCGCCGCGATGTTGTAGGGGGCGACGCCGATGTTCATCAGGCGGGTGATAGTCTGCGGGGCGTCGTTGGTGTGGAGCGTGGACATCACCATGTGGCCGGTTTGGGCCGCCTTGACGGCGATCTCGGCGGTTTCGATGTCACGGATCTCGCCCACCATGATGATATCCGGGTCCTGCCGCAGGAAGGCCTTCAGCGCCACGCTGAAGGTGAGTCCGACCCGGTCATTGACGTTGACCTGGTTGATCCCCTCCAGATTGATCTCCGCCGGGTCCTCGGCGGTGGAGATGTTGATATCCACCCGGTTGAGGATGTTGATGCCGGTGTAGAGTGACACCGTTTTTCCCGAACCGGTCGGTCCGGTCACCAGGATCATGCCATAGGGTTTGGCCAGATTGTCGAGATAGAGTTTTTTCTGCTCCGGTTCATAACCGAGGGCGTCGATCCCCAGCTTGGCGCTGGAGGGATCGAGGATCCGCATAACGATCTTTTCGCCAAACAGCGTCGGACAGGTGCTGACACGAAAGTCGATGGCCTTGGTCTTGGAGAGGGTCAGTTTGATGCGGCCGTCCTGCGGTACCCGTTTCTCGGAGATGTCGAGGCGCGACATGACCTTGATGCGGGCGGAGATCTTGCCGGCCAGCTGGATGGGCGGCGAGGCGACCTCCATCAGCATGCCGTCGGTGCGGGTGCGCACGCGGTAGCGCTTCTCGTAGGGTTCGAAGTGGATATCCGAGGCCCCCTTGTTGATGGCATCGAGCAGAATCTTATTGATAAAGCGTACCACCGGGGCATCGTCGATCTCCTTGTCGGCGGTCTCATCCTGTTTGTTCTCATCTTCCGCACTGATGTCCAGACCGTCGAGGTCGGCATCATCGAGCCCCTCACCCAGTGAGGTGTCGCCGGCCTCCATCGCCTTCTCAATGGTCTTTTTGAGTTTATCCTCCAGCACCAGCACCGCCTCGGTGTTGGCGCCGACGTGGAATTTGATGTTATCGAGGGCCACCAGGTTGGTGGGGTCGGAGACGGCGACAAAGAGGCGGTTGCCGCGCTTGAACAGGGGCAGGGCGTGGTGGTTGCGGATGAGCTTCTCATCGACGAGCTTGGTGACCTCCTCGTCCAGCTCCACCGTATCAATATCGAACAGCGGCACACCAAATTCCATGGAGGCAACCGAGGCCAGCTGCAGCGAGTCGATAAGTTTGTTTTCGACAAGATAGGAGACGAAAGGAATTTTCTCCCGTTGAGCGTTCTCCGCAGCCTTGATGGCGGCATCCTCGCTAAGCAGGCCATCGCTGACCAGTTTTCGGGCCAGGCCACTCAGGGCAACTTTGATATTCGTGCTAGCCATTTCCCTAGATCAATACCCTGCGTTAAGTTTGTAAAAGGCAGCTTAACAGTATGATAAATTTTTCTGTAATTCTAGCCATAATATAGAGTTATGGGGTTTTGGTCATGTTTTTCCCGGCCGCTTGGTCGGTTAAGAGGAGGCGCCGCACGACGGATCGGTGGACGGCCCTCACCCCTGACAATCCAGTTACCCAAATCAGTTATCCCAATTAGTGATCAAAACGCAGCGATAGATCGATGGCATGCAGTTGCTTGGTGATCGCCCCCACGGAGATGTAGTCCACGCCCGTGGCGGCGATATCGCCGATATTGTGCAGCGTGATCCCGCCGGAGGCCTCTAGCTTGGCCCGTCCGTGGTTGATGGCCACCGCCTCGCGTAACAGCCGCGGGGACATATTGTCGAGCAGCAGGATATCGGCCCCGGCCTCCAGCGCCTGTCCGACCTCATCCAGGTTCTCCACCTCCACCTCGATCGGAACCCCTGCGGGGGCGCTGGCCCGTGCCTGCGCCACGGCGGTGGCGATGGAGCCGGCCGCGGCGATGTGATTCTCCTTGATCAGTATCCCGTCGTAGAGGCCGACGCGGTGGTTGTGGCCGCCGCCGCAGCGTACGGCGTACTTCTGTGCACGGCGCAGACCGGGGATGGTCTTGCGCGTATCGAGCACCCGTACCCCGCTACCGGCCACCGCCTGGACATAGTGGCTGGCGAGGGTGGCGGTGCCGGAGAGGGTCTGCAGGAAGTTGAGCGCGGTACGTTCGCCGCTAAGGAGGGCGCGGGAGGGGCCGCTGAGGGTGCAGAGGAGCTGGTTGGGCTCGATCCTGTCGCCATCCGCCAGCAGCCAGTCGATGCGGATGGCGGTATCGAGCTGGGCAAAGACGGCATTGAACCAGTCACAGCCGCAGAGTACCGCCTCCTCGCGGCAGATCACCGTCGCCTCGGATCTGGCATCCGCGGGGATGAGGGCGGCGGTGAGGTCGCCCGCACCGAGATCCTCGGCGAGGGCAAGGGCGACCTGGGCGGCGATCTCCTCGGCAGGGATGGGGTTGGCGAGGTGCACGGCTAGAGGATCTCCAGCAGCTCCACCTCGAAGATCAGGGTGGCATGGGGCGGGATCACGCCACCGGCACCGCGGGCACCGTAGCCCAGATCGGACGGGATGGTGAGCTTGCGGGTGCCGCCCACCTTCATCCCCTGTACCCCCTCATCCCAGCCGCGGATCACCTGGCCGGCGCCGAGGCGAAAGCGGAACGGGTCGTTGCGATCCTTGCTGGAGTCAAACTTGCTGCCGTCCTCCAGCCAACCAGTGTAGTGGACCGAGACGGTCTGGCCGGCAGTGGCCTCGGCGCCGTGGCCCTCGATGGTGTCGTCATACTTCAGGCCGGATGGGGTAGTGGTCTCACTCATTTTTTCTCTCCAAAACGGAACGGCTCGCGCGGCGGCGGGCCTGGTTAACAGTGCCAATACTATGTCACGAATCGTGCCCTGTTTCGAGTTCAAGCCTTGTCGGCAAAATAGTCCCGTGTCAGTTTGAACACCACCGGGCTTAACAGCAGCAGCGCCAGCAGGTTGGGCAGCGCCATCAGGGCGTTGAGGGTGTCGGCTACCAGCCAGATAAAGTCCAGCTCGGCGGTGGCGCCGATGGGTACGGCAATGATCCACAGTACCCGGAAGGGGACGATGGAGCGTACCCCGAACAGGTACTCCACACACTTCTCGCCATAGAAGCTCCAGCCGAGCAGGGTGGTGAAGGCAAACAGCACCAACCCCAGGCTCACCACATAGCCGCCGACCCCCGGCAGGGCCAGTTCGAAGGCGGTGGAGGAGAGGGTGGCGCCGGTCTCGCCACTGCTCCAGGCCCCGGTGACCACGATCACCAGCCCGGTGATCGAGCAGAGTACCAGGGTGTCGATGAAGGTGCCGAGCATGGCGATGGTGCCCTGGCGCACCGGGCTGTCGGTTTTGGCCGCAGCGTGGGCGATGGGGGCGCTGCCCAGCCCAGCCTCATTGGAGAAGATGCCGCGCGCCACACCGAAGCGGATCGCCGCCCACACCGCCGCCCCGGCAAAACCGCCGGTGGCAGCCACCGGGGTGAAGGCGTGTTTGACGATGAGGGCGACGGCCTCGGGTATGGCACCAAGGTTCAGGGCCAGCACCACCAGCCCGGCAAGAATGTAGCTAATGGCCATAAAAGGCACCAGCTTTCCCGCCACGGTGGCGATGCGCCGGATGCCGCCAATGAGTACCAGCGCCACCAATACCGCCATGACGATGCCGGTGGCCAGCGGGGCGATGGCAAACGTTGACTGCAAGGCATCGGCCACCGAGTTGGCCTGTACCGTATTGCCGATGCCAAAACCGGCCAGCGCACCGAAGATGGCAAAGGCGGTGCCAAGCCAGGCCCAGTGGCCCTTCAGCCCGTTTTTGATATAGAACATCGGTCCGCCGATGTGGTTGCCCTGTTCATCGGTCTCGCGGTAACGCACCGCCAGTACCGCCTCGGCGTACTTGGTGGCCATCCCCACCAGTGCGGTACACCACATCCAGAACATGGCTCCGGGGCCGCCTAGGGCGATGGCAGTCGCCACCCCGGCAATGTTGCCGGTACCGACGGTGGCCGAGAGGGAGGTCATCAGGGCGTTGAAGGGGGTGATATCCCCCTCAGCATCGCTTTTGCGCCCGCGCCACAACATGCGAAAGCCGTAGCCGATGCGGTGCAGCGGCATCGCCCTGAGACCCAACATCAGATAGAGGCCGGTGCCGAGGATTAGCAGCAGCATCGCCGGGCCCCAGACGATGGCGTTGAGTTGGCCGATGAGGCCGCTAATGGTCTCCATCTCTCCCCCTTTTATTGTTGGTGGTTATTTTGGTGGTTCACTGGCGGATTATCAGGGTGTCGCCGCGCTGGGTAAACTCCAGCTGCTTCAGGGCGCTCATCCCCAGCAGGATGGTCTCGCCCTCCATCTGCGGATTGATACTGGCGCGCACCCGCTGTAGCGCGATCTCACCCAGTGCCAGCGTGTCGAGGAGGGTGGTGTAGGCGGTAATGGTGCCGTTGGCCGTCTCGTAAAGCCGGGGGGTACCGCGCCTCAGTCCCACCCGGCGCGCCACCGCCTCGGGGATCGAGACATCGCTGGCACCGGTATCGAGCAGAAACTCCACCGCCTGGCCGTTGATGGTGCCGCGGGCCAGATAGTGGCCATGGCGGTTGCGCTGCAGCTCCACTTCGCGGCTGCCGTCCGCCGTCTGCACGGTGTCGAGCCGGGCGTTGGGGTTGCGCTGCTGCTCCAGAATATCACTGAAGAGCAGGCTGAGCAGACCGAGCCCCGCCACCCAGCCGAGCAGCAACATGCCGCGGCCGAGGTGGTAGGGGGTCTGGGTCGGGTCTGGTTGTCTGCGCATCGCGCCAGTATATCGGTTTTTTGTAATTACACGCCCCCTTCACTCCCCCCTACAGTTCTGACGCCCACCCTAGGGGGCCGTTACGTTTTTTTCGTTTCACAGAGGGGGCCGTTGGTGTAACGTTTGTGGCTTCAGTTACTGTTGCCGGAAGTCCCCTTGAGCCTGCCCGTTGCCGCCATCCTGCGCCCCTTCATCGCCAGCCTGCGCGATCTGTTGCCGATCCTGCTGGTGATCGCCTTCTTTCAGCTGGTGGTGCTGCAGCAGCCGATCCCCAATATGGGTAAATTGCTCTTTGGCACCGTGCTGGTGGTGCTGGGGCTGACCCTCTTCGTGCGCGGGCTGGAGATGGGGCTCTTTCCCATCGGCGAGGGTATGGCCTACGACTTTGCACGCAAGGGCAGTGTCTGGTGGCTGCTCGCCTTCGCCTTCGCCCTCGGCTTTGGTACCACCGTGGCCGAACCGGCCCTCATCGCGGTGGCGGCCGAGGCGGCCAAGGTGGCGGCGGCGGGGGGGATGATCGGGGAGAGTGAGGCGGCGCGCGACGGCTATGCCAGCGGCCTGCGCCTCACCGTCGCCCTGTCGGTCGGTTTTGCCATCGTGCTGGGGGTGTTGCGTATCCTCAAGGGGTGGCCTATCCAGTATTTCATCATCGGCGGCTACCTCGGCGTGGTGGTGATGACCGCCTTCGCCCCCGAGGAGATCATCGGCATCGCCTATGATTCGGGCGGGGTCACCACCTCCACTATCACCGTGCCGCTGGTCACCGCGCTGGGGGTGGGGCTTGCCTCCAGCATCAAGGGGCGCAACCCGATGATCGACGGCTTTGGCCTCATCGCCTTTGCCTCGCTGACGCCGATGATCTTCGTCATGGGTTACGGCATGGTGATCTGATGGAGGTGTTGCAGCTCATCTTCGACACCACCCTGGCGACCGTGCTGGATGTGCTGCCCATCGCCGCCATCATCTTCGGTTTCCAGCTCTTTGTCATCCGCCGCCCCGTCCCCCACCTGAAGCAGGTATTGTTCGGTTTTGGCTATGTCTTATTGGGGTTGTCGCTGTTCCTTGTCGGTCTGGAGGAGGCGCTCTTCCCGCTCGGTAAGCTGATGGCCGAGCAGCTCACCGCCCCCGCCTTTATCCTCGGCGAGGGGGTGGCACGGGCGCTGCGCTGGAGTGATTACGGCTGGGTCTACCTCTTTGCCTTTGCCATCGGTTTTGCCACTACCGTGGCGGAGCCCTCACTTATCGCGGTGGCGATTAAGGCGCAGGAGGTCTCCGCTGGTGCCATTAGCGTGAGGGGGTTGCGCACCGCGGTGGCGCTGGGGGTGGCCATCGGCATCGCGCTCGGCACCTTGCGCATCGTCACCGGCACGCCGTTACACTACTACATCATCGTCGGCTATATCGTGGTCATTATCCAGACTCTCTACGCCCCGCGGATGATCATCGCCCTGGCCTACGATTCGGGCGGGGTGACCACCTCCACCGTTACCGTGCCGCTGGTTACCGCGCTGGGACTGGGGTTGGCCAGCACCGTACCCGGACGCAGCCCGATGCTGGATGGTTTCGGTCTCATCGCCTTTGCCAGCCTGTTCCCGATTATGTCGGTAATGGGCTATGCCCAACTGAGTCATTGGAAGGCCCGGCGCGCGGCGCGGCGGGAACAATCTGGAGAGTAACCATGCACTTTAAACTGTTGATTGCCCTGTTGGAGGATCACAAGACCGAGGCGGTGCTCGATGCCGCACGCGAGGCCGGTGCCACCGGCGCCACGGTGCTGAACCAGGCGCGGGGCGAGGGGATAAATAAGAGCAAGACCTTCTTTGGCCTGTCGCTGGAGACGCAGCGCGACATGGTGATGTTCCTGGTCGAGGAGCACATGAGCCGCAAGATCCTGGAGAAGATCGCCGAAGTGGGGCAGTTTGACGACAAGCCGGGCACCGGCATCGCCTTCCAGCTCGATGTGGAGGATGCGGTGGGGGTGATCCATCAGGTAAAAGAGCTGACGTCGGCAGTAGAAGAGGAGATCTGAGATGAGTGACAGAACGATAGTGCGGGTCCGTGATGTGATGAAGACGCAGTTTGACATGGTCGACGGCATGACCACGGTGGCCGATGCCCTGAAGACGATGCGGCATGTGGAGACCAAGACGCTGATCATCAACAAGCGCCATGAGGACGATGAGTACGGCATGCTGCTGATCTCCGATATCGCCCGTAATGTACTGGCCAAGGATCGCGCCCCGGAGCGTATCAACGTCTACGAAGTGATGGCCAAACCGGTGATCACCGTCGACCCGGATATGGACATACGCTACTGCGCCCGCCTGTTCGACCGCTTTGGCCTGTCGCGCTGTCCGGTGGTGAACGGCGGCGAGGTGATCGGCATCATCAGCTTTACCGACATGGTGCTGCGCGGCCTGGTCAATGGCTTGAAGTAAGAGGCGGCAAGACGCATGTCGATACGGCCATTGGGGGCGCTGCACCAAACGGGGGTGCCCACGATTAGCGAGGGGTGGCTGGCGGGGGCGCGACGCGTACCCTCGCCCAATTGTGACGCCCGCCCGCCACAACAGGCGGCGCGGCTGCTGGTGATCCACGGTATCAGCCTGCCCCCCGGCGAGTATGGCGGGCCGTGGATCGACGCCCTCTTCACCAATCGCCTCGACCCGCAGGCCCACCCCTATTTTGCCGAAATTCATCAACTGCGCGTCTCCTCCCACCTGCTGATTCGCCGCACCGGTGAGGTGGTGCAGTATGTCCCCTTCGACCGGCGTGCCTGGCATGCCGGGGCCTCCGCCTATCAGGGATGCGCCTGTTGCAATGACTTCTCCATCGGTATTGAGCTGGAGGGGACCGACGCGGAGCCCTACGAGGCGGTGCAGTACCAGCGCCTCGCCGAGTGTGTCGCCGCACTGCTGGCGGCCTACCCTGAATTGAGCCCCGAGCGGATCGCCGGCCACAGCGATATCGCCCCCGGGCGCAAGAGCGACCCCGGCCCCCATTTCGACTGGCACCACTTTCACTATCTGCTGCAGGGGCAGTGGCTTGCAAAGCACCAGACGAGCATCGACACTTAGCGCATGGCCCTTATCGCAATCATCCTCAGTCTGGTACTGGAGCGCCTCCTCGGTTCGATGGAGGAGTTACGCCGCTTTGACTGGTTTGTCGCCTATTGTCGCCGGGCAGCCCCCCTCCTGGCGCGGTTGCGCTGGTTGAACGGGCCGCTGGGGATGCTGTTGCTGCTGCTGCCGCTGCTGGCCCCGGTAGTGGTACTCGACTACTACCTCAGCGGTTGGTGGCAGCTGTTGGGCCTCCTCTTCGCCGTCCTGACCCTGCTCTACTGTTTCGGCCCGCACGACCTGGAGGCGGAGGTCGAGGCCTTTATTGATGCCCGCTGCCGTGGCGACGAGGAGTCGGCCTGCTGGCACGCCGCCGAGCTGTTGGGGGACGCCGAGCTGGCAAGCTCCGGGGCGGTGACCCGACGGATCATGGAGCGCATCTTTATCGAGGCCAATGAGCGCCTGCTCGCCATCCTCTTCTGGTTTGTGTTGCTGGGCCCGGCCGGGGCGTTGCTCTACCGTTTCGGCTCGCAACTGCCGCCACCCGTGGCAGCGGCTGGTGAGGGGATCTTCGAGGCGGGGTGGCGACTGCAGCGGCTGCTCGGCTGGCTGCCGGCCCGTCTTTGCGCCATCGCCTACGCCCTGGCGGGAAGCTTTGTCGAGGCGCTGCATGGCTGGCGAGGCGTTGCTCCCGGCTGGCCGCAGAGCAGTGACAAGGTACTCATCGCCAGTGGCTTTGGCGCCTTGCGGGTCGAGCCGGGCGAGATCGAGGACGACAGCCGCGCCTGTGAGCAGGTGGGTGAGAGCATCGCCCTGGTACGCCGTGCCGTGCTGGTGATTCTGGCGCTGCTCGCCTTCGCCACCCTTGCCGGGTGGATGGGATGAGGGCAGGAGCCCAAGGTTCGTGGCCGTAGCAGCGCCATCAACTATTTGGCAACCATTCGGTAAACATCCGGGCCAAATCATCCCCAAGCCATCCCCAAACCCCCCTCAAGCCGGTATCATTCCCCACTCCCTGGTTTGAGTGAGTCCCATGCGTGAACTGATTCTGGGCGGCGCCCGTTCGGGCAAGAGCGCCCTGGCCGAACAGCGCGCCGCTGATAGCGGTCTGGAGGTGGTCTACATCGCCACCGCCGAGGCGCGCGATGCGGAGATGAGTGAGCGCATCGCCCACCACCGTGCCTGCCGTCCCGGCCACTGGCTCTCTATCGAAGAGCCACGGCAACTGGCGGCCACGCTGCGCCAACAGGCGGCGCCCCACCGCTGCCTGCTGGTCGACTGCCTGACCCTTTGGTTGAGCAATCTGCTGGCCGCCGGTGAGGCGGTCTTCGCCGAGGAGCGTGAGGCGCTGCTGGCACAGCTGCCGCAGCTGCCGGGCCAGCTTATTCTGGTCAGTAACGAGGTGGGGCTGGGGATCGTCCCCATGGGTGAACTGACACGCCGTTTTTGCGATGAGAGCGGACGGCTGCATCAGGCCGTCGCCGCCAGGTGCGAGCGGGTGACCTTCGTCACCGCCGGACTGCCAATGATTTTAAAAGGGGAGAGGTGAATGGGTAACGAATGGTTGCAGGGGCCGGTGGCATCGATAGATGCAGCGGCGACGGCCGCCGCCGAGGCGCGTCAGGGGCAGCTGACCAAGCCCCCCGGTTCGCTGGGGCGTCTTGAGCAGGTCGCCATCCGGCTGGCGGGGATGCAGGGGGCAGAGCAGCCCTCGCTGGAGCGCCTCCACATCGCGGTCTTTGCCGCCGACCACGGGGTGGCTACCGAGGGGGTCTCCGCCTTTCCCCAGGAGGTGACGGTGGCGATGATCGCCAACTTCGCCCACGGCGGCGCGGCCATCAGCGTGCTGGCCAACACCCTGGGGGCGACGCTGGAGGTGGTCGATGTGGGGGCGGCGAGTGAGTCGCCCGCCATGCCGGGGGTGATCTCGCGGCGTGCCGGCAACGGCACTAGCAATTTGGCCAAAGAGGCGGCGATGAGCGAGGCACAGCTGGCCAATGCCCTGGCGGCCGGGCGCGAGGCGGTGGCGCGTGCCGTGGCAAACGAGGCGCAACTCTTCATCGGCGGCGAGATGGGGATCGCCAACACCACCGCCGCTACCGCCATTGGCTGCGCCCTGCTGCAGCGTCCCGCCATTGAACTGGCGGGGCCAGGCACCGGACTCCCGGCCGCTGGCGTGAGCCACAAGGCGCAGGTGATCGAGCGGGCGCTGGTGTTGCACCGCGCTGCCATGGCCTCACCGTTGGCCATCCTGCGCTGTGTCGGCGGCTTTGAGATCGCCGCCCTCTGTGGCGCCTATATCGCCGCGGCGCAGGCTGGGTTGCCGGTACTGGTCGACGGCTTTATCAGCAGCAGTGCCGCGCTACTGGCACTGCGCCTCAACCCCGCCATTGCCCCGTGGCTGATCTTGAGTCACGCCTCGGCCGAGCCGGGCCACGCCGCGCTGGTGGCGGCCATCGGCGGAGAGCCGCTGCTGGACCTTGGGATGCGCCTGGGTGAGGGGAGCGGCGCCGCCGTCACCGTGCCGCTGCTGCGCCTCGCCTGCGCCCTGCACAACAACATGGCGACCTTTGCCGAGGCGGGGGTGGCGCAAGGAGCGTAGCCATTTTTTATGGACGAGCAGACCACCATTATTGACATCCTGCGCCACGGCGAACCGGTGGGCGGCGCGAGGTATCGCGGCCAGCTGGATGACCCGCTCTCTGAGCTTGGCTGGGCGCAGATGCGCGCGGCGGTGGCGGGGCGTGACGAGTGGCAGCAGATCGTTACCTCGGATCTCAGCCGCTGCGCCGCCTTTGCCGACGAGCTGGGCGAGCGGCTCGCCGTCCCGGTGGAGCGTTGTGTCCCGTTTCGCGAGATCGGCTTTGGCGATTGGGAGGGGCTGACGGCCAAGGAGATCATGGCGCGGGATGAGGCGGCACTCTTCGCCTTCTGGCAGGATCCGCTCACCCACACCCCGCCCAATGGCGAACCGCTGCCCGCTTTTGCTGAGCGCATCGAGGCGGCGTGGCAGGCACTGCTCTTGCGCCATGCCGGCAAGCGGCTCCTGCTGGTGGGTCACGCCGGGATGATGCGCATCCTGCTGCTCAAGGCGCTCAACATGCCGCTCGATAGCTTCTACCGCTTCGACCTGCGCAACGCCGCCCTCATCCGACTGCGCGTGGATAGCGGCCGTCACGGCGACGCCTACACCCAGCTGGTGTTCGAGGGGCCGACAATCTGATGCAACCCCTCTGGCTCGCCCTGCAGTTTCTCACCCGCCTACCCACGCCGCACTATGCGCAGGTAAGCCCGCAGGCGGTCGGACGCTCGCTGCTCTTCTACCCGCTGGTGGGGCTGCTCATCGGCGCCCTGCTCTACGCCGCGACCCTGCTGACCGCCGCACTTGCCCCGCTGTTGCAGGCGGCGCTGCTGCTTGCCCTGTGGCTGCTGCTCAGCGGCGCGCTGCACATCGACGGGGTGGCCGATATGGCCGACGCCTGGGTCGGCGGTCAGGGGGATCGCGAGCGTACCCTGGCGATCATGAAAGACCCCTACTGCGGCCCGATGGGGGTGAGTGCGGTGGTGGCGGTGTTGCTGCTCAAGTTCGCCGCCCTGACAGAGCTTCTCGTCGCCGCGCCGCTGCTGTTGCTGCTCCCCCCGGTGGTGGGCCGCAGTTTCGCCATCCTGCTGCTGCTGACCACCCCCTACTGTCGCGAGGCGGGGCTGGCCTCCGATATGGTGCGCCACCTGCCGCGCCGTGCCGCCTGGCTGCTGCTGGCCGTGGTGGTGGCCGCCACCCTGTTGTGGCTGCCGGGGCTGGCGCCCTGGGTGTGGGGTGTTAGCGCCCTCCTCTTTGTGATCTATCGCCGTGCCCTGATGCAGCGTTTGCAGGGCTTTACCGGGGATAGTGCCGGGGCACTGATCGAGGGGGCCGAAGTGGTGACCCTGTTGCTGGCGGCGGGGATGAGCGGCAGTTGATCGCTGATTATCTCCACGCCTTGACCCCGGCGCGGCAAACAGGCACCTTGAGCCGCCCGATTGACGACACCAGTGCAGGCCCATGAGCGAATCAAATACCCCGTCGACCATCTACCGCAAGGACTACACCCCCTACAGCCACAACGTTGAGTCGGTGGCGCTGCACATCGAGCTGGAGGGGAGCCGCACCACGGTGCGTTCCACCCTCAGGCTGCGAGCCCTTGGCGCGGGGCGCACCCTGCGCCTCGATGGCAGCGAGCTGGAGCTGATCTCGGTAGAGCTGGATGGCCGCCCCCTCGCTGCCGATGAATATGTGCTGGATGAGGGGTCGCTGACCCTTGATACTCCGGCGCAGTGTGAGCTCACCATCACTACCGCCATCAAGCCCGCCGCCAACACCGCACTGGAGGGGCTCTACCTCTCCAGCGGCAACTTCTGCACCCAGTGCGAGGCCGAAGGGTTTCGCCGCATCACCTTCTACCCCGACCGCCCCGACGTGCTCAGTGTCTTCACCACCACCCTCATCGCCGACAGGGCGAAGTACCCGCAACTGCTGGCCAACGGCAACCGAATCGACTGCGGCGAGCTGGAGGGTGGCCGCCACTACGCGGTGTGGCACGACCCCTTCCCCAAGCCCTGTTACCTCTTTGCCCTGGTGGCGGGGGATCTGGCCTGCGTGCGCGATAGTTTCACCACCATCTCGGGGCGCGAGGTGGCGATCGAGTTCTATGTGCAGCATGGCAACGAAAACAAGTGCGACCATGCCGTCGCCTCGCTGAAAAGGGCAATGCAGTGGGATGAGGAGAAGTATGGCCGTGAGTATGACCTCGACCTCTACATGGTCGTGGCGGTGGATGACTTCAACATGGGGGCGATGGAGAATAAGGGTCTCAACGTCTTTAACTCCAGGTTCGTACTGGCCCGTCCCGAATCGGCCACCGACACCGACTTTGTCAATATCGAGGGGGTGATCGGCCACGAGTATTTCCACAACTGGTCGGGCAACCGCGTCACCTGTCGCGACTGGTTTCAGCTCTCGCTGAAAGAGGGCTTCACGGTGCTGCGCGATCAGCAGTTCACCGCCGATATGACCTCGGCGGCGGTCAAGCGCATCGACGATGTGCGCCTGTTGCGCGCCCACCAGTTTCCCGAGGATGCCGGCCCCATGGCCCACCCGGTGCGCCCCGACGCCTACGTCGAGATCAACAACTTTTACACCGTCACCGTCTACGAAAAGGGGGCCGAGGTGGTGCGCATGCTCCACACCCTGCTTGGCGAGGCGGGGTTCAGAAAGGGGGCCGATCTCTACTTTGCACGCCACGACGGCAGCGCGGTGACCTGCGATGACTTTGTTGCGGCGATGGAGGCGGCCAACGGCGTTGCGCTTACCCAGTTCCGCCGCTGGTACGCCCAGGCGGGCACCCCGCGACTCGCCCTGTCACGGCACTACGATACGGCGAACAGACGCTACACCATTTCGCTGAAACAGCAGACCCCGCCGACTCCCGACCAGGCCGAGAAGCTGCCGCTGCATATTCCGCTCAAGCTGGCGCTACTGGACGCGAATGGCAATGAGCTGCCGCTGCGCCTGGCGGCGGAAGGGGCGGCACCCGGCACGGTGCGGGTACTCGACGTTACCGAAGCGGAACAGCAGTTCGTGTTTGAAGACATTGCCGCCGAACCGATCCCCTCACTGCTGCGCGGCTTCTCCGCGCCAGTGATCCTTGAGCACGACTACAGCGACAGCGAACTGGCCTTTCTCATGGGCAATGAGACCGACCCCTTCAACCGCTGGGAGGCGGGTCAGCAGCTGGCGCTACGGGTGATGCAACGGCTGCTTAGTGACCGGCGCGAGGGACGTAAACTGACACTGGATGCGGGGCTGAGCGCGGCCTTCGCCAAAACCTTGCAGGATGGGCAACTTGATGCGGCCCTCGCCGCCGAGGCGCTGGCGCTGCCCGACGAGGCCTATGTGGCCGAGTGCGAAAGCCCGGCCGCCGATCCACTGGCCATTCACTCGGTGCGCCAGTTCCTGCGCCGTGCCCTGGCCGAGTCTCACCGTGATGCCCTCAAGGCCAGGTACGATACGCTGAATGATCACGGTGACTACCGTCTCGATGCCGCGGCGATGGCGCACCGTCGCCTGAAGAATCTCTGTCTCGCCTACCTCTCGCTGCTGGACGGCGGCGCATACGCTGAGCGGCAGTTCGCCGCTGCCCACAACATGACCGACGCCATGGCGGCCCTCGATGCGCTGGTGGACAACGGCCATCCCCACGCCGAGGCCGCGCTGGAGACCTTCTACGACAGCTGGCGCCACGACATGCTGGTGCTCGACAAGTGGTTCAGCGTGCAGGCGCGTTCCGGTATGTCCGACACCCTGCAGCGGGTGGAACAGCTGCTGAGGCATCCCGACTTTCTTCTCAGTAACCCCAACCGGGTGCGCTCACTCATCGGCGCCTTCGCTGGCGGTAATCCGGCACGTTTCCACGACACCAGCGGCGGCGGTTACCGCCTGCTGGCCGACAAGGTGATCGAACTCAACGCCCGCAACCCGCAGCTGGCGGCGCGGCTGCTGGGGCCGCTTACCCGCTGGCGCGGTCTTACGGAAACTTACCAGCAGCAGATGTGTGCCGAGCTGCAGCGCATTCGCGGTAGCGGGGAGTTGTCGCCGGATGTCTACGAGGTGGTGAGCAAGAGCCTGGTCTAGCCGCTGGCAAAGCGCACCACCGCGCGAAAGATGCCGATAATGCTCTTGGCGTCCTGAATCTCGCCGTTCTGCGCCATCGTCAGTGCCCGTGCCAGTGGCAGCCAGTGCAGTTCGAACAGCTCATGCTCTTCGGGGTGGCTGCCGACCTCTTTGAGATCGGTGGCAAGATAGAGGTGGATCACCTCGGTGAAGACACCGGGGGAGGGGTAGATGGCGCCGAGTTGTGCCCAGTGCATGGCCTCAACGCCGGCCTCTTCGGCCAGTTCCCGCTGTGCGGTAAGTAGCGGTTGTTCATCGTTGTCACGCTTGCCGGCAGGCAGCTCCCACAGCCACTCCCCGGCCACCGGGCGGTAGTGGCGCAGCAGGCAGATCTCCCCCTCCTCATTCAGGGCCACCACCGCCGCGCCGCCGGGGTGGTGTACGAACTGGCAGGTCATCTCAACGCCGTTGGGCAGGGTGACGCGCTCTTCGCTCAGGGTGACGATCTGACTCATGGGGTGCTGCTCCGTGGTTGATGGTTGGCGGGGACGTTATCGCTGCGGTGTGGTGGTGTAGAGCTCGCCGGCATGGTCGATATGGGTGAGATAGACCCGCAGGTCGAACTCCAGCTGATGGTAGGCAGGCTCCATATGCTCGCACAGCTTGTAGAAGGCCTTGTCGTGGTCACGCTCGCGCAGGTGGGCCAGTTCGTGCACCACGATCATGCGCAGAAACTCCAGCGGTACGCGGCGAAAGAGGGCGGCGATACGGATCTCGCTCTTCGCCTTGAGGCGCTTGCCCTGCACCCGGGCGATGGTGGTGTGCAGCCCCAGGGCGTGGTTGATGATGTGAATTTTGTCGTCGTAGATCACCTTGCTGACGGGTTTTGAGCTGCGCAGGTAATCGTTCTTCAACGTCAGCGCAAAGTCGTAGAGGGCGCGCTCGGAGGTGAGGGTGTGGGGCTGCGGGTATTTATTCAGGAGGTAGTCCGCCAGCCGACCCTCGGCCAGCAGGGTCTGAATCTGCTGGATAAGTTGTGGCGGGTAGTGGACGAGATAGTTGAGTTGCGCCATTACGCCGCCCCCGCCCCGATCTCATACGGGGGGCTCTTCAGGTCGCGCAGCGCCTCCAGCAGGGCGGCGGCGAGGATGAGGGCGCCGCCAAACAGCTCCCAGCCGTCCATCCGCTCGCCGCCGATAAGGCTGGCCGAGACCACGGCGGCGAGCAGCTCCATGAGGAGGATGATGGAGGCGCGCCCCGCCTCCAGATGGGTGACACCATACTGTGCCCCGAGGTTGGCGAAGAGCAGCCAGCCGCAGGCGTAGAGGGCGATGGCCCCCCACGCCGTGCCGCTTACCGCCACGGGCCACGCCTCCACCCCCGTCAATAGCAGCAGCGCGGCGAGGAGCACGCAGCCGTAGAACATGGCGCCGACCTTGGCGACCATCGGTTCGGCTCGTGCCGCGCGAAACACCAGATTGGTCATCGCCAGCAGTAGCCCTGCACTAAGGGCGATAAGGTCGTTCCAGCTGGGTGGGCCGCCAAGGGCATCAAAGCCGCCGAGGATGAGAAAGGCGCCGGTGAGGGCGAGCCCCACCCCCAGCCAGCGCGCCCCATCCACCCGTTCGTGGAGAAAGATCCGCCCACCGAGCACGCTCCAGGCGGGGAGCAGGTAGAAGAGCACCATCACCCGGATCACCTCGCCGTGAATGAGCGCACTGGTGAAGGCGATGTTGGCGCCACCGCCGAGCAGGGCGATGAGCAGCAGCGGCCGGGCGTTGGCGCGGCCAAGGGTGTGGCGGGCGCGCCATAGTGCTGGGGTGAAGAGCAGGGCGAGCAGGCCGTAGGTGGTGAGGATGAGGACGATGCCGTCGATGCCCAGGGCGTGCAGCCCCTTGAGCGGCAGCCAGGAGAGCCCCCACAGCATGGAGGCGCCCAGCAGGGCGAGGATGGGGAGTGTGCTGTGGTGGCGTGGCATGTCGCGTTACTCGCCCACCAGCTCGACGATGCGCGAGTGGCCGTGTCCTACCCCCAGAGTCTGTGCCAGGTAGTCGAGAGCCGGGGCCATCTCGGTGGCGAGCGAGAAGGGGGGATTGATCACCACCATGCCGCTGGCGGTCATGCCGTGGCCGGGGCGGTCGGCGGCGATCCCCAGCTCCAGCAGCAGGATGCGGCGGATGCCGCTGGCGCTGAGTGCCTTCTCCAGACGGTCGATACGCCGCCGCTCCACCACTGGATACCAGAGGGCGTAGGTGCCGGTGGCAAAGCGTTGGTACGCCCCCGTCAGGGTGTCGACCACCCGCTGGTAATCCTCCTTCAGCTCGTAGGGGGGATCGAGCAGCACCAGGCCGCGCCGCTCCGCCGGGGGCAGCAGGGCCAGACAGGCGGCAAAGCCGTCCTCGGCGCGCACCCGGCAACGCCGATCGCCACGGAAGGTCTCCTGTAGCTGTGCCAGATCGGCCGGGTGCAGCTCATGCAGCACCATGCGATCAACGGGGCGTAGCAGCTGCTGGGCAAGCCAGGGGGAGCCGGGGTAGTGGGTCAGCTTTTTACTGTGGTTAAAGCGGCGCACCAGCGCCACGTAATCGGCCACGATCTCGGGCAGGTCGTCGCGCGACCAGAGGCGGCCGATGCCGCTCTCGAACTCGGCGGCTTTGCCGCTCGGTGTCGCCCCCAGTTTATAGTCGCCGGCCCCGGCGTGGGTGTCGAGGTAGAGGAGCGGCTTCTCCTTCTGCAGCAGGTAGCGCAGGATGCGCACCTGCACCAGGTGTTTGAGTACGTCGGCGAAATTACCGGCGTGGAAGGCGTGGCGATAACTGAGCACAGTGATTCTCCCGTGCGGGATGTGGGGGTGGGTAGCCGCCGGGGGCGGCCCGTCGCGGAGCCGCGGCGGATCACCACATCAGGTCATCAGGCACCTGGAAGTCGGCGTAGGGATCCTCCTCATCCGGCGTCTCGGTGGGCTGGTTGCTGAGGACGGGCGTGGTCGGGTCGCGCTGCAGGATCTTCTCGGCCACCAGCGAGGGGATGAGCTCGTACTGCCCATCGAGTTTGATGATGCAGAGGCGGCCGTTGCTCAGCTGCTTTTGCTGCAGCGCGGTGACGTGAATACGCTTGACTAGCGTGCCATCGGTAAAGCTGTAGGCAATATCGCCGCTATTGATCGGTTGGCGGTTCATCTCGATAAGCTGGCGTATTTGCGCGGCGTAGGCCTTGCGCTCGGCCTCCGCCTTGCGCTCGGCGTTGAGCTGGCGGTCGCGCTCCACCTTCTCGGCCTGTGCCTGTGCCGCTGCCACCTTGGCCTCATCCACCGTCTCGATCTTGTTCTTCTGCTTCTGCTTGAGCTGTTTGTGCTTGGCCACATCGGCCTTTTTCGCCTTCTTCTGGTCGATGAGACCGGCCTTGAGCAGTTGATCCTTGAGTGACATGGGTTCTCCGGGCGGATGGTGTGTGGTGAACTGAATTCTAGCAAATCGCGCCCGGCGGCAGAATCGTGTGCCGGGCGCGTGGCGGTGGGCGGTTACAGCGGGAAGCGCTGCTCCAGGTGGGCGATAATGTCGTTCGACTCATAGAGCCACTCGATGCGCCCGTCGGGGTGCTCGATGCGCAGACACGGCACCTTTAACGTGCCGCCCTGCTGTGCCAACTCGCGGCGAAATGGCCCCTCGGCCTTCGCGTCGCGCAGGGTCATCGGCAGGTTGAGGCGGCGCAGCGCGCGGCGCACCTTGACGCAGAAGGGGCAGGCGTGAAACTGGTAGAGCGCATAGTGAGCCAGTGTCGCCTCGACCGCCTGCTGCTGCTGCGCGGTACGCACGCCGGGGTGTGGCCAGCTCAGCCAGTTGACAAGAAGGATGATGCGGCCCAGCAGCCAGCGTATAAATTTCATGGTATTTACCTGCATCCGAGGGTGACGGGGCGCAAGCATAGCGGATTTTTGCCGTAAGCGGGCAAAGCGCGGGTCAGGAGCCGGCCATGGTCTTGCTTCCGCGCCCAACTCAGGTATAAGGACGCTATGAAAACACCAAAGAGAATCCAGCCCCTGGTCGATGACGGCCTGGTAGACGAAGTCCTGCGCCCGCTGATGAGCGGCAAGGAGGCGGCCGTCTTTGTGGTGCGCTGCGGCACCGGGATCCGCTGCGCCAAGGTCTACAAGGAGGCGGCGCAGCGCAGCTTCAAACAGGCGGTGCAGTATCAGGAGGGACGCAAGGTGCGCAACAGTCGCCGTGCCCGGGCAATGGAGAAGGGCTCCAGCTTCGGCCGCAACGAGCAGGAGCAGGCGTGGCAGCATACCGAGGTGGATGCCCTCTACCGTCTGGCCGATGCCGGGGTGCGGGTGCCGCAGCCCTATGGCTGTTTTGACGGCGTGCTGCTGATGGAGCTGATCACCACCGAAGACGGCCAGGTGGCGCCGCGCCTCAACGATGTCTCGATGTCTGCCGAACAGGCGCGCGAGGACTTTCTGCTCATCATGCGTTACGTGGTGCGCATGCTCTCTGCCGGCCTGGTGCATGGCGACTTGTCGGAGTTCAACGTGCTGGTGAATGAGGACGGTCCGGTGATCATCGACCTGCCGCAGGTGGTGGATGCCGCCGGTAACAACAACGCCGAGTGGATGTTCGCCCGCGATGTGAACAACATGACCAGCTACTACGGGCAGTTCGCCCCTGAACTGCTGCAGACACGTTATGCTAAAGAGATCTGGGCGCTCTATGAGGGCGGCGAGCTGACCCCGGAGGTCGAACTCAGTGGCCATTTTACGGAGAGTACCGAGGCGGCCGATGTGGAGGTGGTGATGCAGGAGATCAAGGCGGCCTTTGCCGAAGAGCAGGAGCGGCAGCGGCGTCTGCGCGAGGCACAGGAGGGGGGGTGAGCCGTCGTCCGGCGCGGGGTGGGCCTCTTGCCTCCGGCGTATAGAAAATGGCTGAAGGATAGTAGCATGGGTGATGAGAAGATCGCGGTTCCCGATGGGCTTGAGCTACTCGGTTATGGCAGCAGCTTTAAGACCGAAATTGGTGACATGATTGAGCGGTTGCCCGCCTTTTCCGATATGGGGCGTGCCGATGTCGAGATCCTTGCCGAGGTGATGAATGCCTACCGTGCTGCGGCGCGCACGGTTATCTTCGAGGAGGGGAAACGCGACCCCTTTCTCTGCTTTGTGGTGGAGGGGAGGCTCGATATCCTCAAAGAGGCGGGAGCGGATAATCAACAGCGCCACCTCACCAGCGTCAGGGAGGGAAAGGCACTGGGGGAGATGTCGATTATCGACAACCAGCCCCACTCCGCCACGGTCATTAGCACCACACCGGTAGTGCTGTTGATGCTCACCCGGCGGGGGCTGGAACGCCTCGGCGAGCAGCACCCGCGCGCCGCCTACCTGGTGATGACGAAGATTGCCGAACTCCTCAGTCACCGCCTGCGCCAGACCACCGGCCAGCTCATCGAGCGGCTGTAACGCATCGCGCAACCCGGTTAATCGTGAGGCTGTTGGCCGGGTTGCCTCTCCCCTTAGCCCCCCGTGTCAGGGAGGTTGTTGTGTCGCCGTTGCCGGGCAACGCCTGACAAAGGCGACGCCACCCTACCGGATTGCCGCGCCTGTGAAAGGCAACGGATGACGCTCTCTTTTTTGCGGGGTCAGTACCCCCACATTCCTTCCAGCAGCTGCTCCAACCCCTGGAATCTCTGGTTGTCGGCGGCCTCCAGGAGCGGGGCATTGAGGGCCTCCAGCGCCTTGCGACCGTCAGGGTTGTTGGGGGCATCGAGCAGGGCCCGGCGCAGGGCCTGTTGCAGTTCGAGGTCGACGGCGGGGCTGGCGGAGATAGCTGGCGAGGGGAGCTGCTCGGTAGTGGCCACGGTGGTCAGGCTGGGGTAACGGCCCACCAGTGGCGCCGGGATCATGGCGGCTACCACCTTGCCCTCTACCGCCAGCTCGGCGGCCTGCTCCGAGTCGGGTGTTTCGACAATGACGGGCTGTCGTAATGGGTTGGGGTAGATCTCGATCAGGCGCAGTGCGCCCAGCGCCGGTGAGGGGGTGGTGGCGATGGTCTTGCCTATCAGCTCCACGGGTTCGAGGATCATCTGCTCTTCGTTGGCGACCAGCGTGTAACTGACCACATCGGGCAGCTTGGCCAGTACGGTATACCCCATTCTCTTGGCCCGATACGCGGTAAAGTGCGGACCGTCCAGGATTAGGTCGTAGTTGTCACGTTTCATCATCTGCCAGTGGGCGAGGAAGTTGCTGCTGGTAATCAGCCTGATCTGCTGGCCGGTGGCCAGGGTCAGGTAGTCGGCCAGCGGCTGGTAGACCTGCAGGGTGCGTTGCTGTGGCAGTACGGGATGGATGGCGAAGGTTAGCTCGGCCGCGGTGGCCATGGTCGTGGCGGCGAGCAGAGCCAGCATGAGAAGTGGGCGGGAAAGAGCGTTGTAAGACCGCCGCACACGGTAGAACTTATTGATCATCAGCCCATCTCCTCCGTTGACTTCTTGCAGACAGCTGTGGCTTGGCATGCAATGGTAATCTGTGCAGTGTACGGACGGCACTCTTGCCCGGCAACCTTTTGTCGCCTGTAGTGGCTCCCATGGTCAAGGCAAAAAAGACCATTGGCTTACGCTGTACATTCGAGGGCCCTCCTCTGTCTGAGTCGGCTTTTAATCACTGAGTACGTCACACGCAGGAAGTACGCCAAGGCCGTCGAGATCGCAAACACCGCTTTTGAAATCACACCTGACCTTGTCTTTGCAGACGATAAGAAACGCACGCTGCTAGAGATCATCGCAAGGCGGTATGGAATGGACTTTAGTTGCTAGTATCGTAGACACCAGTTCGCTCGATACGCCATAACAAGCGGCCAAGCCACTTCTTCTAGCTACTGTTGTTGCTGACTAGAGCCTTTCGATCTTTACCCGCTGCTCCAGCAGTGAGACCAGGGAGCTCTTGGCCTCGGCCAGTTTGGCCTTCTCCTTCTCCACCACCTCGGCGGGGGCCTTGCCGACGAACTTCTCGTTGGAGAGCTTGCCCTCGGTGCGCTGTACCTCGCCCTGCAGGCGGTCGATCTCCTTGGCGAGGCGGGCGAGTTCCGCCTCCTTGTCGATGAGGCCGGCCATTGGCACCAGTAGCCGCATCTCGCCGATGAGGGAGGTGGCGGCGTCGGGCGCCTCGTCGCCTGCGGCGAGCCAGGTGATGGACTCGCTCTTGGCCAGTGATTTGATGTAGACCTCGTTGGCGTCGAGCCAGGCGATATCCTGCGCCGAGCCGTTCTGCAGCAGGATGGGCAGCGGTTTGCTCGGCGCGATGTTCATGCCGGAGCGGATCTTGCGCACGCCGACGATAAACTCCATTACCCAGCGCATCTGTGCCTCGGCCTGCTCGTCGATCTTCGACTCGTCGGCGATGGGGTAGCGCTGCAGCATGATGGTGGTTGCCACGTCTGCACTTCCCTCTTCTTCTGCCCCTCCCCCTGATGGGGAGGGGAGTACACCGGCCAGGGGGGCGATCTTCTGCCAGATCTCCTCGGTGATGTAGGGGATGATCGGGTGGGCGAGGCGCAGGATGGTCTCCAGCACCCGCACCAGGGTGCGGCGGGTACCGCGTTTTTCTGCCTCGGCGCTCTGCTCGGAGTAGAGCACCGGCTTGGAGAGCTCCAGGTACCAGGCGCAGTATTCGTCCCAGGTGAATTCGTAGATGGCGTTGGCGGCGAGGTCAAAACGGTAGCCGTCGAGTGCCCTGGTCACTGCCCTTTCGGTGTGTTGCAGGCGCGAGATGATCCAGCGGTCGGCCGGAGAGAGTTCAATCGCGGATGAATCCGTTCCTACGCCACAGTCCTTATCCTCGGTCTGCATCAGCACATAGTTGGTGGCGTTCCACAGCTTGTTGCAGAAGTTGCGGTAGCCCTCGACGCGGCCCAGATCAAAACTGATGTCGCGTCCGGTGGAGGCGAGCGAGGCGAAGGTGAAACGCAACGCATCGGTGCCGAAGGCGGGGATGCCGTCGGGGAATTCGCTGCGGGTCTGCTGTGCGATCTTTTTCGCCAGCTCCGGCTGCATCATGTTGCTGGTGCGCTTGGCGACCAGTGCCTCCAGCTCGATGCCGTCGATGAGGTCGATGGGGTCGAGTACGTTGCCCTTGGACTTGGACATCTTCTGGCCGTGCGAGTCGCGCACCAGGCCGTGGATGTAGATCTCCTTGAAGGGGACGGCGCCGTCCATGAACTTCATGCCGAACATGATCATGCGGGCGACCCAGAAGAAGATGATGTCAAAGCCGGTGACCAGCACGCTGGTGGGGTAGAACTGCGCGAGGCGCTCGCTCTGCTCCGGCCAGCCGAGGGTGGAGAAGGGCCACAGGGCGGAGGAGAACCAGGTGTCGAGTACATCCTCGTCCTGCTTCAGTTTCACCTCGAAGCCGAGCTTGTGCTTGTCGCGCACCTCCGCCTCTGAGCGGCCGACGTAGACCGTGCCGGCCTCGTCGTACCAGGCGGGGATGCGGTGGCCCCACCAGATCTGGCGACTGATGCACCAGTCCTGGATATTCTCCAGCCACTGGAAGTAGGTGTTCTCCCAGTTCCTGGGGGTGAAGGTGATGTCGCCGCCGCGCACCGCGTCGATGGCGGGCTGGGTGATCGCGCTCTTGCCGCCGGGGCGGCCATCGTTCAGGGTCTCGCGGGTGAGATCGACGAACCACTGGTCGGTGAGATAGGGTTCGATCACCGAGCCGGTGCGGTCACCGCGCGGCACCATCAGCTTGTGCGGTTCGATCTGCTCCAGCAGCTCCAGCGCCTTGAGGTCGTGGACGATCTCGTCGCGCGCCTCGTAGCGCTCCAGGCCACGGTACTTCTCTGGTGCCTCGTCGTTGATGTGGGCGTCGACGGTGAAGATGTTGTGCAGCGGCAGCTGGTGGCGCTGCCCCACCTGGTAGTCGTTGAAGTCGTGGGCCGGGGTGATCTTGACGCAGCCGGTGCCGAAGGCGGGGTCGACGTAGTCGTCGGCGATGATCGGGATCTGGCGTCCCACCAGCGGCAGGGTGATGCTCTTGCCGATGAGGTGTCGGTAGCGCGCATCCTCCGGGTGGACGGCGACGGCGCTGTCGCCGAGCATCGTCTCGGGGCGGGTGGTGGCGACCACCAGATGGCCGGAGCCGTCGCTAAGCGGATAGCGGAAGTGCCAGAGTTGGCCCTGCTCCTCCTCGCTCACCACCTCCAGATCGGAGACGGCGGTGTGCAGCACCGGATCCCAGTTGACCAGGCGCTGGCCACGGTAGATGAGCCCCTCCTCGTGCAGACGCACGAAGACCTCTTTGACCGCATCGCTGAGCCCCTCGTCCATGGTGAAGCGCTCGTGGCTCCAGTCGGGGCTGGCGCCCATGCGCCGCAGCTGACGGGTGATGTGGCCGCCGGACTCGGCCTTCCACTCCCATACCCGCTCGATGAACTTGTCGCGTCCCAGGTCGTGGCGCGACTTGCCCTCGGCCGCCAGCTGGCGCTCCACCACCATCTGGGTGGCGATCCCCGCGTGGTCGGTGCCCGGCTGCCACAGGGTGTTGTCGCCCTTCATGCGGTGGTAGCGGGTCAGCGCGTCCATGATGGTGTCCTGGAAGGCGTGGCCCATGTGCAGGGTGCCGGTGACGTTGGGCGGCGGGATCATGATGCAGTAGGATTGCTCGCCACCTTGGGGGGCAAAGTAGCCGCCCTCTTCCCAGGTCTGGTACCAGCGTTGCTCGATGGCGTGGGGGTTGTAGGTCTTGTCCATGTCAGCGCTCTATCTGTGGTTGTCGCAAAGGCGCGATTATATCCCAGCGGGG
>JAPHSX010000067.1 GCA_026196575.1 Gammaproteobacteria bacterium | reverse complement strand
CAGCAGCGCATCGCTCACCGTCTCGCCGTTAATGCGGATGCGTTCGTTGTAACGCAGCAGATGAGGGGAGCTGTAACAGCCGACGCGGTAACCGGCCGCCAGCAGAATGGACTCCAGCAGGGCGACGCTGGAGCCCTTGCCGTTGGTGCCGGCGACGGTGATCACTAGATGGGAGGGGTGACGCAGCCCCATCGATGCCAGCACCCTGCCGGGGCGCTCCAGCCCAAGGTCGATGCCTACGGGATGTAGCGCCTCCTGCCAGCAGAGCCACTCACTGAGGGTGGAAAAACGCATGGGGTCTAACTCACCGCAAAGACGCGAAGTTCGCAACGAACCAATTTGGCTTTGCGTCCTCGGCGTCTTTGCGGTGACACCATCAGGCCGACTTGGGTGCCGGCTGGCGGGTCATTATGCTGAGCAGGCTGGCGATGCGATCGCGCATCTGCCCGCGCGGCACAATCATGTCGATGGCCCCCTTCTGCAGCAGAAACTCGCTGCGCTGGAACCCCTCGGGCAGGGTCTCGCGCACCGTCTGCTCGATAACACGCGGGCCGGCAAAACCAATGAGGGCATTGGGCTCACCGATATTCACATCGCCCAGCATCGCCAGCGAGGCGGAGACGCCCCCCATGGTCGGATCGGTCATCACCGAGATAAAGGGGATCCCCTTCTCGCGCAAAATAGCCAGTACCGCCGAGGTCTTGGCCATCTGCATCAGCGAGAAGAGCGCCTCCTGCATCCGTGCCCCGCCCGAGGCAGAGAAGCAGATCAGCGGAATGCCATGCTCGATACTGGCGTTGGCGGCACGCACGAAGCGCTCCCCCACCACCGAGCCCATCGAGCCGCCCATGAACCTGAATTCAAAGGCGGTGGCCACCAGCGGCACCCCCTTGACCTGGCCCATGATGGCGATCAGCGCATCGTCCTCACCGGTCGCCTTTTGCGCCGCACTGATGCGATCCTTGTACTTCTTGCTGTCCCTGAACTTGAGGTGATCCACGGGCACGAGGTCGTCGCCGATCTCCTGGCGCGGCTCGGCGTCGAGAAAGGCCTCCAGGCGGCGGCGTGCACCAATACGCATGTGGTGGCCACACTTGGGACAGACATCAAGATTGCGCTCCAGCTCCGCGCGGTAGAGCACGCCGTTGCAGCCGGGGCACTTGGCCCACAACCCCTCTGGCACGGCCTTCTTGCTGCTCCCCTCGGTACTGATCTGCGGTAGAAATTTCTGTAACCAGCTCATTGTTCTCTATCCCCCCATTCGGGTAACACGCATCGCGCCCCGCTCAGGGGCGCTGGTCCATGGCGCGACGAAGCTCGCCCATAAAATCCGCCAGTGTCTGCGGGATCTTTCCCGGTTCCTCCTGCAACGCCGCCATACGGTTCACCACGGCACTGCCGACGATCACCGCATCGGCCACGGCGGCGACGCGGGCGGCGGACTCCCCGTCCTTGATGCCAAATCCTACTCCCACCGGCAAAGCGGTGGCACCGCGAATCACCTCCAGCCGCGCCGCCACCTCATCGGTATCGAGGTGTCCGGCACCGGTGATCCCCTTCAACGAGACGTAGTAGACAAAGCCGCTGGCGAGCTGGCAGATGCGCTCGACCCGCACCCTATCGGTGGTCGGTGCCAAGAGGAAGATGGGGTCGAGCGCACTGGCACGCAGCGCGGCGGTCAACTCCTGCGCCTCCTCCGGTGGCATATCAACGGTAAGGAGACCATCGACGCCGGCGGCGGCCGCCTCACGGGCAAAGGCCTCATAGCCCATAATTTCAACCGGATTGAGATAACCCATCAGGATCACCGGGGTGGCGCTGTCCTGTTCACGGAACTGGCGCACCATCGCCAGCACATCGTGCAGGCTCACGTGGTGTTTCAGCGCCCGCTCGCTGGCGTACTGAATCACCGGGCCATCGGCCATCGGGTCAGAGAAGGGGACCCCCAGTTCGATGAGATCGGCCCCCCCCTCAACCAGCGCATGCATCGTCGGCACGGTCACATCGGGGTGGGGATCGCCCGCGGTAATGAACGGGATCAGCGCGGTGCGGCCCGCCGCCTTCAGTTCGGCAAAACGGTGTTGGATGCGACTCATATTTCGATACCTTCGAGGGTGGCGACGGTGTGGATATCCTTGTCGCCACGGCCGGAGAGGTTGACCAGGATGGTCTGCTCTTTACCCATGGTCGGGGCCAACTTCGCAGCATAGGCCAGGGCGTGACTCGACTCCAGCGCGGGGATGATCCCCTCGGTGCGGGTCAGGTCATGAAACGCGGCAAGTGCCTCATCATCCGTCGCCGAGACGTAGTTGGCGCGCCCCACATCCTTCAGCCAGGCGTGCTCAGGGCCCACACCGGGGTAGTCCAGCCCGGCCGAGATGGAGTGGGTCTCGATGATCTGCCCATTCTCATCCTCCATCAGATAGGTGCGGTTGCCGTGCAACACCCCCGGCTTGCCGGCACAGAGCGGGGCCGCGTGCTCACCACTCTCAATACCGTGGCCGCCCCCCTCGACCCCGTAGAGGGCCACCGCCTCATCGGCGAGGAAGGGGTAGAAGAGCCCCATCGCATTGGAGCCACCACCGATACAGGCGACCAGCGCGTCGGGCAGGCGGCCGATCTCCTCCTGCATCTGCCCCCGCGCCTCCTCACCAATCACCGCCTGAAAGTCGCGTACCAGCATCGGGTAGGGGTGGGGGCCGGCAACGGTGCCGATGATATAGAAGGTGTCGTCGACATTGGTCACCCAGTCACGCATCGCCTCATTCAGCGCGTCCTTCAGCGTCTTCGAGCCGCAGGTCACCGGCACCACCCTGGCGCCGAGCAGGGTCATGCGAAAGACATTGATCTTCTGCCGTTCGATATCCTCGGCCCCCATGTAGACCACGCACTCCATGCCGTAACGGGCACAGACGGTAGCGGTGGCCACCCCGTGCTGACCGGCGCCGGTCTCGGCGATGATGCGCCGCTTGCCCATGCGTTGCGCCAGCAGCGCCTGCCCCACGGCATTGTTGATCTTGTGGGCGCCGGTGTGGTTGAGGTCTTCACGCTTGAGCCAGATCTGCGCCCCGCCCAGCTTGTCACTCCAGCGTTTGGCGTGGTAGATCGGCGAGGGGCGGCCGACAAAGTGCTTCAGCTCGTAGGCCAGTTCGGCCTGAAACTCGGCATCATTCTTGTACTTGGCGTAGGCCTCGCGCAGCTCGCCGATCGCCTCCATCAGGGTCTCGGCGGCAAACACCCCGCCATAGGGGCCAAAGTGCCCCCGCCCGTCGGGCAGCTGCATCAACTCTGCAAATTTACTGTTCGCCATCGGCTCTCTCTACTCCTCGCATAAAGGCGATAATTTTTTCGGCATCCTTGACGCCCTTCGCCGCTTCAACGCCGCTACTGACATCCACCGCATAGGGGCGAACCTGCCGGATCGCCGCCGTCACATTCTCCGGCCCCAGCCCGCCGGCCAGGATCACCGGCTTGGTCAGCCCCGCCGGGATCCGCGCCCAGTCGAAGGCATGGCCGGTGCCACCCGGTACCCCGGCCTGAAAACTGTCCAGCAACAGCGCCGAGGCGCTCGGAAAACGGACAGCCTCACGCACCAGGTCCACCCCTTCCGCCATGCGCACTGCCTTGTAATAGGGCCGCCCGAAGCGGCGGCAGAACGCATCCTCTTCACCACCGTGGAACTGCAACAGATCGAGCGGTACGGCAGCCAGCACCGCCCGCACCTCGGCCTCCGTCGCATCGACAAACAACCCCACCGTGGTGACAAAGGGTGGCAACACCGCGAGCAGCTCGCGCGCCTGCTCCGCCGTCACACAGCGAGGGCTGCGCGGGTAAAACACCAGACCGATGGCATCCGCACCCTGTGCGGCGGCGAGCAGCCCATCCTCGGGACGGGTGATGCCGCAGATCTTGGTGCGTGTCCGTCGCTGACTTGTCATCTGCAGGGGGCTCATGGAACGTGGCAGATTACCAAACTGGCGGCACATGGGAAAGCGCGGGCAGCCCGAATTGCGCCGGATACCCCACCTCGGTGAGGTAAAGCCCGAAGGGCTGGGCGGTCACCCCGCCCACGGTACGGTCACGCGCCGCCAACACCTCACGACTCCAGCCGATGGAACGCTCACCGCCACCAATGGCCATCAGCACCCCGGCGATATTGCGCACCATGTGGTGGAGAAAACCGTTAGCCTCCAGGTCGATAAAGATAAACGGCCCCTGGCGGCTCACCTCCAGTTTGTAGAGTGTACGCACCGGGCTCTTCGCCTGGCAGGCAATGGCGCGGTAGGAGGAGAAGTCGTGCTCCCCGAGCAGCGCCCTTCCCGCCTCCGCCATACGCTCCACATCCAGTTCGCGGTGGTGCCAGCTGACGCGATAGGCGAGAAAGGTGGGGCGCACATGGCGGGTAAAAATCACATAACGGTAGGCACGTCGCTGCGCCGAAAAGCGCGCATGAAACTCCTCACTCACGGGCTTGGCCCACAACAGCACCACATCCTTCGGCAGATTGGCGTTGGCACCGAAGACCCAGGCCCGTTCATCGCGCAGCACCTCGGTATCGAAATGGATCACCTGTCCGGTGGCATGCACCCCGGCATCGGTGCGCCCGGCGCACAGCACGCTAACCGGTTGGTTGGCCACGCGGGAGAGCGCCCCCTCCACCGCCCCCTGCACGGTGCGCACCCCCTGCTTCTGGCACTGCCAGCCGGAGAAGTTGCTGCCATCGTATTCCACACCTGCCGCTATTCGCATTCTCTGTTACGCCAAATGAAACGCCCCGTCCCGATAGCTAACCGGGGCGGGGCGTGTCTTCAAAACCGATAGGGTGAAATGATTAAAGCTTGTCTATCAACGCCTGAGCCTGCTGTTTCTGCTCCTCACTGCCTGCGGCAATGACCTCTTCGAGCATACTGCGGGCACCCTCGGCATCCCCCATCTCGGCATAGGCCTGAGCCAAATCGAGCTTGGTGGTGATCTCATCCCCGCTGCTATCCAGATCGCCCAGATCATCCAGCTCGCCAAGGTCACCCAACTCGCCAAGATCATCCATGCTTATATCCAGGTCGAGTCCACCCACCGGCTCCGACGTTTCAAGTTCCGCCGTACCACTATCCAAATCTTCCAGCTCGGTCAGGTCAAAATCACCCATATCCAGCTCCAGGCCAGTAGCGGCGGCACTCTCCACCACCTCCTCAGTGGACAGCTCACCAAGATCCAGGGCAAAGTCCATCTCCTCGTCATCCCCGCTCACCAGCCCATCGTCACCACCGAGGTCAAGTTCGAAATCAAGGGGCGATGCCTCCTCTGCCTTCTCCGTCTCCTCGGCTTCCCCTGTCAATTCAAGGGCGCCAAGCTCCATCTCCAGCTCGGCAGCGTCATCGATCGCCAGTTCACTCTCCTCGGCTTCCCCTGTCAATTCAGGGGCGCCAAGCTCCCCGTCATCGCGTTTTTTCTGCTCGCCGGGCACAGCCCCCGCCTCATCATCGAGGTCACTGAAATCGAGGCCAAGGTCGAAATCCATCCCACCACTACCCTCACCCTCCATCTCGGCGGTGAGCTCATCCAGATCCAGACCGATATCCATCACCGTCTCGGCAGCGCCTGCCGCCGGTCGCATATCGGTCGGCGGCGTGACACCTGCAGCCGTCGCAAACAGCACGTTTTCGGGGCACAGCTCATGACCCATCGCCGACACCTTACCCCACAACACATCATCGCCCTGCAGGATGCCAACGGCCTCCTCAGCCAGCGCCTCAAACTGAGTGGTATCCTTGCTGTTGTAGTAGACCTCCAGCAACTTGGCAGCAACATCGGCGCGCTCCGGCAGCTGCTCGCGTGCCTTTTTCAGCACCTCTTCGGCCTGCTGGTTACGCCCATAGGCCATGAAGACATCGGCCTCGGTAAGGGGATCAACCTCGCCCTCATCGGTGTGCATGGTGCCAGAACCCATGCCACTAATGGCCAGGTCGCTGAGGAAAGAGGTTTCGCTACCCAGCTCATCATTGGCCTTCATCATGGATGAGGTGCCACCGCTAAGGATGCTCTCCTGAAAACCACTCTTGCGGCGACGCTTGATGATCAACCCCATCAGAATCAGGATGAAGAGCAGGGCACCGCCACCAATACCCAGCAGCATCTGATCCGCCAGCAGGCTCTCGATAAGACCCGGCTCCTCTACCGGCGGTGGTGCTACTTTTTTAGGTTTGGGCTTTTTAACTACCGGTGGTTGCGCCGCAGGCTCGGCCGTCTCGCCGACTACCGGCAACGCTTCCGCCACCGCAGGCGGCTCCTGCGGTGCAGTCGCGGCCTCTTCCGGCTTGACCACCGGCGCGGTCTCCTCGATCACGGCAAGGGGCGTCTGTTCAGAGGGTAACTCTACACCCTTGCCCTGTTCGCGCAGCTGGTGCTGCAGTGCCGCGAGGTCGGCATCCTTGAGGCTGATGATCTTCTCCATGTCCTGAAGCTGACCCTCCAGCGCCTCCAGACGGCTCTTCAGGGCCTCGTTCTCCTTGCGTTGCGCGGCGGCACCCTCCATCGCCAGCATCAGCTCTTCGCCCACCTGATCAGCACCCTTGCTTCCAGCGGCACCGCTCGGGGCAGCACGGTCAACCGCACTTCCTTCCGGAGCAACCAGCTTGAGTTTGGGTTCGCTTCTGGCGCTTGCCACCGCACCGCTGCCACCCTCAACACCGGTGGCAGTGGCCTGGCGCTGACTGGCACGGGCGACTACACCCTCCCGGTAATCCTGCCAGGCGCGCGTTTGCCGCGCCACCTCACGGGCGGCATCACCCTTGTTCAAGGTATCAAGAATCGAAGGATCATCCAGGCGCAGCACATAACCGCGCTTCAGACGGTTGATGTTGTTGTCAAAGAAGGCGTAGGGATTGGCCTTGAGCAGGGCAATCATCATCTGCTGCACGGTAACATCACTGCTGGGACGCATCTTTTCGGCAATGCGCCACAGGGTATCGTTGGCGGTAACCGGGCCGTACACCATCCCGCCGGCAGGGGATGACCGCGGGGTAGCGACGGGGGCTACATGGGATACGGGGGCCGGTCTCTCGGCACTGACAACCTCCGCCGGTCTTGCCGGGGCAACCGGAGCAGCGGTGGTCGTAGTGCTTGCCGTAGAGGGCTGGGTTATCGCGGGAGGTGTCTCGTGGTAGCTGCTGGGGGGATCCAGCAGCAGGGTATATTCACGCAGCACACGACCCGACTTCCAGTCGACCTCCACCAGAAAATCGAGGAAAGGCTCATTGATCGCCTCCCGTGAGGTCACTTGGATGGAGTAGTTGCCCGCCGCATCCCGCACCACATCAAACTGGAGGAACATCAGGATTGGCGGACGTTCCAGCCCGACCCGATCGAAGGTCTCCTGGGAGGCCAGGGAGACACGGACATCCTCCGCCTCGGCCTGGCTCACCGACAGCAGATCGATATCCGCCCGCAGCCGTTCGCCAAGCGCCGTATGGAGACGCACATCACCCAGACCCATGGCGAATGCACTCAGCGGCGCGATTAGTGATAGAGACAGCAGCGATTTGAGCAGAATCCGCACCATCTTAACTCCCTTGTCAGTCAACTCTTTTATTATGGTTTCGGGATCAAATATCTATTTTGAATCAGTACTTGAGGTATGAAGTTACCAATGAACTTTAGTTATTGCAACTAACTCTAACTCATACATAGCTTTTTTCCAATATTTCCGCGACCTCGATCACGTTCCTGGCAACTCCAAAACGGACATTATCCGCCACGATCCAGAGCTGTAACCGCACCGGATCGTCACTCTCCAGACGCAGCCGCCCGACGAATACCTTCTCGCTGTTGACCGCGGCCCCCACTGCGCTGGGTGCCAGACCCAGCTCGATGGCGGGCACCTGTACCAGTATCCGCTCCACCTGCGCCAATTCGAGGGGGGCAGCAAGCTGCAGATGCACCACCAGCGAATGGCCGAAAAAGACCGGCAGCCAGAGCGCGGTGAGGTGAATAGGCAGTGCCTCGGCACCGAGCAGGGTACGACACTCCGCAACCATCTCCTGCTCGATCGTGGTGGCGCCACTGCTGCCGACATCACCCGCCTGCGGTACCGCATTGAACGCCACCTGCTGGGGGAAGAGTTCGCTCTTCACCTCACGCATATTGAAGAGACTGACCGCCTGGGAGGAGAGTTCATCCACCCCGGCCTTGCCCCGCTCGGAGACCGCCAGCATCACCGTGACATCGACGCGCTGAATCCCTACCGCCTCCTGCAGCGGCTTCAGCACCGCCACCAGTTGTGCCGTGGCGGCAGAGGGGAGCGCTACCAGCCCCGTGCCTGCCGCCGCATCCAGTGCCTGCGGGTTGATACCCGGCAACACCAGCGGCACCGTCGCATCCGCGCGAAAGTGGCCGCTGGCATCGATCACATAACTGCCCGCGGCGGCGGCGTTGCGGGCGTAGGCGGCGCTCAGCTCACGGCTGGCGGCAAAGATGGTCACATCGGCATGGGAGAAATCAAACCCCTCCACCGGCTGCACGATATACTCCTTGCCCCGGTGACGCACCCGCTCCCCCGCCCCCTCTTCCCCATCCAGCAGAAACAGTTCATGAGGCTTGAGCGTGCTCTCCTCCAGCGCCGCGAGAATACTCTCACCGACCATGCCCGTAGCCCCCACCAGGGCAAGTGAAATGCCTGCGGCCATGGGTAATTATGATTCCAGGAGGATGCGCAGCATGCGGCGCAGCGGCTCGGCGGCGCCCCACAGCAGCTGATCGCCGACGGTGAAGGCCGACAGGTAGTCGTTACCCATGGTCAGCTTGCGCATACGCCCCACCGGCACGGCAAGGGTGCCGGTGACGGCGGCGGGGGTGAGCGCATCCATAGTGATCTGACGGTCGTTGGGCACCACCTTCACCCAGTCGTTGTGGGCAGCGATAATCTCGTGGATCTCGTCGAGCGGCACATCCCTGGTCATCTTGATGGTAAGCGCCTGGGAGTGGCAGCGCATCGCGCCGACGCGCACGCAGAGGCCATCGATCGGCACCTGATTGTCGGAACGACCGAGGATCTTGTTGGTCTCCACCTGTGCCTTCCACTCCTCCTTCGACTGTCCGGAGTCGAGCTGCACATCGATCCACGGAATGAGCGAGGCGGCAAGCGGCACCGGCCAGGCATCGAGCGGGTAGCGCTCGGAGTGGAGGAAGTCGGTCACCTTGCGGTCGATCTCGAGGATCGCCGAGGCCGGGTCGTCAAGCAGCCCCTTCACCTCGGCATTGACCGCGCCCATCTGCGCGATGAGCTCGCGCATGTTGCGGGCACCGGCGCCGGAGGCGGCCTGGTAGGTCATCGGGGTGATCCACTCCACCAGCCCCTTTTCGAACAGACCGCCAATGGCCATCAGCATCAGCGAGACGGTGCAGTTGCCGCCGACGTAAGTGCGGATGCCGTTGGCGAGGCCGTCCTGGATCACCCCCTTGTTGACCGGGTCGAGGACGATGATGGAGTCATCCTTCATGCGCAGGGTGGAGGCGGCGTCGATCCAGTAGCCCTTCCAGCCGCTCGCCATCAGCTGCGGATAGACCTCCTTGGTGTAGTCACCCCCCTGGCAGGTGATGATCACATCCATCGCCTTGAGCTCATCAATGCTCATCGCATCCTTGAGCGGAGGGACCTCCTTGCCGATGTCGGGCCCCTTGCCGCCTGGATTGGAGGTGGTGAAGAAGACCGGATCGATGAGATCGAAATCCTGCTCCTCACGCATCCGCCCCATCAGCACCGAACCGACCATACCGCGCCAACCTACCAGACCTACTCGTTTCATTGCCCTGACCCTCAATCCTGTTCGTGAATTCTTATGCCTTCATCGCGGCAACCACCGCGTCGCCCATGCCGCTGCAGCTGACCTTCTCGCAACCCTCGGTCCAGATGTCGACGGTGCGGATCCCCTTCGCCAGCACCGCCTTGACCGCAGTTTCGATGCGTTGGGCACTGGCCTCATCGCCAAAGGTGTAGCGCATCATCATCGCCACCGAGAGGATGGTGGCGAGCGGATTGGCCTTGTCCTGACCGGCGATATCGGGGGCGGAGCCATGAATGGGCTCGTACATCCCCTTGTTGTTCTCATCCAGGGAGGCCGACGGCAACATGCCGATGGAACCGGAGAGCATCGAGGCCTGGTCGGAGAGGATATCACCGAAGATGTTGCCGGTGACGATGACATCAAACTGCTTCGGCCACTTCACCAGCTGCATCGCCGCGTTGTCGACGTACATGTGGCTGACCTCCACTTCCGGATACTCCTTGGCCACCTCCAGCACCACCTCGCGCCACAGCTCGGAGCACTCCAGCACGTTGGCCTTCTCCACCGAACAGAGGCGCTTGCCGCGCTTCATCGCGATATCGAAGGCGACGCGGGCCACGCGGCGCACCTCGGACTCGGAATAGAGCATGGTGTTAAAGCCGACGCGCTCGGGCTTACCATCAACTCCGGGGCGCACCTCGATGCCGCGCGGCTCGCCGAAATAGACGTCGCCGGTCAGCTCGCGCACGATCATGATGTCGAGACCGGAGACCACCTCAGGCTTCAAGGAGGAGGAGTCAGCCAGCTCGGGGTAGAGCAGCGCCGGGCGCAGGTTGGCGAAGAGGTTCAGCTCCTTGCGGATGCGCAGCAGGCCGCGCTCGGGGCGCAGCGGACGCTCCAGCTTGTCGTACTGCGGACCGCCGACGGCACCGAGCAGTACCGCATCGGAGCTCTTTGCCAGCTCCAGGGTGGCGGCTGGCAGCGGGTCACCGGCGGTATCGTAACCGGCACCGCCGATGGCACCCTCGGCCATCTCGATGGCCATACCGTCGGCCTTCAATACCTCCAGCACCTTCACCGCCTGGGCGACGATCTCGGGACCAATGCCGTCACCCGGCAGGACTGCAATCTTTTTCGTCATAATAAAACCTCTAACCGCAAAGGACGCTAAGGAACGCAAAGATCAGTTGTTATTAACTACCCTGCGAATTCCATGCTTCATTCGCTGAACATTAAAATTCAATAAAAAACCTAAGTTGTAGTTACCCAATCTCAAGTAACTCAGTAACTGCGCAAAATGCACCTCATTCAACTTTTCCACAGCCTTGAGTTCGACGACCACGCAATTCTCGACCAACAGATCAATACGGTAACCTGCATCCAGCTTTATGCCATCATACTCAAGCGGCAGCACCACTTGTCGCCGGATATCCCACCGCTTTTGCAGTTCATGAGCCAAGCATGTCTCATAGGCACTCTCCAACAGACCTGGCCCAAGCGCAGAGTGAACTTTCATGGCACACTCCACAATATCCTTGCCTATCTCTTCCTTATGCATTCCTTCGCGTCCTTTGCGGTTAATGAATCAAAATAACCAGGGTGCCTCAGCCTTACGCCGTTCTTCATAGGCCCTGATCTCATCCACATGCTGCAGGGTGAGGCCGATATCGTCGAGGCCGTTGAGCAGGCAGTGTTTGCGGAAGGCATCCACCTCAAAGTTAATCACCTCGCCACCCGGTGTGGAGATCACCTGCGCCTCCAGATCCACGCTCAGCTGGTAACCCTCGCCCGCCTCGACCTCCTTAAAGAGCTGCTCCACCTTCGCCTCACTCAACACGATGGGCAGGATGCCGTTCTTGAAACAGTTGTTGAAGAAGATATCGGCAAAACTCGGGGCAATGATCACCCGAAAACCGTAATCTTCCAAGGCCCACGGCGCATGTTCGCGCGATGAACCGCAACCGAAGTTCTTGCGGGTCAGCAGAATGTTGGCCCCCTGATAGCGCGGCTGATTGAGCACAAAGTCGGGGTTGAGCGGACGCTTGGAGTTGTCAATTCCCGGCTCACCGTGATCCAGGTAGCGCCACTCGTCGAAGGCGTTGGGGCCGAAGCCGCTGCGCTTGATCGACTTGAGGAACTGCTTGGGGATGATGGCATCGGTGTCGACGTTGGAACGATCCAGCGGCGCCACCAGCGCCTGCAGTGCGACGAACTTTTCCATTACTTCAGCTCCTCCAGCTTGCGCACATCGTAGAAGTGACCGGTAAAGGCCGCCATCGCCGCCATCGCGGGACTCACCAGGTGGGTGCGGCCGCCATTGCCCTGGCGCCCCTCGAAGTTGCGGTTCGAGGTGGAGGCGCAACGCTCGCCCGGCTCCAGACGGTCGGCGTTCATCGCCAGACACATCGAGCAGCCCGGTTCACGCCACTCAAAGCCCGCCTCGATGAAGAGCTTGTCGAGCCCCTCTTCCTCGGCCTGCTGTTTCACCAGGCCGGAACCGGGCACCACCAGTGCCTGCTTCACCGTGGGGGCGACCTTACACCCTTTATTCAGTGCCTTCTGCGCCACCTCGGCGGCGGCACGCAGATCCTCGATGCGCGAGTTGGTGCATGAGCCGATAAAGACCTTGTCGATGGGGATGTCGCTGATCGCCATCCCCGCATCGAGGTCCATGTACTTCAGCGCACGGCGCATCCCCTCGGCCTTGACCGGATCGGACTCCTCCTCCGGGTTGGGAACGGTGCAGTCGATACCGACCACCATCTCGGGCGAGGTGCCCCAAGTGACCTGCGGCACGATGCAGGCGGCATCCAGCACCACCTCCTTGTCGAACACGGCATCGGCATCGGTATGGAGCTCCTTCCACGCGGCGACCGCCTGCTCCCACAACTCACCCCTGGGAGCAAAGGGTTTGCCCTTGAAGTAGGCAATGGTCTTCTCATCCACCGCCACCATGCCGGCGCGGGCACCCGCCTCGATCGCCATATTGCAGACGGTCATGCGACCCTCCACCGAGAGGTCCATGATCGCCTCACCGGCGAACTCCAGGGCGTGACCGTTGCCGCCGGCAGTGCCGATCTTGCCAATAATAGCTAGCACGATGTCCTTGGCGGTGACACCGGGACCGACGTGGCCCTGCACCGTCACCCGCATGTTCTTCATCTTCTTCTGCACCAGGGTCTGGGTGGCGAGCACATGCTCCACCTCGGAGGTGCCGATGCCGTGGGCCAGCGCCCCGAAGGCGCCATGGGTCGAGGTGTGGGAGTCACCGCAGACCACGGTCATACCGGGCAGGGTCGCCCCCTCCTCGGGGCCGACCACATGAACGATCCCCTGGCGCACATCATTCATCGGAAAGTAGGTCATCCCCAGTTCACGCACGTTGGCCTCCAGGGTCTCAACCTGAAGACGGGCGATGGGGTCGGCGATGCCGGCAATACCGGCGCTCTGACCGGTGGTCGGCACGTTGTGATCGGGGGTAGCGATGACACTTTCCTTGCGCCACGGTTTGCGCCCGGCAAGCCGCAGCCCCTCGAAGGCCTGCGGCGAGGTCACCTCATGCACCAGGTGGCGGTCAATATACAGGAGTGCGGTGCCATCCTCTTCGCTGCGCACCACATGGGCATCCCATAACTTGTCGTAGAGCGTCTTGCCGGTCATCTTCCAGGTACTCCAGGGCTTCACATTTTCTGAGGCTTGCAGTGTAGTCACCCAAACATCATTACACAAATTCATCTTTTTCATCTATTCTATTCCATTATGGAATTCAATAGTCTCAAGGCCTTTATCGCCGTCGCCGAAAGCGGCTCCTTCACCGCGGCCTCGGAGCGGCTGTTTCTCACCCAACCGGCGATAAGCAAACGCATCGCCGCGCTGGAGGAGGAGCTGGGGGCATCCCTGTTCGACCGTATCGGTCGTGCCACCACCCTCACCGAAGCCGGACAGACCCTGCTGCCGCGGGCACGGCGCATCCTCGACGAGGTGCAGGAGTCGCGCAGGGCGATCACCAACCTCTCCGGGGAGATCGGCGGCGAACTGAGCTTCGGCACCAGCCACCACATCGGCCTGCACCGCCTGCCGCCGATCCTGCGCGCCTTCAACCAGGCCCACCCCCAGGTCGAGCTCGGCATCCACTTCTACGACTCGGAGGAGGCCTGCCGCGAGGTGGGCCACGGCAACCTGGCGCTGGCCCTCATCACCCTGCCGGGCAGACTGGAGGGGCCGCTGGAGCAGCTGGTGGTGTGGGATGACCCGCTTGCCGTGATCGTCGCCCACGGCCACCCGCTGGCCGGCGGGCGGGCCACCCTTGGCGCACTGGTGGAGTACCCGGCCATCTTCCCGGCAAAGAACACCTACACCCGCCAGCTTATCGACCAGGCACTGCAACAGCACGGGGTCAGCGCCCAGGTGCGCCTCGCCACCAACTACCTGGAGACCATCAAGATGATGGTCTCGGTAGGGCTGGGCTGGAGCATCCTGCCGCGCAGCATGGTGGACAGGGATGTCACCGAGGTGACGGTGAAGGGACTCGCCCTCTCCCGCCAGCTCGGCGTGGTCACCCACCGGCAGCGCAGCCTCACCAACGCCGCCCAGGCCTTTATCGCCCTGCTGCGCGAGGGCACAACGTGATCGCCCCCGCGACACAACGGTTGGGCATCCTCGCCCGCTGGTACGCCGAACCACTCAGCCGCGACGAGGCAGAGAGTCTGCTGGCGCTGTCACAGCGGCGGGAACAGGAGCGGCTGAAACGACACGGCAAGGCCTACCTCTCACCGCTGCTGAAACTCATCGCCCTCCACTGGCTGGGCGAGGCAACCGACGGGCACTACCACTACCTGAGATCACAGCAAGCAAACGCAAGACACCTGCAGATCCTCACGCCACTCCTCTACGGGCAGCTATTGATGAGCAAGCGCATCAGCGGGGCGACGGACTATCTCGACGAAGCCTTCCACCAGGCACGCCTGCTGCTAAGGCCAGAGGACTACTTCATGCTGATGAAGCGGCATCAGATCCTGAAGCGAATCCCCCTGTCAGACAGGGCAACCCCGGGAGAGACGCTGGAGCTATTGCTGACTACCGGCAAGGTGATTGCGCGGATGGAAGAGGGCCGGGGCGAGAGACCGGGGTTTTGGCATGATCCCAATGATACCTATGGGTGATCCGATGCGTGCTAATGGGTCATGCCAGCCTCCGCAATTTCCAAGGAGGTTTAGCTGCCAACAGACTCGCCCCCGCAAACCCCAAATCGTTCCTTGCATGGCTGCTTTATGGTTACATTAGTTTGCGTGCATAGAATCTTTCGCCGCCATGTTCCACTTCGCGCAGTTCCCCGCTGTCGAGAAGCTGCTCTACCGCCGTCCACCGTGCGCCATTTTTCCTCAGCAATTCATCCAGCGCCGAGCGGCGCAGCGGGTGCACCGCACTAATACTGAGGATATCGGCGGCGAGATTCCCACTGGCGGCAAAGGCGTCGCCCTCGTAGCCGATGAGCAGCTCCACCTTGGGCAACACGGCGGAAAATTGCGCGAAGGCGCGGGTGAGTACCGGCTCATCCGGACCGTGCACCGCCCGATCCTCGGTGGACCGGGTGGGCACCGCCAGGTAGGCGCAGGCAAGCGGCAGGGTGGTAAGAAACGTGGCCACCTGCGCCACCCCCGCCTCATCGTCGTTGCTACCGGCCAGCAGCATGGTCTCGCTCACCAGGGTGCCGCGGTAGTGCCTGGCGAAGGTCTCGATGCCGCCCAGCACCTGTGGCAGGGTGAGTTCATGGAAGGGGCGGTTGACCCGCCGCCAGGTGTGCGCCTCCACGCTGTCGACCTTGAGCGAGACCCACGTCGCCTGCATCAGCGCATCACGCACCGCCTCCTGCCACAACAGTGAGGCGTTGCTGATCACCGCAATAGGGATGCCGAGCGGTTTGAGTTCGGCGATGGTCTCGCCCAGGTGGATGTCGAGGGTCGGCTCGCCGTCCGGAACGAAGGTGAGGTAGTCGATGGCCTCGCCGCGCTCGCGGCTCTGCGCCACATGCTGCGACACCGCCGCGACGATCTCGGCGCTAGTATAAAACTCACGCCGTTCGATGGTGCGGTCGGTGGTCGTCCCCACCTGGCAGTAGCGGCAGGCGTAGCTACAGTGCTTGGGCGGGATGTTGTTGATGCCGAGGCTGCGCCCCAGGCGGCGCGACGGCACCGGGCCGAAGGTGATGGCGGTCTGCATCGTGGCTCCTCTGGTTGGCGGGCGAACCTCTTGAGCCTAGCGCACACATCGCGGGCGGGATAGGAGACGGGGTGTGGTAACAACCCGCCGGACTACACGCCCTGCCTCTGCCGCCGGCCGATAAACCGCCACACCACCCCCAGCGCCAGCAGACACATCCCGCCCGCCAGATAGAAGCTGACACTGCCCCCCAGCGTCTCCCAGACATAACCGCTGTAGTAGGCCCCCACCGCCCCGCCGGCGCCGAAGCTCATCGAGCTGTAGAGGGCCTGGCCGCGGCCGTGATGGCGGCCGGTAAAGTAGTGGTGAAAATAGGCGATGGCGACGGCGTGGAAGATGCCGAAACTGGCGGCGTGGAACAGCTGGGCAAAGAGTACCAGCGGGAAGTTTTCGGGCATCGCGCCGATCAGCACCCAGCGCAACGCCGTGAGAACGAAGGCGACCATCATCAATCTTTTCAGGCCAATGGCCTTCACCAGACGATGCATGACAAGAAAGACCCCCACCTCGGCGATCACCCCGAGCGCCCACAGCTGGCCGATGAGGGTGCGGCTGTAGCCCTCCCCTTCCATATAGATGGTGTAGAAGGTGTAGTAAGGGCCGTGGCTTGCCTGCATCAGGAAACAGACCCCCAGCAGGGCGAGTACCTCCGGGCGTTTGAGCACGGAGAGTATGGAGCCCTGCGACTCATGATGGGGTGGCACCACTACCTCCGGCACGCTGAGGCTGACGCCCCAGATGGCGACGAAGATCCCGAGCAGGATCGGTGGCAGCAGTGCTGCAGAACTCCCCTCCAGCACCCGCCCCATCAACGCCACCGCGACGATAAAGCCGATGGAGCCCCAGATCCGGATCACGCTGTATTTATGGTGATCCTTGCCGAGGAAGCTGAGGGTATTGGCCTCGAACTGCGGCAGGGCGGCGTTCCAGAAGAAGCTGAAGGTCAGCATGACCAGGGCCACCCCCCAGTAGCCCTCGACGAAGAAGATGCCGCTGAAGGTGAGGAGCGCCAGCAGGGAGCCGATGCGCACGATCCACATGCGATGACCGGTGTGGTCGGCGATCCAGCCCCAGATATTGGGCGAGACGATCTTGGTCGCCATCAGCACCGCCATCAGCTCACCGATCTGCAGCGGGGTGAAGCCGAGGTGTTTGAGGTAGAGCGACCAGTAGGGGACCATGATCCCCAGACTGGTGAAATAGAAGAGGTAGAAGCCGGAGAGGCGCCAGTAGGGCACGCCAGGTGCCTTACTGTTGACCGGCGGGGATAACCGGGGTCTGGCTCACTACATCGAGATTCTGCGCCCGGTGACGCAGCAGATGGTCCATCAGCACGATGGCCATCATCGCCTCAGCGATGGGGGTGGCGCGGATGCCGACACAGGGGTCGTGACGTCCCTGGGTCACCACCTCGATGGGCTCACCGGCGAGGTTCACGCTGCGCCCCGGCAGGTGCAACGATGAGGTCGGCTTCAGCGCGATGGCGGCGGTGATCGCCTGCCCCGAGGAGATGCCGCCGAGGATGCCGCCGGCGTGGTTGGAGAGAAAGCCATCGGGGGTGATCTCGTCGCGATGTTCGGTCCCCTTCTGCTCGATGCAGTCGAAACCGGCGCCAATCTCCACCCCCTTCACCGCGTTGATGCTCATCAGGGCGTGGGCGAGGTCGGCATCGAGGCGGTCGAAGATCGGCTCACCGAGACCGGGCGGCACCCCCTCGGCCACCACGTTGATCCTGGCGCCGATGGAGTTGCCCTCCTTGCGCAGGGCATCCATGTAGTCCTCCATCTCGGCCACCTTGCCGCTATCGGGGCAGAAGAAGGGGTTGTTGCCCACCTCGGCCCAGTCGAAGTTTTCAATTCTAATTGGGCCGAGCTGCGAGAGGTAACCGCGAATGGTGATCCCCTTGCTGGCGAGGTACTGCTTGGCGATGCCGCCGGCGGCCACACGCATCGCCGTCTCGCGCGCCGAGGAGCGCCCGCCCCCACGGTAGTCACGCAGGCCGTACTTCTGCTGATAGGTGTAGTCGGCGTGACCGGGGCGGAAGGTCGCGGCGATGTTGGAGTAGTCCTTGGAGCGCTGGTCAGTATTTTCGATCAACAGGCCGATGGGGGTACCGGTGGTGACCCCATCGAACACCCCGGAGAGGATGCGCACCGCATCGGCCTCACGCCGCTGGGTGGTGTGGCGCGAGGTGCCGGGCTTGCGCCGATCGAGATCGGCCTGCAGGTCTGCCTCGGTGAGCGGCATCCCGGGCGGGCAGCCGTCGACGATGGCCCCGAGGGCCGGACCATGGGACTCACCAAAGGTGGTGACGGTAAAGAGTTTTCCGAAGCTGTTTCCTGACATGGCGGCTATTCTAGCTGGTTGGCCGGGCCGCGTCGCGACACCGGAATAAAATTTTTCAATTGGCTGACATCACCCGCCAGCTGTGTGTATTATGGGCCGATAATAGCCGGGGCCACCATGGCCAGGGATAAAAAGCTTGTCGTATCAACAGCGTACAAATAGTGGGGAGGGCCGTTACCTACAGGCGGCCGGCTTCACCGCCATTCTGGTCCTGATGACCTTGCTGACCTTGCTCGGCCTGCAGAAAATGGCCAACATCAACCAACACCTGAAGCTCATCGTCAACCAGCATAACGTCAAATCTGCACTGGTCAAACAGATGAGCCTGAACGCACGCGAGCGGGTCTTCACTATCCAGAACATGATCCTGACCGACGACCCCTTCGCGCAGGATGAGGCGGCGCTGAGCATTGACGAGCTGGGCGCCAACTTCGCCGCCGCACGGCAACAACTAATGGGGATGCCGCTGGAGCCGCACGAAAGGATGCTGATCGACATTCAGAGTAAGTGGGTGCAACAGGCGGTGCCCCTGCAACGCGAGGCGGTCATTCTCATCGTCGCCGGCAACCACGAACAGGCCAAGCGACTGCTAATGGAACAGGTACTCCCCACCCAGCATAAGGTGCTCGCCACCCTGTCGCAGCTGGAGGCACAACAGGATGCCGCTATCAGTCGCTCCTTCAGCCAGGCCATCACCACCCACAACCAGGCACGGGTGCAGATCATCATCCTCGGTGGCCTAGCTGCCATCCTCGGCATCCTGATCGCCCTGTTCACCATCCACCGCAGCCGCCTCAGCTCACGGCAACTGCTGCGGGAAAAAGAGCGTGCCCAGGTCACCCTGCACTCCATCGGCGACGGAGTGATCACCGCCGATGCCAACGGCAGTATTGAATATATGAATCCAGTGGCCGAACAACTCACCGGCTGGCACAACCACGCCGCGGAGGGCAAGGCACTGCTCGATGTCTTTCGCGTCACCGGGGGTGGCGGCGGCAATGAGGCGCAACCGCTCTACTGCAAGCTGGAGCAACTCTTCGCGCAGGATGGTTACAGCGGCACGCTGCATCAAAGCATGCTGCTGGATGCCGACCACAACACCACCGCCATTGAGTTCACGGCCTCGGCCATTCACGACGATGAGGGGCAGCTGGCCGGCATCGTGGTGACCTTCCGTGACGTCAGCGAGATCAGGGCGCTGGCCGATCACCTGTCACACCAGGCACGCCACGACCCGCTCACCAACCTGGTCAACCGTCGGGAGTTCGAACTGCGCCTGGAGCAGGCACTGGTGCAGGCGCGGCAGGAGCGACAACAACATGCGCTCTGTTTTCTCGACCTCGACCGCTTCAAGATCGTCAATGACACCTGCGGCCACGCCGCGGGGGATGCATTGCTTATCCAGCTGGTCAGCCGCCTGAAGACACTGGTACGCAGCAACGACCTGCTGGCCCGCCTCGGCGGTGACGAATTTGGCCTGTTGCTGGTCAACTGCCCACTGGAGAAGGCCAGCGCCATTGCCGAGGAGCTGCGTAGCTCCGTTCACAGTTTCGTCTTTGTCTGGGAGAAGCAGAGTTTCAATATCGGCGTCAGCATCGGCATGGTGGTGATCGATGCCAACAGCGGCACCCTGAGCGAGGTGATCGCGATGGCCGATGCCGCCTGCTACTCGGCCAAGGATGGCGGACGCAACCGCGTGCATCTCTATACCAACATCGCGGAGAACAGGCACACCGAACAGAAGATGCCCTGGTCCGAGCGGTTGCAAACGGCACTGCAGGACGACAACTTCACCCTCTACTGTCAGAGCATTGTCGCCATCAACCCGCTACGCGAACAGCTGCATCTGTGCGAACTGCAGTTACGCTTCAAGGACGAACAGGGCCAGTCCATTCCGCCGATGGCCTTCATCCCGGCAGCCGAGCGGCACAACCTGATGCCCGCCATCGACCGCTGGGTGTTGCGCCACGCCTGCCAACTGATTCGCCTTATCGACGACCCTACCGCTATCTACTGTATCAATCTCTCGCTGCAAACCGTAAACGACGAACAGTTTCTACCGGCGGTCAAACAGCTGCTGCAGAGCCACCATGTGGAACCGCAACAGATCTGTTTTGAGATCACCGAAAGCTATGCGATAAGTGACCTGCAGAAGATTGGCGACTTCGTGCGCCAGTTGCGCGAAATGGGGTGCCGCAGCGCACTGGACGATGTGGGGCGCAGCATCGGCAGCTACGACTATCTGAAGAACCTGCCGGTCGATTTTATCAAGATCGACGGCCACCTCATCGGCGCCGTGGTACACAGCACCATCAGCAGCGTGCAGGTGAAGGCGATCACGCAGATCGCCCACCTGCTGGGGATCTGCGTCATCGCGGAGATGGTGGAGGATCACCACACCCTCCAACTGCTGGGAGGGCTGGGGATCAACTACGCCCAGGGCTTCGGTATCGCCAAACCCCGACCAATAGCGGAGCTGCGGGAGGCACTGGCCGTGAGTGCTGTGACGAGTAGTACAAAGAAGGGTTAACTGCAGTTAACCGCCTGTTAAATCACCCGTGAAAAACGCTGATTCTGTTTCTCGCGCAGGTAACGGTCAAACACCATGCAGATGTTGCGAATAAGCAACTTGCCAGCCGGTTGCACCTCAATGCGCCCCCCTTGCAGCGTCAACAGACCATCCGCCTGCATCCCCACCAGATCCTTCAACTCATTGGCAAAATAGTCGTTAAAAACGATGCCGTGCGCCTGCTCCACCGTGGACATCTCCAACTCGAAGTGGCAGATAAGGCGGGTGATCACATCGCGACGCAACTTGTCGTCCCGATCCAACCCCACACCACGGAAGATCGCCAGCTTTCCCGCATCGATCGCCGCGTAGTACTCCTCCAGCCCCTTCAGATTCTGTGCATAGGAGTCGCCCACCATGCCGATGGAGGTGGCGCCAATACCGACAAGGTCACATTCGGAGTGGGTGGAGTAACCCTGAAAGTTGCGATAGAGGGTGCCATCGCGCTGCGCCACCGCCAGCTCATCATCGGGCTTGGCGAAGTGATCCATGCCGATATAAACGTATCCGGCGGCGGTCAGCTTCTCAATGGATATCTGCAGGATATCGAGCTTGACCTGCGGTGCCGGCAGATCCGCCTCGTTAATGCGCCGCTGCGGCTTGAAGATCTCCGGCAGGTGGGCGTAGTTGAAGACGGTGAGACGGTCGGCATCGATGGCGATGGCGCGCTCCAGGGTGCGCTCAAAGCTCGCCACACTCTGGTGCGGCAGGCCATAGATAAGGTCCATGGAGATCGACTTGAAACCCTCGCGCCGCGCCGCCTCCAGCGCCCCCAGGGTCTGCGCGTCGGACTGCACGCGATTGACCGCGATCTGCACCCGCTCATCAAAGTCCTGCACCCCCAGGCTCATGCGGTTAAAGCCTATCTCGCGCAGCAGGGCGATGGTGTCGCTCTTCACCTCACGCGGGTCGATCTCGATGGAGTATTCACCCGTATCATCGTTATGCAGCGTGAAACAGTCGCGGGTCTTGGCCATCAACGCACGCATCTCGTCGTGGCTGATAAAGGTGGGGGTACCACCGCCCCAGTGCAGCTGGTCAACGATGCGGTTACGATCGAACAGCGCGCTTTGCAGCTCCAGCTCACGATGTACTCGCTGCAGATAGGGAGCCGCACGGGAACGATCCTTGGTCGCCACCTTGTTGCAACCGCAATAGAAACAGACGGTGTCACAGAAGGGGATATGGAAGTAGAGCGACAGCGGCCCGCCCGCAGCGTTGCTCGCTGCGGCGTGCTGCCGGTATTCGGCCTCGCCGAAGCCGTCGTGAAACTGCACCGCGGTGGGATAGGAGGTGTAACGCGGACCTGACTTGTCGTAGCGTTTAATCAGCTCCAGGTCGAAGACGATATTCTGTTGTTTCATGGGAGCTCCCCGTTCATGCTTACTCTTCGGAGTCGATATTGAGACCGTAGCGATGGGTCTGGTTAATCGCCACCAGCAGCTGCGCGAAGGGCAGCTGCGAGCTGAGGCGGTTGGCCACATTCATAAAGGGCAAGTCCTTGTCCTCAAATTCGTAACTGCCGTCGCTCATCCCCTGGCGCAGCTGTTTCAACTCATCAAACAGCGGCGTAAGTACCCGCAGCTGATCACCCGGGTCGTCCATATCGAACTCCAGGCAGGCAATAAACTCCTCGATCTCGATGATCGCCTGATCCACCAGCCGGACGTAGGCCTCCGCGGTTTTTGCTCGCATATCCACCATGGGTTATTTCACTCTACTCATCTGTTCAAAAAATCAGCCCATTATAGCCGGACGCACCAGACGGAACAGCTGATGGTGCTGGCGTACCTGCGCGGCGGTGAGCAGGAAGACCCCCTCGCCACCGCGCTCGAAGTCGAACCACAAAAACTCCACCTCGGGCAGCAACGCCTCCAGCGCCTCGCGGCTGTTCCCCACCTCGACCACCAGAATGCCATCCGCCTCCAGGTGGTACATCGCCTCGTAGAGGAGGGTAAAGACCAGATCAAGACCATCCTCGCCCGCCGCCAGCGCCAGCCGCGGCTCGTGACGAAACTCCGGTGGCAGGCTGGCCATGTCCTGCGCGTCGACATAGGGGGGGTTGCTGACGATGATCTGGTAACGCTCGCCCTTGAGCTGTGCAAAGAGATCGGACTGTACCGCCCGCACCTGCCCCTCCAGCTCAAATTCACGAATATTGCGCCGCGCCACCGCCAGCGCCTCCTCGGAGATATCGGCGGCATCCACTTCGGCCTCGGGAAAGGCGATGGCACAGGCGATCGCGATACAGCCACTGCCGGTGCAGAGATCCAGCACCCGTCCTACCCGCTCCGGTTCGACCCAGGGCTGGAACTGCGCCTCAATCAGCTCGGCAATAGGTGAGCGCGGGATCAGCACGCGATCATCCACATAGAAGGGCATCCCGGCAAACCACGCCTCATGGGTCAGATAGGGGGCAGGAATACGCTCATCCACCCGGCGCATCAAAATGGTGACCAGCTGCTTGCGTTCGCTCTCGGTAAGGCGGCTATCAAAATAGCTGTCGTGAATCCGTTGCGGCAGATGGAGGGTGTGCAGCACCAGGTAGGTCGCCTCATCCTGCGCGTTATCGGTGCCGTGGCCGAAGAAGAGGCCGGCCTCGTTAAAACGGCTCATCCCCCAACGGATAAAGTCACGAATGGTGGCCAGTTCGCGAATGGCCTGGATGCGATCCATGGCTACTTCCCCTCCGGCCGCTTGGCGTGTTTGGGGCGAAACGCCTTGCAGCAGGCCTCGTCGGTCTCAAGGTAGGGGCCGTCAATCAGGTCGATACAGTAGGGCACGGCGGGAAAGACCGCGTTCAGGCAGTCGTCGATGGCCGAGGGCTTGCCCGGCAGATTGATAATAAGGGTATTGCCGCGAATACCGGCGGTCTGGCGCGAGAGAATCGCGGTGGGGACAAACTTCAGCGACTCCAGCCGCATCAGCTCGCCAAAGCCCGGCATCATCTTCTGGCACACCGCCTCGGTCGCCTCGGGCACGATATCGCGCAGTGCCGGACCGGTGCTGCCGGTGGTCACCACCAGACAACACCGCTGCTCATCGCACAACTCGCGCAGTGCCGCCTCCACCAGCGGTTGTTCGTCGGGCACCAGTCGCGCCACCGGCTCCCAGGGCGAGGTGAGCGCCTTGCCCATCCACGCCTGCATCGCCGGGCCACCCAGATCCTCATACTCGCCACTACTGGCCCGGTCAGAGACCGTGATAAAACCGATGCGCGCCGTCGTTGTCATCTTGCAAACCATTCACAATCGAAAGAGCGCCATAGTATACGCGGCTTGCCGGCAATTTTCCTCGCCGGTGACGCCGATACTACCGATGACACATCAGAGGTAGTCTGCCAGCCTTACCGGCTGGCGCTTTGCCCCCCACTCACCGTGTTGCGCCTCGAACACCCCCGCGCAGCGGGTGCCGCATCGGTTGCAGTTACCGTGGGCATCGAGATTCCAGTCGCTCAGCAGATACCAGTCGCGGCCTATCAGACACTGGCCGCAGGCATGACAGTAGGTGCTCTCCCCCGCCTTGTCGTGGACGTTGCCTGTGTAGGCGTAGCGCACGCCGTTTTTCCGCGCGATCTCGCGGGCCCGGGTCAGCGTTGCCGTCGGCGTGGGCGGCACATCGAGCATCTTGTAGTCGGGGTGGAAGGCGGTGAAGTGCATCGGCACCTCGGGGCCCAGCTCCTTCACCACCCAGCGGGTCATCGCCTCAATCTCCTCATCGGAGTCGTTCCAGCCGGGGATAAGGAGGGTGGTGAGCTCCACCCAGACATCGGTCTCTTTTTTCAAATAGAGCAGGGTATCGAGCACCGGTTGCAGGTGGCCGCCGGTAAGTTTGTGGTAGAACTCCTCGGAGAAGCCCTTGAGGTCGACATTGGCCGCGTCCATCCACTGATAGAACTCGCGGCGCGGCTCCTCGCAGACATAGCCTGCCGTCACCGCCACCGATTTAATCCCCCTCTCGCGACACGCCCTGGCCACGTCGATGGCATATTCATGGAAGATCACCGGGTCGTTGTAGGTATAGGCGACCGAGCGGCAGCCGAGTTGCTCGGCGGCACGGGCAATGGTCTCGGGGCTGGCGGCATCGGCCAGGGTGTCAATCTCGCGTGACTTGGAGATATCCCAGTTCTGGCAGAACTTGCAGGCGAGGTTGCAGCCGGCGGTGCCAAAGGAGAGTACCGGGGTGCCGGGCAAAAAGTGGTTGAGCGGCTTCTTCTCGATGGGGTCGACGCAGTAACCGCTGGAGCGCCCATAGGAGGTGAGGACGATCTTGCCCCCCAGATTGGCGCGCACAAAACAGAGGCCACGCTGCCCCTCCTTCAACTTGCAGTAGCGCGGGCAGAGGTCGCACTGTATCCGTTCGCCATCAATTTTATGCCAGTAGCGGGTATCCACCACGCTGCCCGGTTGCAGCTCCTCCATCGTTACACTGTCACTGCTCATCACGCCGCCCCCTCTCTTGCCTCCCCTAAGGGTAGGTGCCGCACCCGGCATGTTGCAAGCCACAACGGCTGCTATATTTAGCGGGTGTTATCTTGCAGGAGCCAACCTATGTCGACCATTCGTCCCACCGCCGTCGCCGGTATGTTCTATCCGGCCGACCCGGATGAGTTACAGCAAATGGTAAGCGGCTTTCTGCATGAGGTGGCGGCAGAACCCTCCCCGCCACCCAAGGCGATCGTCGTCCCCCACGCCGGTTACATCTACTCCGGCCCCGTCGCCGCCAGCGCCTATGCCCGCCTCGCCCCGCGACGCGACACCATACGCCGCGTGGTGCTGCTGGGGCCGTCGCATCGGGTTGGTTTTGCCGGCATTGCCAGCAGCAGTGCCGACTACTTTCATACCCCGCTGGGCGATGTGCCACTCGATCGCGAACTGCAGGAGCAGGTGACGCGGCTCTCGGGGGTACATCGCCTTGATCAGGCCCACCAGATGGAACACAGTCTGGAGGTGCAACTGCCCTTTCTGCAGCAGGTACTGGACGCCTTCACCCTGCTGCCGCTGGTGGTGGGCGATGCCCGTCCCGAGGAGGTGGCCACGGTATTGCGGGCCGTATGGGGCGGCGAGGAGACCCTCATCGTGGTGAGCTCCGACCTCAGCCACTACCACGACTACACCACCGCGCAACGGCTGGATCGCGCCACCTCCCACGCCATCGAGCAGCTCGACCCGCAGGCCATCGACTCTGGCGATGCCTGCGGCCGCACCCCGCTCAACGGCCTGCTGCTGGTGGCCAAAGAGAAACAGCTCCATGCCGAAACCATCGACCTGCGCAACTCTGGCGATACCGCCGGGCCACGCGACCAGGTGGTCGGCTACGGCGCCTACCTGTTCCACTGAGATGGTCAACGAGAGGAAGCAACAGATCCTGCTGGCCCTCGCCGAGGAGGCGATCCGCTACGCCCTGCAGCACGGCCGTGCGTTGCAGGTCAATCCCGCTGACTATGAGGAGACGCTGCGCCAGCCCGCCGCCTGTTTCGTCACCCTGAAAAAAGGGGGGGAGCTGCGCGGCTGCATCGGCTCCCTGGAGGCGCACCGCAGCATGGTGGAGGATGTGGCGCACAACGCCGATGCCGCCGCCTTCTCCGATCCCCGTTTTCCACCACTACGCGAGGAGGAGCTGGCGGGGCTGGAGCTCGATATCTCACTACTTACACCCGCCAGGGAGCTCCAGTTCAGCTCGGAGAGGGAGCTGCTCGCCCAACTGCGCCCCGGGATCGACGGCCTGATCCTCGAAGAGGGCTACCGGCGTGGCACCTTTCTCCCCTCGGTGTGGGAGCAGCTGCCCAGGCCCGAGCAGTTTCTGCAACACCTCAAACTCAAGGCGGGGCTACCACCCAACCACTGGTCGGCAAACATACGCGTCAGCCGCTACACCACCCAGATCTTTGGCACGCGGCTCTCCTCATAGCGGGTGACCGGCGCACGACACGGGCCAATACAGCCATATTTATCAACAAGTTGCATCTGGCACTCGCCACTTGAGAGTGCCAATTTTTGTGTTATAGTAAGCAAACATAATTAATTGAGGAGATTCCGATGAGCACTGCATTGACCCTTGGTCACCCAAGGTTGCCCGTCGCCACGGGAGACCTTAACAGCTACATCCGCACCGCCTATGCCATGCCGATGCTGAGCGAGAGCGAGGAGCACCAGCTGGCGGTACGCCTGCGCGACCACGGCGACATCCAGGCCGCCCAGCAACTGATCCTCGCGCACCTGCGCTTTGTGATCCGTATCGCCCGTGACTACACCAACTACGGGCTGCCGGTCGCCGACCTCATTCAGGAGGGCACCGTCGGCCTGATGCGCGCGGTCAAACGCTTCGACCCGGAGCTGGGGGTGCGCCTGGCCAGCTACGCGGTGCACTGGATCCGCGCCGAGATCTACGAATATGTGCTGCACAACTGGCGCATCGTCAAGGTCGCCACCACCAAGGCGCAGCGCAAACTCTTCTTCAACCTGCACCGCATGAAAAAGCGCCTTGGCTGGTTCAACCGCCAGCAACTGGAGGAGGTGGCGCAGGAGCTGGGGGTCAAGCCCGAGGAGGTCGAGGAGATGGAGGGGCGCCTCGCCGCCCACGACCAGATGTTCGACCCCTGGAGCCACGCGGAGGATGCCGATGAGGAGCGCTCGCAGTCACCGCTCTACCTGGCCGATATGCGCGATGAACCCTCGCAACGCGCCGCCGACGCGCAGCAGCAACAGCTGGAGGGCAAGCTGCTCCTCGACTCGCTGAACCGGCTCGACCCACGCTCGCAGGAGATCATCCGCCGCCGCTGGATTGGTGAGGAGAAGGTTACCCTCAGGGAGCTGGCCGAGGAGTACGGTCTCTCCATCGAACGTATCCGTCAGATCGAGGCGACGGCCTTTAAGAAACTGCGCACGCAACTGGCACCGCTTCGCCATTAGCCAAAGTGCTTGGCCGTGGCTCTGTTCAGCTCAGGTATCTACTCACCCCCTGACAGAGCCACCCCCTCCACATCGGGGCAACGATAAAACCGCAGGGGCGCCTATGGCGCGATAGGCCGGCGGCTCCCTCACCCTCTATCGCGGCAGAGCCGCTCCTACGAAACAGCAATACCCGGGGGAGTAGTTAGCAGCTCATCCTGATAAAGGCATGTTACTGCACGCTGCGCGCCGCAATACACTTGCCAATCGACTCGGGCAGGCAGTGGACATTCTCCTCAAAAATGGCGTTACCGAGATTGGCACGGGTAAGGTTGGCGCCCTCCAGTTGCGCCCCGGAGAGATCCGCATAACTCAAATCGGCCCCACGCAAGTCGGCATCGCGCAGGTCGGCGTTACGCAAGTTGGCCCCCTTCAGCTGTGCCTCTTGCAGTTGCGCGGCAGAGAGATCACTCAGGGCCAGGTTAGCGTAGGCAAGATCTGCCGCCATCAGGTTGGCGCGGGCCAGATTGGATGAACTCAGGTTGACGTTGTGCAGGAGTGCCGCTCCAAGATCGCTATCGGGAAAGTAACTGGAGGACAACAGGCAGTTACTCCAGTTCACCCCCGGGGCGGGGGGGGTGTCACATTGCGCCGTTGCCTCCGGCGGCTGGGCCGGGATAAGAAAAGGAATGGCTGCCACCGCCAGCAACAACACCCCCACCACGCTATAAGCCAGCAGGCGATTGGGCGGCTTGCGCGGTACCGCCTGCAAGTGGGTGGTGGCCGACTCATCACCACCCGCCCCCCCCCTGAACAGGGCAGGATGGGTCAGCACCCACTGCTCGGTCGCCTCCAGCCGCTGCCGTTCCAGGGCAGGGAGATCGGCAATGGCGAGGCGATAGTGCGGCTGCAGTTCAAGCAGCTCTCCCAGGGGCCGCCAGCTCTCGCCATCCCGGCTCACCAGGCTCTGGCGATCCAGCCGCTGCAACAGCAGGTAGCGACTCAATTGCCAGGGCGGAAACGGCCCACGCCGCTCACCCCCGAGCTGAAGATACCACCCCTTCAGCGCGCCATTGTTCATGCGGCTGTTCCGGTTGCAGAGCGGGAAAAGTTCCAAATTGAGGTCGGCATTGGCATATACTGCAACATAAGCTTCACCACTGCCAGAGGTATGGCGTTACGCCGTCAGATGGAGATCTTCGCAAGACCCACGCTGCCGCAACCACTATTGACCATCGCTCGTCAGTCGGGTGATACGCCCCCCCCGCCGCTTGCACCCGGTGCCACGTTAAGCGCCCAGGTACAGGGCACCGCTGCCGATGGCACCCTGACTCTCACCATCAACGATCGCGTACTAAAGGTGGTGAGCGACCTGCATCTGGTGCAGGGAACACGGATCACCGTCACGGTGGAGCAGCGGGAGGGGCAGCTGGTGCTGCGCCTGCTCACCCCACCGGGCGAGACACCTGGGACACCCCAACAGGCGCTACGCCAGATACTGCCACGGCAGCAGCCGCTGCAACCACTATTCACCCAACTGACACGCCTTGCCTCATCAGGGGGCACCCTCGCCACCACCCTACCTGCCGCCGCCAGCGAGCAGACCGCCCTGCCGACGTTGCCAGCCGGCGTCCGTGAGGCGATCGGCAATCTGCTCACCCTGCTGCCCAACAACGAGAAACTGGCCACCCCGGAGGGGCTGAAACAGGCACTGCACAACTCCGGTATGTTCTTTGAGAGCCGTCTGCTTCAGGGTGAGGGGGGGACCGCCGTGCAGGGTGATCTGAAGACCCTGCTGTTTCGTATCGCCTTTCTGGTGCGCCAGACACTGAAGGGCCTCCCT
>JAPHSX010000060.1 GCA_026196575.1 Gammaproteobacteria bacterium | reverse complement strand
TATTGGGAGCACACCATCCGCGATGAAAACGACTGGCGGCGGCACATGGATTACATCCACTACAACCCCTCAAGCACGGTTATGTCGACATGCCAGGAGCCTGGCGCTACAGCTCATTTTGGCGTGCTGTAAACCGGGGGCTCTATACCCCGGAGTGGGGTGGTTGTGCGATTGATGCTCTGCCTGATCTGGGGCTAGAGTGATGAGCGGCGCGTTGATGGGCACGTCGCTCTCGCTCCTTTGCCCATCCTACCGAGGGGGACGCAGGATGTGGGATGGGCAAGGCTTGCGTGCCCACCAGCCCGAAGCCGAGGGGCGGTTACTTTTCTTTTTGGAAGCAATGATGCCTGTAGCTTAGAATTTGTGGTTAATGCCTGCCTGCTTCATTGCGCCGTTGGCTGTATGACGCGATTTGATTTCTGAGTCTACCGGAAAGCATTGCTTGGTGATCGGCTATACCAGATATCGTGATCGCCCTTGCCATGGCGCTTAACGTTGCAATTGTGCTGCACAAGGATTGCCTTTACCTCTGGGGTAAAGCTGCTCGGTGGCATTACAGACAGGCGGTCGCTACTCGCGACTGAAGTCGCTCCTACGGAGCAGGTTACTCTGGCCCCACTGCTTTCCATTGCTTTGCGTTGTCGGGTTACGACTTGTTAAGCCGATTGGCGGATTGCCACGTTAGCGACCTCGCTGCTATCTCCTTTGTGAATCGTCCCAAGAGTGTCTCAATGAGACACTCTTGAGGCGTGGTGTCTCAAAAATTTGTCTCAATCAAGGGGAGGGATAAAATTACAGTATAAAAAATGCAGTGAAAACAACAGGATATAATGGTTTTTCGTTCTGGCATGGTTTTGGCTATACCACAAATACAAATTTGGTTATTGCTGAAAGGATCTCAAATCATGAACCCATTACGGATAAACTCCCTTCTTGCACTTGCGGCCATTCTCAGCACGGCACTGTTAAGTGGCTGCAATAGCCTCAATACCATGATTAGCGATGAAACCAAGTATGGTCAGCTCTACATGCTTGAGGCGGTGCTGAGTGATGCCGGTGCGGATTGCACCAATGAACAGCATCTGTTCGACGCCAAGCAGTGGGCACTGCATGTCTCCATCAGCCTCACGGAGCACATTACCTTTCTTGACGAGGAGGGTGCTTCGTACCGCGAGAGCAAGAAGCTGCTCAAGCAGTTGCCCCTGATCAGTGGCTATTACGGTAACGCCAGTTGTGGGGCGATCGCATTGGCTGGCGAGCAGACCCGCATCCTGATCCGTGCCCTGACAGCGGAGCCGATCGTGGTTGCCAGCCGTTAACTGCGGGTTAAACCGGTGGCGATGGTAGTGGCGGGCGAGGTGAGTGGCGGGGGATCCGGCACCGCCAGCCGTTTTTACGGCTTGGCCATCTCCCGAATCTCAAATTGCATGCTCTGCAGGTCGCCCACGATGTAGCTGGCGCAGGGGCCGATGCCGGCCACGGTGCCGGGGTTGAGCAGCAGGCACCTTCCCCTTTTGATGTTCTCGATTTCGGTGATCGCCGGGCGGTGGTCATGGCCGCAACAGACGATGTCCCAGTCGCCGGTCAGCGCCATCGCCTCGGCGTAGTGGGGGTAGTGGACGATAAAGATGCGCTTGCCGCCCAGCTCCAGTCCGGCGTCCTGACCGTGGTAGTGGATAACTGAGTTGGGCTCCTGTACCAGCATGAACATGGCGTAGGTGTCGCCGATGTTGTTGCCATGGATTACATGCACCGGCAGGCCGAACTGCTGTAGCGGGCGCAGGGCGGTCGGTGCCACCACGTCTCCGCAGTGCAGTACCGCCTCGGCCCCCCATGCCTTCGCCTCGCCCACCGCCTGGGTTAGCATGGGACGGTTGTCGTGACTGTCGGAAACGATGCAGATCTTCATGGTGTGTCCTGGAGGCAACGGGGGAAAGTGATGCCACTTCTCCCTTGCTCAATGGGTGGTTAGAAGTTGGGTTTTTCCGGTGCATCCTTGTACATCTGTACGCTATCCATGATCTCCTTCTTCGCCTCGTCGAGGTCGGCCCAGCCCCCGACGCGTACCCACTTGCCCTCGTCCAGATCCTTGTAGTGCTCGAAGAAGTGGGAGATGCGGTTGAGCATTTCCTCCGGGATATCATGAACGCTGGCCACCTTGCGGTAGGACTTGCAGAGCTTGTCGATCGGTACCGCGAGGATCTTGGCGTCATCCCCTGACTCGTCGGTCATCTTCAGCACGCCGACCGGGCGGCACTGAATCACCGAGCCGGGGATCAGCGGATAGGGGGTCAGCACCAGAACGTCGACCGGGTCGCCGTCCCTGGAGAGGGTGTGCGGCACATAACCGTAGTTGCACGGGTAGTGCATCGCGGTGGACATGAAGCGGTCGACGAACATCGCACCGGTCTCCTTGTCCAGTTCGTATTTCACCGGGTCGGAGTGGGCCGGGATCTCGATAATGACGTTGATCTCGTGCGGGAGGTCTTTACCGGAGCTGACGCGGTCGAGGTTCATGGCGGTTACCTGTAGTAAGTGACAGACAAAGAAAAAGGCCGGTCATTATAGCCGGCCTTTTCTCTTCGGGTCATCCCGACCCGTTACAACGGTTCCAACAGCCGCTTAGAGCAGCGGTACAATCATCAGTGCCACGATGTTGATGATCTTGATCAGCGGGTTGATGGCGGGGCCGGCGGTATCCTTGTAGGGATCGCCGACGGTGTCACCGGTTACCGCTGCCTTGTGGGCGTCAGAGCCCTTGCCGCCGAAGTTACCATCCTCGATGTACTTCTTGGCGTTGTCCCAGGCGCCACCACCGGTGGTCATGGAGATGGCAACGAAGATACCGGTGATGATGGTGCCGATGAGCAGACCACCCAGTGCCTCGGCGCCAAGCAGCAGACCGACCAGAATTGGCACGGCGATCGGCAGCAGTGAGGGGATCATCATCTCCTTGATGGCTGCCTTGGTCAGCATGTCGACGGCGCGGCCGTAGTCAGGCTTCTCGCTGTAGTCCATGATGCCGGGCTTCTCGCGGAACTGGCGACGTACCTCGTTAACGATACCGCCAGCCGCGCGGCCCACCGCCTCCATCGACATGGCGCCGAAGAGGTAGGGAACCAGGCCGCCGATAAAGAGGCCGATGATTACCATGTGGTTGGAGAGGTCGAAGGAGACCACCTTGCCTGCCGATTCCAGAGTATGGGTGTAGTCGGCGAACAGCACCAGCGCGGCCAGACCGGCGGAGCCGATGGCGTAGCCCTTGGTAACGGCCTTGGTGGTGTTGCCCACGGCGTCGAGCGGGTCGGTGATGTTGCGGATCTTCTCATCCAGCTCGGACATCTCGGCAATACCACCGGCGTTGTCGGTGATGGGGCCGTAGGCGTCGAGGGCGACGATGATACCGGTCATCGAGAGCATGGAGGTGGCGGCGATGGCGATACCGTAGAGACCGGCCAGGTCGTAAGCACCCCAGATGGAGGCACAGACGGCAAGTACCGGCGCGGCGGTGGACTTCATCGATACACCCAGGCCGGCGATAACGTTGGTGCCGTCACCGGTGGTAGAGGCCTCGGCGATGTGACGTACCGGCTGGTATTCGGTGGCGGTGTAGTACTCGGTGATCACCACCATGGCGGCGGTCAGTACCAGGCCGATCATGGCCGAGCCGAACAGGGCCATGGAGGTGTTGGCTACACCTTCGATGGCGACCTTGCCCATCATGGAGTCGGTAACGAACCAGAAGGCCACAGCGGCCAGCACGCCGGAGACGATGAGGCCGCGATAGAGGGCGTTCATGATCTTGCCACCCTCGCGCACCTTGACGAAGAAGGTGCCGATGATGGAGGCGATGATGGAGACGCCACCCAGTACCAGCGGGTAGAGTACCGCCTCGGGGGAGTTGGCGATCATCAGGCCACCGAGCAGCATGGTGGCGATGATGGTGACCGCATAGGTCTCGAACAGGTCAGCGGCCATACCGGCACAGTCACCCACGTTGTCACCGACGTTGTCGGCGATAACGGCGGGGTTGCGCGGGTCATCCTCGGGGATGCCGGCCTCGACCTTGCCGACGATGTCGGCGCCGACGTCGGCACCCTTGGTGAAGATGCCGCCGCCCAGACGGGCGAAGATGGAGATGAGTGAGCCACCGAAGGCCAGACCGATCAGCGGGTGGACGTTATCCGCACCGGGGTGCAGCGTCTCCAGCAGGGCGTAGTAGCCGGCAACGCCGAGCAACCCCAGGCCGACCACCAGCATGCCGGTGATGGCGCCGCCGCGGAAGGCCACCTGCATTGCCGCGTTGAGGCCACCGTTGGCTGCCTCGGCGGTGCGCACGTTGGCGCGAACCGAGATGTTCATGCCGATGTAGCCGGCGGCGCCGGAGAGGATGGCGCCGATGGCAAAGCCGATGGCGGTATGTACGTCAAGGAAGATGGCGATGGCCACCAGCAGTATGCCACCAACGATGGCGATGGTGGTGTACTGGCGATTGAGATAGGCCTTGGCCCCCTCCTGGATTGCCTGGGCAATTTCACGCATGCGCTCATTGCCGGTGGGCAAGCCCAATATCCACTTGACCGAGACCGCTCCGTAGGCCAGCGCCGCCAGGGCGCAGGCAAGAGCGAAGATTAGACCTGTACTCATATGGTGTTACCTCCCGTTACTGGTTTCATTTTTGGTGTGTGACTTTTGTCATTAAAACAAAAAGAGGGGGGGGGGTCGCCCCCCCCTCCTTTTTACCGGTTACAGCTCGAAGGTATCGCCGAGCTTTTTCGGTACGCTCACCAGTTTCAGGGTGGTGTATTGCGGCATACCGTTTTTGTATTTTGGTGAATCCTCGCCCTGAATCAGCGGCTCCAGATAGGCACGGCACTTGGGGGTAATGCCAAAGCCGTCCTTGCTGATGAAGCTTTTCGGCATCATCTTTTCGACGTTGGCCACCTTGGAGAGGGGGGCTTCACCCACCTTCCACTTGTAGGGCTTGTCGGAGAGGCGCACCACGGTGGGCATTACGGAGTTCTTGCCCTGCACGGCCAACTCAACGGCCGCCTTGCCCATGGCGTAGGCTTGATCCACATCGTTTTTCGAGGCGATGTGACGGCCGGCGCGTTGCAGATAGTCCGCTACCGCCCAGTGGTACTTGAGGCCGAGGTCTTCGCGGATCATGTTAGCCACGACGGGGGCGACGCCACCCAGCTGGGTGTGGCCGAAGTTGTCCTTCAGCCCCTGGTCGGCGAGGAACTTGCCGTCGGCAGTGGCAACCCCCTCGGAGACCACCACCGAGCAGTAGCCGTACTGCTTCACCTTGGCATCGACGGCGGCCATGAACTTGGTGCGATCGAAGGGGATCTCAGGGAAGAGGATGACCACCGGGATGTCGTGGTCGGCATCGGCGGCCAGGGCACCGGCAGCGGCGATCCAACCGGCATGGCGGCCCATCACCTCCAGCACGAAGACCTTGGTGGAGGTGGCGCACATGGAGCGTACGTCAAAGCTCGCCTCGCGGGTGGCAACGGCGATGTATTTGGCCACCGAGCCGAAGCCGGGGCAGTTGTCGGTGATCGGCAGGTCGTTGTCCACGGTCTTCGGTACGTGAATCGCCTGAATGGGGTAGCCCATCTTTTTGGAGAGCTGGGAGACCTTGAAACAGGTATCGGCGGAGTCGCCGCCGCCGTTGTAGAAGAAGTAGCCGATGTCGTGGGCCTTGAAGACCTCGATCAGCCGCTCATACTCGCGCTTGTTCGCCTCCAGGCTCTTCAGCTTGAAGCGACAGGAGCCAAAGGCCCCGGAGGGGGTGTACTTAAGGTTGGCGATGGCGCTCTTGGACTCCTTGCCGGTATCGACCAGATCCTCCAGCAGGGCACCGATAATGCCGTTACGACCGGCGTAGACCTTGCCGATCTTGTCCTTGTGCTTGCGCGCGGTCTCGATGACACCGGCGGCGGAGGCGTTGATCACGGCGGTAACACCACCGGATTGCGCGTAAAAGGCATTCATCTTTTTGTTGGCCATAAAACTCAGTCTCCCTATAACTCAGGCAAATTAATCGTTACGGTTCCGGCTATTCGGCCGGATTATTCAGCTGGTGGTCCGTCTGCACCTGTAGCAGGTTGACGACGCACTCGGTAAGGTCGGTGTACTCCTCCCGGCCGGTGCCATACTGTTGGTGGACGCGGTAGAAAAACTGGCAGCGGTAGTGTCCCTCGCTGATTTTGACGATGACGAAGTTGGCGCCATCCTCCTGCCAATAGGCGGCGGGACAGGGGGTAAGTACAGTGGAGTGCGGATTCAGGCGCATCTCGATCTCCACCAGTTCAACCTCAATATCGCGACGATAACGCTGTTTCAGGGTGTCCTGGATGATCCACAGCTCGTTTGCGCTGAATTCCGGTATGGCTGACATGGTGACTCGCGTTGTTATCCTGGAAACGCGCAGCTTACCGCGTTGCGCCCCGTTTGTCCTTACCCGCAAATCCATTGCCATTTGACTTGACCATAAAAGTGGGATTAGCTTAAACCCTTGCCGAAGGTAACGGTAATGCAATTTGCCTATACCACCATGCAAAAAATTTAATAACAAATAGGTCCTGTATGGCTTGCCGGGATGGTTCATGAATGCACAGGATGATCGCGCAACACATTGATTGCATAGCTTATTTCCCGCAAAAGTGGTGTGTCATTTATGCGCCAGGCGGAGGGGGAGGTTCGCTCCGCGATCAAGAACGGGGCAGGCGAGGGCATGTGTGCTTCGTGAAATATCCGGGTTAATAAGAATGCTCGCGAGGGACTGAGGGGACGTCATGAGAATCGTGCTATTGGGAGCGCCGGGAGCGGGTAAGGGTACGCAGGCGGCGCGGCTCGCCCGCAAGTTGGGGGTGCCGCACATTACCAGTGGTGCCCTGCTGCGCGCCGCGATACAGGCCGCCACCCCGCTGGGGCTGGAGGCAAAGGAGTCGATGGGGGTTGGGCTGGGGGTGAGTGATGAGTTACTCCTCTCTCTTATCAAGGAGCGCCTGCAGCAGGCTGATGTGGGCAATGGCTTTATCCTGGAGGGCTTCCCGCGCACGATCCCGCAGGCTGAGGCGTTCGATATCATGCTGTTCAGTATGGGGATGCCGCTCGATGTGGTGATTCACCTGGAGATCGAGCTCGACGCCTTGATGCAGCGCCTGACTGGACGGCGTACTTGCCGCTCATGCGGCCGTGGCTTCAACATCTACACTGCCCCGCCCAAGCTGGATGACCGCTGCGATGAGTGCGGCGGAGTGTTGCGGCACGGTGCCGATGACAGGGAGGAGATCATCGAGAATAAACTACGTCAGTACGAGGTTTTGACGCTACCCGTGCATGATTACTTTCGTCGCCAGAACAAGCTGTATACCGTTGCTGCCGAGGGGAGCAAAGAGGCGATATTCCAGACCCTGTGTGCCGTGCTGAAAGGCGTGGAGCCGGGACAGCGCAAGCCTCCAGTCGCCAGCGGTGCGGTGGTGGACAAGGGGACGCGGGAACCGAATGCCAACAAGGCAGTTACCACAAAGGAGAGTGCAACAATGGGCGCAACAAAGAAGGCTTCACCCAAGAAAGCAGCAACAAAAGAGATTGCCGTGAAGAAGGCCCCGGCAAAGAAGGCCCCGGTAAAGAAGGCC
>JAPHSX010000025.1 GCA_026196575.1 Gammaproteobacteria bacterium | reverse complement strand
CTCGGGTGAGGGGGGCAGCATCGACCAGCTCGCCCTGTTCAAGGGGATCACCCGCTACAATCGCATCATCGAGCGCACCGATTACCTGGCGCAGGCACTGAATCGCGCCTCGAAGATCCTGCTCTCCCCCAACCCCGGCCCGGTGCTGCTCAGCTTCCCCTTTAACGTGCAGAGCGAGCTGGTGGACGATGCCATTCTTGATGAGATCGTCACCACCCGACGGCCGCGCCGCCTGAACGGCGCCTCACACTCTACCGCCGCCATCGCCGAGGCGCTGCTGGCGGCAAGGAATCCGGTGATCGTCGCCGGTTTCGGCGCGATCCGCTCCGGGGCACAACAACAGGTGATACAGCTCAGTGAGCAGCTGGCCATTCCGGTTGCCAGCAGCCTCAAGGCCAAGGGGGTGATCGACGAGCGCTCGCCGCTCTCCCTTGGCAGCCTCGGTGTCACCTCCAGCGGCCACGCCTACCAGTACCTGGTGGAGCACGCCGACCTCATCCTCTTTCTCGGCGCCAGTTTCAACGAGCGCACCAGCTACCTGTGGGAGCAGCGGCTGCTTGGCGAGCGCACCCTGGTGCAGATCGATAACGACCCCGAGCAGCTGGACAAGGTATTCCAGGCCGATATCGCGGTACAGGGCGAGATTAACGAGGTGCTGCACGACCTGCTGCGCCGTCTTGAAGGGGAGCAGCGCGACGGCAGCGCGACGCGGGCACGCATCGCCGAGCTGAAGGGCTCGGCCAACAACGACTATGCGATCTTCCAGTCGGGTTTCTCGCTGGTGAAGCGGTTCTTCTCCAGCCTAGAGCAGCACTTCCCGAAAGACGCGGTGGTGTTCGACGACAACATCATCTTCGCGCAGAATTTCTTCCAGGTGGCCAGCGGCAACCGCTATCACCCCAACTCCGGCGTCTCCTCGCTGGGCCATGCCATCCCGGCGGCCATCGGCGCCCGTTTTGCCGAGCCCAAGCCCACCTTCGCCATCCTCGGCGACGGCGGTTTTCAGATGTGCTGCATGGAGCTGATGACCGCGGTCAACTACCGGCTGCCGCTCAACGTGCTGCTGTTCAACAACGCCACCATGGGTCTGATACGCAAGAACCAGCACCAGCACTACCAGGGGCGCTACATCAACTGCGATTTCATCAACCCCGACTTTGCGGCGCTGGCCCACTCCTTCGGCATCCACTATCGCAAGCTTGAATCGGAGGCGGATATTGAACAGATGTTTGCCGAGGACGATCTGCGCGGCGGCATCAATCTCATCGAGATGGTGATTAACAAGGACAAGTTCCCCAACTACTCCTCGCGCCGCTAAGTGTCATGATTGAGCAACTGGAAACGGCGCTGTGGCAGCAACCCGATAACGCGCAGCGGCTCGCCGTCTACCAGCAGCAGTTTCGTGAGCTGGAGCGGCAGCGCCCTGGCGATGAGCCGTGCCACCACTTCATCATCGTCATCCCGGTGGCCGACCGCCCGCAACAGCTGGCTGCGTGTCTTGGCAGTATCTTGACGCTGTGTGACACCTTCGGCTACGGTGGCAAGGAGGCGGGACGCTATCGCATGGTCGAGGTGCTGATCGCCGACGACAGCAAGGCGAGCGACAACATCGAACGTCACCGCCAGATCGCCGCCGATTATGATCAACGCGGCCTCACCTGCCACTACTTCGGTCAGCATGAGCAGTTGGCGCAACTGGATCGACTTGATAGCGCCAGCCGTAGCGGGCTGATGCCGATCATTGGCGACACCCCCGTCAGTGCCTTCTACCACAAGGGCGCCTCGCTGATGCGCAACATCGCCTACCTTAAGCTCAACGAGATGGTGGCGGGGCGTGACGATATCCTTATCTATTTCATCGACAGCGACCAGGAGTTTCAGGTCAAGGTGGCAACCCCCTCTGGCGAGCGCAACCTCTACGCCATCAACTACCTCTATCAGCTGGACAGGATCTTCAGCGAGCGCGATGTCGCCATTCTCACCGGCAAGGTGGTGGGTGACCCGCCGGTTTCCCCCGCCGTGATGGCCGGCAGATTTCTCGCGGATGTCAGCACCTTCCTCGGCGCGATGGCCCACACCATGGCCAGCATCCCCTGCCACTTTCATGGCACGCCGCGGCAAAGCTGTGATGATGCGGCCTACCACGACATGGCCGACCTGTTCGGTTTCAAGACCAGGGGGGGGACCTTCGACTACCGGTGCACCCTCGCGGGTGACCATGACCACGCTGCCTGCCTCACCGACTTCGCCGCCCAGCTCAACCGCTTCTTCGACGGCGAACACCCGACACGCAAGAGCTACTACGAACACCGCCCCCTGGCCGAGAGCATCACCCCGGCGCGTACCGTCTACACCGGCAACTACTGTTTTCGTGCCACGGCACTGCGCTACTTCATCCCCTTCGCCACATTAAAACTGCGCATGGCAGGTCCGGTACTGGGGCGCATCATCAAGGCGGAACTTGGCGATAAATTTGTCTCCGCCAACCTGCCGATGCTGCACAAGCGCACCGTGGAGGAGACGGGCCAGTCGGAGTTTCGTCCGGGGATCGAACGCGAGCAGCACACGGTCGACCTCTGCGGCGAGTTCGAGCGGCAGTTTTTTGGTGATGTGATGCTCTTCTCGATGGAGCGGCTCACCGCACAGGGCTACCCGGCAACGGTGCTGAGCGCGGCCGAGGTTGAGGCGCTGGTGCAGCAGGTCGAGACCGAGATGTTACACAACTACACTACCCGCCATGGAGAGATCATGCAGCAGATCGCCGCCCTGCGCGCCCTGTTTGAAGGGCGTGATCAGTGGTGGCAACAGGGTGAAGCGCTGGTGGCCACCCGAGAGCAGTTCCAGCGATTCATCACCAATATGGAGGACAACTTCGGGGATGACGCCGCAGGTTATCGACAGATCCGCTCTAGCGCGCACCGCGCCCGGCGCCGGCAGCAGATCGTTGGCGCCCTCCTCAGCTACCAGGACGACCGAGTGCGCTGGGAAGGCGTGCTGGCTAGCGGGACAAACCCTTGATGAACATCTTTATCCTCAACAGCGGCCGCTGCGGCTCCACCACCTTCATCCGCGCCTGTAGCCACATTCGCAACTACAGCGCGCTGCATGAGTCGCGCTGCGGACTCATCGGCCCGCAGCGCCTCAACTACCCGGCCAACCACATCGAGGCCGACAACCGCCTCAGCTGGTTCCTCGGCCGTCTCGATCAAAAATATGGCGACCACGCCTTCTATGTCCACCTCAGCCGTGAGCGTGAGGCGACCGCCGCAAGCTTCGCCCACCGCAGTGAATTCGGCATCCTGCACGCCTATCGCGAGGGGATATTGCTGGAGCTGGAGGGCGCACCCGCGGCCCACGACATCGCCCTCGATTATCTTGCTACCGTCGAGACCAATATCGCATGCTTTCTTAAAGACAAGAGCAACAAGATGGCATTCAGGCTGGAAGAGGCACAAACGGATTTTAGCGAGTTCTGGCAGCGCATCGGTGCCGAGGGAAATTTACCGGCGGCGCTCGCCGAATGGCAGACCCGCCACAACGCCTCGGCCTGAGAGGGCGGTTTTGCGTTAACCTAAACAGACCCATTTCCACGCAACGGAGTCGTTCATGGCCACCATTATCGAGACCGCCGCCCGGCTGGGGCTCTCGCCTGAGTCACTGTTTATCTATGGCGATGAGATGGCGAAGTTAAGAGGTGAGGTTTTAGCGCCAGCCGGCACATCTCCCAGCGGCAGGATCATCCTGGTCTCGGCAATCAACCCGACCCGCGCCGGCGAGGGTAAGACCACCGTCTCCATCGGTCTGGCGCAGGGGATGCAACGGCTCGGGCAACGCGTTGCCCTGGCCCTGCGCGAGCCCTCACTCGGCCCCATCTTTGGCATCAAGGGGGGTGGCACCGGCGGCGGCCGCTGTCAGCTGGAACCGGCCACCCGCATCAACATGCACTTTACCGGCGATATCCACGCGGTGGGGGCGGCGCACAACCTGCTGGCGGCGATGATCGACAACGTCATTCACCACCACAGCGGCCTCGACCTGGAGCACCGTCAGCTCTTCTGGCGGCGGGTGCTCGATGTCAACGACCGGGCGCTGCGCCAGGGGGTGATCGGCCTCGGCGGGCGCGCCAACGGCGTGCCGCGCGAGGCCGGTTTTGATATCACCGCCGCCTCCGAGGTGATGGCGATCCTCGCCCTCGCCGAGGGGATCGACGACCTCAAGAGACGGCTGGGGCAGATCCTGGTGGGGTTTGATCGGGACGGTGTCCCCGTCACCGCCGACAAGCTGAACGCCACCGGTGCGATGGCCGCCCTGCTGCATGACGCCCGCCTGCCCAACCTGGTGCAGTCGACCGAGGGGGTGCCGGCGCTGGTACACGGCGGCCCCTTCGGCAACATCGCCCACGGCTGCAACTCGGTGGTGGCGACCCGTACCGCCGCCACCCTGGCCGACTACGTAGTCACCGAGGCGGGCTTCGGCTTCGACCTGGGGGCGGAGAAGTTCTTCGACATCAAGTGCCGCAGCTCCGGGCTCTGGCCCCATGCGGTGGTGCTGGTAGTGACGGTGAGGGCGTTACGCATTCACGGCTGCGGCAGCCTCTCTGCCAATGGTACGCCAGAGGAGATCGTGCGTGGCCTGGAGCACCTCGACCACCACGTGGCGAGTGTGCGTTGTTTCGGCTTTGAGCCGGTGATCGCGATCAATGTTTTTGATGCCGACCGCGAGGAGGAGCTGCTGACCATCGAGCAGGGGTGCCGCGAGCGCGGTCTGCACTGTGCCCGTACCACTGCCTATCGTGAGGGCGGTCGCGGCGCCGAGGCATTGGCCGCCGCCGTGATGGAGATGGCGGCAAAGCCACCGCCGCCGGTGCGCTACCTCTACGATCTCGCCCAGTCACCGCAGGAGAAGATCGGCGCCGTCGCCCGCACCATCTACGGCGCGGCCGGGATCGAGTTGAGCCGCAGCGCCCGCAGGGATCTGGCCCAGGTCACCGCCCTGGGTTACGACACCCTGCCGATCTGCATCGCCAAGACCCACCTCTCCCTCTCCGATGACCCGAAAAGGCCCGGCCATCCCGACGGCTTCACCCTGCCGGTGGAGCAGGTGCGCATCGCCGCCGGGGCCGGCTACCTGCTGGCACTTACCGGTGACATCGTCACCATGCCGGGGCTACCGCGCGAACCGGCCGCTCACGCCATCGATCTGGATAATAGCGGCAGCGTGACCGGCATTTAACTGCTTGCGCGCATCGCCGTCCGCCAATTACCATCCCAGTCGCGGCCCACCCTTTAGTACCGTGACCCATAAATTTCGGCATAACCAGCGAGCCGCTGACCGGTCAGATGCAAGACGCGGTTGCGCCGGAAGGGCCACCCCCTTTCAAGCAAGCGCAACGCCGCAGATGGCCGGTCAGCGGCTCGCCCGAAGGGAGCCCCCCGGATGCACCAGTCCCACGTTGCAGCGCTTGACAAGGGCTTGGGCCATTGCCTGCGCGCTACGCCTTGTCCTGGCACATCCGGGGGGCTCTGGTTGTGTCGAAATTTATGGGTCACGGTACTAGTGGGCCTGTCATCCCTGCAGGTGCCCGTGATGCGTTACGGGAGAATCGGGAAAGCGGTGCAAACCCGCTACGTGCCCAACGCTGTGAAGGTGATTGCTCAGACACAATGCCACTGGCTCTGGCCGGGAAGGCGTCTGGGCGAAAGGAACCTGAGTCAGAAGACCGGCCCGCAGGATAAGAGGACGCGTATGGTCAGGCGCTCCCGGTTTTTCCAAACAAGGGGACTAACCATGGAAAACCAGAACCCACTCTCGCCACACCGCCTCTGCGATGAGCAGCGCGCCGGACTCTATCAGGCCGTGCTGACACGCCGTGACGTGCGCGGTCAATTCAAACCGGATCCCGTTCCCGCCGCCGTGCTAAGCCGTATCCTTACGGCGGCCCACCACGCGCCGTCGGTCGGTTTCATGCAACCCTGGAACTTTCTGCTGATCAACTCGCCACAGCTCAAGCAGCGGGTCCACGACGCCTTCGTGGCGGCCAATACCGAGGCCGCCGTGATGTTCGATGACGAACGCCGCGAGGTATACCAGCGTCTCAAGCTGGAGGGGATCCTGGAGGCGCCGCTCAATCTCTGTATCACCTGTGATCGGGAGCGCGCCGGCCCGGTGGTGGTGGGGCGAACCCACATGAAGACCATGGACCTCTACAGCAGCGTCTGCGCGGTGCAGAATCTATGGTTGGCGGCCCGCGCCGAAGGGCTGGGCGTGGGGTGGGTCAGCATCTTTCATCAGCGGGAGCTGCAGACCATATTGGCCATTCCCCGCCACATCGTCCCCATCGCCTACCTGTGCATCGGCTATGTCTCGCACTTTTTCGACAAACCCGAACTGGAGAGCGCCAACTGGCGGCCACGCCTGCCCCTCGATGAACTGGTCTATTTCGAGCAGTGGGGGCAGACCAGCGCCGAGGGGGCCGTGCCCCTGCAACAGCAGCTGCGTGCCGATCAAGAGGCGGTGCAACAGGGCAGCTTCGTCTCCACCCGACTCGACTGATCCCGGGCGGCCACGATCCGTGAGGCAGTGGGCCGGACAAACAAAAAGCGGCGATTGTTAAGTCGCCGCTTTCTAAAGGTGGTCAGGAAGCTAATGCAGAAGAAAATTCTGACCCTTAAGGAGACTTCTTTTGCTGCCTTTTAGTTGCCTGCGCCGATAACTTGATATGTGGCAGTCCACACTGCACCGCCCGAGGTTTTTTCTTTTTCGAGCGTACATGTTGCTGTTGTGCCGTTTGTCACCGCGGTGTCAGCGAGCAAATTGTAGGCGGTGGTAGAGCGTACTAGACCCAGAGATGTGATATCACTATTGGCAACGTCCAAGACATCTGAGCATTTGGCGACGGTGACACACTTGTTAGCGGTTACTACATTGTTTGTGAGTGAACAGCCGGCATAGTTGACTGCCGATGCCGAGCCAAAACCGCCGGCAACCCCTTTAATGGCAGAGGCTTCTGCATCACTTTTTAAATCGATAAATTTAGGAACGGCCGTAGCCGCCAGAATACCAAGAATAACGATCACCATCACCAGTTCGATCAGGGTGAAACCTGCTTGTTGCGCTTTCATATTGTCTACTCCGTTCGGGGGGGCCGCGGCCCGGGACTAACTGTTTGTGCGTGGTGCCCACACAGGGAAAAAGGTGAGCGCGCAGCCCATTTAAGCAGAAATCCGCAAGGATGTGAATTTGCTTTTGTCTTTGAGGGCTGGCGGCCTCAGGCGAGGAGCAGCAGGAGCAGCAGGGTGAGGCTGTAGAGGGCGGCGAGGGTGAGGAGGGCGCCAAAGAGGCGGGGATGGGATTGGCTCCAGCGATCCAGGGAGAGGTTGGGTTTGTCCAGCGGGTGGAGCAGTTTGCGGGTGGAGAGCCAGCGGTTGGCGTGCTGTTCCAGCCCCTTCAGGGTGGAGGGTTTGAGCGCCATGGCGCCGCCCAGCAGGAGCAGCAGCAGCGAGAAGGGGATAAGGAACCAGAGCAGCGCCTCCAGCAACCACTCGACCAGGGCGGGGTGCCACGGGCTGGCGGCGATGAGGGCGACCGCCTCCTGCTGGCGGTAGTCGAAGCCAAAGCGGTAGAGAATGTAGCCGGCGGCGAGGAGGAGCAGGAGGCCGATGAGACGGTGATGGTGGTAGAGGGTGTGGTCTACGGGGTGGGGGATCTCCAGCGGCCGGGTGGGACGGCGCAGCGAGAGCCAGCGGTTGTAGCGCCCGGTGAACATGGCGGCCTGTTGCGGCGAGAGTAAAAAGAGCACGCCGAGCAGCAGCGCGAAGAGCGAGCCGATGAGGAGGAAGAGGAGTGTTGCCTCCTGCAGGATGGCGAAAAGGGTGGCGTTGTCCATTGTCTGCATTGACCGTTAAGGTTGACGGGCCGCGTCCGGCCCCGTTGCGCTGGGCCAACTGTAGTGGTCTGCCGCTACCAGGTCCAGGCCGCTGAGCGTCTCCAGTTCGGCGTCAAACTGGCCGTTGCCATTGGTGTCGTGATAGTCGGCGCGCAGCTGGTAGCGCGCCAGATCGGGGTGCAGGGGGTTGCTGCTGCTGAACTGTGCGGCAAAGCGCACGCGGTAGATCAGCATCCTCTGGTCGAGGTCGAAATACCATATTCCCCGCTCCTGCGGTGCCTCGCTGGTGTGGAATTCGCCGAGGTAGTTCGGGGGCGGCAGCTGCCACAGGCGCATCGGATTGTGCTGGTGCAGCCCCACCAGTGCCGCCGCCCCCTCCCTGACCACCACCTCACTCATTTTCATCCCCAGGGCGCTGCGCAGGCTGCCCACGGTGTGCAGCACGCCGACCCGCTCGGCGGCGAGGCGCAGCCCCCAGATGCGGTTGGCGGCGATGCTGATAAAGATGAGGATCAGGACGGCGAGCACGATAAGGCGCAACAGACGGGTATCTTGTTCATGGGCGCGCATCGTGCAGCTCCTAGTGCCGTGACCTATGGGTCACGGTACTACCGCTTGGCCAGGCTGGTCATCTCCCACATCGGCAGGAAGATGCCGAGGGCGAGGATGAGCACCAGGAGGCCGACGGCGACGATGAGGATCGGTTCGATGGCGGCGCTGAGCCCCTTCAGTTCGTAGTCGACCTCGCGCTCGTAGAAGTCGGCCACCTCGTCCATCATCTCGTCGACCGCGCCGGTCTCCTCGCCGACGTTGAGCATCTGCAGTACCAGCGGGGTGAAGAGGCCGGTGGCCATCGCGGTGCGGGTCATGGAGTCACCGCGCTCGATGCCGTTGCGCATGCTCAGCACCTTTTCCGCCACATAGTCATTGTCCACCGCGCGCGAGATCACGGTGAGGGTCTGGATGAGCGGCACGCCGCTCTTGCTGGCCATGGCATAGGTGCGGGCGAAGCGCGAGAGCAGGGCCCGTTTGATGATATTGCCGACGATGGGCAGGCGTAGCTTGGTCTTGTCCCACTTGTATTTGCCGCCGGGGGTCTTGATGTAATTGCCAAAGCCGAGCAGTACCACGGCGAGGAGGGTGAGGAGGTGGGGCCAGTAGGCCACGGTGAAGTCGGAGAGGCCGATCAGCGCCTGGGTCTGCCAGGGCAGTTCCAGGTTCATCCCCTTGAAGACGCCGGCAAAGGCGGGGATGACGAAGACATTGACCACGCCGATGGCCAGGGCGATGGCGACGATGACAAAGGTGGGGTAGCGCAATGCCGCCTTGATGCGGCTGCGGGTGTCGCGCTCCAGCTCAAGGTAGGAGGAGAGTTGCAAAAAGGCCTCTTCAAGCTTGCCGGTGTTCTCCCCCACCTTGACCATGCTGATCATCAGCGAGGAGAAGATATCGCCCTGCTGCGCCATCGCGGTGGAGAGCTCGCGGCCGGACTCCAGCTCCAGCAGGATGCGTTTGAGGGCCTGCGCCAGCAGGATGTTGCGGGTGGTCTCCTGCAGGCCGGTGATGCCGCGAATAATGGGCACGCCCGCCTTGTTGAGGGTGTACATCTGGCGGCAGAAGAGGATCAGGTCGTCGAGCGTCGGTTTGCTGCTGGCGAGTTTGACCTTGAGGTTGCCGAGGAGATCCTTTTTTGCCTGGGTCGGTGTGATCTCTATCGGCGTGATGCTGCTGTTGAGCAGTTGCGCGGCGACGCTCTCGGCGGAGGCCGCCTCGATCTCGCCCTTGACCATGTCCCCACGGCTGTTGCGTGCCCGGTAGGCAAAGAGTGGCATCAGTCGGTACCCGTGGTTGCGGTGGCGATTTCGGCGTTGGCGGCAAACGCCTCATCGTCGCTGGAGATGCGCAGCACCTCGGCCAGCGTGGTGATGCCGTCGCTGGCAAAATCGAGCGCGTTGCGGGTGAGGGAGCGGAAGTTGGGGCTGGCCGCTGCCGCCTTGGCGAAGGCGCTGGAGTCGTTGCGGCGCAGGGCATCGGCCATCGGCTCGTCCAGCTCCAGCAGTTCAAAGACGCCAATACGGCCGCGATAGCCGGTGTTGTTGCAGTGCGGGCAGCCGCTGCCGTGGCGCAGTTGCAGCTGCGCGAACCCCTCGGGCAGCATCTTTTTCAGCCAAGCGCGCTCCTGCACGCTCGGCTCGTAGTTGCTGATACAGCCCTCGCAGATGCGCCGCAGCAGGCGTTGCGCCACGATCGCCTCCAGCGAGGTGGCGACCATGTAGCCGGGAATGCCCATGTCGATAAGGCGAATGGCGGTGGAGACTGCGTCGTTGGTGTGCAGGGTGGAGAGTACCAGGTGGCCGGTGATGGAGGCGCGCAGGGCAATTTCGGCGGTCTCCTGATCGCGGATCTCGCCCACCAGCACAATGTCCGGGTCCTGGCGCAGCGCGGTGCGCAGGACATTGGCGAAGCTCAGGCCGATCTTGCTGTTGACCTGCACCTGGTTGATGCGCGCCAGGCGGTACTCGACCGGGTCTTCCACGGTGATGATCTTCTTCTCCGGGGCATTGAGCTCATTGAGTGCGCCGTAGAGGGTGGTGGTCTTGCCGCTGCCGGTGGGGCCGGTCACCAGCACCATGCCGTGGGGCTTGTGGATGTTGCGCCGAAAGCGGCGCAGCAGCCGCTCGGGCATGCCGATGGTCTCCAGATTGAGGTTGCCGCCGCTCTGGTCGAGCAGGCGCATCACCACCGATTCGCCGTGCTGAATCGGCATGGTGGAGAGGCGCACGTCGATCGGCTTGTCCTTGACGCGAATGTTGAAGCGCCCATCTTGCGGCAGGCGGCGCTCGGAGATGTCGAGCCCCCCCATCAGCTTGAGGCGGGAGACCAGCGCACCGGCGATGCGCCGCTCCTTCATCTCCTGTTCGTGCAGCACGCCGTCGATGCGCTGGCGGATGCGCAGCACATACTCGTCGGGTTCGATGTGAATGTCGGAGGCGCCGATCTGTACGGCGTCCTCGAACACCGACTGCAGCAGCTTGACCACCGGCGCCTCGCTGACATCGCTGCTCTGCAGCAGCTCATCGAAGTTGAAGTCGGTCTCCGACAGCTCCTCGTTCAGCTCCTCGGCCAGTGAGGAGATCTCCTCGGTCTTGCGATAGACGCTGTCGATGGTGCGCAGCAGCTCGCCCTCGCGCACCACTGCCTGGCGGATCGGCTTTTTCAGGATGCGCGCCAGCTCATCGTAGGCAAAGATATCGGTGGGGTCGGCCATGCCGACCAGCACCGCCTCCTGGCTATCGTCCAGGGCGATGATGCGAAAGCGCCGCGCGATGGTCTCCGGCACCAGACGCACGGTCTCGGGTCTGTATTTGTAGTGCTTGAGGTCGATGTAGGGGATCTGCAGCTGGCGCGAGAGAAACTCCAGCAGCTGATCCTCGCCGAGAAAGCCCAACTCAATCAGGGCGCGCCCCAGTTTGTGGCCGCTCTTTTTCTGATCGGCCAGCGCCGTCATCAGCTGGTTTTCCGAGATGATCTTGTGCTCGACCAGCAGGTCGCCGATGCGGATCTTTTTCCGTGGAAGCATGTTCCCTCCGTCAGGGCAAAATGGAGAGGGCGTTTAGCTCGCGCCCGATTGCCGAAAATTTATGCCAATTTAGCGCAAGTTACAAAGTGGCGGCGAACTTATTTGCCGCAACCACAGGCGGGCGTGACGGCGCTGTTGAGGCTGAGGGTGCCCACCAGCTGCGACACCTCGCTCATGCCGTGGCGCTTGAGGTAGTCGGCGATCCCCTGGTTGATGCGGCTGCAGATGAGCGGGTCGTAAAAGAGCGCGGTGCCGATGCCGACGGCGCTGGCCCCGGCAATGATAAATTCGATGGCATCCTCGGCGCTGGCGATGCCGCCCTGGCCGATGATTGGGATGGCGTGGTCGCGGCACGCCTGATAGACCTGATGGGTCTTGAGCAGGGCCACCGGTTTTATCGCAGGTCCCGAGAGTCCCCCCTGGTTGTTGCCAAGGATGGGGGCGCGGCTCTCGATGTCGATGGCCATCCCCATCAGGGTGTTGATCACCGCAAAGGCGTCGGTGCCCGCCTCGATGCAGCGTCGCGCATTGCCGGCAATATCGGTCTGGTTGGGCGAGAGCTTGGTGATGAGCGGCTTGTCGCTGGCGGCGCGCACCGCCTCCACCACGCGGGCCGACATCTCGGGGTCGTTGCCGAAGGCGACACCGCCCGCCTTGACGTTGGGGCAGGAGATGTTGATCTCGATGGCGTCGATAGGCGAATCATTGAACAGCCGCGCCACCTCGGCGTACTCCTCGACGGTGGAGCCGGAGATGTTGGCGATGAAGCGGGTCTCCCCGAAGTCGAGGGTGGGGAGGATCTTGTCGATCACATGGCGGGCGCCGGGATTCTGCAGGCCGATGGCGTTGAGCATCCCCATCGGGGTCTCGTAGATGCGGTGAGGCGGGTTGCCGAGGCGCGGCTCCAGGGTGGTCCCCTTGAGGCAGACGGCGCCGACATCGCGGTTGGAAAAGCCCGCTACCCGCGTATACTCTTCGCCGAAACCGACGCAGCCGGAGAGCAGCACCAACGGGGTATCAAACCGCATGCCACAGAAATCAACGGCCAGCATGGCCTTGTCTGCCTTGTTCATCGCCTCACCTGACGCAGTGGTAAAAATGGCGATTCTACATGATTCGCCGACGCGCTACCTTAGCGGGCGGGGGTTCTAACGCATGTTGCACGTGGTCCTCTACCAGCCGGAGATCCCGCCAAATACCGGTAACATCATCCGTCTCTGCGCCAATACCGGCAGCCAGCTTCATCTTATCGAGCCGCTCGGTTTTGAGCTGGACGACAAGCGGCTGCGCCGCGCCGGTCTCGACTACCATGAGTTTGCCCAGGTGCGGCTCTACCCGACGCTGGAGGCCTTTATGGCGCGGCAGCAGCCCCGGCAACTCTACGCCTGCACCACCCGTGGCCGCCGCAACTACAGCGAGGTGAGTTATCAGGAGGGGGATGCGCTGCTGTTCGGCCCCGAGACACGTGGCTTGCCGCAGGCGCTGCTTGCCAGCCTGGCGCCGGAGCAGCTGTTACGCTTGCCGATGCGGCCCGAAAGCCGCAGTCTCAACCTCTCCAACGCGGCGGCGGTGTTGGTCTACGAGGCGTGGCGACAGCTGGGGTTTGCGGGGGCGTTATAGCAGGGCGTCAGCCGTTTTCCGGTCTCTGCTCACGCCCCAGCAAGGCCTCTACGGCTTGCTGCGGGGCGAGCCCCTCGTGAAGTACGCGATAGACCTGTTCGGTGATCGGCATCTCGACACCCTGCTCTTGTGCCAGGCGGTAGACCTCGGGGGCACTCTTCACCCCCTCCACCGCCTGGCCGATGGCGGCGAGTGCCTCGGCCAACGCCTCCCCCCGTCCCAGGGCCAGGCCGACGCGACGGTTGCGTGACTGATCATCGGTGCAGGTGAGCACCAGATCGCCCAGCCCGGCCAGTCCCATGAAGGTCTCCGCCTGTCCGCCCAGTCCCACCCCCAGGCGCATCATCTCGGCCAGGCCGCGGGTGATGAGGGCGGCGCGGGTGTTGGCGCCGAAGCCGAGGCCATCGGCAATGCCAGTGGCGATGGCGAGCACATTCTTGCAGGCGCCGCCGATCTCCACCCCGGTAACATCGCTGCTGGTGTAGGCGCGAAAGGCGCCGCCGTGCAGGCAGGCGGTGTAGAGCGCGGCGGCATCCGGGGTGCCGGCGATGGTGACGGCGGTGGGCAGGCCGTGCGCCACCTCGGCGGCGAAGGTGGGGCCGGAGATCACGGCAGAGGATTGCCCCTCACCCAGCTCCTCGGCGATCACCTGATGCAGCATCTTGCGGCTGCCCGGTTCCAGCCCCTTGGTGGCCCAGCCGAGGTGGCTGCCGGGCTTGAGCCGCGGGGCGATGGCTTTGAGGGTGTCGCGAAAGGCGTGGCTGGGTACCGCCAGCAGCACATGGTCGGCCAGCGCCAGTGTTGCCGCCAGATCCGCCGCCGGGGTCAGCCGCTCGGGGAAGGGAGAATCCGGCAGATAACGGGCGTTGCGCCGCTCCACCGCCATCTGCGCCAGCGCCTCGCCGTCACGTCCCCATAACAGGGTGGTAACGCCGTTACGCGCCAGTTGGATGGCCAGGGCGCTGCCCCAGGAGCCGGCACCGAGGACGGCAATGCGCGCATCGCAGGAGTGGTCCATGGTGGTGGCTGTCGCGTTAGTGGACCGGCTGTTCCCCGCCCTCGCCGCCCGCCTGCTTGGCTGCCTGCTGTTGCAGGTGCTGCCCGTAGAGGGCGTCGAAGTTGATGGGGGCGAGCAGCATCTGCGGGAAGCTCCCCTTGCTCACCAGGTCCGAGATCACCTCGCGGGCGAAGGGGAAGAGGGTGTTGGGGCAGTAGCTGTTGAGCATGCCGCCCATCTCCTGCTCGTTGAAGCCGTTGAGGAGGAAGATGCCGGCCTGCTTGACCTCGGCCAGGTAGGCGGTCTTGTCGCCGATCCTGGTGGTGACGGTAAGCGATAGCACCACCTCGAACAGCCCCTCCTGCAGCAGCTTGTTGGCGGAGGTGATCTCGACGTTGACCTTGGGTTCCCACTGTTCGGTGAAGATGGCGGGCGAGTGGGGGGTCTCGAAGGAGATATCCTTGGTATAGATGCGTTGCAGGGCAAATTGCGGTGCGCCCTGCTCGGGGGTGGTGTTCTCGGCCATGATTTTTCCTGTGGGTTGCGAGGGCGCCGTGGCGGCGCGGTTTATGTATTGTGAAGTTTAAAGGTGTTGCCGGGTCCAGGCGATGAGCCGTGGCAGATCCAGCGCCCCGGCTATCCGGGCGATCTCCTGGCCACCCCTGAACAGCGCCAGGGTGGGGATGCTGCGGATGGCATGCTGTGCCGCCAGCCCCTGTTCCTCCTCGGTATTGACCTTGGCGAGGCGCACCTGCGGCTGCAGCTGCGCGGCGGCCTGTGCAAAGACCGGGGCCATCATCTTGCAGGGGCCGCACCAGGGGGCCCAGAAGTCGACCAGCAGCGGGATGTCGTTGCGCTGGAGGTGGGTGGCGAAGGTGGCCTGCGTCAGTGCCACCGGCTGGCCATCGAACAGCGGCTGTTTGCACTTGCCGCAATGCCCGCCCGCGCTCAGCTTGGCAACAGGCAGGCGGTTGACGCCGTGACAGTGGGGACAGACGATGTGTAGCGGGTCGCTCATGGCGGCGGGCGGGATCAGCTCAGGCCGAGCTTTTCGTCGAGCTCGTCCAGTACGTCCAGCTCGGCCAGGTCGTCAAAGCCGCCGACGTGGAAATCGTCGATGAAGATCTGCGGCACGCTGGAGCCGCCGTTGGCGCGGGCGATCATTTCGGCGCGGCGCTGTGGCTCGGCGTCGATGCGAATATCGGTGTACTTGACCTGTTTTCTGTCGAGCAGGTTACGGGCGCGCACGCAGTAGGGGCAGTGTTCGGTGGTGTAGAGCACAACATTTGGCATGGTTGATTACCTATTTGCGTTTTTTTCCCTTGGTTGGCTGCGGTTTCTGCAGCGGCAGGCCGGCCTTTTGCCAGGCCAGCACGCCGCCGCTGAGATTGTAGACGGTGCTGAAACCCTCTTTGCGCAGCCGGGCACAGGCGTTGGCCGAGCGGTGGCCGCTGCGGCAGCTTACTATAATCGATTTTTCACGGGTGTTGGCCAGCTCGCTCAGGCGCTCGCCCAGTTTGCCCAGCGGGATGTGCAGCGAGTCGAGAATGTGGCCCTCGACATACTCCTTCTCCTCGCGCACGTCCAGCACCAGCGCCCCTTCATGGTTGATGATGCGTACCGCGTCGCTAGGCTCGATCGGTTTATAACCGCGCAGGCGAGCGCCAAACAGGTTGTGCAGCAGCATGGCGATGATGATCGGCAGGGCGATGAAGAGATCCCAGTGGTTGGTGGCGAATTCGTAATACTGTGACATGTAATGCCTGTTTGCTGAAGTGGGGGTGGGAAGGCTCAGGCCATGGTGCAGAAGACGTTACGCATCATGCCGATGAGCTGCAGGGTGCGGTTGTCCACCACCTTGTAGAAGACGCGGTTGGCGTCCTTGCGTGAGGAGAGGATCCCCTTGTCACGCAGGATGGCCAGGTGCTGCGAGATGTTGCTCTGCGAGGTGCCGACGCGCTCGACGATATCCTGCACGCTGACCTCCTGATCCCCCAGGGTGCAGAGGATCTTCAGGCGTAGCGGGTGCGACATCGCCTTGAGTGAACGCGAGGCGCGGTCAATGTCTTCATCCCGGGTGATTAAACCAATCGTATCTTGTTCTGTCATGTTGTGATCCAGAATGCGCTAGTCAAAGGTGGCCGTAATAGTAATGGCCGTATCCGCCGCCCGGTTCGGGCGGTGCTGCCAATATCAGCAAAACATTATACAATAAACGCACGATTGGAAAGAGCTTATTCGAATAAGGTAATGTTGGAATAAGATAATTTGTCCCGGAAAACGACGGTTCATGGTAGCGGCTACCTGGACAAACTAGACCGGCTGCCGGTTGCAGTCGCAACAAAACTGGATTGGTTTATACACTATGCCCTCTGTTGAGCGTCACCTCCCCCTCCTCCTGGTCATCCTGGATGGCTGGGGCTATAGCGAGAAAACCGACTATAACGCCATCCATGCCGCTCGCACCCCGGTCTGGGACAGGTTGTGGAGTGAGCGCCCTCATACCCTGGTGCGTTGCTCAGGTGCCGAGGTGGGGCTTCCCGGCGGGCAGATGGGCAACTCCGAGGTGGGCCACCTCAATCTCGGTGCCGGGCGCGTGGTCTACCAGGAGTTCACGCGCGTCAGCCGCGCCATCAAGACCGGTTCCTTCTATACCAATGCCACCCTCACCGAGGCGGTGGACAAGGCGCGCGACAGCGGCAAGGCGTTGCATATCCTCGGCCTGCTCTCTCCCGGCGGGGTACACAGCCACGAGGAGCATATCCACGCCATGGTGCGGCTGGCGGTCGAGCGCGGGGTGGAGCGGGTCTATCTGCACGCCTTTCTTGACGGTCGTGATACCCCGCCAAAAAGCGCGACCGAGTCGCTTGCCGTCATGCAGACGGTGTTTGACGAACTGGGCACAGGGCGCATCGCCTCGGTGATCGGCCGCTACTACGCCATGGACCGCGACCACCGCTGGCCGCGCATTCAGGCCGCCTACGACCTTATCACCGGCTGCCGCAGCGAGTTTGTCGCCTCCGATCCGCTGAGTGCCCTGGAGATGGCCTATGCGCGGGGCGAGACCGATGAGTTTGTGCAGGCCACCGTGATCCAGCCCGCGGGGGCCGAGCAGGCCTGTGTGCGCGATGGCGATGTGGTGGTCTTCATGAACTACCGCTCCGATCGCGCACGCCAGATCACCCGCCCCTTCGTCGAGCCCGATTTTGATGCCTTCGAGCGCGCCTTCAAGCCAGAGCTGGGGATGTTCGTCAGCCTTACGGAGTACAGCGCCGATTATGCCGTACCGGTCGCCTTTCCGCCGGAGCGGCTGGTGAATGTCTTTGGCGAGTACATCTCGCAACTGGGGCTGCACCAGCTGCGTATCGCCGAGACCGAGAAGTACGCCCATGTCACCTTCTTCTTCAATGGCGGACGCGAGGAGCCGTTCGATTCGGAGGATCGTATCCTCGTCCCCTCGCCGCAGGTGGCCACCTATGACCTGCAGCCGCAGATGAGCGCCCCGCAGCTCACCGAGCAGCTGGTGGCGGCGATTGAGGGGGGCAAGTACGATGTGATCATCTGCAACTACGCCAATCCCGACATGGTGGGCCACACCGGCAACTTCGAGGCGACGGTGGCGGCGCTGGAGGTGCTGGATAGCTGTCTGGGGCAGGTGGTGAGCGCGGTGGAGAAGATGGATGGTGAGATATTGATCACCGCCGACCACGGCAACGCCGAGCAGATGCGCGGTGAGGATACCGGCCAGGCCCACACCGCGCACACCTCCAACCCGGTACCGCTGATCTATGTTGGCAGGCAGCAGCTGCTGATGGCCGACTTGGGCACCCTGGCCGATATCGCCCCCACCCTGCTGTTCCTGCTGGGGCTGGAAAAACCGGTGGAGATGAATGGTCATGCCCTGGTGGAGTATCCCGCCAAGGTCGAGGAGTAGCGTGAGCCGGGTGCGGCGCCGGTTACGGTACGTCCTGATCCCGCTGCTGCTCTGCCTCAGTGGCCCGCTGCTGGCTACCAGCGATGTGCAGGGCCGTTATGCCGAGCTGGAGCGGTTGCGCCAGCGCATCGCCAGCCTGCAGGGTGAGCTGCAGCAGGATCGCAGTCGCTACGATACCTTGCTTGGCGAATTACGCCGGGTAGAGCGACAGATTGGCCGTATTGGCCGCGGCATCAATGAACTCAAGCGGAAGTTGGATGAGCAGGAGCAGCGGCTGGCAGGGCTGCAGGCGCGACGCACTACGCTGCAGGCCTCCATTGCCGAGCAGCGCCGCTATCTGGGCGGGCAGATCCGCGCCGCCTATGCCATGGGACGGCAGGAGTATTTCAAGATCCTGCTCAATCAGCAGGATCCCTCCACGGTGGGCCGCACCCTCACCTACTACGACTACCTGAACAAGGCGCGCAGCCAGCGCATCACCGCCCTCAACGGCACCATTGCCGAGCTGGAGCAGGTGCGGCGTACACTGCAAAGTGAAACGGAACGGCTGCAGGCACTGCGCCGGCAACGCGAGCAGGATCAGCGGGAGATGAGCGCATCGCGCCAGGAGCGTCAAGGCGTGGTCGCACGTCTGCAGGCGGAGATCAGCGGCAAGGATCGGCAGCTGACGGGGTTGATGGCCGACGAGAGCGAACTGAAATCCCTGCTCAAGGCGCTCACCGATGCGCTGGAGGATATCCCCGCCGAACCGGGCAACCATCAGCCCTTTGCCCGCCTTAAGGGCAAGTTGCCGTGGCCCACCCGCGGGCAGCGCCTGGTCGCCTATGGCGAGCCGCGCCGGGTGGGCAGCCTGCGCTGGCAGGGGGTGGTGATCGCCGGCAGCGAGGGGCAGGAGGTGCGTGCCGTGTCGCACGGGCGGGTCGCCTTTGCCGACTGGTTGCGCGGTTATGGCCTGCTGCTGATCATCGACCACGGCGATGGCTATATGAGCCTCTACGGGCACAACCAGAGCCTCTATCGCGAGGCGGGGGAGTGGGTGGAGCGTGGGGATCTCATCGCCGCCGTCGGCAACAGTGGCGGTATCGAAAAGAGCGCCCTCTACTTCGAGATCCGCAAGGATGGCAAACCCACCGATCCGGTACGCTGGTGCCGGCGCTGACGAGACCATTTTGGTTATTCAGGCGTTTACAGTACTATCCTGCAATTACCCGCGGTCGTGCCAGTTAACGCAAGGGGCAACGGTCGACAAGGGCAACGGCAATTCGTCCCAGGAGCAATTATGAAGTCATCACTAGGTTATTCGCTGGTTCTCGGCGCGGGCATCGTCTTTGGCATCACCCTCGGGGTGGGCACCAGCGTCTTCGCCGAACGTGAGACGGTCAACCACGCCGCCACCATTCTGCCGCTGGACGAGCTGCGCACCTTCAGTGAGGTCTTTGGCAAGGTGAAGGATGACTATGTCGAGACGGTGGAGGACAAGCAGTTGCTGGAGGGGGCGATTCGCGGCATGCTCGCCGGGCTCGATCCCCACTCGGCCTACCTCAACAAGGAGGAGTTCAAGGAGCTGCAGGTGGGGACCAGCGGTGAGTTCGGTGGCCTGGGCATTGAGGTGAGCATGGAGGATGGCTTCGTCAAGGTGGTCTCGCCCATCGACGACACCCCGGCGCAGCGTGCCGGGGTGATGGCCGGTGACCTCATCATCCGCCTCGACGACACCCCGGTGAAGGGAATGAGTCTGAACGACGCGGTCAAGCTGATGCGCGGCAAGCCGGGCAGCGACATCGTCCTCACCATCGTGCGTGAGGGCGAGGATGCGCCGCTGACAGTGACCATTACCCGTGACATCATCAAGGTACAGAGCGTCAAGTCGCGTACCCTGGAGAGGGGGTTTGGCTATCTGCGGATCACCAGCTTCCAGACCAAGACCGGAGAGCAGGTGCACAAGGCGATCTCCGAGCTGAAGAAGGAGCATGGCGGCGCGCTCAACGGCCTGGTGCTGGATCTGCGCAACAACCCCGGCGGGGTACTGGGGGCGGCGGTGGCCGTCTCCGACGCCTTCCTGAAGAAGGGGCTGATCGTCTATACCGAGGGGCGGGCCGAGGATGCCGCCCTGAAATTCAACGCCACCCCGGATGATATCCTCGACGGCGCGCCGATGGTGGTGCTGGTGAACGAGGGCTCCGCCTCCGCCTCGGAGATCGTCGCCGGCGCCCTGCAGGATCACAAGCGGGCCGTGATCATGGGCAACCAGAGCTTTGGCAAGGGGTCGGTGCAGACCATCTTCCCGATGAGCAACCAGTCGGCGGTGAAGATCACCACCGCCCGCTACTACACCCCCTCCGGGCGTTCCATCCAGGCCGAGGGGATCGTCCCCGACATCAAGGTTGACCCGCTGCGGGTGGAGAAGGTGGAGCGCAACGGCAAGGTGCTCAAGGAGGCCGACCTGAGCGGCCATCTGGAGAATGGCACGGTGAAGAAGAGGCCGCAGGGTGACAAGGAGAAGGGTACAGAGGAGGAGTCGCTGGCCAGCAAGGATTACGCCCTCAACGAGGCGCTGAACCTGCTCAAGGGGCTCACCATCCTGCAGTCGCGCACAGCGAATTGACGGACTGTTAACCCGGATGGTGGCACGATACGGCTTGCTGCTGGGCGCTATCCTGCTGCTGCTTGGTCGGCCGCTGGCCGCCGCGGAGGAGACCCCCTCCACACCCACGCCCAGGCCGCTGGCCGCCCTTATTATCGACGACCTGGGTGATCGCCTGAACGAGGGGCTGCGTGCCATCGCCCTGCCCGGCCAGGTCACCTATTCCATTTTGCCGCAAACCCCCTTCAGCGCCCGTTTTGCCGAGCTGGCACACAGCCTGGGCAAGGAGGTGATGCTGCACCAGCCGATGCAGTCGCTCAGTGGCGCGGCGATGGGGCCGGGCGGCCTCTCGCTGCACATGACACACAACGCCTTTGTACGAACGCTGCACGCCAATCTGGCATCGGTACCCCATGCCCGCGGGGTAAACAACCACATGGGCAGCCTGCTCACCCGTCACCCCGGACAGATGGCGTGGCTGATGGATGCGCTGCAACAGCGCGGCGACCTCTTCTTTGTCGACAGCACCACGAGCAGCCAGACGGTGGCCCTCAAGGTGGCCATTGAGCACCGCTTGCCCAGCCTGCGGCGCAACATCTTTCTCGATCATGAACCGGACGAAGCGGCCATCCGCCGTCAGTTTGCCCGCTTTATCGGCCAGGCAAAGGCGGTGGGTTTCTCGCTGGCCATCGCCCACCCCTACCCCGAGACCCTGCGGGTGCTGGAGCTGTTATTGCCTACACTGGAGGGGCAGGGGGTGGCGTTGCACCCGGTTTCACAGTTAATCGCCCAGCGTGATGGGCAAAGAGAGAGGCTATGGCAAGCGTCCTTGTCCCCCTGGCAACAGGGTGTGAAGAGCTCGAAGCAGTAACCATTATCGACCTGTTGGTGCGGGCCGGGGCCGAGGTGGTGAGTGCCGGCCTGACGGCGGGGCCGGTCACCGCCTCGCGTGGGGTGGTGCTGATACCGGAGATGACCCTTGATGCCGCGCTCAAGCGTGACTTCGATATGGTGGTGCTGCCGGGTGGCCTGCCCGGCGCCGACCATCTCAACGATGACCCGCGCATTCAGACCCTGATCAAGAAGATGGCGGCGGCGGGGCGCTACACCGCCGCCATCTGCGCCGCCCCCCGGGTGCTGGCCAGGGCCGGGGTGCTGCACGGCAAGCGGGCCACCAGCTACCCCGGCACCCTGGACCGGATGGCGCTGCCCGATGTGACCTATTGCGAGGAGGCGGTGGTGCGGGACGGCACGGTGATCACCTCGCGCGGTCCTGGCACCGCGATGGCCTTCGCCCTCACCCTGATTGAGAGCCTCTACGGCAAGACGAAGCGCGATGAGGTGGCAGCCGGCCTGCTCTATGGTTAATTATCGCCGGTTACGCTGATCCCCCGTAACCCGCTCTGCAGATCCGGGTAGCGGAGGGAGACCCCCAGCTCCCGCAACAGTTTGCGGTTATCGAGGCGGCGTGATTCGTTTAGATAGGAGAGCATCGCCGGGGTCAGTTGCCGGCGTGCCTGCTCCAGGGTGATGGCGACGGGCCGCTCCATCCCCAGGGCATCGGCCACCGCGAAAAAATAGCCGCTCAGGGTGCCGGGGTGGCCATCGCTGACGTTGTAGATTGCGATCCCCCTGGCATGGCGCGCCGCCGCGATGCAGACCTGTAGCAGATCCTCCAGATGGATACGATTGGTATAACCGCACTCCTCCTCGCGCACGACCGGTCTCCCTTGCTGAAGGCGGGCGATGGGTAGCCTCTCCGGGCCGTAGATCCCTGCCACGCGCAGGATAGTGAGTGGCACATCATGCGCCGCGCACCAGTGACCCAATACAGTTTCCGCATCCACCCGGCGCCGAGCGCGCGCCGCCTGGGGATTGACGGGTCGCTCCTCCGTTACCCACGCCCCGGCGCAGTCGCCATAGACGCCGCTGGTGCTGAGGTAGATGAGCTGGTGCGGCGGCGCGGTACTGTCCAGGGCGGCGACGAAGTGGCGCATGCGGCTGTCGTGCTGGCCCGTGCCGGGTGGCGGGGCGAGGTAGTAGAGCAGGCTCCCGGCAAGCGGCAAATCGTGCAGGGTGGCGGCATCGTCGAGATCGCCACGGTGCGGCTCCACCCCCAGTGCACGCAACCGTTCGGCACTGGCCGCGGAGCGTGCCAGCGCGCCCACGGATCGGTTATGCTGGCCCCACTGCCGCGCGAGGCGTGTGCCGATGTTGCCACAACCAACAATAAAAACATCAGCCATCGGTTTGTCTTTGCCCCCTGGTGGTGAATAATTCGTGCTGGTTTGGTGGGTCATGGTGCGGCGATCCTTATCCTGATGGAGGATTAATGAGTTTTACAATACATCTGCTGCCCGGTGGGCGCGAATTTACCGCCGAAGGCGACGAGACGATCCTTGACGCGGCGCTGCGCAACGGCCTCGCTTTACCCTATGGCTGTCGCGGTGGCGCCTGTGGCGCCTGCCGGGCGAAGCTGCTTGATGGCTCGGTCCGTTACCTCGAAGATCCGATGGCGCTGAGCGAGGCGGAGCAGGCGGACCGTCTCTCACTGCTCTGTGTGGCCAGTGCCACCAGTGACCTCACGGTCGAGATCAAGGAGGTGGGTGAGGTCGAGCAGATCCCGGTGCGCAACATGGTGACCAAGGTTGCCCGCATGGAGCGGCTTAACGACGAGGTGATGAGCCTGCATCTTACCCTGCCCGAGGGGCAGCGCCTGCAGTTCCTCGCCGGTCAGTATGTGGAGTTTATCCTCAAGGATGGACGGCGGCGCGCCTTCTCCATCGCCAACGCCCCGCACAACGACCAGACCCTGGAGTTTCATATCCGCCACATCGAGGGCGGCGCCTTCACCACCCACCTCTTCGACGAGACGACGGTGGGCGAGATCCTGCGCATCGAGGGGCCGCTGGGCAGCTTCTTTCTGCGCGAGGAGTCCGAGCGCCCCATCATCATGCTCGCTACCGGCACCGGCTTCGGCCCGGTGAAGGGGATCATCGAACACGCCATCGCCGAGCACAGCCACCGGCGCATCTACCTCTACTGGGGGGCGCGTACCCAGGCGGGGCTCTATATGCATGAACTGGCACAGCAATGGGGCCGTGATAACGCCAACATTGAGTATCGCCCGGTGCTCTCCCGCCCCGATGCGCAGTGGGAGGGTCGCACCGGTTATGTGCAGGATGCGGTGCTGGCCGACTTTGCCGACTTTACCAGTCTGCACGGTTTCGAGCTCTACGCCTGTGGCCATCCGCAGATGGTACACAGTGCCAGGGCGGCGCTGGTCGCCAGGGGAGTCGAGTCGGGGCACTGCTACGCCGATGCCTTTGAGTGGGCGAAGAGTTGAACGGGAGTTGAACGGCTGAACTCCTGCGCGCCAAGGCGAGTAGCGGCAGGTTAACGCAGGTCAGAGGGGAGGGGCCGGGGTGACGTCAGCAACAAAACCGCAGAGGTCGGCGCGACAGGGGGCGGAGAGGGCCTTTTTCCTGCCGGACTTTTGCGGCCTGCCGTCGGTCTTTGCCGTGGTGGTGTTGGTGGAGCTACTCACCTTTGTCTTCACCCTTGCCGCCGCGCCGCACCGTGACGAGCTGTGGGGCGTGCTTGCCCTCTACTCGCTCTTCATGCAGTGGGCGGGTCTGGTGAGCGCGGCACTGCTCTGCATGGCGCGCCGTCCGCTGGCGCGCCTTAGCGATGCCGCCGCCGGGGTGGTGAGTTACCTGCTGTTGCTGCTGGTTATCGGCCTGCTGAGCCTGGCGGCCTTCGAGGTCATGGAGCTGACCGGCCTTCCCCATACCCTCACCAGCCGTGGCGAATTTCTGCTGCACAACCTCGGCATCGCCGCCATCGTCTGCGCCCTCACCCTGCGTTATTTCTATGTCAGCCATCAGTGGCGACGGCGCATCCGTGCCGAGGCGAGGGCCAGGCTGGAGGCGTTGCAGGCACGCATTCGGCCCCACTTTCTCTTTAATAGCCTCAACACCATCAGCAGTCTCATCCACCAGCGGCCGGACGAGGCGGAGGAGGCGCTGCTGGACCTGGCCGATCTCTTCCGCGCCACCCTGCGTGAGGAGCAGCAGTTTATCCCGCTGGCCGAGGAGCTGGCGCTCACCCGCCGCTATCTCAACATGGAGTCATTGCGCCTGGGGGCGCGGTTGCGGCTGGAGTGGCAGCTGGAGGAGGGGGCCGAGAGGCTGCGGTTGCCGCCGCTGATCCTGCAGCCGCTGGTGGAGAATGCGGTCTACCATGGCATCGAACCGCGTCCCGAGGGGGGCAGCATCACCATCACCATTAAGCGCGAGGCGGGAGAGCTACGGATCACGGTGGCTAACCCACTGCCCGCCCCAGGCGCGGGACACGGTGGCGGCAGCCACATCGCGCTGGAGAATATTCGTGCCCGCCTCGACGCCCACTACGGCGGACGTGCCACTCTTGCCCTGCACGAGGGCGAGGGACGTTTTGAGGTGCAACTCGCGCTGCCCGCCGAGGGGGGTGCCTGATGCGGGTGTTGCTGGTCGATGATGAGCCGCTGGCGCGCGAGCGCCTCCGGCGGCTGCTGCGCGAACTGGAGGGGGTGAAGCTGGTCGGCGAGGCGGGCGACGGCAAGGCGGCACTGAGCGCCACCGCCGCCTTGCAACCCGACCTCATTTTGCTTGATATCCGTATGCCGGGGATGGACGGGATGGCGGTGGCGCGTCACCTCGCCACCCTGCCGCAGCCGCCGCGGGTGATCTTTACCACCGCCTACGGCGAGCATGCGCTGGAGGCCTTCGAGGCGCAGGCAATCGATTATCTGGTCAAGCCGGTGCGCCGGGAGCGGCTGGCGCAGGCGCTGGAGCGGGCGGCACGCCTGCTGACCCCGCCAGCGGCCAGCATTCCGCTGGCGGGGCCGGCCCACCTTACGGTGAAGAAACAGGGTCGCATTGAACTGCTGCCGGTGGAGGAGATCCTCTACTATCAGGCCGATCACAAGTATGTAACCGCCCACCTCGCCCAGCGCGAGGCGTTGCTGGAGGAGTCACTGAAACAGCTTGAGGAGCTGCTGGGCGAGCGGGTGATCCGCGTCCACCGCAACGCCCTGGTGGCGCGCAGCGCGATCACGGGGCTGGAGCGAGATAGCCACGGTGTTCACTACGCGACGCTGCGCGATATCGGGCGTGGGCCGGAGATCAGCCGCCGCCTGGTAGCCGAGGTGCGGCGGCAGCTGAAGGAGATGAGTTAGAAATTCATCGCGGCGCCAAACTCGACCCGCAGCGCCGGGTCGCGGCGCAGCCGGTCGAGGGCCGTGGTGATGGACTCATCCAGATAGCCGCCGTAAAAGTCGGGGGTCATCAGGCCGACCCGCTTCGCCGTCAGTTGGTGGCCCGCGCCATCGAGAAAGAGCACGGTGGGGGTGACCGTGGCGTTGTAGCGCCGGGCCAGCCGGCTCGCCTCTATTCGCTGGCCATCGAAATCGACCACGAGGTTGCCATGGTCAATCGTCAGCTTGCGAATCAGCGCCCGTCCCGCGTAATAGCCGCTGATCTGCATCGGTCCGAGGAACTCCTGCTCCACCCGCACGCAGTAACCGCAGTGGCTGGAGGAGAGCATCAGCACCAGGGGTAGCCGCTGCTGGTGCAGGGTGCGCCCCAGCTGCGCGAAGTCACTTACCTCTTCAATAGTCACTGTATCGTGGCTATCGGCGGCGAACAGGTTGCCAACCAGCGTGCATGTCAGGGCAATATGGAGGAGAGTGTTTTGTATTAACTTCACCATCGAGGCCCGGCTCCCGTGAATGGACGGACAAGAATAGGCCGTGCCCCATCATCCCGCAATAGGCCCGCGTTGCAAGGATGTGTAGAATCGGCATACATTCGCCATTACGACCCGATAATGCCGGGGTGGTTCCGATATCATCCGGCTAATGCCAACCAAGAGTGACCATGAATAAAAAAGTGATCCGCATCGCCACCCGTGAAAGCCTGCTCGCCCTGTGGCAGGCCGAGTATGTCGCCACCGCGCTGAAGAGTGCCCACCCCGGCCTGGAGGTGGAGCTCATCAAGATGAAGTCGCAGGGGGACAAGATCCTCGACGTGCCGCTGGCCAAGGTGGGCGGCAAGGGGCTCTTCACCAAGGAGTTGGAGGAGGGGCTGCTGGCGGGTGACGCCGATATCGCGGTCCACTCGATGAAGGATGTGCCGATGGAGCTGCCCGCCGGGCTGCACCTGCCGGTGATCTGCCCGCGCGAGGACCCACGCGACGCCTTTGTCTCCAACAGCTACAAGAGCCTCGACGAACTGCCGCAGGGGGCGGTGGTGGGTACCTCCAGCATGCGCCGTCAGTGCCAGCTGCTGGCGCGCCGCCCCGACCTTGAGATCAAGTTCCTGCGCGGCAACGTGCAGACCCGCCTGCGCAAGCTCGACGAGGGCGAGTACGACGCCATCATTCTCGCCGGCGCCGGCCTCAAGCGGCTGCAACTGGCCGAGCGCATCACCGAACTGCTCGACATCACCACCCTGCTGCCGGCCTGTGGCCAGGGGGCGGTCGGCATCGAGTGCCGTGTCGATGATGACGAGCTTAACCTGATGCTCCTCGCCCTCAACGACCCCAAGACCCAGGCGCGGGTGCTGGCCGAACGGGCGATGAACCGCCGCCTGGAGGGGGGGTGCCAGGTGCCCATCGGTGGCTATGCCGAACTGGAGCATGGGGTGATCGTGCTGCACGGGCTGGTCGGCCACCCCGACGGCAGCGCCATCATCCGTGGCAGCGTGAGCGGCCTTCCCGAGGCGGCGGAGGAGCTGGGCGTGGCGCTGGCCGAGGATCTGCTGGCTCGCGGTGCCGGCGAGATCCTCGCCGAAGTCTATGCCCAAAACTGAGTTAAGCGGACTCACCATACTCGTTACCCGGCCTGCCCATCAGGCCGCACCGCTCTGCCGTCTGATTGAGGCGGCGGGGGGAGAGCCGCTACGCCTGCCGGCGCTCGTCATCCACGACAACGGCGATGACCCGGCGCTGCGCCAGCGCCTGGCCCACCTCAGCGACTACCAGATCGCCATCTTTGTCAGCCCCAATGCCGTCACCTTCGGCCTCGACGCGATTCGGCGCAGTGGCGGCCTGCTCGACTCGCTGCTGCTCGCCACCGTCGGCAAGGGGAGCGCCAACGCCCTCTGTCAACAAAGTGGCCGTCGCCCCGACCTGGTGCCCAGGGAGAGCTACGACAGCGAGGCACTGCTGCAACTTGAGCCGCTGCAACACGTCAGCGGCAAGCGGATTCTCATCATCCGCGGCAGCGGGGGACGCGAGCTGCTGGCCGAGACGCTGCGCCAGCGCGGTGCGCGGGTCGACTATGCCGAGGTTTACCGGCGCGCGCCACCACCTCCACCCGCCGATACGCAGTGGCTGAAGCGCACGGATATCATTACCCTCACCAGCGGCGAGGCGCTCGGCAATCTGGTGACGCTGACCCCGCAGGCGCTACGCGACACCCTCTATGAGAAACCGCTGGTGGTGGTGAGTGAACGTGCTGCGCAACGGGCGCGCCAGCTAGGTTTTCGCCGCGAGGTTCTCGTCACCCCGCTGGCGGGGGATGCGGCAATCGTCGCCACGCTAATCGAGTGGGCACAACGCCCCGTAATCGAACTGGAAAAGAGCCATGAGTGAAGAGACGCCAGCCGCCGCACCACGCCATTCATCCCCAAAGGCAAAGACACAAAAGCCCGCCCCCAGGCCGCAAGGCTCCGGCAGCAGCGGCGCCTTTCTGGCAATGGTGCTCGCCCTGGCGGCGGGGGGGGGGAGTTACTATGTGTGGCAACAGTATCTCGGCGCCGAACAGGAGCGTCGGGTGCTGCAACAGGGTATCGAACGGCTGCTGGAGGTGGTGGAGCAGAGTGAGGCGGCGCAGAGGCAGCGTATCGAGCAGCTGGCCGGGCACCGCCACGCCGAGGTGGAGCAACGGTTGGTTGTACTGGAGCGGAGCCTGCCCGCGCTGGGACAGCAACTCACGTTGCAGCAGCATGACTGGAGCCTGGCCGAGGTCGACTACCTGCTGCGTCTGGCCGACCACCACCTGCAGCTGAGTCATGACCTCCCCGGCGCCATCGCTGCCCTGCGCCAGGCACACGAACAGCTGGCGCGCTATGGCAATGGTCACTACGCCGGTGTGGCCGCGCACATCGCGGCACAGATTGAGCAACTTACGGCACTGGAGGAGAGCGGCGCCGCTGTCGTGATCGCTCGCCTTGGCACAGTGCTTGGCATGTTGGAGGGGCTACCCTTTGTCACGCCGCTTGCGCACGCCACCACCACGCCCCAACCTGCTGATACCGTGCCCAACGAGGCCGCGCCGCTGGGCGAGCGGCTGCGCCACTGGGGGCGCCTGGTGTGGCAGGATCTCAGGTCGCTGGTCACCATCCGGCGCAGCGGTGAGGGGGGGCGTCCGTTACCGGCCACCGAGCAGCGTCAGCTCTCGCAGGCAGAGCTGCGCCTTGCACTGCAAAGCGCCCGGCTGGCGGTGCTGACGCGCAACCAGCCGCTCTTCAGTGCCAGCCTGCAGGAGGCGGTGGAGCTGCTGAACCGCGACTATGATACCGGCGCCGCTGCCGTAGTAGAGATGCTGGCCTCCCTGACGCAGCTGGCCACACTCCCCGTTGCCCCCGAGCTGCCGTCACTGCAGGGAGTGCGTCAGCAGCTGCACGCTGCCCGGCCTGCGGTAGCGGGTGCGGCCGCAGCCGATGGGGCAGAGGGTGAGGAGTCGCAGCCATGAGGCTGCTGCTCGTTGCCCTGCTGGTGCTGGCCGCGGCGGTCGGCTTTACTCTGCTGGCCCAGCATGACCCCGGCTACCTGCTGCTAAGCTACGGCGGCTGGTCGGTGGAGAGCAGCCTGAGCCTCTTCCTGCTCGCCATTGCGATTGGCTTCGTCCTCTTCTACCTTGTGCTGCGCCTGCTTTTTGGCACCCTGCATCTGCCCGGTAGGCTCGCCTACTGGCGCCGCCAACGGCGTGCCCTGCGTGCCCGTCGTGCTACCAATCGGGGCCTGCTGGCGCTGGCCGAGGGGAACTGGCCGCGCGCCGAACGCTTTCTCAGCCGCTACGCCGCCAGCAGCGATACCCCGCTGCTCAATTACCTGGGGGCGGCGCGGGCGGCACAGAAACAGGGGGCCGATGCACGTCGTGATGACTATCTGTCACAGGCCTACCAGAGCATGCCCGATGCCGAACTGGCAGTGGGTCTGACCCAGGCCGAGGTGCAGCTCTCCGCTGATCAGGCCGAGCAGGCGCTGGCCACCCTGCGCCATCTGCGCACCATTGCCCCCAAGCATGCCTATGTTCTGCATCTGCTGCGCAAGATCTACGAACGCCTGGAAAGTTGGGATGATCTGCTGGAGTTGATCCCGGAGCTGACGCGCCAGAATCTGTTGAGTCAGGAGGAGGCTGCGGCCCTCAGCCACCGTGTTCACAGCAAGCGTCTGCAGTTGGCCGGTGAGCGTCCCGATGCCCTGCACCGCTGCTGGGACGAGATCCCCAAGGCACTGCGCGAGACGGCAACGTTGCGCCATGACTACGTCTTGCGCCTGATAAAACTGGGTGCTCACGGCGAGGCCGAAAAGCAGCTGCGCGACTATCTGAAAAATCGCTGGGACCCCACCCTGATCCGTCTCTACGGGCAGGTACAGGGGGAGGAGCCGGCACGCCAACTGACACTGGCCGAGAGGTGGCTCACCGAGTATGGGCAGCACCCGGAGCAGCTGCTGGCGCTGGCCCGCCTCTGCTTTGCCAACAAGCTCTGGGGCAAGGGGCGCAGCTATCTGGAGGCGAGTATCGGTTTTGAGCCGCGCGCCGAGAGTTACTGCGAACTGGGGCAGCTGCTGGAGCAGACGGGTGAGCCGGGGCGGGCGGCGGAGTGCTTTCGCAAGGGGCTGCAACTGGCCGCTGGCGAGGCGTGTACCCCGGTGATCATCCCCGCCGATGGGGATCGCCTCCACCACCACGGCTAGGGGGAAGGCAACACTCAGGGACGCGGGATAATCGTATACAGGGGAGGGTGAAACAGGTGCGCAGGGTGATGGTACTCAACTCCAAGGGGGGGTGTGGAAAGAGCACGCTGGCGACCAATCTGGCCAGTTACTACGCCACGGCGGGTGAGCGGGTGAGTCTGGTGGATTTCGATGCCCAGTCGAGCAGTCTGGACTGGCTGGCGGCGCGCCCCGAATCGTTGGCGCGCATCGGGGCCTGCAAGGCCAAGGGGGGAGAGCTGCTGCTGCCGCACGGGAGTGGCTACCTGATTATGGACCCCCCGGCCGGTGTGCATGGCAAGGCGTTGAAACCGTATGTCAAGCTGGCGCAGTCGCTGATTATCCCGGTACTCCCCTCGCCGATGGATATGCGTGCCACCGCACGGTTTATCGAGGAGCTGCTGTTGCTGGGGAGGGTCTCGGCCGAGCGTACCCGCGTTGCGGTGGTCGCCAACCGGGTGCGTGAGCATACGCTCGTCTATCGCTCTCTGGAGCGCTTTCTCGCCAGCCTGGAGATCCCCTTTCTCACCTCGCTGCGTGATAGCCAGAACTATATCCGTGCCGCGGAAAAAGGGATGGGGGTCTTTGAGCTGCCCCCCTCGCTGGCCAGGCACGATGTTGAACAGTGGCAGCCCATTTTGGCGTGGCTGGCGAGTCGCGACAGTATGCCGCGAAAGGCCTCCTGAGCGGTGTCTGACCCTAGCCGACAGTAAGATAACCCAATCAACAGGAACTCACTTATGACAACAGCGGTAGATCTCAATCAACGCTTCGGCCTCGACGGCGTCCTCTCTTTTAGCGAACTGCCCAACGGCTTTGTGGTGGCGACGGTGCGCAACGCCCACGCCGGCGCCACCATCGCCATGCAGGGGGCGCACCTGATGAGCTTCCAGCCCACGGGGGCGCAGCCGCTGATCTGGCTCAGCCCGGAGGCGAAGCTGGCGGAGGGCAAATCGATTCGCGGCGGGGTGCCGGTCTGCTGGCCCTGGTTCGGGCCACACGAGAGTGAGAAGGGGTTCCCGGCCCACGGCTTTGCCCGCACCGTGCCGTGGCGCCTCAATCAGGTCGATGCGCTGTCGGGCGGCGAGACCCGCCTGGAGTTTGAACTCATCCCCTCGTCGCTCACTCGTAGCCAGTGGCCGTACCCCTGTGCGGTGCGCAACATCATTACCGTCGGCAAAACCCTGCGCCACGAACTGGTTACCACCAACCTCGGCAGCGAGGCGCTGCTGATCGGCGAGGCGCTGCACACCTACTTCCAGGTGGGAGACCTGCGTCGGGTGACGGTGAACGGGCTACAGGGGTGCGACTATCTGGACAAGGTCAACGCCTTTGCGCGGGTTACCCAGGAGGGGACGGTCAGTTTCAGCGGCGAGGTGGATCGCATCTACCTCGATACCCCGTCCCAGTGCGAGATCCGCGACCCCGCCATGCAGCGGCGTATCGTGATTCGCGCCAGTGGCAGCCGTTCCACCGTGGTCTGGACGCCGTGGGCGGAAAAGGGGGCACAGATGGGGGATCTGGGGCCGGAAGGCTATCTCAACATGCTCTGTGTCGAGACCGCCAACGCCGCCGAGGATACGGTCACCATCGCCCCCGGCGCGCAGCACCGGTTGAGCGCCACCTACGCCATCGAGGCGTTGTAGCGGAATTTCGGCCGCCTGCCAGCCCGGGTATCGTTGCTACCTTGCGGTCGGCAGGTCGCGCACAAAGCGTCCTACCACCGTCTCTCCCTGGATCAACTCGGCCGTGGTGTTGTCGCCGTCTACGCGCAGCTGGTAACTCTCCTCAATATCGGTATCGTCGGCCTGTACGCAGCTCAGCGCGATGGTTTGCGCATCCACCCCATGCCAGAAACAGCGACGGATGGCGCCGTTGGTTTCACCCGCCGCCGCCCGCTGCGCCCTCTCCTGGTTGAAGATGTCGGTCCGTCCCTCATAACTCACCTCCAGACGGGTGAACTCGGTGATAAATTGCGGCTCGGCCTCGCCGCTCTCCTGCCAGTTGCCGGCGCCAGGGTGGGGAGAGCAGGCCGCCAGCAGGAAAACCAGGGCGGGGAGGGTGAGCAGGCGCAGCGTCTTCATCGGTCGATCTCTTGTGGGCAGGGTGGCGAGCGAGGGATAGTAACACCGATGCCGGCGCTCTCACTTGACACAGGTTAATGCTGGCATCGGGGGCAGTAGTAGCTGCTGCGCTGCCCCTGGGTGATCTGTTTGATGGGGGTGCCGCAGGTGTGGCATGCCTCCCCCTCCCGTCCGTAGACGTTCAGCTGCTGGGCGAAGTAGCCCGGTTTGCCGTCGCCGCCGACAAAGTCGCGCAGCGTGGTGCCCCCCTGGGCGATGGCGGCGGCAAGCACCTGTTTGATGGCGGCGGCGAGCTTGTCGTAGCGCGCCCGGCTCACCTTGCCGGCGACAGTCTTGGGATTGATGCCGGCGAGGAACAGCGCCTCGCTGGCGTAGATGTTGCCGACCCCCACCACCACCCTGCCCTCCATGATGAATGGCTTGATCGGGCCCTTGCGCCCGCGCGAGCGCGGGAAGAGGGTGTCATGGGTGAAGGCGTCGCTGAGTGGCTCGGGGCCAAGATGGGCGAGTAGTGCGTGTTCATTCGGATCGTCTTGTGTCCATAGCACGGCGCCAAAGCGGCGCGGGTCGGTGAGGCGTAGCGCCTTGCCGCTCTCCAGGAGGATGTCGAGGTGGTCGTGTTTCCCGGCGACCAAACCTTCTTCAATAATGCGCAGGCTCCCCGACATCCCAAGATGCAGGATGAGGGTGCCGTGGTCGAAGCCGAGCAGTAGGTATTTGGCGCGGCGTGAGACGCTGTTGATACGCTGCCCTTGCAGGGTTTTCTTTAACCCGCGCGGCACCGGCCAGCGCAGTTGCTGATGGCGCACAATCACATCGCGGACGGTTTGGCCTTTGACGTGCGGCGAGATGCCGCGTCGGGTGGTTTCTACCTCGGGGAGTTCAGGCATACGTTACTACTGGTGTGGGAGGCCCGTCCCCGGGCCGAATGCTCGTCGCGGCAAGGATGCCGCTCCCACAGGTGTCCTAGTGGTTGTGTGGATCGCCATTATCCAGGGTTTCGGGCTCTCCGGCAGCCGCTCCCATGTTGGGGAGCTGCAACAGGTTATTCACGCTGGAGCTGTCGAAGTGGTATTGCACGCCCTTCTCCGGATGGGCGAGGATGAGGTCGGGTTCCTGTGCGGTGAGCAAAAACTCAATGGGCCGTTCGTGGCCACTAATTTTGATTGAAACCACCTTCCCCTCGCTGCCGTCGTAAGGCCTGATCTCCAGCGCCGAGGCAAGTTTCCAGTTGTCGATAAGTCGGGTTACCTGATCGGCGGAGAAGCCCTTCGGCCGCGGTTCGAGCCGCCAACCACCCTCCTGCCACGCCACGTTTAGTTCCGGCAGGGTGATCGCCTCAATGCTTACCCCCTCGTCCAGCAGCTGTTTGCGCAGGAAGGTGGGGAAGGAGCCGATGAGATGGTAGTAGAGGGTGTCGCTGATAAGGTGTACCTGGCCGTTGACCAGAACATAGCGGCGCTGATCGAGCGGCGTGCTGCCGCCAAAGGCGATGGTGGTCGCGCCGTTAAGGGTTAGGGTGACGCGCGGACTCTCCAGCTGGTAGGCGGCGAGTTTGTCGGGTGAGGCGCCAAAGTGGGTGAGGAACTTGATAGTGCTGATGCGCAGCAGCGAGTCGATACGAAACGGATCGGCGGCGTGACGCAGCGGCTGCACCATCCACCACTGGCCGTCTTCCTCCAGCCGCAGCTCGATATCCTGCTGACCGTCGCGCCGAATGGCGATCTGCCGGATCGCCCCCTTGTCGAGCGACAGCAGGGGAGGGAGTTCCGCCGGTTTTTCGATACCCGGCTCGTAGAGCACCAGCAGGAGCAGCAAGCCGATGAGGGCGAGCAGGCCGATGTTTAGCAGGTTGCGCTGGTTCATTATCTTCCCCGCCGTCGCCACCAGATGAGAAGGCCGCTGCCGATCAGCAGCCCGGGGATCACCAGTAGGAAGCCAAAGCCGATCAGCATCGACAGCATCGGGGTGATCGCCAGCTGGCTGTCGGGTGAGGTGCGCGGGGCGATGGTGATGTGGCTATCGTCGTGGCTCAGCCAGTTGAGCAGGCGGTTGCCTAGCTCCTGGTTGGCGCCGTTGCCCAGATAGCTGTTGGCGAGAAAGTCGCCGTCGCCCAGCACCGCCACGCGCTGCTGTTTCCGCTTCTCATCTTCACCCAGGTCACGGCTCAACAGCATGCCGATGGTGAGCGGGCCGGCGCGCTCCACCCCCTCGTCAAAGGCGATGGAACCCTCCAGTTTGCCAAGCTCGGCCCAGCTGCGCGGCAGGGTGTTGAGTAGTGGCAGGGTGCGCCACCCCACCTTCTCCTCGATGAGCTCGATGGCGTGGGCCTTGGGGAAGAGGGTGAGGGTGGTGAGCGCCTCGCTCACCGGGTGGGCCGGGTACTCGGCGACGATGACGAAGGCGGGGTGTTCGATGCCGAGCATCTGCCCGGTGGGGTCGACGAGAGTGCCGGGGAGGAAGTGGATCCCCAGCTGGTCGGCCAGGGCGGCGGTGTTGTTCTGCTCCTGCGGGTCGGAGAGCCAGAGCAGGTTGCCGCCGTTGTTCAGATACTCCTGCACCAGCTGCAGTTCACCCGGCAGCAGTGCTGTCTGCGGGTTGGCGAGCACCAGCACCGCGGTGTCGGCGGGGATGGCGGGGTCGACGCTCAGGTTGATGGCGGCGAAGCGGAACCCCTGCTCGGTGAGGGCGCGCCCCCACTGGCCGAGGTCGTGGTTGGCCTCGCCGTCAATCTTGCGCTCGCCGTGGCCGCCAAGAAAGAGCACGCGCCGCTCGCCGCTGCGCAGCATGCGTTGCAGGGCGTTGGTCAGTGCCTGCTCACCGATCGCCTTGAGGTTCTCGCGCCGCCCGCCGTACTCCAGCAGCAGCTCACCATCGAGGGTGATGCCGGCGGCACGCACCCGCTCCGGCTCCAGGTCGGGGTCGACGAAGTTGAGGGTGATCTCCGGCTTCACCCGCCGGTAGCGTGCCACCAGCTCCTGGGTGCGCTTGCGCAGGCCGGAGAGGTCATCCTCGCGGCTGAAGGAGGTGAGGGTGACCGGCCCATCCAGCTGCTTGAGCAACGCCGTGCTGGCGGCGGAGAGGGTGTGGCGCCCGCTGGCGGTCCAGTCGGCCTCCATATTGTAGCGGGTGCTGAGCCAGGCAAGGAGGCCGATGACGGTGAGAAAGAGCACCACGAATGCCCAGCTCTGGAACCGTAGCGCGCGGCGCGATTGTGTACTGACTTCCATCGGTTAATGCTTCCCGTTAATGCTGCAGACGATCGGCATCCAGGCGGCGGATGCTCAGGACCAGAAAGGTGAGGATGAAGAGCAGGTAATAGACCACATCCGAGCTGTTGAAGAGCCCCTTGAGCAGCGCCTCGTAGTGGCCCTGCAAGGAGAGGTAGGCGAGGACGCTCTGCCCCGCCCCCGCACCCGCCCAGTTGATGATCCAGAGCAGCAGCAGCAGGCCGAAACTGGTCACCGCCGCCACTGTCGGCTGGGCGGTGAGGGTCGACATGAAGAGCCCCGCCGCGGCGAAGGCGCCGAGCATCAGCCCTAGCCCCAGCAGGTTGGAGGCGAGCAGGCCAAAGTCGAGGGTACCCAGCATCAGCAGCGAGAGCGGCATCAGGGTGATGAGTCCCAGCATGATGCCCAGGAAGCCGAGGATGCCGAGGTATTTGCCCAGGATGATCTCGCTCATCGAGACCGGGGCGGAGAGGAGCAGCGGCAGGGTGCGGGCGCGCCGCTCCTCGCTTACCAGGCGCATGGTGATAAGCGGGATCACCAGCAGCAGAATGATGGTGGCGCTGGAGAAGAGGGGGGCGACGATCACCTCGGTCACCCCCGGCGGGTTATCCATCATCGCGATCCGCGCCTGGTAGCTGATGTAGGTGTCGAGCTGGCCGAGGAAGAGGTAGGCGAGGATGAACAGCACCACCCCGAGGATCGACCAGGCGAGCGGCGAGAGAAAGAGGCTGCGCAACTCGCGCGCGGCGATGGTGCGGATCATGCGGCGGCCTCCTCTGTGGTATCGGCGGCGGTGTCGGTAGTGGTGATGTTGACGAAGACATCCTCCAGCGAGAGGCGCTCGGGGGTAAGTTCGTAGAGGCCCCACCCTTCGGCCACGGCGCGCTCGACGACCCGCTCCGAGGGGTTGAGTTGCGGTGCGTGGCTGAGGCGCAGGCGCCCCCCCTCCAGTGGCTCGACGGCGCTGATCCCCGCGATGGCGCCTAACTCCGCGAGGGCGGGCGGCTGGCGCAGCGCCACCACCAGACTGGAACTCTGCATACGCTGGGTGAGACCGTCGATGGTGTCGCTCAACACCAGTTCGCCGTTATGGATGATCTGCACCCGGTCGCAGGTGGCCTGCACCTCGGGGAGGATGTGGGTGGAGAGGATGACGCTGTGCTCGGTGCCAATGTCGCGGATCAGCTGGCGGATCTCGCGGATTTGAATCGGATCGAGGCCGACGGTGGGCTCATCGAGGATCACCACGTCGGGGGAGTGGATGATCGCCTGGGCGATGCCGACCCGCTGCTGGTAGCCCTTGGAGAGGTTGTTGATGAGCCGCTTGCTTACCGCGGTAAGGCCGCAACGCTGTTTGGCCTGATCCACGGCGGCGGCAATCTTGCCCTTGTCGATGCGGTTGAGGCGGGCGCAGTAGTCAAGGAACTCATCCACCGTCAGCTCGCGGTAGAGCGGCGGCTGCTCCGGCAGGAAACCGAGGGCCAGTTTTGCCGCCTTCGGCTCCTCCAGCAGGTCGATGCCGTTGATGGTGATGGCGCCGCTGCTGGGGGCGAGGTTGCCGCTGAGCATCAGCATGGTGGTCGACTTGCCGGCGCCATTGGGGCCGAGAAAACCGAGCACCTCGCCGCGTTTGACCTCGAAGTTGAGGCGGTTGACCGCCAGGGTGTTGCCGTAGCGGCGCGAGAGGTGTTCTACCTTGATCAGGATATCGTTTTCCATAGCATTCCGGTTTTGTTGTTTGCACCACACTTCCCGTGGGAGGCCCGTCCTCGGGCCGAAGGGGTGGCAGCTTAGTTCGCGCCGGGACGGCGCTCCCACATCCCCCTGCGCGGCGGAAAGATTATCACTGTTGAATTCGGTATGATACCGCGCACTGGAGATTGGCCCTCCGGGGAAACCATCGTCCTGTTTGAACGGGCAATATTTTAAAAAGTTCCAAATAGAGTTCAACCCGAGATAAGAGATGCTGTTAGGCATAGATACCGGCGGAACCTTCACCGACTTCGTGCTGCTCGACGGCGAGCGGCTGCGGGTGCACAAGGTGCTCTCCACCCCGCATGCCCCGGAGCAGGCGATCCTGCAGGGGGTGCGTGAACTTGGGCTGACCGGCGACGGGCTCGCGTCACTGCAACTGGTGCATGGCTCCACCGTCGCCACCAATGCGGTGCTGGAGGGGAAGGGGGGGCGCACCTGCTTTATCACCAACCACGGCCTGCAGGATCTGCTCACCATCGGTCGTCAGGCGCGGCGCGAGCTCTACAACCTGCAGCCGCAGGCGCTCACCCCTCCCGTTCCTCGGGAGCTCTGCCTGGAGACGGGCGGCCGCCTGGGCGGCGACGGCGCGGTGGTAGAGCCGCTTGGCGAAGAGGATCTAGCGGCGCTGGTGGCGCGGGTGAAGGCGCTTGCGCCCGAGGCGGTGGCGATCACCCTCCTCTTCTCCTTCCTTGACGACCGTTTTGAGCGGCAGATCGAGGCGGCGCTGCCTGCCGGGCTCTTTGTCTCGCGCTCCTCCGCCATCCTTCCCGAATACAAGGAGTACGAGCGCGGCATCGCCACCTGGCTCAACGCCTGGGTGGGGCCGCTGGTGGCGGGCTATCTCCAGCGGCTGGAGGCGGGGCTGCCTGGGGTCGGTATCTCGGTGATGCAGAGTTGCGGCAACACCATCGAGGCGGGGCTTGCCGGGCGGCAGGCGGTGCGCATGCTGCTCTCCGGCCCCGCCGGGGGGCTCTCGGCGGCGCGGGCTATCGCCGCCCGCACCGGGCGCGAGCAGCTCCTCACCTTCGACATGGGGGGAACCTCCACCGATGTCGCCCTTATTGATGGCGAGCTGCGGCTTACCAGCGAGGGGCGGATTGGTCCCTGGCCAGTGGCGGTGCCGATGGTTGACATGCACACCATCGGCGCGGGGGGCGGCTCCATCGCCCGGGTCGATGGCGGCGGTCTGTTGCAGGTGGGGCCGCAGTCGGCGGGGGCGGCACCGGGGCCCGCCTGTTACGGTCGTGGCGGGGTCGAGGCGACGGTGACCGACGCCAACCTGCTACTCGGCCGGCTGCGTGCTGACGCCTTCCTTGGCGGTGAGATGGCGCTCGACGTGGCGGCGGCAAAGAGGGCGGTGGGGGTGATCGCCGAGCAGCTCAATATCGGCCTTTATGAGGCGGCGGAGGGGATCATCCGTATCGCCAACGAACAGATGGCCCGTGCCCTGCGGGTGATCTCGGTGCAGCGTGGCATCGACCCGCGGCAGTTGACGCTCGCCTGCTTTGGTGGTGCCGGCGGGTTGCACGTCTGTGCCCTCGCCGAGGCGTTGGGGATGCGTCAGGCACTGGTGCCTATTCATGGCGGGGTGCTCTCGGCGCTGGGGATGCTCAGCGCGCCGCGCGGGCGGCAGCTCTCATGCACCCACCAGGGTTTGTTGCAGACAATCCCGGTTGCCGAGATCGAACAGGCGCTGGAAGGGTTGCGGCAACAGGGAATGGCCTCGCTGGCCCAGGAGGGTGTGACTGCGGCAGCGGTGACGGCACTGTCAAGCATCGATCTGCGCTACAAGGGCCAGTCCTACACCCTCAATGTGGCGTGGCATGGGGATGTCGCCGAGGCCAGCGAGGCCTTTCACCTGGCCCACCAGCAGCGCTATGGTCACCGTCTGGCGCTGCCGGTGGAGCTGGTGAACCTGCGCCTGAGCCTGCGTGGCCCGCTGCCGCAACTGCCGCTTGAGGCACCGCCTGTCTCACCGGGTGGGGTGGTGGTTGATCAGGCCGTGCTGCACGGTATTGATGGGCCGGTGGCGCTCTATCGGCGTCAAGACCTCTCTGTCGGCAATGTGATCGAGGGGCCGGCGCTGGTGACCGAGCAGGTTGCCACCACCTTCATCGCCCCGCACTGGCGGGCACTGGTCGACCCGCATGGCAATCTCGTCCTCGACTGTCAGGCTTGAGGGGGCAAAGTAGCGGCCACAAAAAAGCCCGGCAGTGCCGGGCCTCTTCAGGTGTCGCAAAAAAGGCTTACTTAATCTTGCCTTCCTTGTACATCACATGCTGACGGATGACGGGATCAAACTTCTTGATCTCCATCTTCTCGGGCATGTTGCGCTTGTTTTTGTCGGTGGTGTAAAAGTGACCGGTGCCTGCGCTGGAGTTGAGGCGGATCTTGTCGCGTCCGGATTTAGCCATGATCTAGCTCCTTATACCTTCGTGCCGCGGGCACGGATATCAACCAGTACGGCGTCGATACCTTTCTTGTCGATGATACGCATCCCCTTGGTGGTGAGACGCAGTTTAACCCAGCGCTTCTCGCTCTCAACCCAGAAACGGTGTGAGTGCAAGTTGGGCAGGAAACGACGCTTCGTCTTGTTGTGCGCGTGCGAAACGTTGTTACCGGTGATAGGACGTTTGCCTGTTACCTGGCATACCTTGGACATGTTCTTAACTCCGCCAATACTGAATTCTGTTCACTCCCCGGATCTACCCGGGAGCAGGAAGCCGGCTTTTATACCAAATCCGCTACTTTGAGGCAAGCATCACCCCCAGATTTTTACCGCAAACCGGCAATCTCCATGCTCGCATCATGGACAAGGGTGCCGCTACCGGGGTGGCGGTCAACTCAGGTGTTGCCCGGGAAGGCCTCCGGTTTCTCGCCGCGGCGCGGGGGGAGGGTGAGGGCGCGGCCGCTGCGTAGCAGTGTTTCGAGTTCGGCGGCCGGTAGCGGACGGCTGAAGAGGTAACCCTGCAGCTCGTCACACCCCTTGTCGCGCAGGTAGACCGCTTGTTCCTCGCCCTCTACCCCTTCGGCCACCACCTTCAGGCGCAGGCTGTCGGCCATGGCAATAATGGTCTTGGCAATGGTGGCCTGATCCGGGGCGCTGGTGATGTCGATAACAAAGCTGCGGTCGATCTTCAGGGTGTCGAAGGCAAAGTGGCCCAGGTGGGAGAGGCTGGAGTAGCCGGTGCCAAAATCATCGACGGCGAGGCTCAGCCCCAGCGCCTTGAGCTGCCCCAGTATCCGCACGGTTTCGTCCGGTGACTCCATCACCGCGCTTTCGGTCAACTCCAGCTCCAGATAACGCGCCTCCAGCTCGCTCTCCCCGAGGATCCGCGTCACCGTTGCCACCAGCGTTGGCTGGCGCAGCTGGCAGACGGAGAGGTTGACGGCCACGGTGATGGGCGGCAGCCCGGCCGCCTGCCAGCGCCGGTTCTGGGTGCAGGCCTCGCGCAGTGCCCATTCGCCCAGCTCCATGATGAGGCCGGTCTCCTCGGCTACCGGGATGAACTGCACGGGGGGGATCCACCCCTCGGTGGGGTGGTGCCAGCGTGCCAGCGCCTCGACGCCGGTGATGCGACCGCTCTGCAGGTCGACCTTCGGCTGGTAGTGCAGCTCCAGTTCATTCTGTTCCAGCGCGCGGCGCAGGGCGTGCTCCATTGAAAGCCTTGCCGATGCCGCCGCATTCAGCTCCTCGGTGTAGAAGCGGAAGTGGTTGCGCCCCTCACGCGCCGCCTGATGCAGGGCGGTGATGGCGTTGCGCAGCAGGGTGTCGAGGTCGTCGCCATCCTGGGGCATCAGACTGATGCCGATATGCAGGGCCAGGCGCAATTCGTGCCCCTCCAGCACCATAGGTTGCGCCGCCGCGTCGAGCATGCGCTGTGCCACGGTGCTAATGTCGTCGGGGTTCTCCACATCGGAGAGGATGACCACGAACTCGTCGCCGCCGTAGCGCGCCACGGTGTCGTGTTCACGCGCCGCCTGGCTCAGGCGCGTACCGATGGTGCGCAGCACCTCGTCGCCGATACGGTGGCCAAGGCTGTCGTTAATCAGCTTGAAGCGGCAGATATCGAGCGAGAGCAGGGCGAGCAGGGTGCCGTTGCGCCGACTGGCGCCGGCGGCCTGCTTGAAGCGCTGGGTCAGCAGGTTGCGGTTGGGCAGTTGCGTCAGTTCATCATAGAAGGCGAAGAAGTTGAGCTGCTCCTCCAGTTTCTTGTGCTCGCTGATGTCGTGCTGCAGACCGACGAAGTTGGTGATAAGCCCCTGCGGGTTGCGTACCGGGCTGATCGAGACGAGCTCCCAGTAGAGTTCGCCATTCTTGCGTTTGTTGAGCAGCTCCCCCTCCCAGACCTGTCCCTGTTTGATGGTGTGCCACAGCTCCTGGTACTGCGCCGCGGTGGTCTGGCCCGATTTGAGCATGTTGAGCTTGCGCCCGCGCACCTCCTCGGCGTGGTAGCCGGTGGTGCGGCTGAACTGCGGGTTGACATATTCGATGATGCCCTCGGGGTCGGTGATGATCACCGAGCTGACGCTCTGCTCGATCGCCTGGCTCAGCTTGCGCAGCTCGGCCTCGGCACGAATGCGCACGGTCACATCTTTGCTGGTGGAGATGTAGTGGGTGATGACGCCGGCAGGGTCGCGCAGCGGGCTGAGGGTCACCTCCTCGTAGAAGGGGGTGCCATCGGCACGCTGGTTGGCAAGGGTGGTGCAGAACGCCTCGCCCTGTTCCAGTGCCTGTTGAAAGTTCTCGCAGGCGGTCGGGTCGTTGATCTCCTGTTTGCAGATGGCGGCGTTTTTGCCCAGCACCTCGCTGCGGTGGTAGCCACGGGTGCGTTCGAAGGCGGCGTTGACATATTCGATGTTGCGGTCACGGTCGGTGATCATCACCGCATCGGCGCTCTGCTCCAGGCTCAGGGCAAATTTGCGCAACTCTGCGGCGGCGGCCTCGCGCTGCTGGATGTCGTCCAGCAACGTTTGGCGCATGTGGTCGAAGGCGGTGGCCAGGTGCCCCAGCTCGTCCTGGTTAAAGGCGGGCAGAGGCTGCTGCAGATCGCCGCCGGCGATGGTGTTGGCCGCCCCCTCCAGACGCTGCAGCGGCTCCAGGATGCGGCGCCGGATCTGTGTCAGGGCGACGGTGAAGACAAGGAGCGCGCCCAGCATCGAAAACAGCACCAGGGTGCTGCCGAGTTCGACACTGCCGCGCAGGCGGCCGATATCCTGGCGCAGCTGATCATTCAGTACATCGGCCAACTCCAGCACCGTATTGATGCCGGCGGTCGCCCCGGTATACCACTCCTCGGCACTAACGGGGTAGGGGCGCCCCTCGCGGCTGGCGCTGAGAACCGCCTGGCGCAGCTCCTCGTAGCGGCCAAGAAAGACCGTACTCAGGCGCGTGGTGGCGTGGGTCAGCTCCGCGGTGGTGGGCATGTAGCGGGTGATCGACTCGCTGGTCTTCAGCCGCAAGCGGACCAGGTTGCGGTACTGTCGCAGGCGCTCCAGCTCCTCTGCCGTCAGCGGCCGGTTCTGCGCGATGGCGATACCGACTATGGCGCGCTCACGTCCGGCGTTCTCGCTGATGGTGAACAGCACCTGCTTCAGTACCGGGTTGGAGACGTAGGAGTAGGGGTTGTCGGGCAGGGGCGCCATGGTGGCGAAGCGCAGTGTCATCAGCGCCTCGATATGGCTGGAGGACAGTGTGAACCACGCCTGTTCGCGCTGCCCCTCCCCCCCTTGTTCCAGCGCAAGGTCGATCTCGTGGCGAAAGCTCTCCAGTGTCTGGCGGCTGCTGGCCAGATCACGCAGGGCGGCGACGAGCGGGTGGTTGGCTGGCAGGGTGGGCAGGGCGTGGGCGATGTCAAGCAGCCGCTGGTAGTGCTCATCCAGGGCACGGCGCTGCGTCAGCATCTCCCGCTGCATGCCCCCATTGGCCTGGAGGGTATCGGCAAGGATGGCGGCGGTGATGCCGCGCTCCATCGCCATGACGGCGCTGGCGTGCAGCGAGGCATCGGCCAGGCCATTGCTCTGCTCGATCCAGCTGATGGCTCGCAGGCGTGTGCGAATGTCGCTGACCTGCCACAGGCTGCCGAGCAGGATCAGCAGACCAAGCAGGGCCAGCAGCGTGATGAGTAAGCGGCGTATCGACATGGTCTCCCCTAACTGGCATAGATAAGGCTTCCGTGCCCACAAATTATTGTTATTCTTGATTTGGTAGCGACGCCAGTTGGCGGCAGCCCGTCATAATCGCCGTGACCGGTTTGTGGGCCGCTATGCGGCGCCCAGTGGCCGGGGTGAATGACATTATCTGACGGCAATATAATGGGGTGGTCGGGTGAACGCAACAGCGAGCGGCCGCCAGAGAGCGGCCTGTGGTTGGGGCCGGGGTTAAATCACCCCCCGCTCCGCCAGGGAGGTGATGACGCCGTCGCCCACGATCATGTGATCCAGCACCCGCACGTCGACCAGGGCCAGCGCCTCTCTCAGGCGGCGAGTGATCTCCTCGTCGCTGCGGCTCGGTTCGGCGACTCCGGATGGGTGGTTGTGGGCCAGGATCACCGCCGCCGCGTTGTGCTCGATGCAGCGGCGCACCACCTCGCGCGGGTGGACGCTGGCGCCGTCGATGGTGCCGAAGAAGAGCTCCTCGTAGCCGAGTACCCGGTGGCGGTTGTCCAGATAGAGACAGGCGAAGACCTCACGTTCGCGGTGGCGCAGCTGGGCGCTGAGGTAGTGACGGGTCTCGGCGGGCGAGGTGAGGGCATCGCCCCGCTGCAGGGTGGAGAGGAGGTGGCGGCGGGATAATTCGAGGGTGGCCTGCAGTTGCACGAACTTTGCCTGCCCCAGCCCCTTCACCGCACAGAAGGCCTTTTGCTCCGCCTCCAGCAGGCCGCGCAGGCCATCGAAGTGGTGCAGCAGCTCGCGCGCCAGCTCTACCGCCGACTTGCCCGGCAGGCCGGTGCGCAGAAAGATCGCCAGCAGTTCTGCGTCGGAGAGGGCGGCGGCCCCCCGCGCCAGCAGTTTTTCCCGTGGCCGCTCTGCGGCGGGCCAGTCCGATATTGCCATAACAACCTCCCTGTTGCGCTCTCGTCAGTGACCCCCATTTTAGACACAGTAGTGCCGGGGTGCGCCAGGTTTCTGCTAAACTGCGCTGATTATGAGTGCCCCCTTACCGACAACCTTGCAGCACCGGCACATCCTGCTCGGCATCACCGGCGGTATTGCCGCCTACAAGACGGCCGAGCTGGTGCGCGGCCTGCGCAAGGCGGGGGCCGAGGTGCGGGTGGTGATGACGGAGGCGGCCACTCAGTTTGTCACCCCCATGACCCTGCAGGCGCTCTCTGGCCATCCGGTGCGTAGCGCCCTCTTCGACCCCGAGCATGAGGCGGCGATGGGCCACATCGAGCTGGCGCGCTGGGCCGAGCTGGTGGTGGTGGCGCCGGCCAGCGCCGACTTTCTCGCCCGCCTGCACGCCGGCATGGCCAATGACCTGCTCACCACCCTCTGTCTGGCCACCGCCGCCCCCATCGCCGTTGCCCCGGCGATGAACCGGCAGATGTGGCAGGCAGCGGTGACACAGCAGAACCTGCAGCAGTTGCGTGGGCGCGGGGTGCAGGTGTGGGGCCCCACCGAGGGGGCGCAGGCCTGCGGCGAGAGCGGCCCCGGACGTATGCTGGAGGCGGCCGAGCTGTTGCAGTTGTGCCAGGAGCACTTTGCCGCCGGTCCCCTCAACGGGGTGCGCCTCACCCTCACCGCCGGGCCGACCCGCGAGGCGCTCGATCCGGTGCGCTTTCTCAGCAACCACAGCTCCGGCAAGATGGGCTTTGCCATCGCCGCCGCCGCCGTGGCGATGGGGGCGCGGGTGCGGCTGGTGGCCGGGCCGGTGGCGCTGCCGACCCCTGCCGGGGTCGAGCGTATCGATGTGCAGAGCGCCGAGCAGATGCTGGCGGCGGTGCTCGCTGACCCCGGTGAGCTCTTCATCGCCTGCGCCGCGGTGGCCGACTACCGCGCCGGGGAGGTGGCCGCGGAGAAGGTGAAGAAGGGGGCGCCGGAGCTGACGCTGCGGCTGCTGCGTAACCCCGATATCCTGGCGACGGTGAGCGCGCTGCCGCACCCCCCCTTCACCGTTGGCTTCGCCGCCGAGACCGAACGGCTGTTGGAGCACGCCCGTGCCAAACTGCAGCAGAAGCGGCTCGACATGGTCGCCGCCAATTGGGTGGGGGAGCGTGCCGGG
>JAPHSX010000012.1 GCA_026196575.1 Gammaproteobacteria bacterium | reverse complement strand
CCCTCCGATTTGCTTGACAGAAAGCGGCTCTTCTTCCTATAGTGTGTGACAATGTGGGAAAAAGTGGATCAATGTGGGAAATGGAATTCAACTGGGGGAGAAGAGTAAGTGTTCCGTGGAGTAGCTGAGCTCAGCCTCGATGCCAAGGGTCGCATGACGATGCCGACGCGCTATCGCGAGCGTCTCACCGAGCGCTGCACGGGGCGTATGGTCATCACCATCGACACCGATGAGCGTTGCCTGCTGCTCTATCCCCTGCCCGAGTGGGAGATCATTGAGCGCAAGCTCGACGCCCTGCCCAGCTTCAATGCCCAGGCGCGCCGTGTGCAGAGTCTGCTGCGGGGCCACGCCACCGACACCGAGATGGACAACAACGGCCGCCTGCTGCTGCCGCCCCCCCTGCGCCAGTACGCCTCGCTCGACAAGCAGGTGGTGCTGATCGGCCAGGGCAAAAAGTTTGAGCTGTGGGACGCGGCAACGTGGAGTGCGCGCCGTGATGAGTGGCTGGCGGAGGAGACCGTGGGCGATACCGCCCTGCCTGCCGAATTGCTGAATCTGTCACTGTAGGAGGGTGGGCGAGATGGAACACTCCCCGGTACTGCTTGACGAGGTGCTGACGGCGCTGCGCATTCGGGCCGATGGCATCTATCTGGACGGCACCTTTGGTCGTGGTGGTCACAGCGCGGCGATCCTGGCGCAGCTGGGTGAGCAGGGGCGCCTGCTGACGACCGACAAGGACCCGCAGGCGGTGGCCGCGGCTGAACAGCGCTTCGGCGTCGATGAGCGCTTCACCATCGTTAGGGGGAGCTTCACCACGCTGGGGGAGGAGGCGAGACGGCGCGGCTGGCAGGGCCGGGTCGACGGTATCCTCCTGGATCTCGGGGTCTCCTCGCCGCAGCTCGATGATGCCAGCCGCGGCTTCAGTTTCATGAATGATGGCCCGCTCGATATGCGCATGGACCCGCACAGCGGCGTGAGTGCCGCCGAGTGGCTGGCCACGGCGAAGGAGTCCGCGATCGCCGAGGTGCTCAAGGAGTATGGCGAGGAGCGCTTCGCCAAGCGCATTGCGCGCGCCCTGATCCGGGTGCGTGAGGAGCAGGGGGCGCTAACCACCACCGCGCAGCTCTCCAAGGTGGTCGCCGAGGCCAACCCCAGGTGGGAGCGCGATAAGCACCCGGCGACCCGCAGCTTTCAGGCAATCCGCATCTTCATTAACCGCGAGCTGGAGGATCTGGATGCCTTTCTGCAACAGACGGTGGAGCTGCTGGCGCCGGGCGGACGGTTGGCCGTCATCAGCTTTCACTCGCTGGAGGATCGCCGGGTGAAGCGCTTTATCCGTGAGGAGGCCAAGGGTGATGAGTTTCCGCCGGATCTGCCGGTGCTGGATAGTCAGCTCAACCGTCGCCTCAAGGCAGTGGGCAAGGCGGTGCGTGCCGGCAAGGCGGAGCTGGCGCAAAACCCCCGCGCCCGCAGCGCGGTGTTGCGGGTGGCGGAGAGGGTGGCCTGATGGGACGGTTGCTAACCGTGGCCGTGGCGCTGCTGCTCTTCGCCAGCTCGCTGGGGGTGGTCTTCAGCACCCACCAGGCGCGCCGCCTCTTCGTTGAGCTACAGGGGCTGCAGAAGGTGCGTGACGAGCAGAACACCCAGTGGGGCCGCCTGCAGCTGGAGCAGAGCACCTGGGCCACCCACGGACGGATTGAAACGGTAGCGAATGAGCAACTCGATATGGTGATCCCGCCCCCCGGGTCGGTGGTGATTGTGCGGCCATGAACAAGAGCAATAACAGAGAAAACCACGACTATCCTCAGCGCCGTCGCTTTGTCGTCGGCCTGCTGCTGCTGGGTGTTGCCGCCTTGTTGTGGCGCATGGTTGACCTCAATCTCAATCAGCGTGAATTTCTGCAACATCAGGGCGATGCCCGTTATCTGCGCGACATCACCATCCCCGCTGACCGCGGCGTGATCACCGATCGCTTCGGCGAACCGCTGGCAATCAGCACCCCGGTGGAGTCGGTGTGGGCCAACCCGGTAGCACTGGCCGGTGCCCGCGAGCGCTGGCCCGAGCTCTCCCGACTGTTGCAGCTGCCGCTGGCGGAGCTGGAGCGCAAGCTGGGGTCGCGCATGGCGAAGGAGTTTGTCTATCTCAAGCGCCACCTCACGCCGGAGCGGGCGGCGCAGGTGATGGCGCTGGCCATCCCCGGCGTCTCACTGCAGCGGGAGTATCGCCGCTACTACCCGCTGGGTGAGGTGAGTGCACATGTGGTCGGCTTTACCGACATCGACGATGTGGGGCAGGAGGGGGTCGAGTTGATGATGGAGGCGCAGTTGCGTGGCGCCCCAGGCAGCAAGCGGGTGATTAAGGATCGCCTCGGGCGCATCGTCGAGAATGTGGAGAGCATTCATGAGCCGCGTCCCGGCGAGGAGCTGACCCTCAGTCTGGATCGGCGCATTCAGTATCTGGCCTATCGCGAGCTGCTCGGAGCGGTGCAGCGTCACAAGGCCAAGGGCGGCTCCGCCGTGGTGCTCGATGTGCAGAGCGGCGAGATCCTGGCGATGGTCAATCAGCCCGCCTACAACCCCAATAATCGCAAGGCATTGAGCGCGGAGCGGCTGCGCAATCGCGCGGTGACCGATGTCTTCGAGCCGGGCTCCACGGTCAAGCCCTTTACCGTGGCGGCAGCGCTGGAGAGCGGCAAGTTCCGCCCCACTACCGTGATCGACACCTCCCCCGGCAGTATCAAGCTGGCCAATTTCACCATTCGTGATATCAAAGACTACGGCAAGATCGACGTCTCCACGGTGATCCAGAAATCGAGCAACGTCGGCACCAGCCGCATCGCCCTGGCGCTGAAGCCGTATCAGTTGTGGGAGCAGTTTGTACGACTTGGTTTTGGTTACGACACCGGTAGCGGTTTTCCCGGTGAGTCGGCCGGCCTGATGAACGCCTATCAGGATTGGCGTGAGGTGGAGCAGGCGACCGTCTCCTACGGCTACGGCCTCTCCGTTACCACGCTGCAGCTGGGCCGCGCCTACGCCGCACTGGCGGCCGGTGGCGTGCTGCGCCCGGTCAGCTTCTTCAAGCTGGCGCCAGACAGGATCCCCGAGGGTACACGGGTGCTCTCGCCCAAGGTGGCGCAGGCGCTGCGGGTGATGCTGGAGGGGGCGGCGCAGACGGGCGGCACCGGTAGTCGTGCCACCGTCGCCGGTTATCGTGTTGCCGGCAAGACCGGCACCTCGCGCAAGGTCGCCAGCGGCGGTTATAGCGATGAGAAATACCTGGCGATATTTGCCGGCTTCGCCCCGGCCAGCCGCCCGCGTCTGGCGATGGTGGTGATGGTGGATGGTCCCGATGACGGTGACTACTACGGCGGCGTGGTGGCCGCCCCGGTCTTCTCCCGCGTGATGGCGGGGGCGCTGCGGCTGCTGGATATCCCCCCCGATGACATGGACTCCCTCAAGGGGATGAAGGTGGCGCTGATAGGGGGTGCGGAGTGAGTGCCGCGCTCAACCAGTTTGACGGCGGGGTGGCGTTGCGCGAGCTCTTCGCCGGGCTGACCGATACCACGGCGTTGCCGCCGTTGGCCATTCACGGCATGAGCCTGGATAGCCGCACCGTGCATCCCGGCGAGCTGTTTCTCGCCTGCGCCGGCACCGTGCGCCACGGCGCAAGGTTTATCGAGCAGGCGATAGCCAACAGCGCCGCCGCGGTGGCGCTGGAGCCCGCGGTTGAGAGCGAGGGCCTCGATATTGCGCAATACAGCGTACCGGTCTTCCTGGTAGAGCAGCTGCATCGGCGGGTGAGCGAGCTGGCTGGACGCCTTTACGGCCACCCCTCGTGGGCGCTGCGGGTGGTGGGGGTAACCGGCACCAACGGCAAAACCTCGGTGAGCCAGTTTATTGCCCAGGCGATCGCCCAGACCACCCCCTGTGGCCTGGTTGGCACCCTTGGCAGCGGTCTGGTGGGGGCGCTGCACGATACCGGCCACACCACCCCCGATGCGGTGGTGATGCAGACGGAGCTGGCAAAGATGCGCGACAGTGGCGCCCGCTATGTCGCCATGGAGGTCTCCTCCCACGCGCTGGATCAGGGGCGTGTCGAGGCCATCGCCTTCGACACCGCCATCTTCACCAACCTGAGCCATGACCATCTCGATTACCACGGCGACATGCTCAGCTACGCCGGCGCCAAGCGCCGCCTGCTGGAGCTGCCGGGGCTGAAGCAAGCGCTGATCAACAGTGACGATGAGGTGGGGCGTGAGTGGCTGGCCAACCCGCCTGCCGGTGTGCAGATGGTGAGCTACGGGCTGGCGCTGCTGGGTGATGGCCAGCGTCCGGCGCTCTACGCCGATGAGCTGCAGCTCTCGGCCAGCGGCATGCGCCTGCGTGTCTACTCGCGCTGGGGCGATGGGGAGATTGAAAGCCCGTTGCTGGGACGTTTCAATGCCGCCAATCTGCTGGCCGCGCTCGGCGCGCTGCTGCTGCTCGGTTTTGATTTTGCAGAGGCGCTGCAGCGGCTCGCCCGGCTGGTGACGGTGCCCGGGCGCATGGAACGTTTCGGCAGTGCCGACCAGCCGATGGTGGTGGTCGACTTTGCCCACACCCCCGATGCCCTGGAGCAGGTGCTCAAGGCGTTGCGGGGTCACACCCGCGGGCGTCTCTGGTGCATCTTTGGCTGCGGCGGTGAGCGCGATCGGGAGAAGCGCGCGAAGATGGGGCGCATCGCCGAACAGTATGCCGATCGGGTGATTGTCACCGATGACAACCCGCGCCGTGAGGATGCCTTCAGCATTATCGAGGACATCACCAGCGCGATGCAGAACCCCGATGCGGTCTATATCAATCGCAACCGTGCCGCCGCCATTGAACGCACCCTGTCACTGGCGAGTCCCCGGGATGTGATCCTTGTCGCCGGCAAGGGGCATGAGTGCGAGCAGGTGGTGGGGCAGCAGCGCATCCCCTACAGCGATCGCGAAACGGTGGCCCGGCTGCTGGGGGAGGTGAACCGTGACTGAGGGGATCGCCACCACGCTCGCCACCGTCAGCCGCTGGCTGGAGGCACGGCTGCTCGGGCCGGATCTGCCGTTCAGCGGCGTCACCACCGACTCGCGCCAGGTCACCCCCGGCAGTCTCTTTATCGCCCTGCGTGGCCCGCACCACGACGGCCACCACCATGTGGCGGCGGCCGCTGAGGCAGGTGCGGTGGCGGCGCTGGTGGAGCAACCGGTGGCGTGCGTCATCCCGCAGATTCTTGTCGCCGACAGCCGCCTTGCCCTCGGCGCCCTGGCCGGTGCCTGGCGCCGCGAGCTGGCGACACCGTTGGTGGCGGTGACCGGCAGCAACGGCAAGACCACGGTCAAGGAGATGTGCGCCGCCATCCTCGGCACGACCGGTGCGACGCTGGCGACCCGTGGCAATCTGAACAACGAGATCGGCGTGCCGCTCACCCTGCTGCGGCTGCAAAAAGAGCATCGCTTCGGCGTAATCGAGATGGGGGCCAACCACCCCGGCGAGATCGCCTATCTCACCCGCATCACCGCACCGCAGGTGGCGATCCTCAACAATGCCGCCGCCGCCCACCTGGAGGGGTTCGGCTCTCTTGAGGGGGTGGCGCGCGCCAAGGCGGAGATCTTCGAGGGGCTGGGCGCGAACGGGGTGGCCGTGATCAATGGCGATGACCCCTTTGCCCCGCTGTGGCGCGGGCTCGTGGCCTCGCACCAGGTATTGAGCTTCGGCCTGCAACCGGGCGCCGATGTCACGGCGCAGTGGCAGGGCGATCTCTATGGCAGTCGTCTGGAGGTGACCACCCCGGTGGCCGGGTTCCGGCTCGACCTGGCACTGCCCGGTCGCCACAACGTGCTGAACGCACTGGCGGCGATCGCTGCGGCCACTGCCCTCAATATCGACAGCCAGCATATCGTCGCCGGTCTGGAGTCGATGCGGGGCGTAGGTGGACGGCTGCAGGCGCGTCGCGGTCGTCATGGCGCCACCGTGATCGATGATAGTTACAACGCCAACCCCGACTCGATTCGCGCCGGGTTAATGGTGCTGGGCGAGTGCGCGGGCCAGCGTTACCTGGCCCTTGGTGAGATGGCGGAGCTGGGGGAGGGGGCCGCTGCGCTTCATCGCCAGGTGGGCGAGACGGCGCGCGAGGCCGGTATTGATCGCCTATATGCCTGTGGCCCGTTGAGCCGCGACGCGGTCGAAGCCTTCGGCGAGCACGGTTACTTCTTTGCACAACAACAACAACTGATCGAGGCGCTGCTTCCGCAGATGAGGGACGACGTCACCGTGCTGGTGAAGGGCTCTCGCAGCAGTCACATGGAACGTGTGGTGGAGGCCCTGTGTGCCGGGGGAGAGGGGTAAATATGTTGCTCTATCTGACAGACTATCTGAGTCAGTTTCACAGCGGCTTCAATGTGTTCCAGTACCTTACGCTGCGCGCCATTCTCGGGGCGTTGAGCGCGCTGCTTATCTCGCTGCTGCTGGGGCCGCTGATGATCCGCAAGCTGAGCCACTACCAGGTGGGACAGTTTGTGCGTGTCGACGGCCCGCAGAGCCACCTCGCCAAGGCGGGTACCCCGACCATGGGCGGCACCCTCATTCTTGCCGCCATTGTTATCAGCACCCTGTTGTGGGCCGACCTTGGGAACCGCTACGTCTGGGTGGTGCTGGCCGTGACCGTCGCCTTCGGTGCCATCGGCTGGGTGGATGATTACAAAAAGCTGATCCGCAAGCAGTCCCAGGGGCTGAAGGCGCGCCAGAAATATCTGTGGCAGACCATTGCCGGGCTGGGTGCCGCGCTGTTCCTCTACCACACCGCCAGGGTGCCGGCGGAGCTGGAGCTTATCGTCCCCTTCGTCAAGAGTCTGGTGATCCCGATGGGCGCCCTCTTCGTCGTGCTCGCCTATTTTGTCATCGTTGGCACCAGTAACGCGGTCAACCTGACCGATGGCCTTGATGGCCTGGCCATCATGCCGACGGTGATGGTGGGCGGCGCGTTGGGGCTCTTCGCCTATGTGGGCGGTAACGCGAACTTCTCCGCCTATCTCGGTATTCCCTATATCCCCGGGGTCGGGGAGCTGGTGGTCTTTTGCGGTGCGCTGGTCGGCGCCGGGCTCGGTTTTCTCTGGTTCAACACCTATCCGGCCCAGGTCTTCATGGGCGATGTCGGGGCGCTGGGGCTGGGCGCGGCGCTGGGGGTGGTGGCGGTGGCCGCGCGCCAGGAGCTGGTGCTGCTGATCATGGGCGGGGTCTTCGTGATGGAGACGGTCTCGGTGATCCTGCAGGTCGGCTCCTACAAACTCACCGGGCGGCGCATCTTCCGCATGGCGCCGCTGCACCACCACTTTGAGTTGAAGGGGTGGCCCGAACCCAGGGTCATCGTCCGTTTCTGGATCATTACCGTGGTGTTGGTGCTGATCGGTCTCTCCACGTTGAAGATTCGTTAAGGGCATATGGGGCTGGCTGTGACACAGGCAAAGGCAGAACAGGCAACGCTGGACACCCTGGTCGTGGGACTGGGGCAGACCGGTTTGGCCTGCGCCCGTTTTCTCGCCGCCCGCGGTGAGCGCTTTGCCGCGGCCGATAGTCGTGCTAACCCCCCCGGCCTCGATGAGCTGAGATGCGAATTCCCGGATGTCGAGTGCCACTGTGGCGCGTTCGATGAGGCGCTGTTGCGGCGCGCCAAACGTCTGCTGCTCAGCCCCGGTGTGGCGCCGCAGGAGCCGGCCATCGTCGCGGCGCAACAGGCGGGGGCCGAGCTGCTGGGTGATATCGAACTCTTCGCCCGTCATGCCGATGCCCCGGTGGTGGCGATCACCGGTTCCAACGGCAAGAGCACCGTCACCACCCTGGTGGGGGAGATGGCCAAGGCGGCCGGCAGGGTGGTGCAGGTCGGTGGCAATCTGGGCACGCCGGCATTGGCGCTGCTCTCGACCACTGCCCCCGATCTCTATGTACTAGAGCTCTCCAGCTTCCAGCTGGAGCTGACCTCCTCGCTCAATGCCGCAGCGGCGGTGGTGCTCAATATCAGCGAGGACCATCTGGATCGCCACGGCAGCGTTGAACACTACGCGGCGATCAAGGCGACCATCTATCGCGGCGACGGCGCGGTGATCCTTAATCGTGACGATGCGCAGGTGATGGCGATGGCCCTGCCTGGTCGCACCACGGTGAGCTTCGGCCTCGGCGCCGCACCGACGGAAAATGACTTCGGCCTGTTGCAGCACAACGGCAGCAGCTGGCTTGGACGGGGCAATACCCCGCTGCTGGCCGTGCAGGAGATGAAAATGCCGGGCCGCCACAACTGGGCCAATGCCCTGGCCGCGCTGGCGCTGGGGGGTGCGGTCGGCCTGGAGATGGCGGCGATGCTCAAGGTGCTGCGTGATTTCCCCGGCCTGCCGCACCGTTGCCAGTGGGTGGCCGAGCAGCAGGGCGTCAATTTCTACGAGGACTCCAAGGGGACCAATGTCGGCGCCACCCTCGCTGCGCTGGAGGGGATGCCGGGGGAGCGGGTGGTGCTTATCGCCGGTGGTCAGGGCAAGGGGCAGGAGTTTTTGCCGCTGCGCCCGGCGGTAGCGGCGCGTGCCCGTGCCGTGGTGCTGCTGGGTGAGGATGCCGCGCTTATCGAGCAGGCCCTTGTCGGTGCGGCGCCGTTGCTGCTCGCCAACGATATGGCCGATGCGGTAGCCAAGGCGCGCAGGCTGGCAGAGCCGGGCGATGCGGTGCTGCTCTCGCCGGCCTGTGCCAGTTTCGATATGTTCCGCAATTATGTCCACCGGGGTGAAGCCTTCGTGGCGGCGGTGTTGGGGGGGGCATCATGAGCGGCTGGGTGCAACTGATACTGCGTCCGACGTTGCCCGACGTGGCCCGTCGTACTTCGCTGGGGGAGTGTGTCGACTGGACCCTGCTTACCACGGCGTTGCTGCTGCTGGGGCTGGGGCTGGTGATGATCGCCTCCGCCTCGGCCGGTATCGCCGAGCGTCAGCTGGGTGACCCTGGCTACTACCTTACTCGCCAGCTGCTCTACGTCGCCATGGGTTTGGTCTCTGCCTGGCTGGTGTGGCGTATTCCGCTCTCTCTCTGGGAGCGTAGCGGCCCGCTGTTAGTTATCGTGTCGCTGCTGCTACTGCTGCTGCTGCTGGTTCCCGGTCTGGGACGTACCGTTAACGGTGCCACCCGCTGGTTGCTGGTCGGTCCGTTCAACCTGCAGGTCTCGGAGCTGGTGAAGCTGGCGATGGTGGTCTATCTGGCCGGTTATCTGGTGCGCCGTGGCGAGGCGGTGCGCAACACGGTGGCCGGTTTCCTCATGCCGATGGGGCTGGTGCTGCTGTTTGCCGGTTTGCTGCTGCATGAACCCGACTTTGGCGCCACCGTGGTGCTGGTGGCCACCGCGCTGGGGATGATGTTCCTGGGCGGGGTGCGGCTCTGGCTGTTTGGCGTGCTGGTGGCGCTGGCGCTCGGTTCACTGGCGCTGCTGGCGCTCACCTCACCCTACCGCATGGAGCGCCTTACCGCCTTCCTCAACCCCTGGGCCGACCCCTTTAACAGCGGCTTTCAGTTGACCCAGGCGCTCATCGCCTTCGGTCGCGGTGAGTGGTTCGGGGTGGGGCTGGGGGCGAGTGTGCAGAAGCTCTTCTATCTGCCCGAGGCGCATACCGATTTTGTCTACGCGGTGCTCGCCGAGGAGCTGGGCACGGTAGGGGCGAGTGTGGTGGTGCTGTTCTTCGTACTGCTCATCGCCCGCATCCTGCGCATTGGCCGTGAGGCGGCTGCGGCGGGTCTGGGCTTTGGTGCCCACCTCTGCTCCGGTATCGCCTTATGGTTCGCGCTGCAGGCCTTTATCAACATGGGGGTGAACATGGGTCTGCTACCCACCAAGGGGCTCACTCTGCCGCTGATGAGCTACGGTGGCAGCAGTATCCTGGTGATGTGCGCCGCCATCGCGCTGGTGCTGCGGGTCTCGCTGGAGACCCCACGGCACGGCGTCAGCCAGAGGAGCGCGGCATGAGCGGGGCGCGCATCCTCATTATGGCGGGCGGCACCGGTGGTCATGTCTTCCCGGCACTGGCGGTGGCCAGCTACCTGCGCGAGCGCGGCCATCAGGTGAGCTGGCTCGGTACCCGCCGGGGGATGGAGGCGGAGCTGGTGCCGGCCCACGGTTTCGAGATTGACTACATCGCCATCGCTGGGCTGCGCGGTAACGGCCTGCTTGGCTGGCTGGCGGCGCCGCTGCGCATCAGCCATGCCCTGGTGCAGGCGCTGGGGGTGATGCGTCGGCGCCGCCCGCAGGCGGTGTTGGGGATGGGGGGATTTGTCACCGGTCCCGGCGGGGTGGCGGCGCGGCTGAGCGGCAGGCCGCTGCTGATCCATGAGCAGAACGCCATCGCTGGTCTGACCAACCGCCTCCTCTCGCACATTGCCAGCCGGGTGCTGGAGGCCTTTCCTGCCACCTTCAGCGCCAGCAAGGTGCGCCATGTCGGTAATCCGGTGCGTGGTGACATTGCCGCACTGGCCGCACCCGAAGAGCGTTTCGCCGGTCGTCAGGGGCCGCTGCGGCTGCTGGTGGTTGGCGGCAGCCTGGGGGCACTGGCGCTGAACGAGCTCATTCCGGCGGCGCTGGCTCTACTGCCCGTGACAGACCGTCCCGAGGTGCGCCACCAGTGCGGTCGGCGCCATCTGGAGGTGACCGAGGCCGCCTACGAAACGGCAGGGGTGGAGGGTGAGGTGTTCCCCTTCATCGATGATATGGCCGCACAGTACGGGTGGGCCGACCTGGTGATCTGCCGTGCCGGGGCACTTACCGTGAGCGAGCTTGCCCTCGCCGGCGTCGCCAGCATCCTGATCCCCTTCCCCTATGCGGTGGATGACCACCAGAGCGCCAATGGCGGTTATCTGGTGAAGGAGGGGGCGGCACAGCTGGTACAGCAGCGCGACCTGGACAGCGCCGCGCTGGCAGAGATGGTGGGCGGTTATTGCCGTGATCCGGTGGCGGGGAGGGAGAAATTGGTGGCGATGGCGCAGCGCGCCCGCCGTCTGGCCATGCCGGGGGCGACCGCGGCGGTGGCCGCCGCCTGTCTGTTACTGGCCGGTTTTGAGGGTGAGGTGGAGGGATGAGCAGGCAACAGCAGAACGGTATGGGCCGCATCCGCCATATTCATATGATCGGTGTCGGGGGGGCCGGCATG
>JAPHSX010000024.1 GCA_026196575.1 Gammaproteobacteria bacterium | reverse complement strand
TGGGGCAGGAGAAGGGGGGGCAGGCAGACGAGGGGCACGGTGTGGCGGTCGAGGAGAGCAAGCCGCAGCTCAAACGCCCTCCCATGTACAAGGTACTGTTGTTAAATGATGACTTCACCCCCATGGAATTTGTCGTGCATATTCTGGAAAAGTTTTTTTCCATGAATCGGTACAAGGCCACGCAGGTGATGCTGGCGGTGCATACCGAGGGGCGGGGTGTGTGCGGCACCTACAGCCGCGAGGTTGCCGAGACCAGGGTGGCACAGGTGAATGCCTATGCGCGCAAGCACCAGCACCCCCTGTTGTGTACGATGGAAGCCGAATGAGTAGCCGATACGAGGTGGCCAATGTTAAGTAAAGAGCTCGAATATACCCTGAATCACGCCTTCAAGGAGGCGAGGGAGAAGCACCACGAGTTCATGACCGTGGAGCACCTGTTGCTGGCGCTCCTCGATAACCCGACCGCCAACCCCATCCTCACCAGCTGTGGCGTGAATATCGAGGCACTGCGGCTGGATCTGAGTGACTTTATCGACAACAACATCCCGCTGTTATCTGATGACGAGGAGGCGGATACACAGCCGACCCTCGGTTTTCAGCGGGTCATTCAGCGTGCGGTCTTTCAGGTGCAATCGTCCGAGCAGGGCGAGGCCACCGGGGCCAATGCCCTGGTCGCCATCTTTAACGAGAAGGAGTCGCAGGCGGTCTTCTTTCTGCACAAGCAGGGGGTGAGCCGCCTCGATGTGGTCAACTATATTGCCCATGGCGTGCGCAAGGATGAAGATCCGCAGGATGAGGCCGCAACGGGTGCGGAGGGGGCCGCCGAGGAGGCAAGCCCGCTCGACAGCTACGCCAGCAACCTTAACGAGCTAGCGCGTCAGGGGCGTATCGACCCGCTGATCGGCCGCAAGGAGGAGGTGGAGCGCACGGTGCAGGTGTTGTGCCGGCGCCGCAAGAACAATCCGCTCTTTGTCGGCGAGGCAGGGGTCGGCAAGACCGCCCTGGCCGAGGGGCTGGCCAAGCGCATCGTTGATGGGCAGGTGCCCGATGTTCTACAGGAGAGCACCATCTATTCACTCGATCTCGGCTCCCTGCTGGCCGGCACCAAGTATCGCGGCGACTTTGAAAAACGGCTCAAGGCGGTGCTCAACCAGCTCAAGCACGAGAAGGGGGCGATCCTCTTTATCGACGAGATCCACACCATCATCGGTGCCGGTGCCGCCTCCGGTGGCGCGATGGACGCCTCCAATCTGGTCAAACCGGTGCTCGCCTCGGGTGACTTGAAGTGTATCGGCTCCACCACCTATCAGGAGTATCGCGGCATCTTCGAGAAGGATCATGCCCTGGCGCGGCGCTTCCAGAAGATAGACGTCCCCGAGCCGTCGGTGAGCGAAACGATTCAGATCCTGGAGGGGCTCAAGACCCGCTTCGAGGAACACCACAGTGTCAAGTACACCCATCCCGCCCTGAAAGAGGCGGCCGAGCTGGCCGAGCGCTACATCAACGGGCGCCAGTTGCCCGACAAGGCGATCGATGTGATCGACGAGGCCGGGGCGCGCCAGCACCTGCTGCCCCCCTCCAAACGCAAGAAGACCATCGGCGTCAGGGAGATTGAGGAGGTGATCGCCATGATGGCGCGCATCCCGCCGAAGAGCGTCAGCAGCTCCGACAAGGAGAACCTGCGCCATCTGGAGCGCGACCTCAAGCTGATGATCTACGGCCAGGACGAAGCGATCGATGTGCTCTCCACCGCGATCAAGATGTCCCGCGCCGGCCTTGGCAACGAGCTAAAACCGATCGGCTCCTTCCTCTTCGCCGGCCCCACCGGGGTGGGCAAGACCGAGGTGACGCGCCAGCTGGCCAAGAGCATGGGCATCGAGCTGATTCGTTTTGATATGTCGGAGTACATGGAGCGCCACACTGTCTCGCGCCTCATCGGCGCGCCGCCCGGTTATGTCGGCTACGATCAGGGCGGCCTGCTGACCGAGGCGATCAACAAACATCCGCACGCGGTGCTGTTGCTGGACGAGATCGAAAAGGCCCACCCGGAGGTCTTCAACCTGTTGCTGCAGGTGATGGACCACGGCACCCTGACCGACAACAACGGGCGTAAGGCCGACTTTCGCAACGTGATCATCGTGATGACCACCAATCTGGGGGCGGATCAGCTGGCCAGGCGTTCCATCGGTTTTAGCGAGCAGGACAACTCCAGCGACGGTCTGGAGGTGATCAACAAGCACTTTACCCCCGAGTTTCGCAACCGCCTCGATGCGGTGATCCAGTTCAAGTCACTCAGCAGCGAAGTGATTAACAGTGTGGTCGACAAGTTCCTGATGGAGCTGGAGACGCAGCTGGAAGAGAAGGGGGTGATTCTTGAGGTCGATGCGGCGGCCCGCGCCTGGCTGGCCGAACACGGTTATGAACCGACCATGGGGGCGCGACCGATGGCACGGATGATCAAGGAGCAGATCAAAAAACCGCTGGCCGAAGAGCTGTTGTTCGGGGTACTGGAGGGGGGGGGGCATGTGCTGATCAGTGTCGAAAACGGCAAGCTGAGCTTCGACTTCGAGGGTGCCCATGAGGCGAAGGAGGAGCTCATCCCCTGACGGTATTTTCGCCAGACAACAAAAAACGCCCGGTTTTGATGCCGGGCGTTTTTTTGTTGTCGCCCCTGTTAACGGGCGCGGAAGGTGATGCGACCCTTGGTCAGGTCATAGGGGGTAAGCTGTACGGTGACCTTGTCGCCGGTGAGGATGCGGATGTAGTGCTTGCGCATCTTGCCGGAGATGTGCGCGGTAACCACATGACCATTCTCCAGCTCGACCCGAAATGTGGTGTTGGGAAGGGTCTCGACGACCGTCCCTTCCATTTCAATACCTTCTTCTTTTGCCATGCAGATGTGTGCTCTCGGTGACTGATTAACGGACGCTCGGCGGGCGCCAAAAGTTAGCGCGACATCATGCACCATTTCAACTGCAAATTCAAAGAGTATCTCGCCAGCGGCGGTAATTGGCGGGGTTTAGAGCCGTTGCCACCTGCCGTCATAAAAGTGCTCCTGCGGACGGTAGCGTGCCTTGTAGGCCATTTTGGGACTCTCCTCGATAAGGTAGCCCAGATAGACATAGTCCAGGTGACGCCGTCGCGCCTCGGCGACCAGCGAGAGTACCGCATAGACACCGAGACCACGCCGCGCCTCGGTGGGGTCAAAGAAGGTGTAGACCGCGGAGAGGCCGCTACCCAGCAGATCGACCACCGTCAGTGCGATGGGGCGGCCGTCCTGCAAAAATTCGATAAAGAAGGTGTCGCTCCAGTCACAGAGAAAGAAGCGCTCCACCTCTTCCCGGCGCTCTACCGCCATCGCGCCGTCCGGGTGACGGGAGTGGATATAGCGCTGGTAGAGGGCAATGTGCTGATCACTGAAACGACTCTCGATAACGCGCACCTCAAGGTCACTGTTGGCCCGCCAGTTGCGACGCTGACTGCGATCCGGGGCAAACTCGTTGACCACGATGCGAGAGGGGATGCAGGCACTGCAGGCGGGGCAACGCGGGGTATAGACCAACCCACCGCTGCGCCGAAAACCAAGCTCCGAGAGGGTGGTGAAATCCTGTTGCGTAAGCGGCTGTGCCGGGTCGGCAAAGAGGGTTAGTGCCTCACGTCCCGGCAGATAGCTGCATGCATGTGGCGCGGAGAGATAGAAGACCAAATCCCGCGAAAGGGGGTGACTGGCATCACTCATGACCTACCACGCAGTGTCGGGTTTTTCATCCAGCTGCCATTTGCCCTGATGCAGCTCAAAGGGATCGCAGTGCGCATCCAGCAGGGTGAGGAACCGCTCACGCGGGATCTCGACCGCCCCCAGAGTGGCGAGGTGGTTGGAGTAGACCTGACAGTCGATGAGGGCGAAGCCCCAGTCGGTGAGTTGCCGCACCAGATGGGCAAAGCCGACCTTGGAGGCATCGGGGCAGCGTGAAAACATCGATTCGCCGTAGAAGACCTTGCCCATGCTCACCCCGTAGAGGCCGCCCACCAGCTCCTCGCCCTGCCAGCACTCCACCGAATGGGCAAAACCGATGCGGTGCAGCATGCCATAGGCCGCCTTCATCTCATCGCTAATCCAGGTGCCGCTCTGGCTGCCATCTTTTTGCCACCGTGAGGCGCTGCACGCCTCCATCACCTGGGCAAAGGCGCTGTCCAGGGTGACACGAAAGGGGTGGCGGCGCAGGGTCTTGCGCAGGCTGCGCGACAGATGCAGTTGCGCAGGGAAGAGTACCGTGCGTGGGTCAGGGCTCCACCAGAGGATCGGCTCGCCTTTGCTGTACCAGGGAAAGATCCCCTGACGGTAGGCGTTGAGCAGGCGGGCCGGGCTGAGATCCCCCCCTACCGCCAGCAGCCCATTGGGCTCCTCCAGGGCAAGGGCGGGATCGGGGAAGTGGGCCGGATCGCTATCGGGTTCGAGCCAGTATGGCCCCTCGGTTTCATCCATTGTTGGCGATCGTCATTTTTTGTAAGGCCACCGCTCTGCGAGAGAAAAACTGGTGCTGAATCTATTGTATTTTGTGATGCCTGTCACTATTTTGTCAGTTGGTTCTGCAGGTTAAAGTTTGCGGCATGCGGCACCGATAAAGAAAGCGGGACAGCGGGTAGCTGTCAGGAATATATCAAATTCGCCCCCTTTGATGCAGGGAGCCCTGAGGTCATGAGATGAAAAAGAATTTACCTATCACGAATGTCGAGAAGAGCTTTTCCGATAGTGCCAACATTCTCTCCACGACCAATTTAAAGGGTGTGATCACCTATATTAACGACGATTTTATTGATATCAGCGGATTTGAACAGAATGAGCTGGTGGGCCAAAGCCACAATGTGGTACGTCATCCCGACATGCCCCCTGCCGCCTTCGAGGATCTATGGGCCAATCTCAAGGCTGGTCGCTCCTGGATGGGGATGGTAAAGAACCGCTGCAAGAATGGTGACCACTACTGGGTGGATGCCTATGCCACCCCGATTCGTGAAAACGGCCAGACTGTTGAGTATCAGTCGGTTCGATCCAAACCGCTGCGTGAGCATGTGGAGCGTGCCGAGAGGGTCTACAAGCAGCTTAATGAGGGAAAGGTTCCCTCTGGCCTCAAGCCTGGCAAGCTCTCCTATGCAATGAAGTTAACATTGGGTGTCACTGCAGCCATACTGCTCTCCACCATACTTACCTCGCTGTTCACGGAGGTGGATCTGATCGCCATGCTCGTGACCTTCCTGCTGACCACCGGCCTCTCTGCTGGCGTGCTTTTGACGATGCTGCGCCCACTCAATGCCGCCGCGGCCAAGGCGCGTTCCGTGGCCGGCAACCCGATCTCCTGCCATGTCTATACCGGACGCAATGATGAGATCGGCAGCCTGTTGTTGGCGATGAAGATGCTGGAGTCTGAGGCAGGTAGTATCGTCGGACGCATCTCCGACTCTTCGCAACTTCTTTCCAGCAGCGCCGAGAGACTCGCCGCGACCGTGGACATGACCGGACAGGGGGTACAGCAGCAGTACTCTGAAACTGATCAGGTGGCGACGGCCGTCAATGAGATGACCGCCAGTATTCAGGAAGTTGCAGGTAATGCCCAGCAGGCCGCCACTGCCGCGGCCAAGGGCAGCGATGAGGCGAGTAATGGCAAGAGCGTGGTCAATGGCACCATGCGTACAATTGAAAATCTGGCCAAAGAGGTGGTACAGGCGGCCGCTGTAATCAAAGAGGTGGAGTCAGACAGCAACAACATCAGTACCATCCTTGATGTGATTCGAGGCATTTCCGAGCAAACCAATCTGCTGGCACTGAATGCGGCCATTGAGGCGGCTCGTGCCGGTGAGCAGGGACGCGGTTTTGCCGTCGTTGCGGATGAGGTGCGCACCCTGGCGACCCGCACCAATGAGGCAACGCAGGAGATCCAGAAGATGATCGAAAAACTGCAAAACGGTTCTCGCCAGGCGGTTTCTGTAATGGAACACAGCAGTCAGCAGGCCTCGCAAAGTGTAGAGCAGGCCAACGAGGCGGTAAGATCACTCAACAATATCAGTGATGCCATTGACACGATCAATGACATGAGCACCCAAATCGCCGCTGCCGTCGAGCAGCAAAGCGCCGTAGCGGAGGAGATCAATCGCAGCATCATCACCATTCGTGACGTCTCGGAAAATACCATGGATGGGGCGCGCATGAGTGAGGAGGCGACGCAGAATATGACCAGGATGGCGCACGGTCTGCAGGTGCTTGCCGCCGAGTTCTGGGCAAAGCGATCCAGTTAAGCTCATCTCAACGTCAAGGGGTAGTCTGGTTTGTCGGGCGCATGAAAACGCGATCAACAAACGCAGGCTTATCTGAAAGAATCATGTCCCTTTTAGACGGGTACTGCGGAACGTGAACCTACCCCTCCGACTGCTCCTGCTGCCTCTTTTTTTTCTCCCCATCCAGACCGCTCTGGGTGAAACCGCACGTATTGCCGTGGCGGCAAACTTTACCGACGTCACGTATGCACTGGCGTCGCTGTTTGAGCAACAGACGGGGCACACGGTAACGGCGAGTTTTGGCTCTACCGGCAAACTCTATGCACAGATTGTGCATGGCGCCCCGTTTGACCTCTTTCTCGCTGCCGATGCGGCGCAACCACGTCGCCTGGAGAGCGATGGACTGGCGGTGGCGGGTAGCCGTTTTACCTATGCCCGTGGCCGCTTGGTGCTGTGGAGTGCCCAGCCGGAGTTATTTACCGATGGCGTGGCCTTTTTGCGCCGGGGCGAGTTTCGCCGCCTGGCCATTGCCAACCCGCAAACCGCCCCCTACGGTGCCGCCGCGCGGCAGCTGTTGCAGCGGCTGGGGGTTTGGCCAGCGTTGTCAGCAAAACTGGTGCGCGGAGACTCCATCGCCCAGGCCTTTCAGTTTACCGCCACCGGCAATGCCGAGCTGGGGCTGGTGGCCGCCTCGCAGGTGAGGGCGTGGGCGCGGCCGGGGAGCATCTGGCTGGTTCCCGAGTCGATGCATCAACCGATTGTGCAGCAGGCGGTGTTGTTGCGGCGTGGCGAGGAGAGTGTCGCGGCACAGGACTTTATGCGGTTTCTCCGGGGTAGCGAGGCCCGAACCGTAATTCGGGATCACGGCTACGCTGTGGAATAATCCCCCTTTTATTTGGCGCAGCCAACGAGGCGACGATTGATGGAGTTTGATTGGCAACCGGTAGGGTTGACCCTGAAGCTGGCAGGCGCCACCACGCTGTTGTTGCTGCTGGTCGGCACCCCCATTGCCTGGTGGCTCTCACAGACCCGCTCCCGGCTCAAGCATGTGGTGGGAACGGTGGTGGCAATGCCGCTGGTGTTGCCGCCCACGGTGCTCGGCTTCTATCTGCTGGTCTTTCTTGGCCCCGACGGTCCGGGTGGGCGGCTGACCGAGGCATTGGGGATCGGCGCGCTGCCCTTTACCTTCAGTGGCCTGGTCTTCGCCTCGGTGCTCTATTCACTGCCGTTTGTGGTGCAGCCGCTGCACAACGCCTTTGAGGCGATCGGCCGACGGCCGCTGGAGGTGGCGGCCACGCTGCGCGCCTCTCCCCTCAATACCTTTTTCCATGTCGTGGTGCCGCTGGCGCGTCCCGGTTTTCTTACCGCGATGGTGCTCGGCTTCGCCCACACCGTGGGGGAGTTTGGCGTGGTGCTGATGATCGGCGGCAATATCCCCGGTGAGACCAAGGTGTTGTCGGTCGCCATCTACGATCACGTCGAAACACTACAGTATGACCAGGCCCATCTCCTCTCCGCCGGCATGGTCGGTTTTGCCTTCGTGGTGCTGTTGCTGCTCTATCTGCTCAACGGCCGACTGCAACGGGGTCGATCATAGTGGGGGCGTTCACGGCGCGGATGAACATTGCACTGGGCGACTTCTCGCTTGATGTCGCCCTGGATCTGCCGGGGCGCGGCGTCACTGCGCTGTTCGGCCACTCCGGTTCGGGCAAGACCACCATCCTGCGCGCCATCGCCGGGCTGCAGCCCTTCGACGGCACCCTGGTGGTGGACGGGGAGCCGTGGCAGCAGGGGCGCCGGGTGCTACCGGTGCACCGGCGCCCGCTCGGTTATGTCTTTCAGGAGGCGAGCCTCTTTCCCCACCTCTCGGTGCGCGAAAACCTGCTCTTCGGCCATAACCGTATCGCCAAAAAGGCGCGCCGCCTCACCCTGCAGCAGGTGACTGAGTGGCTGGGGCTGGAGCCACTGCTGCAACGCGGTCCACAAGGTCTCTCCGGCGGGGAGCGGCAGCGGGTGGCGATCGGCCGCGCTCTGCTCACCAGCCCCCGCCTGCTGCTGATGGATGAGCCGCTCTCGGCACTGGACGAGCAGAGCAAGCGCGAGATCCTCCCCTATCTGGAGCGGCTGCATGATGACTACCTGCCGATCCCGGTACTCTATGTCAGCCACTCGTTGAGCGAGGTGGCGCGACTGGCCGATCAGATGGTGTGGCTGAAGGGCGGACGGGTGGTTGACAGCGGCCCGGTGCAGGCAATGCTCACCAAGATGGAGCTGGCGCTCTGCCACGGTGAAGAGGCGGCGGCAGTGCTCGACACCGTGGTCGCCGGTCATGATGAGAAGTACCACCTCACGGCGCTTGACTGCCGCTTCGGCCGGCTCTGGGTGAGAAGCCTGCCGCGGCGCCTGGGCGAGGGTGTGCGTGTGCGTATCCCGGCACGCGATGTGAGCCTCAGCCTGGAGGAGGAGACGCAGAGCAGCATCCTCAACATCTGGCGTGCCGAGGTGGTGGAGATCGCCGCCGCCGAGCCGGGCCAGGTGCTGGTCAAGCTCTGCTGTCCCGGGCGAATGGGGGAGCAGCCGCTGCTGGCGCGCATCACCAGTAAATCGCATGACCGGCTGGGACTGCATGTCGGGCTGCAACTCTATGCGCGCATCAAAAGTGTGGGACTGCTTGAATAGCGTGGCCGCCCAGCGTCTGTTGGTTATACTTGATTGACCATCAGAGAAGAGGGAATCATAAACAATGGCTACCCCCGCCACTCCTGGTGCCAAATGGCGCACCACTTTACAACACCACTGCCTTCTCCCGCTGCTGCTCTCGCTTGTCTTTCTCCCCGCCGCGCAGGCGATGGAGATCGATGAGCTGATGACCCATATTGACCGGCTGTGGCGTGGCGACACCTCACAGGCGACGATGACGATGACGGTCAAGACGCGCCGCTACGAGCGCACCATGACGATGGAGGCGTGGTCCCGCGGCCAGGACTATTCACTGGTGGTGATCCGCGAGCCGGTGAAGGATCGCGGGATCGCCACCCTCAAGGTGAGGGAGAATATCTGGAACTACCTGCCGAAGATCAACCGCGTCACCAAGGTGCCGGCCAGCATGATGTCCGGCTCCTGGATGGGCAGCCACTTCACCAACGATGACCTGGTGAAGGAGAGCACCTTTATTGATGACTTCGAGTCGGTGATCAGCTTTGAGGGAGAGCGCGATGGCACCCTCATCTATGAGGTGACCTCCATCCCCCGGCCCGATGCGGCGGTGGTGTGGGGCAAGGTGGTGATGTCCATCCGGCAGGACAACTTCGCCCCCCTCGTCGCCCACTATTTTGACGAGGAGGAGTTGCTGGTGCGGCTGATGCGCTTTGATCAGATCGCGGAGGTGGATGGCCGCGCCATCCCGCTGCGCATGACCCTGTTGCCGCAGGACAAACCGGACGAGTCGACGGTGGTGGTGTACGAGAAGATCGCCTTCGGCATGGCGCTGGACGACAACTTCTTCTCCCTGCGCGGGCTGCAGCAGCGACGCTAATGTTCAACACTCACCGCCACCCGCTCACCCGCCTGCCGTTCTTTCTCTATATCGCCTGGCGCAATGTCTGGCGTAACCCGGTGCGCAGCCTGCTTACCATCGCTGCGCTGGGCGGCGGCCTGGTAATGGTGATCCTCTATGCCGCGCTGCTGGAGGGGATGAGCCGGCAGATGGTGCAGT
>JAPHSX010000073.1 GCA_026196575.1 Gammaproteobacteria bacterium | reverse complement strand
ACCGGCAAGGAAGGCACCGGCAAGGAAGGCACCGGTAAAGAAGGCGCCAGCCGTGAAAAAAAGATAAAAAGAGACCATTCCCCTACTCTGCGGAAGGGCCATTTGGCGGCGGACAGCTCACCAAGTGGCCTTTTTGTCTGACGCCCGTCCATTTTTTATGGGTCACGGTACCAGTGTGTTGGTAAATGGTGCGACCATACCAATGGGTGCCGCGCCGGGCGGGTTGAATCGTCGTTTTCCGGCCCTATACAGAGACCTGTGCTGTGCTATTTTTACGGAAGGCAGGGGATGGGGTCACGGTTACGGAGGTTGTCATGATGACGAGGCGGTCAACACTTCTCCCCGCGCTGTTGCTGCTGGCGGCCATGCTCGCAGTGCTGGCAGAACCGGTTCCGGCGGCCTCGTTGTGGCTTGTGAAGGATGACAATCTGGTAATCGTCGGTTACGCCGCAAGGGCAGCAAGAGGTACGGATTCAGCGCGACAACGGTATCTTTCGACACACGGACAGTGATTTGATCTACTAGCGAGGTTTTCCATGGATATTTCAGCGGGTATCTCCACTTCGGCCATCGCCGCCACCGCCAGAAACAATGGCGATTCGGTCACGCTCAGCGTGATGAACAAGGCGTTGGACATTCAGGTCGCCACGGCCGCGCAGATGATTGAGGTTGTGACAAGAGGTACCGAGGCGCTGCCGGACAATTTGGGGAAAAATATCAACGTTACCGCCTGAGCAATTTCAGTAGCCCGCTAACGCAGGTCATCATGGTTCGGGTAGTTTCTCCCCCTGTTTTTTCTCGTTGCCGCCACCTGCCGACGACCTGAATTGCGACGCGGCCAGCCGTACTCTGTCTGATATCGGCGGGTCTTCCCTATAAAATATTCAGCCACCGTGGTCGCCCTGGTCATGGTCCCCCTGATGGCGGGTGCGCCGTTCCAGCCACAGATCCACCGCCCCCCAGAACCACTCCTGCAGCCGCCGGTACCAGGGACGCTCACGCCAGAAGTCGTGGCTGATCTCATGGCTCTGGACGAAGTCGTGGTGGAACAGCGTGACAGTCTGGCCGATGCTCTCGCCCCCCAGTACCTCCTGATTAGCCTCCAGATTCCAGCGCAGATTCCAGCGGTCGATGTTGCTGGAGCCGATAGAGAGCCAGTCGTCGCACAACAGCATCTTGGCATGCAGAAAGCGCGGCTGGTATTCGTAGATGTGTACCCCGTTCTGTAACAGCCGCGCGTAGAAGCGCCGTCCGGCATGACGCACCGCCGGGTGGTCGGTGTGGGGGCCGGGCAGCAGCAGCCGCACATCCACCCCGCGATGAACGGCCTGGCTCAGCACGCGGCGGATCTTCCAGGAGGGAAAAAAGTAGGCGGTGGCGATCCACACCCGCTGCTCGGCGCTGCGAATGCGGTTAATCAGCGAGCGCTTGATCTCCATGCGGCTGGGGGCGTTAAGGGTGACCCGTCCCGGTTCGCCGCCTGCAGGCGGGCGCGGCGTCTCGCCAAGGGCGAGCGGCGGGCTGCCCCACAGATTCCAGCTCTGGGTGAAGAGGGTTTGCCAGTCGCCCACGACCGGTCCCTCAATCGCCAGCATCACATCGTGCCAGCCTTGTTGTGGCCGTGCCTGAGTGTCGAACTCATCGGTGATACCGGCGCCGCCGGTAAAGGCGCGCTGCCCGTCCACCAGCAGCAGCTTGCGGTGGTCGCGAAACAGGTTGCGACGCAGTCTGCCGTAGTGCAGCGGGTTGTAGAAGGCAAGGTGAATGGCCGGGTGGCGCAGGCGGCGGCGATCACCCTGGTTCAGGCCATGGGCACCGAAGTCATCAAGCAGCAGGTAGACCTCGACGCCACGCGACGCGGCGCCGAGGAAGGCGTCGATGAAGCGTGCGGCCACCGTACCCGATTCAAACAGATAGATGTCGAGCAGGATGGTGTGGCGGGCGCGGTGGATCGCCTGCAGCATCGCCGGGAAGAACTGTTCGCCGTCGACCAGTAGCCGGTAGTGGTTGCCCTCGCGCCAGGGGAAACGCCCCGTATCTTGATCGGTGGGCAGTGCCATCGGCGTGCTCGCTTAGCCGCCGCTTGCCGGCTGCACGGTGAGTCGCCCGTTGCTGACCGTCAGGCTCAGCTCCCCCTGCAGCAGGGCGAGCAGGCTCTTGCCGGCGATGACGGCGCGCCAGCCGTGCAGCAGCGGCAGATCGCGCTCACCCATAATGAGTTTCTCCAGCTCGCGCCGTCCGGCAACGGCGCTGGGGCTGATCGCCTGCTCGCGGCAGCGCTCGCGCAGCAGCGCCATCATCACATCGACCAGCGCCTCCTGTTCGGCCGGCAGGCGCGCCCCCTGTTTCACCTCGGGCCACTGCTCCCTTGGCATGGCGCGCCCCTCGCGGATGGCCTGCAGCAGTGCCTTGCCGTGGCGTGCGACGGTACCCTCCTCCAGGCCGCGAATGCGCTGCATGGCGTCTCTCTCCTGCGGCATGTGACGCGCCAGGTCGAGCAGGATCTCGTCCTTCAGCACCCAGCGGCGTGGGCGGTCGCTCTGTTGTGCCTGCTCCTCGCGCCAGGCGGCCAGCTGTTGCAGCACCGCCAGCTGTGCGCCACGCAGGCGATTGGTTCCCTTGAGGCGTTGCCACGCCAGTTGTGGCGGATTGCTGTAGCGGGCGATATCGACCATCTCGGCAAAATCCGCCGCCAGCCACCCCTCACGCCCCAGCTCACGCAGGGTCGTCAGCTGGCTTAAATAGACATCGCGCAGGTAGCGCACATCGTCGGCGGCGTAGGCCAGCTGTGCCGCATCCAGCGGGCGCAGGCACCAGTCGGCGCGGGCGTGGCCCTTCTCCAGCTCCACCCCCAGCACCCCCTTTACCAGGGCGCCGTACCCGACCTGCTCCCCTTGTCCCAGCAGGGTGGCGGCGATCTGGGTGTCGAAGATCGGTGCCGGTACCGCGCCGCGCATCTCGAAGAAGATCTCCAGGTCCTGATGGGCGGCGTGCAGCACCTTGGTGATCGCCGGGTCGAAGAGTAGCTCAAGCAGCGGCTCAAGCGTGGGGAGCGCCAGCGGGTCTATGCAGGCGATCACCTCCGGGTTGGCCACCTGCAGCAGGCAGAGGCGCGGGCGGTAAGTCTTTTCGCGCAAAAATTCGGTGTCGAGGGTGAACCAGTGGTGGCGGCGCAGCTGTGCGCACAGGCTCTCCAGCCCCTCGGGGGTGTCGATGTAGAGTGCGGTCTCGGTCATGTCATAAAATCGCTGTGGAAAAGATAAGTATAACGTTTATCTCATTGTTTTATTGTCGTTTTTGTCGGGTAGACGGTATCATGGCACACGATTTTAACGCATATGTGCCGATGACAATGGGGGACGTAGCAGCACAATGGGAGCCTTGATTCTCGCCTTTTGGCGTATCCTGCTGCTGCGTGCTGGCCCCCAGAGCGCGCCGGCCTCAACCACGGTGTTGTGGCTGGCGCTATTGCTGCACGGTACGGTCGGTCTCCTGCTCGCCCTTATCGCCATGTCCCTCCCCCTTGCCCTGCTCTATGCGCTGGTGAGTACCCTGAGTATGGTGGCCATGGTGCATGGGCTCTTGCTGTTGTTCAAAAAATCGGCGCGCACCCTGCAAAGCCTGAGTGCGCTGGCCGCCGGTGAGGCGCTGCTGGGGCTGCTGCTGTTGCCGCCGAGCCTGCTCTATTATCTGGGTAGTCGGGGGGAGGGGATGAGCCTCCTGCTGGCACTGTTGTCGCTGCTGGTGATGGGCTGGAACGTGGCACTGGCAGCACACATCTTTCGCCATGCCCTGGGTGTCTCCCGGGGGCTGGGATTTCTCTATAGCGTGGTTTACCTGATCATTGCGGTCACCCTCGGTGATATGGTCAGCATGGCCGGGGGGGGGCGGATGAAGATACATATCCTGGGGATCTGCGGGACCTTCATGGGGGGGATGGCACTGCTGGCCCGCGCCCAGGGGCATGAGGTGAGCGGGCAGGATGCCGGGGTCTATCCGCCGATGAGCAGCCAGCTGGCGGAGCAGGGGATCACCCTGCACGAGGGCTACGGGCCGGAGGCGATCCCCGAGGATGTCGATATGGTGGTGATCGGCAACGCCCTCTCCCGCGGTAACCCGGCGGTGGAGCAGGTGCTTAACCGCGGCCTGCCCTACACCTCGGGGGCGCAGTGGCTCAGCGATAATTTCCTGCAGGGCAAGTGGGTGCTGGCGGTGGCCGGTACCCACGGCAAGACCACCACCGCCGCGATGCTCGCCTGGATCCTGGAGTACGCGGGGATGAAGCCCGGTTTTCTCATCGGTGGCATCCCGCAGAATTTCGGTCTTTCCGCGCGCCCCGGCGAGAGCCCCTTCTTCGTGGTCGAGGCCGATGAATACGACACCGCCTTTTTCGACAAGCGCTCCAAATTTGTTCACTACCGCCCGCGCACTTTGGTGCTGAATAATCTCGAATTTGATCACGCCGATATCTTTGATGACCTCGCTGCCATTCAGCGCCAGTTCCACCATCTGGTGCGTACCGTACCGGAGCAGGGGCTGATTCTCGCCCCGCAACACGATGCCAACCTCGATGCGGTATTGAGACAGGGGTGCTGGACGCCGGTGGAGACCTTCGGTGGCAGCAAGGGGTGGTTGGCACGCAACGGCAGCCGTGATGGCAGCCGGTTCGATGTCTATTTTGTTGAAGAAAAGCAGGGCACGGTGGCGTGGGGGCTGCTCGGCCAGCACAACGTCAATAACGCCCTGGCCGCCATCGGTGCCGCACGTCACAGCGGCGTACCCGCCGCCCAGGCGATCCATGCACTGTGCGAATTTGAAAACGTAAAACGGCGCATGGAGTTGCGCGGCGAGGTCAACGGCATCCGTGTCTACGATGACTTCGCCCACCACCCCACTGCCATCGCCACCACCCTCGCCGGGCTGCGCAACAAGGTCGGGACGGCGCGTATCATTGCCGTGCTGGAACCGCGCTCCAACACCATGAAGATGGGGGTGCATAAAGAGACCCTGTTGCCCTCACTGCAAGAGGCCGACAGGGTATTTATCTACACCCCGCAGGGACTTGGCTGGAGCCTGCCCGCTGCGGCCCCGGCATCGGTGAGTGTCTGCAGTGATTTCGAGCAGTTGCTAAGTGCTGTGCTCGCCGAGGCGCGGGCGGGGGATCACCTGCTGGTGATGAGCAACGGTGGCTTTAACGGTATTCACGGCAAGCTGCTGCAGGGGCTGCAGGGCGTTGATGGCTGACGCGGCTACCTCCGTTGAGGTAGCTCCGTTACCTATTAATAAGTAAGCACAGTGCCTGCTTGTCCCCCCCCGGTTTCCTCCCTATATTTGATCGCCATGAACCCCACGCTTACAGACGCCTTCGGGCGGGGCATCGAATATCTGCGCCTCTCGGTGACGGATCGCTGCGACCTGCGCTGTTTTTACTGCATGCCCGAGGGTTTCAAGGATTTCGAGACCCCCGCCCACTGGCTCACCTTCGACGAGATCGAGCGGGTGATTGGCGCCTTTGGCCGCCTCGGCGTGCGGCGCGTGCGCATCACCGGCGGCGAGCCGCTGGTGCGCAAGGGGCTGGGGGAGCTCACTGCCCGGCTGGGGCAGCTGCCGGGGATTGACGATCTCTCTCTTAGTACCAATGCGGTGCAGCTGGCACGCCATGCCCGGGTGTTGCGCCAGGGGGGGGTACAGCGGCTCAATGTCAGCCTCGATACCCTGGATGCGGAGCGTTTCGCCCAAATCACCGGCGGCGGCAAACTGCACAAGGTGATCGACGGGCTGATGGCCGCCAAGGCAGAGGGTTTCTTCCCCATCAAGATCAACATGGTGGCGATGAAGGGGGTGAACGACGATGAGTTCGAGGCGATGTTCGAATTCTGTCGGCAGCACGGCTTTACCCTGCGCTTTATCGAGACCATGCCGATGGGCTCCACCGGCCGCTCCGCCCAGGGGCAGTACCTCAGCCTGCAGACGGTGAAGGAGCGCCTGACACAGCGCTATGCGCTGGTACCCGCGGTGATGGATGGTGGCGGCCCGGCGCGCTACATGAAGCTGGCCGATAGCGAGATGCGGATCGGTTTCATCACCCCGATGTCGCAACATTTCTGTGATACTTGCAACCGCGTGCGCCTCTCGGTGGATGGCACCCTCTACATGTGTCTGGGGCAGGAGCATAACTACCCGTTGCGCGAGCTGCTGCGCAGCGGTATCAGTGACGCGGAGCTGGAGCAGCACATCATCAAGGCGGTCAACCTGAAGCCCGAGCGTCACGAATTTGGTGACAAACCGGAGCAGTCGATCCGTTTTATGTCGATGACCGGTGGTTAACAGCCTGCTGTTGTTCACGCGGTAACGCTTCATCGCACCGACGACGGATCAAATTCACCCATAACGGCAGTGAAGTCGCATGGTGCATCTCACGGTTAGAAACTGGCCTTGGTGTTGAGGGTAAGCATACTTGTCCCGGCCGCCAGCGCCATGGCGTAATCGACCCGTAGTGTGATATCAACAAAGGATTGCACCCGCCAGCGCAGGCCCACCCCTACCCCCGCCGGCATTGTGCTCAAATCAATCCGCGAAATGTCAGGCCAGGCGTTGCCAAAGTCGGTAAAGAGCACGCCGCGTAATTGCCGGTAGCCGCTCAGATGGTGGTGATACTCCAGGTTGACCAGCAGCATCGCATTGCCCTCCGCATAGTCGTTCTCATAGCCGCGTAACAGTTCCGAGTTGCCCACCGAATAGGTAGTGCCGGTGCCATTTGCCAGTTTGAGCCGTACCTGGGTGTTGAGATTGCCGTCGGCAAACTGGACCGGCCGGTAGCGACGATGGAACAGCTCATGGTGATGAAAGGCGCTCTCCGAACCGAGTGGCGGCACCCCGAGGGCGAGGGCGTAACCGTACTGCTCGCCCTCACGGTGATAGGGGAACTCATTCACCGCCTCGAAGCTGACACCGGCATTCAGCGTGACGCTTTGCCCGCTCTCATAGGCGAGCGCCGAGCCCGATTGCTCGTCATAATGCACTACCGTGACAGCAAGCCCCGCACCCGCCCTCCAGCCGCGGCTGATGGCTTGCGCATTGAGCCAGCGCGAGAGGTAGAAGCTGCCACTGTTTGTCTCCTGATGGTAAGAGCCCGTGAGAAGCGCATCCTCATATTCATTGATATCGCGCACCACCTTTTTGGCACTCAGATTGAGCTGGTAGGGGGTGCCGATAAGGCGCGGGATATCATATTTCAGCGCGCTTTCGGTACGGGAGTCACCGCCGGTGTCCTGAAAGTCTTCGGTCTCGTAGATCAGTTGCAGGCGGTGGTTCAGCCCCATGACATTGTTATAGCGCAGGTCAAAACCGTAGCTGACGCTGCCCAGCCCCTCCGCCACGTTGTCATTTTTTGCCTTTGCCCCGAGCAGCGGGACCGGCAGCAGGAAATAGCGCTCCTCCACGGTGAAGATCAGGCGGCGTGCCATGCTGCCGTTTTGCGGATCCTCCTCCAGCCGACTCGCTACCGACTTGAACAGGCCGAGGTTCATAATCGCCTGGCGCGACTCTTCGATTAGCTGGCTATCGGCCTCATCCCCCTCGCGTAGCAACAGCTCCTGACGCAGTACCGATTCACGGGTGATGGCGTTGCCCGCAAAGAGGATCTCGCTGATCGGCACGGCCAGCAGCGGGGCCGGCAGCAGCATGAGCAGGGCGATGAGGAGTGGGTGGCGCATCATACGACTAACATGCGCCAGGCGAGCCCCAACAGCAACAGGGCGATGAGGCGCTTTAACAGTAGCGCTGGCAGGCGGTGGGCGAGGCGCGCCCCCAGCGGCGCCGTTGCCACACTGGCGGCGGCCACACCCAGCAGTGCCGGCCAGTAGAGGTAGCCGCTGCTCCAGGCGGGAAGTTGCGGCTGCTGCCAGCCGGCAAGCACAAAGCCCGCCGTGCCCGCCACGGCAATCGGCAGGCCGCAGGCGGCCGAGGTGGCGATGGCGCGCTGAATCGTCACGTTGCACCAGAGCAGAAAGGGGACGGTGAGGGTGCCGCCACCGATGCCGAGCAGTGAGGAGAGGGCACCGATGAGCGCACCGGCAGCGCCCAGCCCCCAGCCTCCCGGCAGGCCACGGTGTGGCGCTGGTTTCAGGTTCCAGGCGATCTGCAGCGCCACCAGCAGCTCAAAGAGGCCGAACAGGGTGCGCAGGGAGAGGGTGGGCAACAGGCGGGCCACCAGCGCCCCGCCCAGCGCCCCCAGTACGATCCCCGGGGTCATCGCGCGCACCACCGCCCAGGCCACCGCGCCGCGCCGATGGTGGGCGGCGACCGAGGAGAGCGAGGTGAAGATGATGGTGGCCAGCGAGGTGCCGACCGCCAGGTGCATCTGCACTTCCTGCGCCACCCCCTGCGAGGCGAAGCCGAGCGCCAGCACCGGCACGATGACCAGTCCGCCCCCCACCCCGAGCAGCCCCGCCAGCAGCCCGGCGAAGGCCCCGGTTGCCAGATAGATTGTCCACTCAACCATCGCCGTCACTCACCGTAGCCAGTGCCAGAGCTGGAACAGGATAAACAGCAGGGAGAAGAGAAAACCACAGAGCGGCAGCCAGCGCGGAAATAGCGGCACCCCGGCGACCAGCGGCTCCTTGCCCTTGATGCGCCACAGGGAGAGGTTGACCATAGCGAAGACCCCCAGGGTGATGAGGCTGGTCACCTCCGCCAAGGTGATCAGCGGCAGCCACAGTGCGGCAAGCAGGATCAGCGTGGCCAACGCCAGGGTGGTGACGAGCGGGGTGCGGGTGGTGGCGTGGACCTCGCCGAGGAGGGCCGGCAGCCACCCCTGGCGGGCCATGCCGTAGAGCACCCGGCTGGCCATGATGATCTGGATCAGTGCCCCGTTGATTACCGCCGCCAACCCGATGCTGGCTATAAAGTGGGGTTCCCTGCCGGTGGCCTCTGCGTAGACCAGTGCCAGCGGCGCCCCGCTGGCGGCCAGTTGCGCGGGGCTGACGGTCAATACCGCCACCGTGGCGACCAGCAGATAGAGCACGGTGGTGATGACCAGTGACAAGACAATGGCGCGTGGCAGGGTGCGGGCCGGCTCCCTCACCTCTTCGGCGACGTTGACCATATCCTCAAAGCCGACAAAGGCGTAAAAGGCGACAAAGGCGCCGGCGACAATGCCAAGAGCGGTCACCCCGCTGGCCCCGGGCAGCAGCTCGGGCAGGCGGGCGGGCAGCTCAGCCAGCCGCTCACCGGCGACCAGCAGGATTAGCAGCAGCCCGGCCACCTCCACCAGGGTGGTGGCCGCCGCCACCCAGGCCGACTCCATGATCCCCTTTATTGCCAGCGCGCCCAGCAGCACGACCAGCAGCACGATGATGAGCCAGTCGGCCAGCGGCACATAGAGCTGAAAGTAGCCAACGAAGCCGCGCACCAGGGTGGCGCTGGAAACCACGCCGATGGTGACGATCAGCAGGCCGAGCAGGCGCGACAACCCCACATGGCCGAAGGCCTGCTGGGCGTAAATGGCCTCACCGGCGCTGATGGGAAAACGGGCCGAGAGCTCGGCATAGGAGAGGGCGGAGAAGGTGGCCAGCACGGCGGCGAGCAGAAAGGCGAGCGGCGCGGCCATGCCGGCACTGCCCGCCACCTCGCCGATCAGCACATAGATGCCGGCGCCAAGGATGGTACCCAGCCCGTAAAAGGTGAGCAGGGGTAGGCTGAAGGCGCGCTTCAGGGTGACGGGGTGGTGTGTGGGTTGTTCCATGCCGGCCATTATGCAGTGAGGTCGCGCCCTGGCGCTCTACTCCCAAAGCTCCACTTCAATCCCCTGCTCGCGCATCCGCTCGGTGCGCTCCTGCAGATGGCGCTGAAATTCAGGCTGGCTTTTATAACTGCCGGAGGCGACATAGCTTAGCACCGAGAGGAGATGAAAGGGGCGCAGATAGGCCTCGCTGCGAAACACCTCGCGGCCGTTCTCGTCGATAAAGAGCAGGCTCGGAGTGTATTGAATGGCCAGCTCCCTGGCCCACTCGGCGCTGGCGAGGCGGCGACCGTCGGGGGTGGTGAGCGGCTCTTTGGACCCGATGTCGAGCAGCACCACATCGAATTGCTGCAACAGCACACCGCTCTTAGGGCGCCGCAACGCCTCGCCGTGCAGCTCGTCGCAGGCGGGGCAGTCGTGTTGCTCAAACAGCACCAGCAGCGGCTTGTCGCCATGCGTGCGCCGCAGGTCATAGGGGGGCTGCAGGTACGTCTTGCCGATATGCAGTTTGCCGCTGGCCGGTTGCGGGTTGCGGGCCGCCAGGTAGTCGGCGAAGCGCATCCTCTTCTCCTGCCTTTGCGCCACGTAGTCGAGCGCGGCGCGGAACTTGTGCGGCGGGTAGTAGCCGTTGACGCGCAGCGCCACTTCACCCGCCTCGTCGAGGAACAGCAGGGTGGGGGTGTACTGCACCTTGAGCCCGACGGAGAACACCTTCTCCGTCACCTCGTTGCCCGCAAGGTCGGTCACCGTGGTGTCGCCCCACAGGTTGATGGCCACCACCTCGAAGTGCTGGCGCGTCTGCTCCACGATGTCGCGCTGCGTAAAATTGGTGTTCACCAGCTTCTCGCAGTAGGGGCAGCCGTCCTGATAGAAGTAGAGCACCAGCCGCTTGTTGGCCTCGCGGGCCTCGGCGACATCCTCGCGCAGGTCGAGAAAGGAGTTTTTGAACCAGTGCGGCCTCTCGACATGGCCGGGGTTGACCAGCCCCGCCTCCAGCGCCCCCTCCTGGGCGGCGAAGAGGGTGAGCGGGGTGATGAGTAGCAGGGTGAGGAGCAGTCGTTTCATTTAGCGGATCCAGAGGGTCTTGGCGTTGACGAACTGGCGAATGCCGAGCAGCGAAAGCTCGCGCCCGTAGCCGGAGTTTTTAACCCCGCCGAAGGGGAGACGCGGGTCGGATTTGACCATGCCGTTGACAAAGACGCAGCCCGACTGCAGCTGGCGCGCCAGTTGCTCGGCGCGGGCGCCATCACCGCTCCAGATGCTGGCGCCGAGGCCAAACTCGGTGTCGTTGGCGAGGCGCAGCGCATCGGCCTCGTCGCGGGCGCGGATAATCGTGGCGACCGGTCCGAACAGCTCCTCCGAGTAGGCCGGCTGTCCGGGGGCCACCCGGTCGAGGATCGTCGCCGCATAGTAGGCGCCGGGGCGCTGGAGTGGCTGACCGCCGGTGATAATTTCCGCACCCCTGGTCACGCTCTCCACCACCTGGCGGTGGAGAGCGTCGCGCAGGTCGTCGCGCGCCATCGGCGCCAGGGTGGTGGCCGGATCGACGGGGTCGCCCGCCGTCAGCCCCGCCACCGCGGTGGCAAGGCGGGCGACGAACTCATCGGCGATGGCATCGACCACGATAAAGCGCTTGGCGGCGATGCAGCTCTGGCCGCAGTTGAGAAAGCGCGAGACGACGGCCTGGGGGATGGCAAGGTCGAGGTCGGCATCCTCCAGCACGATAAAGGGGTCGGAGCCGCCCAGCTCCAGCAGCGAGGGTTTGAGTGCCGCTCCGGCGCTGGCCGCCACCTGACGTCCAGCCGACTCCGAGCCGGTGAGGGTGACGGCGTGAATGCGGGGATCGCGGATCACCCTATCGACCTGTGCGGCGCCGATCAGCAGGGTGCGAAACACCCCCTCGGGAAAGCCCGCCTCGCGGAATATGGATTCAATGGTCAGCGCGCACTGCGGCACGTTGGAGGCGTGCTTGAGTACCCCGCAATTGCCCGCCATCAGCGTCGGCGCGGCAAAGCGGAACACCTGCCAGAGGGGGAAGTTCCACGGCATCACCGCCAGCACCGTGCCGAGCGGCTGGTAGGCGATGAGGCTGCGCCCGGCATCCGAGGCGACAAGCTCATCGGCAAGAAAGGCGGGGGCCTCGGCGGCGTAGTAGTCGCAGACCCAGGCGCACTTCTCCACCTCGGCCTTTGACTCCCTGAGTAGCTTGCCCATCTCCAGGGTGATGAGGGCGGCCAGCTCGTCACCGCGTGCGCGCAACACCCCGGCGGCGCGGCGCATCAGCGCAGCGCGCTCCTCGATACGGCGGGTCTGCCACCCTGTGCTGGCTACGGCACTCTGCGCCAGCGCCGTTTCCAGCTGGACGTCGTTCCACTGCGCAAACTCCCTGATCAATTCACCGCTGAGCGGATTGATGGTGGTGAATGCCACGATAGTTCCCCTGAATAGCCGTTGGATGGCTTCAAGTATACAGTCGGAACCCGGGGTTGCGTGCATGGCGGGGTGGATTTCCCCTATGCCGGGGCACAGGCTATCCTAGTATTTCATATTGATGATTTTGGTGCCTCTCCACCCTGCTACCCCTGTTGATGCCGATGCCGATGCCGATGCCGATGAATGATCACACCATCTCCCTTGCCATCACCGGCGCCTCCGGGGCGCAGTATGGTCTGCGTCTGCTGGAGTGCCTGTTGCAGGCGCGCCAGCGGGTCTATCTGATGGTGTCGCAGGCGGCACAGGTGGTGCTGGCGACAGAGACCACGCTACAGGTGCCGGGACGCCCCGAGGCGATGCAGACATTCTTCAGTGAACTGTTCGCGGCTGAGGTGGGCCAGCTTGAGGTGTTCGGCCGCGAGCAGTGGCTGGCGCCGGTGGCGAGCGGCTCCAATGCGCCGCGGGCGATGGTGGTCGCCCCCTGCTCTACCGGCACCCTCTCGGCGATTGCCACCGGGGCGAGCAACAACCTTATCGAGCGGGCGGCCGATGTGATGATCAAGGAGCGCCGCCAGCTCATCCTGCTGCCGCGTGAGATGCCGCTCTCGGCGATCCATCTGGAACATATGCTCAAGCTGGCGCAGCTGGGGGTGACCATTATGCCCGCCTCTCCCGGCTTCTATCATCGCCCGCAGTCGGTGGAGCAGATGGTCGATTTCGTGGTGGCACGCATCCTCGACCATCTGGGGCTGGAGCACGCGCTGCTCGAGCGTTGGGGGGAGGGGGGCGAGTGAGCCGCCTCACCCTCCCCATCTTCCCCCTTCACTCGGTGCTCTTTCCCGGCGGGCCGCTGGCGCTGCGCATCTTCGAGCCGCGTTATCTCGACATGGTGAGCCGCTGCCTTAAAGAGGAGCGCGGCTTTGGGGTCTGCCTCATCAAAAAGGGCTCCGAGGTGGGGCCGGCGGCCGAGGTCTATTCGGTTGGTACCCTGGGGCAGATCACCTACTGGTACCGGCGCGCCGATGGCCTGCTGGGGGTGACGCTGCTCGGCAAGCAGCGTTTTCGCATCCTTGAGCAGCGAGTGGAGCCGAACCAGTTGCTGGTGGCCGAGGTGGAGCTGTTGCCCAACGCCCCGTCGCTGCCGGTGCCCGACAGCTATCAGGGTCTGGTGGCGATGCTCCAGCGCATCATGGGGGAGCTGGACCACCCCTATATCAATCTGCCCAGGCAGTATGAGGATGCCGGCTGGGTGGGCGCCCGGCTGGTGGAGCTGTTGCCGCTGGCGCACAGCCACAAGCAGCGGCTGCTGCAGGAGGAGGAGCCGCTACGGCGCCTGGAGGTGCTGTTGCAGCTGACGGCGCACGGGGATAAGTCGAAGGGGTAGCCCTTTCTCGGCTATGCTGGGCGTTGAGCAACCGGTTTTTTAACGCAATCAATAATGAGGAACGTCATCATGTCACTGATACATAAATTAAAGCGTGTTATCGCCCTGTTGCTGGTCACGGCACTGATCGGTGGCCAGGCCCTGCCGCTGCAGGCGGCGATGATTGGAACCGATACCCTGTTGCAGCAGCACCAGTCACAGCTGGATCGCGAACAGTTGGTAGGGCTGCTGGAGCGCGACGAGGTGCGGCAGCAGCTGGTGGCGCTGGGGGTTGATGTCGCCGATGCCAGCGAGCGGGTGGCGCAGTTGACCGATAGCGAGGTACAGCAACTTAACGGCCGCCTGGCCGAGCTGCCCGCCGGTGGCGATGTGCTGGGACTGGTGGTGCTCGTCTTTCTGGTCTTTGTCATCACCGATGTGATTGGGGCCACCGATATCTTCCCCTTTATCCATCCGGTGAAGTAACGACTGGCGATGCCGCGCCGTTTGACAGACGCCCGCCTGTTGGCGGGCGTGCTGCCGGTCGTGCTGCTGCTATCCGCTTGTAGCCAGACCCTTACCCGCACCACCCTGCCGGCAGAGTTGCCGCAGCGGGTGGAGCTTGCCGAGACCCCCTTCTACCCCCAGCAACGTTATCAGTGTGGCCCGGCCGCGTTGGCGATGGCGCTCGGGCAGCGCGGGGTGGCGGTGGGTCCGGATGAGCTGGTGAGCCGGCTCTACCTGCCGCAGCGCCAAGGCAGCGTCGCCCCGGAGATGATCGCCACTGCCCGTGGTTATGGCATGGTGGTCTATGAGCTGTCCCCCAGCCTGGATTCCCTGCTGCGCGAGGTCGCCGCCGGTAATCCGGTGGTGGTGTTGCAGAATCTTGGGCTGGCGTGGCTGCCGAAGTGGCACTATGCGGTGGTGGTTGGCTATGACCTGGAGCGTCAGCAGCTCGTCCTGCGCTCGGGCACCACCGAGCGCCATCAACCCTCGCTGGCCCTCTTCGATCGCACCTGGCAGCGCGCCCGACGCTGGGGGATCACCCTGCTGCAGCCGGGCCACCTGCCCGCCAGCGATGACCCGCTTAACTATTTGAAAGCGGCCTATGCCCTGGAGCAGACGCAGCAACCAGCGGCGGCGCTGGCGGCTTACCGTGGCGGCAGCGGGCGTTGGCCCGAGGTCGATCTCCTCTGGCTGGCGCAGGCCAATCTTGAGTACGGTCAGGGGAACTATCGCGGGGCGGAGCAGAGTCTGCGCACGGGGCTGGCGCATCACCCCCTGGCGGCTCCGCTATGGAACAACCTCGCCTATGCGCTGGCGCAGCAGGGGTGCCGCGCGGAGGCCCTCGATGCCGTTGCCTGCGCCATGACGCTGGCGCCGGAGTTGGCGGCGCCAGCGTATGCCGAAAGTAGGGGCGAGATCAGCATGATGGTCGGCGTGATGTCCGGCACGCCAGTGGCACGTTGTCGCCCCATCAGCTGTCCCACAGAGTCCCCCGCAAAGTAAAGCGCAACACCGCCTGCGCGGTGGCACGGGACAACGGCGGGTAGAGGGTGATGGCCGGGTTGGACGCCAGTTGCCGGGAGAGGTGCCGCAGCGCCTCGTCGAAGCCCTGCTGGGTGCGCGGCACGGTGAGGCCGCCCCGGCTCTCGGCCGCAAGGTACGAGATACTTCCCAGCCACAGCCCTTGCTCCTTATCTCCCGCAACAGCCAGACGGTAGGGGCTGCGCCACAGGCGTAGCGCCAGCAGCTGGCCATCGACCTCGCGGCTCAACAGCAGCTCGTGGTAGCGCCCGTCGTGTACCTGCGGCAGCACCGGCAGCTGCGCCAGCGGGGTGTTCGGATTGAGCCACACCAGCCAGCTGAGGAGGTCGACCTTGGGCGGCTGCCGCCAACCCGCCGCCATCAGGCTCTGCCGGAGTGCATCCAGCGCCCCGACGTACTGCAGGTTGAGCGGATGGCGATGGAGCCCGCGCAGATCGGCGCGAAAGGTGGGCAGCGGCGTTGTCGTCTCTGGACTTTCGTTCAGCCACTGCACGGGTGATAGCGTGACCCGCTCCTCGATAGCGGCGTAACGCTGCAACGACTCCTCAAGATGCGGCGGCGCCTGCCACGCCATGCTGGTGGCGATCACCACCAGCGCCAGTAACAGCAGCGGCAGCGGCGCCACCCGCTCGGCAGGGTGGTTGCGGTAGCCGATCCCGAGCAGTGCCACCCAGGAGAGCCCCAGCAACAGCACACCGATCAGCGCCCCCAGATGCTGTATGCCGAGGTAGAGGCGGGCAAAGGCGATGGTAAGGAGCAGCACACCGGTCAGGGCGTAGACCCACCAGCGTTGGCGCAGGGGCAGCTCGCGGGCGATGAGCACCGCCAGAAAACCGAAGCAGGCGATGACGCCAAGCAGCAGGCTGTTGTCCGCAGCGTGCTGGGTCAGTGCCTCGGCGTGCAGTTGATGCCCGAGGGCAAAGAGCGCCAGCCCCAGCAGCGCGCCAAAGCCGGCCGCCGCCAGCCAGTGCAGCGCCGCCCGTCTGAAGCCACAGTGCAGCAACCAGAGCAGCACCAGCAGGGAGAGGCTGAGGAGCACCTTGATCTCGCCCAGCCGGGCGAAGAGCAGCATTAGCCGATCCATCGCCGGGGTGCGCAGCTGCTGCAGGGTGTGGTGCAGAGTGTAGTCGAGGCCGCCAAGCAGCCCGGCACCCTCGCCCAGGGCGACCATTACCACACTGAACAGCAGCGTGGTGCCAAGCAGCAGCAGCGCCAGCAGGGTCAGGCCGCGCGCCTCGGGCAGCTCCGGGTCGAGCAGCGAGGCGGGGATACGCCCCGCCAGCGGATGCAGCCGCGACCACCAGAGCAGCCGCTGCATCAGCGGGTAGGTGCGGCGGTGCAGCCAGTTGAAGGCCAGGCGCGAGAGCCACAGCACCAGCACCACCACCGCCAGCATCGAGCCGACCATCACCGCCAGCCGCGAGGCCACCTCGGCGGCCAGCCCCAGCGAGGTGGTGAAGATCATCCCCGGCAGTACATAGACCGGCGCCCACAGCAGCCCCGAGAGCACATTGAACAGCACAAAGCGGCGGGTCGGCATCTCCAGCATCCCCGCCACCGCCGGGATCACCGGGCGGATGGGGCCGATAAAGCGACCGAAGAGGATGCTCTTGCCGCCGTGGCGATAGAAGAACTGGGTGGCGTTGGCGATGAGCTCCGGGTGTTTGCGCAGCGGCCACATCGTCTTGAGCTGCATGTGGTAGTGGCGCCCCAGCCAGAAGCTGGCGCCGTCGCCGGCAATGGCGCCGGCCGCCGCCCAGACCAGGGTCGGCCCCAGTGGCAGCACATCGGTGCCCACCAGGGCGCCGATGCCGAACATCATCGCCGCCCCCGGGAGGATTAGCCCGACCAGCGCCAGCGATTCGAAAAAGGCGATGAGGAAGACACCCACCCCGCCCCAGCCGGGGTGGGCGTTGATCCAGGCGAAGATCTCGTGAAGGCTTTCCATGCGCTGATTTTACACCGTCCGCGAACAGGTGCTGTGGAAAACGGCGGCGTCAGTGGGTGTGAGGACAGCCTGTTACAGCGTGGCCAGCACCCGCCCGGCAGCGGCGATGGTGTTGTCGATATCCTCGTTGGTATGGGCGCTGGAGACGAAGCCCGCCTCGAAGGCGGAGGGTGCCAGGTAGACCCCCTCTCTGAGCATGCCGTGGAAGAATCTTTTGAAGCGTTCGGCATCGCACTTATCCACCGCCTGGCCGTAGGAGGTGATCTTCTCCTCTTCTGTGAAGAAGAGGCCGAACATACCGCCGACGTGGTTCTCACTCATCGGGATACCGGTCTTCTTCGCCTCGGCCATGATGCCGCTCACTAGGCGTTCCACCTTGGCGGCGATCCCCTGGTAAAAGCCGGGCTGCTCGATCAGTTTCATGGTGGCAAGGCCCGCGGCCATCGCCACCGGGTTGCCGGAGAGGGTACCGGCCTGGTAGACCGGGCCCAGCGGCGAGAGTTTTTCCATGATCGCGCGCCTGCCGCCGAAGGCGCCCACCGGCATGCCGCCGCCGACCACCTTGCCGAGGGTGGTCATGTCGGGCTGCACCCGGTAGTGCCCCTGGGCGCCGCCGAGGGCGACGCGAAAGCCGGTCATCACTTCGTCGAAGATGAGCACGCTGCCGTACTCATTGCACACCTCGCGCAGCCCCTCAAGGAAGCCGGGCAGCGGGGGGATGCAGTTCATGTTGCCGGCCACCGGCTCGACGATGATGCAGGCGATCTCGTTGCCGATCTCGGCAAAGGCCCTCTTCACCGCCGCGATATCGTTGTAGCCGAGGGTGACGGTGTGCTCGGCCAGGGCCGCGGGGACGCCGGGGGAGCTTGGCTCGCCGAAGGTGAGCATGCCGGAGCCGGCCTTCACCAGCAGCGAGTCGGAGTGGCCGTGGTAGCACCCCTCGAACTTGACGATCTTGTCGCGCCCGGTGTAGCCGCGGGCGAGGCGAATGGCGCTCATCGTCGCCTCGGTGCCGCTGGAGACCATGCGTACCATGTCCATCGAGGGGACCAGCTCCACCAGCTTGTCGGCCATCACCGTCTCGATCACGGTGGGGGCGCCGAAGCTAAGGCCATTGGCGGCCGTCTCCTGCACCGCCTTGATCACATCAGGGTGGGCATGGCCGGCGATCATCGGCCCCCAGGAGGCGACATAGTCGATGTACCGCTCGCCGGTCTCGGCGTAGGTGTAGGCCCCCGCGGCGCGCTTGAAGAAGATGGGCTCGCCGCCGACCCCCCGGAAGGCGCGCACCGGCGAGTTGACCCCACCGGGGATGTGTCTCTGGGCGGCTTCGAAGAGTTCGTGTGCGTTGGGCATTTTCCTATCCTTTGTTTTCAAAAAAGTCGCCACAGAGTCACGGAGGTCACAGAGAAAATGATTCAGCTATCAGAATTATTTCACTAAGAGATGCTTAATGAAGTCGCTCTGTGCTCTCTGTGGTTCTGGGGCATTTATTCAAATAAGTCGGCAAAACGTTCGGCGGCAGCGCGGATGTCGGCCTGGCCGAATAGCTCGGTGATCACGGCGAGTAGGTCGGCCCCCGCCTCGACAAGCTGGCGGCCATTGTCGACGGTGATGCCGCCGATGGCAACCACCGGCACACTCAGTTTCTGCTTGGCCTCTTTGAGCAACGCCACCTCTGCCTTGACCGCGTCGGGCTTGACCCGCGAGGGGAAGAAGCTGCCGAAGGCGACGTAGTCAGCACCCGCCTGCTCGGCGGCGATGGCACACTGCAGATCGTTGTAGCAGGAGACGCCGATGATGGCGCGCGGGCCGAGGGTGGCGCGGGCGGTGGCGATGTCGGCGTCGTCTTTACCCAGATGCACCCCGGCGGCCATCACCTGAGCGGCCAGCGCCACATCATCATTAATGATCAGCGGGATCCCCAGGGCACGACACATGTTGTTGAGGTCGCTCGCCTCCCACTGGCGCTGTTGCGCATCGGCGCCCTTTTGGCGGTACTGGATCATCTGTGCCCCGCCCTGGATGGCGAGGGCCACCGCCTCTACCAGCTGTTCTGGCGAGAGCAGCTTGCTGTCGGTGATGGCGTAGAGTCCGCGTGGCAGGTGGGCCATGGCTATTGCTCCTCGTCTTCTTCGTTACGGGCCCAAAACAGGCGGTTGGGGTGGTGCTGGCCCATGCCGATGCGATAGCCATTCTTCAGTGCCTCCCAGGTGTACTCCTGCGCCTCGTGGATCGCGGTGAAGGGTTCCAGCCCCTGGGCCAGCAGGCCGGCGATGGCGGAGGCGAGGGTGCAGCCTGAGCCGTGATAGCTGTGGGGCAGCCGCTCCCAGGAGAAGGTATCGAGGTGGCGGTGGTTGCCGTAGAGGCGGTTGTCTACCGTGGTGGTGGACTCGTGGGTGCCGGTGATGAGCACCAGGTCGCAGCCATCGGAGAGCAACTCCTGGGCGCAGGCGTCGAGGGTGTCGGCCTCGTGGGCCAGGGCTCGCGCCTCCTCGCTGTTGGGGGTGAGTACGGTCACCAGCGGAAAGAGCAGTTCGCGCATCGCCTGCTGCATCTCGTCGCTGCTGAGGCGTGAACCGCCCCCGGCACGCTGGATGGGATCCATCACCACCGGGATCTCGGGGTAGTCGGTGAGCAGGGTGTGGATCGCCTCGATGTTCTCCAGGGTGGCGAGCAGCCCCAGCTTGATGGCCGCCACCGGCATATCCTCCAGCACCGCGCGGGCCTGTTCGACCACCACCGTGGCGTCGACCGGCTCCAGGCGCATCACGTTCTGCGTGTCCTGCACCGTGAGCGCGGTGATCACCGGCGCGGCCTGGCAACCCATGCTGGCAATGGCCTCGATGTCGGCCATCATTCCGGCGCCGCCAGAGGGGTCGTTACCGGCAAAGACCAGCACGATGCGGGGGTGGTGTTGCGGCATGGTTTTCTCTTCCTACAGGGTGCCCGCCTGGCGGGCGATAAAGGCGGTCTTGGCCGAGAGCTCCAGGGAGCAGCTCCACTTGTAGGCAAGATTGATGCTCTTCGCCTGGGCGTAGACCCCGTGGCCGCGCACTACCGTGATCGGGTGCTCTGCCAGCACTGCGGCGACCCGCTCCGGCGCCTCGGCGACGTAGCGCTCATAGGGAATGGTGATCACCGGCACTCGGGGAAAGTAGAACTGCCCCTCGAAGTCGGGGGGGAGGAACGCCTCGCCATTCATCGTTAGCGCCACGGTATAGGGACCGTGGCTGTGGAGTACCGACTGCGCCTCAGGGTTGTTGCGGTAGATCAGCTGGTGCAGCCGCGCATCGAGCGAGGCCCCCTCGGCCAGGGTGCCGTTGAGCTCGCAGCGCAGCAGCTCATCGGCACTCAGGGTATCGGCACAGCAGCCGCTGGGGGTGACCCAGAAGTCATCCCCCACCCGCACCGAGGCGTTGCCGCTGTGCGAGTCGTTGTTGCCGTGTTGGCGCAGCCACCGGTAGTGGCGGGTGAGATCTTCGCGTGGGTCCATGTTGTATCTGACTCTCGATGTTAGAAGGGTTTTACGACGACCAGTATCGTTGTCGCCATCAGCACCAGTACCGGTAGCTCGTTAAAGATACGGTAGAAGGTGTGGCTGCGCTGGTTGCGACCTGCGGCGAAGACCTCTACCAGGTGACCACAGTAGAGGTGGTAGCCGATGAGCAGCACCACCAGCGCCAGCTTGGCGTGCATCCAGCCCCCGCTAAGGCCGTAACCGAGCCACAGCCAGGTGCCGAGCAGCAGCGCCAGCACCGCCAGCGGGGTCATGAAGCGGTAGAGCTTGTGGGCCATGAGGTTGAGGCGAGTCTTCTCCTCGCTACTCTCGGCCATGGCCAGGTTGACGAAGATGCGCGGCAGGTAGAAGAGCCCGGCGAACCAGGAGACGACGAAGATGATGTGAAAGGACTTGATCCAGAGCATCGTCTACGCTCCGCTGCCGCCGAGCATGGCGATGATGCGGTTGTGTACGGCGGGCATATCCATCTCGCCCAGCTTGTACTGCACGATGCGCCCCTGCGGGTCGATGAGAAAGGAGCTGGGGGTGAGGGAGACACCGCCGAAGGCCTGGGCGGCGCTGCCGTCGCTATCGATGGCCACCGGGTAGGGAAGCTGTTTCTGCGCCACCATGGTGCGCACCTGCTCCTGCGGGTCGTACGCCATGGCGATGGCGATGATCTCCAGGCCGCGCGGCGCCAGCTCCCGGTAAAGCTCGACCAGGTGCGGCATCTCCTTGATGCAGCCGGGACAGGTGGTGGCCCAGAAGGTGACCAGCACCGGTCGGCCCTGCAGGGCGGCGAGGGTGAGCGGTTCCCCCTGCAGCGTGGTGAGGCGGATTTCGGGCGCCGGCTTCAGGCCGCTGGGGGTGAGCCACAGGTAACCCAGCAGGGCGGCGGTGGCGAGGAGGAGGGTGGTGGCGATAAGGGTCTCTTTTTTCATGATCTGTCGGCTGCGGTTGCGGGTTGGGTATCAGTTACGACCATTGTAAAGATAATTTGATTCAATATCCTGCCGGCTAAGGATGCCGAAGATCGTCGGGCGGCGGGTGAGGGTGTCGCGCACCACATAGAGTGCTTCGGATTGGGTCGATGCCAGCAGCTCCCACCCCTCCTGCAGTGTGGCCTGAAACGGTACGGCGGCCACCTGCAGGCGCCTGGCGGGGATGGTCAGCAGATCCACGTCCCCGGGCTCCCATCCTTCGCCTTGCTGCTCTTGCAGGTGGCGGGCCAGATCCCCGGCTGGCATCAGGCTGCGTGGCATCGACTCCTCATCCTCGCGGATCAGGATCCACTGCGGTTTGCTGGCCAGCAGCGTCTCGACCTGGGTGGTGCTGAGCAGGTGCGTCGTGGTGATGACGTTGCGGTTCATCACGCCGTAGACCGAGAGCCGGCGCAGCGACTGCGCCAGCGGGTCGTTGCGGTAGTCGAGGCCGCGGGCGCGCAGCAGCTCAAGGAAGACCGGGCCGCGCTGGCACAGCTCGCTGCTGGTCATGGTGGCGGCGATCACCGCCACCATCCCCGGCAGCAGCAGGTTGGGGTTGGCGGTGAGCTCCAGCATTGCCATCATCGCCGCCAGTGGCGCCTGCAGGGTGGAACCCATCATCGCCGCCATGCCGAGCATGGCGTAGAGGCCGGGGGCGCTGGCGTTCTCTGGGAAGAAATGGCCGGCCACCACCCCGAGTGCCCCGCCAGCACTCGCCCCCACCACCAGGGTGGGGCCGATGAGACCCCCAGGAAGGCCCAGACCCAGGCTGGCGGTAGTGGCGAAGAGCTTAAACAGGGTAATGGCTACAAGCGCAGTGAGTGCAAACTCACCCAGCAGGGCGCTGTTTACCGTGTCGTAGCCCACCCCCATCACCTCCGGTACAGCGAGGGCGCAGCTCCCGGCGATAAGGCCGGCGCTGCCCATGCGCAGCCAGATGGGCCAGCCGTTGAGGCTTTTGGTGAACAGTAACAGCAGGTGAATGAAGAGCGCCCCGAGCAGCCCGATGGCGATACCGCTGAGCAGCACAAAGGGGAGTTCGGCCAGGGAGGCCAGTTGCAGCGCCGGCACATCGAAGGCGGGGGCCGAGCCGTAGAAGAGGCGGGTGAGTACCGTGGCGCCGGCGGCGGCGAGGATCACCGGGGTAAACCCCACCATGGTGTACTCCATCATCACCACCTCCATGGCGAAGATCACCCCCGCCAGCGGGGTGTTGAAGGAGGCGCCGATGGCCGCCGCCACGCCGCAGGCAACAAGGATGCGCACCGAGTTGTTGGGCAGCTTGAGCCACTGTCCGAGCAGGCTGCCGTTGACCGCACCCAGGTGCACCGCGGGCCCCTCGCGCCCCACCGAGTTGCCGCTGGCAATGGCGATAAAGGCGCCGATGAACTGGGCCACGGCGTTCTGCCACGGGAGGTGGCCCTGATGGTAGGTGAGGCGCTCGATGACGTGGGTCACCCCCACCTCGGTGAAGTGGCGGCGCAGGAGTTGAAAGACGATGCCGAGCAGCAGGGCACCGGTGAGCGGCAGGAAAAAGCGCCACGGCGCACCCAGTGCCTCGAAGTTTTCGCTACCGCCAGCGGGCAGCAGTACCCCCTGCACCCCCTCGATGGCGAGGCGGAACAGAATGATCACCAGCCCGGCCAGCAGCCCCGTGAGGATGCCGAGCAGGGAGAGCAGGGGCAGCGCCTCGGCGCGGGCGAGGCGCTGGCGCAGGTGGTCGAGCAATAGCGTGCTCCTGATAGCAGAGGCGACCATTATGCCAGAGTGGTGCGCTGTTACCGAATTATGCGCCCGTTGCCCCTTTTTCTTTTGTCCATGCCCTCTGTATGATGCACCTTACGTCCCACACAACGAGAAGTTCAGAGAGCGATGATTAAGGTAGGCATTGTCGGTGGCACCGGTTATACCGGGGTTGAATTGTTGCGGTTGCTGGCCGCTCACCCACAGGTTGATTTGCGGGTAATTACCTCGCGTTCTGAGGCGGGGATGGCCGTGGCCGAGATGTACCCCAACCTGCGCGGTCATGTCGAGATCGCCTTTTCACTGCCTGATGTAGAGCAGTTGGCGGAGTGTGATGTGGTCTTCTACGCCACCCCGCACGGCGTGGCGATGGCCGGTGCCGGTGAACTGCTGGAGCGCGGTGTGCGAGTGATTGATCTGGGGGCCGACTTCCGTATCCGGGACATTGCGCTGTGGGAGCGGTGGTATGGCATGGAGCACACCCGTGGCGATCTGGTGGAGCAGGCCGTTTACGGCCTGCCCGAGCTCAATCGGGAGCAGATCCGCAACGCGCGGTTGATCGCCTGTCCCGGCTGTTACCCGACGGCGACGCAGCTGGGCTATTTGCCGCTGATCGAGCAGGGGCTAATCGACACCAGTCGACTCATTGCCGACACCAAATCCGGTGTCAGCGGTGCCGGGCGCAAGGCCAGTGTGGGCACCCTGCTGTGTGAGGCGAGCGAGAGCCTGAAGGCCTATGCGGTGGCAGGCCATCGCCATCAGCCGGAGATCAGCGAAAAGCTCTCGCTGGTGGCTGGACACCAGGTGGGCCTGACCTTTGTGCCGCACCTCACGCCGATGATTCGCGGCATTCATGCCACCCTCTATGCCACCCTCAAGGGTGAGCCGGGCGATCTGCAGGCACTCTATGAGGCGCGCTATAAAGACGAGCCCTTTGTCGATGTCATGCCCGCCGGGGCCTGCCCCGAGACCCGTTCGGTGAGGGGGGCCAATACCTGCCGCATCGCCGTGCATCGCCCTCAGGGCGGCGATACGGTGGTGATCCTCTCGGTGATCGATAATCTGGTGAAGGGGGCATCCGGGCAGGCGGTGCAGAATATGAATGTGATGTTTGGCCTTGACGAACAGTGTGGACTTGAGCAGATCGCCCTGTTGCCATGACACATCTGGTAGTCAAACAGCGCTCGCTCTGGCATTCGTGGCTGGGGCTTGCCGGGATGGCGCTGTTCTCCCTGGTGCTGGCCTGGGGTATCTTCGAGTTTGGTCGCTATCGCGGTGGCCATGATGCCCTGGCGGCGGCGGCGGCAATCTCCGCGTTGCAGGGGCAGATTAGCGGGATGGAACAGCAGCATAGTGCACTGCGCGAGCAGAGCGCGATACTGGAACGTAGCGGGCAGATTGAGCGCCAGGCCTACAAGCAGCTGGAGGGGGCGGTAACCGGGCTGCAGGACGAGATCCTGGAGCTGAAGGCGGAGCTGGCCTTTTACCGCGGCATCGTCTCTCCTGCCGATGCGAACGCGGGGTTGAACCTGCAGGGCTTTGAGCTGAGCGCCGGGGCGCAGCCGCGACAATACCACTTCAAGGTGGTGTTAACCCAGGTGCTGAATAATGGTACCGTGGTGCGTGGCAACATGCGCCTTGAGGTGGCGGGGCTGCTGCAGGGGGAGCAGAAGAGCTACACCCTGGAGCAGTTGAGTGATCGCAAGGGGAAAGAGGGCATTGCCTTCCGCTTTAAATATTTTCAGATTATCGATGGTGATTTGATGCTGCCGGAGGGGTTTGAGCCGAGTAAAGTCAATCTCATCGTTACACCGAAGAGTTCGACGCATAAAAAACTGACTCAGCCATTTGACTGGGTGGTTACGGAGAAAAACTGACAATGTTTGGTAAAAAGAGTAACGCATCGTCACGGGGCACCAAGATCGACACCCTGATTGGACAGAACTCCGAATTACAGGGCGATATCGTCTTTAGCGGGGGGTTGCATGTCGACGGTGTTATCAAGGGCAATGTCTTCGCCGAGGCGGATAGCGGTTCGGTATTGAGCCTGAGCGAACGGGGCCATATCGAGGGCGATGTGCGGGTGCCGAATATTGTGCTCAATGGCAGCGTCAAGGGTGATGTCCATGCCGTCGATCACATTGAGCTGGCGGAGAAGGCGCGGGTGGTCGGCAATGTCTATTACAAGTTTATCGAGATGGTGCGTGGGGCTGAGGTCAACGGCAATCTGGTGCACAAGGAGGACGGCTTCCAGCCCGCCCCCAAGGTCGAGCTGCTGAGTGCCAGCAGTGAATAATCTTGACGAAATAGCTTGGATATGGAAAATAGGACCATAGATAGCCTCTAAAGCGAGAGTGGAGAAGTGTGATGAGTGATGCAGAGAGCCCCCTGATCTTCAGCGATAGCGCGGCCAACAAGGTGAAGGCGCTGATCGAGGAGGAGGGCAATGACAACCTGAAGCTGCGGGTCTATGTAACGGGTGGTGGTTGCTCGGGTTTCCAGTACGGCTTTACCTTCGATGAGGCGGTCAATGATGGTGATACCGCAGTCGAGAAGAATGGCGTGACCCTGCTGATTGACCCGATGAGCTATCAGTATATGGTGGGCGCCGAGATCGATTATAAAGAGGATCTGGAGGGGGCGCAGTTTGTGATTCGCAACCCCAATGCCACCACCACCTGTGGGTGTGGTTCCTCGTTTACGCCGTAGTCGCGCACGGCTATGGCGACAATGACATGGCCTGGGCGAGTGATCGTCCGGGCCATGTCGTCTCTGTTTGGCCTTGACATAGAAGGGGGCGCTGCGCATGAGTGATTATCTGCCGGGTCTTGAGGGGGTTCCCGCCACCCACTCCAATATCTCTTTCATTGATGGCGAGAAGGGGCTCCTTGCCTACCGTGGCTATCCGGTAGAGCAGTTGGCCGAATTCAGCTCCTTTGAGGAGACCACCCTGTTGTTGCTCGATGGCCAGTTGCCGACGGCGGAGCAGCTGACCAGGTTTGATGACCAGTTACGCAGCAAACGCCGGGTCAAGTACAACGTGCGCGAGATCATGAAGAATCTGCCGGCCACCGGTCACCCCATGGAGATGTTGCAGACCGCGGTGGCGAGTCTGGGGATGTTCTATCCGGGCAAGGCGTGCCTTACCGGTTCCGCGCTGTGTGAAGACCTTAACTATATCCACAATATGACGGTGAAGATCATCGCCCGCATTCCGGTGATCGTTGCCATGTGGGAGCATATCCGCAAGGGTTATGACCCGATTGAGCCGCGCGCTGATATGACCACCGCGGAGAATTTTCTCTATATGCTGCAAGGCAAGGAGCCCGATGCCCTGCATGCGCAGATCATGGATAGCTGCCTGGTACTGCATGCCGAGCACACGATCAATGCCTCCACCTTTGCGGCACTGGTGACCGGCTCCACCCTTGCCAGCCCCTATGGTGTCATTGCGGCCGCCATCGGCACCCTCTCCGGGCCGTTGCATGGCGGTGCCAATGAGAAGGTGGTGGAGATGTTGCAGCAGATCGGCAAGCCGGAGAATGCCCGGACATGGTTCGAGAAGCAGATGGCGGAGAAGGCCAAGATCTGGGGTTTCGGTCATCGTGAATATTCGGTTAAGGATCCGCGTGCCACTATTTTGCAAAGACATCTGGAGAAACTGGCGGTACGCCATGGCATGGCCAACGCGCAGCTTTATGAGACGGCGATGGCGCTGGAGGAGATCGCCAATGAGCGGTTGGGGCCACGCGGCATCTTCCCCAATGTCGATTATTACTCCGGCATCCTCTACAACGAGATGGGCATTCGCACCGATCAGTTCACTCCCATCTTCGCCATCGCCCGGTCGGCGGGCTGGCTGGCCCACTGGCGCGAGCAATTGGCGGACAACCGTATCTTCCGTCCCACCCAGGTCTATACCGGTGAACCGCTACGCGAGTACGTTCACCTTAAGCGGCGCTGAGAAGGTCTTTGCAGGCAAGGGGGATTCGTTAGCGGGGCGTAGCCGGGTAGATTCCCCCCAGAATTACCGCCTCGCGCGCCCCGGTTACAGCCGGCAAATTGCCGGGGAGGTGGCGCAGGGTTTGCCGTGCCAGCCAGGCAAAGGCCATGGCCTCCACCCATTGCGGATCAACACCCAGCTCGGCGGTGGTGGCAAGATGGCGGCCACCAAGATGGGCGGCGATACGTTCCAGCAGGTAACCGTTGCAGGCGCCGCCACCGCAGAGATAGATCTCCTCGGTGGTGGGGGCATATTGCAGTATGGCGGATGCGATGGTGGTGGCCGTCTGCTCACAGAGGGTGGCCTGTACATCCTGTGGGAGCAGTTGGCCGGGCAACTGCGTTTGTAACCAGGGGAGGTTGTATCTCTCGCGGCCGGTCGATTTTGGTGGGGGCAGCGACAGATAGGCGTCCGCCAGCAGGGTGTTCAACAGTTCGGGAACCACCTTACCGCTGCGCGCCCAGTTGCCATTCTCATCATAGGGACGATTTTGGTGAAGCTGGCTCCAGCCATCCATCAGCATATTGCCGGGGCCGGTATCGAAGCCGCTTACCGGCTGTGAGGTGGCGGCGGGGAGGATCGTAATATTGGCAATACCGCCGATATTGAGAATCACGCGGTTCTTGTTTGGGCTGTGAAATTGCGTCTGGTGAAAGGCGGGTACCAGTGGCGCTCCCTGACCACCCGCCGCCATGTCACGACGACGAAAGTCGGCCACGGTGGCGATGCCGCTGAGCTGGGCGATGGTGTTGGGGTCACCGATCTGTAGCGTATAGGGTATGGCGCTGGCGGGGCTGTGGCGCACCGTTTGGCCATGGCTGCCGATCCCCTTGATGGCTGCCGCCGCTACCCCGTTTTGCGCCAGCAGTTGCCGGACGGCCTCTGCCGAGAGCCGCCCCAGTTGTACATCGAGCGTAGAGAGTCGCTCGATCTCATTGTCACCCGGGGCACAGAGTCCCATGATCTCATGACGCAGTGCGCTACCGAGTTCAAGGTGGTAACCGTCGACAAGGGTTGGCGGGGTAGTGGCAAAATCGACCAGCACGGCATCCAGTGCATCCATGCTGGTGCCGCTCATCAGGCCCACATAGTAGTCAGCCACGACGGGGGTCTTTTTCCTTTAGGGGGCGTTGGCGGCAACCTGCACACGACGGAACAGGTCGAGTTGTGCGAGCAGCTGCTGTGTTTGTTGCCGAAAGGCCTTCTGCTGTGCCTTGGGGATGGGTGCGGCATCGGGAAATTTGACCGTTAGTGGATTGCGGTGCTCACCATCAACACGGAATTCGTAGTGTAGATGGGGACCTGTCGCCACCCCGGTTTTGCCGACGTAACCGATCACCTGCCCCTGCTTTACCCGGCTGCCATTGCCAAGGTCGCTGCGGAATTTTGATAGATGGGCGTAGAGTGTGGTGTACTTGCCGCCGTGTTGCAGAATCACGGTCTTGCCATACCCCCCCTTGGTGCCGCGAAAGATTATCTTGCCGTCACCGGCAGCCTTGATTGGGGTACCGGTGGCGGCGGCGTAGTCGACGCCGCGATGGGGGCGTTTCTTGCCCAGTACCGGGTGGAAACGCTCACGTTGAAAGGTGGAGGAGATGCGTCGGAAATCGACCGGGCTACGCAAAAAGGCCTTGCGCATACTCTTGCCGTCTGCGGAGTAGTATTGGCTGCGGCCCTCGGCATCGGTGAACAGTACTGCACGATAGCTCTCACCACGATTGGTGAATTCGGCGGCAAGGATATTGCCATCTCTCAGCTTCTCGCCATCCAGGTATTGCTCTTCAAACAGCAGGGAGAAGGTGTCGCCGCTACGAATATCAAGCGCGAAGTCCACGTCCCAACCGAAGATATTCGCCAGCTCCATGATTAGGTTGTCGGAGAGCCCAGCCTTTTGGCCCGCCTGGAAGAGGGAACTGCTGATCTCGCCACTGGCATGGGTCAGGCGTATTTCGACGGGCTTCTCCAGCACCTTCCCTGCAAAGCCGTCATTTGTGCGGCTGATCAGGTAATTTTTGCTGGCATTCAGCGGGTACTGAATTGCCTTGAGTTCGTTGTCGACGATCTGGAACAGCAAGGTTTGTTTTGGCCGCAGCAGGCGCAGATGGCGTTCTTCCTTGTCGGCCTCCAGTACAGCATGCAGCTGCTGTGGGCTGAGGTGAAGGCGCTCGAAGATGAGTGACAGGTTGTCGCCCTGGGCCACGCTCACCGTCTGCCAGCCAATATCGTGATCGTGGCTCGTGGCGGGTGGTACGGGGGTGAGCGCCGCCTGGGCAGGCAGCGTGAGGGGGAGGTTAAGAAGCTCACCCAGTTCGTCGGCCATGACCTCGTCGCTGACCGAACGGGTTGCCTCGGCCTTGTGACTGGGATTAAGCAGGGCGACGAGTCCCAGCATGACCGAGCCGAGAGCCAGCAGATGCAGGTGGCGTCTCTGAAGTCGCGACCGTTTCCGCGCCCCCTTGGGCGCCGCCTGGTAGTCTCTGTTTAAGTAATTGTTGTAATCCACGGAATATACTCAGATTTTTCCAGTTAAAGTAGCGCCATTCAGGCGCCGGGTCAATGATCCCGCTCGCATTCTGTAGTGAAGGGGGAGCCTGTGGTAATCTAGCCCGCAGTTTTTTACCTGCTTGGAGAGAGTGATGACAACGCTTGATGAGGCGCTCGCGCTAATCAAACGCGGTAGCGAGGAGATACTGGTCGAAGAAGAGCTGCTGGCCAAGCTCAAGGAGGGACGACCGCTGCGTATCAAGGCGGGGTTCGACCCGACCGCGCCCGATCTCCATCTCGGACATACCGTACTTATCAACAAGTTACGGCAGTTTCAGGAGCTGGGGCATGAGGTGCTGTTTCTGATCGGGGACTTTACCGCCATGATCGGCGATCCGACCGGCAAGAGCGCCACCCGCCCGCCGCTGACTCGCGATCAGGTGATCAGCAATGCCCAGACCTACGAACACCAGATCTTCAAGATCCTCGATCGGGAAAAGACCACCGTGCTGTTTAACTCCAGCTGGATGAACGCCATGGATTCGGCGGAGCTGATCCAGTTGGCCGCCAGGCATACCGTGGCACGGATGCTGGAGCGTGATGACTTCTCCAAGCGCTATACGGGTGGACAACCTATTGCCATCCACGAGTTTCTCTATCCGCTGATCCAGGGCTATGACTCGGTGGCGATGAAGGCCGATGTCGAACTGGGTGGCACCGATCAGAAGTTCAATCTGCTGGTAGGGCGTCAGTTGCAGGAGTCCTTCGGGCAGAAGCCGCAGACCGTATTGACCATGCCGATCCTGGAAGGGCTGGACGGGGTGCAGAAGATGTCCAAGTCGCTGAACAACTATATTGGTATCAATGATGTCGCTGATGAGCAGTTCGGCAAGCTGATGTCGATCTCCGACGAGTTGATGTGGCGCTACTTTGAGCTGCTCAGCTTCCGTTCCCTGGGAGAGATCGAAGGGTTCAAGACAGAGATCGCGGCAGGGCGGAACCCGCGTGACATCAAATTCCTGCTGGGTGAGGAGCTGGTGGACCGTTTTCACGGTGCTGGGGAGGGGGGGAAGGCACGCGACAATTTTATTGCCCGCTTCCAGAAGGGGGCGATGCCCGAGGAGATGTCCGAGCTTACCCTGGAGAGCGGTGGTGAGGGGCTGGGGGTGGTCAGTATCCTCAGTCAGGCGGCGCTGGTGAGCAGCAACTCGGAGGCGATGCGCATGATTCAGCAAGGAGCGGTGCGTATCGACGGCGAGAGGATTGCCGACGCCAAATTGAAGATCGCCGCCCATACCACCCATATCTATCAGGTGGGTAAGCGACGCTTCGCGAAGATCACCCTAAAGTAACAAGGTTCATCTTTAACCTACTGTTTTTGCAGCTATTTCCAAAATACTCCATGATTTGCCGAAGTTTTTCTTGCGCCGCCAAAGGCGGTGCGTATAATGCGCACTTCTTCGGCGGCACTGCTTGCCGAAGGGCGCAGGGAGAGGCGGTTTTTGCGGCAAATTTGGTAGATGAATTTGGCGCGTGATGCAGCGGTTCTCGGGATGAAATGACCGGTAACATATCTGCAATAGTTGTTGACAAGGTTTCAAATGCCGGTAGAATACCGGCCTCCCAACTGAGAAGCTGGGAACGCTCTTTAACAATTTGGCTAGTT
>JAPHSX010000018.1 GCA_026196575.1 Gammaproteobacteria bacterium | reverse complement strand
TGCTGGTTGCTGGTTGCTGGTTGCTGGTTGCTGGTTGCTGGTTGCTGGTTGCTGGAAAGTATAACTGCCAAATCGACTGTCACCTGTCACCTGTCACCGTCACCGGCCCCCTAGAATAACCTGACACCGGCTATCAATAGCGCCAATTGTAGCAACTCGTCCCGTGGCTCACCCGGTTCGGCCCCCTTGGCCATACGGTCGATACGCGCCGCGCGGCGCAGCAACTGCGACCAGCGGCGCGTGTTGTGGCGCTTCAGCCCGGCCCGCACCGCCGGCTTGCGCTTCTCCCACACCCAGCGCGCCTTCAGCACCGCATCGACACTGGCGCCGTGCTCCACCTCCCAGGCCATCTCCTCCAGCGCGCGAATTTCGCGCACCAGTGCCCACAAAATGAGGATCGGCTCCACCCCCTCGCCCTTGAGCCCCTCCAGCACGCGGGCCACCCGCGCGGCGTCTCCCAGCAGGGCGGTATCGACCAGCTCAAAGATATCGTAGCGGGCGCTGTCGGCCACCCCCTGCTCTACCATCGCCACATCGACCGTCGCCTCGCCCCCCTTTTCCCCATAGAGCAGGCGCAGCTTCTCCACCTCCTGCGCGGCGGCCAGCATATTTCCCTCCACCCGCTCGGCCAGCAGCCGGGCCGCCTCCGGTGTGGCGGCAAGACCGCGTGTGCGCATACGCTGCGCCACCCACTGCGGCAGCGCCGCCGGCTCCACGGGCCACACCTGTAGTGTCACCCCCACCTTGTCCAGCGCCTTGAACCACTTGCTGTTCTGCGCCGTCTTGTCGAGTTTGCCACTGCTCACCAGCAGCACCGTATCGGGCGGCAGGTTGGCGGCGTAGTCGCTGAGCGCCGCCCCCCCCTCCTTGCCGGGCTTGCCGCTCGGCAGGCGCAGATCGATGAGGCGCTGCTCGGCAAAAAGGGAGAGGGTGTTGGAGGCGCTGGCGAGGGCGCTCCAGTCGAAGTTGCCCTCGGCGTGCATCACCTCGCGCCCGGCGAAGCCGTGGGCGCGGGCGGCGGCGCGGATCGCATCGGCCGCCTCGCCCAGTTGCAGCGGCTCATCGCCACTCAGCAGATAGAGCGGACGCAGCCCCTGTTGCAGGTGGTCGTGTAGTTTCTCCAGATAGAGTTTCATTGCTCCAGAGCGTCGCTCTGGCCACTGGGCGGGGCGGCGTCCTGGCTGCTGAGTGTTGCACTGTTCTGACCCGCCAGGCGGCTGAGGGCACGCACCCGGCGCAGGATCTGTTGCGCCGCCTGACGGCGCATCTCCTCGTGCAGTTGCGCCGTCTCGCCCCCCTGGGCGAGGACATTGTCCGGGTCAAAGCTGTATTCGCGCTCGATACGCACCCCCTCGCCCTCAACCAGCGGCACCCCTGCACCGTCCACCAGACTGTAACTCGCCAGCAGGGTCAGCAGCTGACCACTGGCACGACCCTGTGCATCGAGGGTGAGTACACGGCTGCCCAGCCGCTCCTCGTGCAGTGTCAGCACGGCCGTCGCCTCGGCCCGCTCGCGCACCACCTCGCCGCCCGCCGCCCGCAGCATCCCCTCCAGCTCATAACCGAGCGCGACGGCACGCTCGGCCACGATGTGGGTGCGGGCCATGACTTGCGGCAGCACCACGCTGCCGCGCAGGTGAAAACCGCAACCACTCAGCAGCAGAAACAACAGGACGAACGCAAGGTAGCGAGGGCGCGGCATCAGCAACTCCTAGTTGGCGACGATGTTCACCAGCCGCCCGGGGACGACGATGATCTTGCGGAGGGTCTTGCCGTCGATAAAGGATTGCACCTTCTCATCACTCAACGCCGCCTCCTCGATGGCGGCATTGTCGGCCCCGGCCGGCACGCTCACCTGACCGCGCACCTTGCCATTGACCTGCACCACCAGGTCGATGGACTCCTTCACCAGCGCCGCCTCGACCACCTGCGGCCACTTCTCCTTGAGGATATCGCTGCCGTAGCCGAGCTCCAGCCACAGCTTCTGCGCGATGTGCGGGGCGATGGGGGAGAGGAGGCGCAGCAGGATGGAAAAGCCTTCAGTAATAATGGCGTAATATGCATCAATAGGGCGTTCGCACTCCTCCCCTTCAAAAATAGCCGGGTTTGGCACATTCGCTAACGCATTCATTATCTTCATACAAGCAGCAACAACCGTATTGAACTGATACTTATCGAAATCAATAAGAGCTTGCATTAATTCTTCGTGAATAATTCGCCGAGCCGACTTCTGAGTCTCTTGGATATTCCCCCACTGAATCTGAACGTTACGCCCAACCGCAATGAACGCCCTATTGTCTTTGGCAAAGGCCCACACCCGCTTGAGGAAGCGGTGCGCCCCCTCGACACCAGAGTCATTCCATTCCAGCGACTGCTCCGGCGGCGCGGCAAACATGGTGAAGAGGCGCACGGTATCGGCACCGTACGTCTCGATGAGCTCCTGCGGGTCGACGGTGTTGCCCTTCGACTTCGACATCTTGGTGCCGTCCTTGAGCACCATCCCCTGGGTGAGGAGGTTCCTGAACGGCTCGTCGGAACTCACCAGCCCTTCATCCCGCATCAGCTTGTGGTAGAAGCGCGAGTAGAGCAGGTGGAGGATGGCGTGCTCGATGCCGCCGATGTACTGATCGACCGGCAGCCAGTAGTCGGCGTTCTTGTCGAGCATCGCATCGGGGTTGGCGCGCGAGGCGTAGCGGGCGTAGTACCAGGAGGACTCCATGAAGGTGTCGAAGGTATCGGTCTCGCGCTCCGCCCTGCCGCCGCACTTCGGGCAGGTGGTTTCATAAAATTCTGGCATCTTTTTGATCGGCGAGCCGACACCGTCCAGCACCACATCCACCGGCAGGCGCACCGGCAGGTCGGCCTCCGGCACCGGCACGGCGCCACAGGTCGGGCAGTTGATGATCGGGATGGGACAGCCCCAATAGCGCTGACGCGAGACGCCCCAGTCGCGCAGACGGTAGTTGACGGTCACCTTGCCCTTGCCCGCCCTCTCCAGGTGCGCGGCGATGGCGCCAAAGGCCTGGGCGGAGGAGAGGCCGCTGAACTCGCCGGAGTCAATGAGTACCCCCTTCTCGGTGAAGGCACACTTGCTGAGGTCCACCTCGGCATCATCCACCGGCTTGATCACCTGCTTCAGCGGAATGTTGTATTTCCGGGCAAACTCCCAGTCGCGCTGGTCGTGGGCGGGGACCGCCATCACCGCGCCGGTGCCGTAGCCCATCAGCACGAAGTTGGCGACGTAGAGCGGCACCTCGGCGCCGCTGATGGGGTGCACCGCCTTGAGGCCGGTATCGCACCCCTTCTTCTCCATCGTCTCCATCGCCGCCTCGGAGGTCTCCATCACCTTGCACTCGGCGATGAAGGCGGAAAGCTCGGCATTGGACTCTGCGGCCTTGAGTGCCAGTGGGTGCTCGGCGGCCACCGCGACGTAGCTCACCCCCATCAGGGTGTCGGGACGGGTGGTGTAGACGCGCAGCGGCTCGCCGCCGTTGATGCCGAACTCCAGCTCTACCCCCTCGGAGCGACCGATCCAGTTGCGCTGCATGGTGCGCACCTGCTCGGGCCAGCCGTCGAGCGTATCGAGGCCCGCCAGCAGCTCCTCGGCATAGGCGGTGATCCGCATGAAGTACTGCGGGATCTCCTTGCGCTCCACCTTGGTGTCGCAGCGCCAGCAGCAGCCGTCGATCACCTGCTCGTTGGCCAGCACCGTCATGTCGTTGGGACACCAGTTGACCGGGGCGGTCTTCTTGTAGACCAGCCCCTTCTCGAACAGGCGGGTGAAGAGCCACTGCTCCCACTTGTAGTAGTCGGGGTGGCAGGTGGCGAGCTCGCGCCCCCAGTCGTAGCCGAAGCCGAGGCGCTTGAGCTGCCCGCGCATGTAGTCGATGTTCTCGTAGGTCCACTTGGCGGGGGGGACATTGTGCTTGAGCGCCGCGTTCTCCGCCGGCAGGCCGAAGGCGTCCCAGCCCATCGGCTGCAGCACGTTCTTGCCCAGCATCCGCTGGTAGCGGCTCACCACATCGCCGATGGTGTAGTTGCGCACATGACCCATGTGCAGCCGTCCCGATGGGTAGGGAAACATGGAGAGGCAGTAGAATTTTTCGGCCTTCGTTCCCGACGCGGCGTCCCCAGAGGCATCATCAATCGCCCTAAATGATTGATTTTCTTCCCAATAGTGCTGGGCCTCCGCCTCAAGGGATTCCGGTTTGTAGTGCTCGTCCAACGCCATCGCCAGTGCCTGCGGTTAACTGAAAACAAGCCTGCAAGGATACCGCACCCGCACGCGGCGGAACAACAGAGAGCGCACACCCTTGGCACGAACCGGTGCATGGTTCACACTGAGGCCATGACAAGCCGACAGGGGAGAGAATCATGAGCGACAAAAACATTCCGGGGCTGGATAGCAAACTGACCGTCGCCTACAACCTGATGCTGGAGCGCGCGCGCGAAACCATGGCAGCAGCCGGCCAAGGGCTGCGTCACGGCGTCGATGCCGCCATGGAGAAAGCCACCGAGCTGGGGGAGCTGAGCCGCGAGGAGGCCGAAGAGGTGAGTGAGTATGTACTGCGCGACCTGCACGATGCCGCCGACTTCATCAACCAGTCGGGCAACGAACTGCGCGACTGGTTGCGCTTCGACCTGGAGGTGGTGGAGCAGAGTCTGGCCGATATGTTCGCGCAGATGGTCGATCAGACCCGGCTGGAACTAGACCGGCTGGAACAACGCGCCACCGCCCTTGGCGAATGGCACACCGGGGAGATCGTCGGCATCGGCACCCTGGAGTGCAAGGGGTGCGGCGAGCATCTGCACTTTCACCATACCGGCCACATCCCCCCCTGCCCCAAGTGCCATGGGACGAAGTATCGTCGCACCTCTGCTCGGACACGGTAAGCGCGCAACCGCCCCAAAACCGGTGAGGAGTGCATTTCAGGGCAGTGGTATGAATATAAAACCCGGATATGTTTCACAATCCTGGGCAGCCAATTGCCATATAATGTTCAATCAATAACATGGGTGAAAACAGACTTATCCCTATGAAAGCCGTCATTCTCGCCGGTGGCCTTGGCACCCGAATTTCCGAAGAGACACACCTCAAGCCAAAGCCCATGATCGAAATTGGCGGCCGTCCTATTTTATGGCACATCATGAAGATTTATTCCGCCCATGGCGTGAATGATTTCATCATCTGCTGCGGCTACAAGGGTTATGTTATCAAGGAGTACTTCGCCAACTACTTTCTGCACATGTCCGACGTCACCTTCGACATGAACAACAACCAAATGGAGGTTCATCAAAGGAAGGCCGAACCGTGGCGAGTCACCCTGGTGGATACAGGTGACGAAACCCTTACCGGTGGACGCCTGAAACGTGTGGCCGAATACATCAAAAATGACGAGGCCTTTTGCTTCACCTATGGTGACGGCGTCGCGGATATAGACATTACAGCCCAACTCGATTTTCATCAGCGCCATGGCAAACTGGCCACCGTCACCGCAGTACAACCTCCTGGCCGCTATGGTGCCTTGGTGCGCGCAGGTGATGCCGTGCTCGGCTTTCAGGAGAAACCCCCGGGTGATGGCGCCTGGATCAACGGTGGTTTCTTTATTCTGAATCCCAAGGTGCTGGACTTCATCGAGGGTGACAAGACCTCATGGGAAGGGGCGCCACTGACGGCCATCGCCAATCAGGGTCAACTCAAGGCCTTCGAGCATCGGGGATTCTGGCAACCCATGGATACCCTGCGCGACAAGACCCACCTCGAACAACGATGGGACTCCGGTAACGCACCCTGGAAGTGCTGGGAATGACACCGTTCGCCGACATCTATCGTGGCAAGCGTGTTCTGCTCACCGGCCATACCGGTTTCAAGGGAAGCTGGCTCGCCCTCTGGCTGCATGAACTCGGCGCCGAGGTGACGGGCGTTTCGCTACCACCGGAAGGCCAGCCCAACCACTGGGATCTGCTCAAATTACCCATTGACGATCGTCGCCTCGACATTCGCGGCGTGGATGCGATCCGCCATGTGTTCAGTGAAACACGGCCAGAGATCGTATTCCATCTGGCCGCCCAGCCCCTGGTCAGGCGGTCCTACCGGGAGCCGCTGGAGACCTGGTCCATCAATGTCATGGGAACGGCGAACGTGCTGGAAGCCTGCCGCCAAGAGCCCAGCGTGCGCGCCATCGTCACCATCACCACCGACAAATGTTACGAAAACCAGGAGTGGCCCTGGGGCTACCGCGAGAACGACCGTCTCGGCGGCCATGATCCCTATAGCGCCTCGAAAGCCGGGGCTGAACTGGTTGCCGCCAGCTATCGTAGCGCCTTCTTCAATATGCCCGATGCACCGCTGCTCGCCACCGCCCGCGCCGGCAACGTCATCGGCGGCGGCGACTGGTCCGAGGATCGCCTGATCCCCGACTTGGTGCGCGCCGTCACCACGGGACAATCCCTCGAAATTCGCTCACCCGAAGCCACGCGTCCCTGGCAACATGTGCTGGAATCGCTCAGCGGCTATCTCATGCTTGGCCAACGCCTGCTGGAGAAAGACGGAACATTCGCGGCAGCCTGGAATTTTGGCCCGGAACCGGAAGGCAACCGCAGCGTAGCCGAGGTGTTGCAGAAACTCAGCCGGCACTGGCCTGCCATGCACTGGGAGATCATCTCCACACCGCAGCCGCACGAGGCCACCCTGCTCTATCTGGACAGCGCCAAGGCACGCCGCACACTCGACTGGCAACCGGTGTGGCAACTCGACACCACGCTTGCAGCCACCGCGAAGTGGTATCGCGCCCAGCTGGAAGACGGGGAGACCATCAGCCGTCAACAGTTGGCCACCTACATCGAGGACGCCAGACAAGCCAATATCGCGTGGGCACGCCAATGAGGATCGCCACTACCGCTATTCCGGGAGTCATGCGGATCGAGGTTACGCCACACATTGATCCACGCGGCGCCTTCACGCGCCTCTACTGCGAACGCGAATTGGCCTCCCTCCTGGGTTCGCGCCGCATTGTGCAGATCAACCACTCCCGAACCGCCAAGGTTGGCGCCGTGCGCGGTATGCACTATCAGAACCCGCCTCATGCCGAAATGAAGCTGGTACGTTGTCTCAGGGGCCGCGTGTGGGACATCGCCATTGACCTGCGCAGAAACTCACCAAGCTTCCTCAAGTGGCACGCCGAGGAGCTCACCCCAGAAAACGCATACATGCTAATCATTCCGGAGGGCTGTGCCCACGGTTTCCAGGTACTCGACGAAGAGAGCGAATTACTCTATCTTCACACAGCCTTCTATGTCCCAGAGGCGGAGGACGGGGTGCGCCACGACGATCCACGGCTCGGCATTCGTTGGCCACTACCGGTTACCGATCTCTCGCCGCGTGACGCGCACCACCCTCTTCTTACAGCCGACTTTCACGGAATCCCGGCATGAATTGTCGCCACTGCGAAGCCCCGCTTATCCATACCTTTCTCGACCTTGGCTTCGCCCCGCCCTCGAATGCCTACCTGACGGCAGAGGATCTGAACCGTCCCGAAAAATATTACCCACTCAAGGTCAGGGTCTGCGACCAGTGCTGGCTGGTGCAGACGGAGGACTATGCCCAGGTTGATGAGCTGTTCAGCCCCGATTACGCCTACTTCTCCAGCACCTCATCAAGCTGGCTGGCTCACGCCAAGCGCTATTCGGACAAGATGATCGAGGAGTTAGGTCTCAACAGTGAGAGTCGTGTAATCGAAGTCGCGTCCAACGATGGCTACCTGCTCAGAAATTTTGTCGCCGCGGGTATCCCATGCCTCGGCATCGAGCCCACCGACAGTACGGCGAAGGCGGCGGAACAACTCGGCATCCCCGTACTGCGGAAATTTTTCGGCGAAGCACTGGGCAAACAACTCGCCGCTGACGGAAAACAAGCCGATCTGATCGCGGGCAACAACGTCTATGCCCATGTACCGGACATCAACGATTTCACCAAAGGCCTCAAGGCCGCACTCAAACCGGGCGGCACTATCACCCTGGAATTCCCGCACCTGATGCGCCTGATTGAGCACACCCAATTCGACACGGTCTACCACGAACACTTCTCCTACCTCTCGCTCCATACCACAAGCCGCATATTCCAAGCCGCAGGTTTGCGTCTCTGGCACGCTGAAGAGCTGCCTACTCATGGTGGCAGCCTGCGCATCTATGGATGCCACGAAGATGATCCACGACAGACCGGTGGGGCAGTAGCCAAACTGATTGACGAAGAGAGTGACCGCGGCCTGCGGGCGCTTGAGACCTATCAAACCTTCCAGGCAAAAGCGGACAGGGTCAAAGACGATTTGCTGCTATTCCTGATCGAACAAAAACGTGCCGGCAACAAAGTGGCTGCCTACGGTGCCGCCGCCAAAGGCAACACCCTACTCAATTACGCCGGCATCAAACCAGATCTGTTACCCTTTGTATGCGATGCGGCAGAGGCCAAGCAGGGGAAATTTATGCCGGGCAGTCACATCCCGATCCTGTCACCACAGGCATTGCGGGCGCAACAACCGGATTTCGTCCTGATCCTGCCTTGGAATATCGCCACGGAAGTCAGGCAACAAAATGCAACACTTAACGCACAAGGCACCCAGTTCGTCACTGCCGTGCCCAACCTGGTGATTCTCGATTAAACGCCGCTCCGCCAGCGCCGACTTATGTGAAACAATAGCCATGAGCAGTCGAATTCTCTACACCAAACCATCCATTACAGAACTTGAAGTGCGCTATGCAACCGATGCCACTGCCAACGGGTGGGGCGATCATTGTTACGACTATATCAACCGTTTCGAGGCCGCCTTCAAGGAACATCTTGGCGTTAAGTACACCATAGCCACCTCAAGCTGCACCGGCGCCTTGCATATGGGAATGGCGGCATTGGGTATCGGTTCCGGTGATGAAGTCATCATGGCGGATACCAACTGGGTTGCCACCACCTCGCCGATTGTCAATCTTGGGGCAAAACCGGTATTTGTCGACATCCTTGAAGATTCATGGTGTATCGACCCGGAGCAAGTTGAGAGGGCTATTACGCCACGCACCAAGGCTATCGTTGCAGTTCACCTGTATGGTAATTTGTGCGACATGGATCGTCTGTTGGCAATCGGCGAAAAGCATGGCATACCTGTCATCGAAGATGCCGCCGAGGCCATCGGCTCGGTCTATCACGGCAAGCGAGCAGGATCGATGGGGGCGTTCGGGGCATTCTCCTTTCACGGAACCAAGACCCTGACGACAGGAGAGGGGGGGATGTTCGTCACCAACGACCCGGAACTCTACGAGCATGTTCTCACCTTGAGCAACCACGGTCGGGCAAGGGGGCAAACCAAACAGTTCTGGCCCGACATGATCGGTTTCAAATACAAGATGTCGAATATCCAGGCCGCCATCGGCTGCGCCCAGATGGAGCGCATCGAGGAACTGACCAGCCGAAAGCGTGAAATTCTAGCCACCTATCGCGAGCGGTTGGCAGGACTACCAGGGATCAGCATGAACCCGGAACCAAAAGGGACAGTGAATGGCGCGTGGATGCCAACGGTGGTCTTCGCCCCGGAAACCGGTATCACGCGAGAAAACCTACAGGCGGCCTTTGCGTCCGAAAATGCCGATGCGCGGGTGTTCTTTTGGCCATTGTCCAGCTTGCCGATGTTCGATCCGGTTCTCAAGAATATCCACGCATGGTCAATTCCAGATAGGGCAATCAACTTGCCTAGCTACCACGATATGAACTATGCCGACCAAGTTCGTGTAATCGCCGTGATTAAGGAATTACTGAATGGCTAAACCCAACAAATTCGTACTCTGGGGCAGCGCCGGCCATGCTAAGGTATTGGCAGAAATTATTTCTCTCAGAAGCGGCAGTGTGCTTGCCTTGTTCGATAACAGGCAGCTCCCATCGGCCCTGCCGGGCGTGACGGTGTATCGTGGTGAAGCAGGCTTTCGCAGCTGGGTTGAAACACAAGGCGACCTGAAGGGTATCGCCGGCCTTGCTGCAATTGGTGGCAACCGCGGGCATGACCGTCTAGCCATCCAAGCATTTTTTTTCGGATATGGTCTTGATATCCCGATACTCGTCCATCCTGCTGCGGTGATCAGCTCAAGCGCTTATCTTGGTGCTGGTAGCCAAGTACTGGCCCAAGCTAATGTCGCTGCTGACGCCCGCCTCGGCAAGGCTTGTATCATCAACCACTTTGCCTCTGTCGACCACGAATGTCAGATTGGTGATGGGGCACATATAGCACCTGGCGCGACCCTATGCGGCTGCGTAAAACTGGCTGACAATGTTTTTATCGGCGCTGGTGCTATTGTACTGCCCCATATTTCAATTGGTTCCAATGCAGTAATCGGTGCCGGCGCAGTGGTCACCCGTAACGTGCCGGCAGGTGTCACAGTAGTTGGGAATCCTGCTAAACCACTTATTAATGGGAAATAGATTTGCATGACACACCATGAAGAATTTCAAGAAGAAGTGATGCTCAATATTAGCGGGCTTGCTAGAGACCGGGATATGCAAGATCTGACAAGAATATGGGTTAGAGACACCCTTAAGCATAAATATTCTTACAACTTCTCCTGGCAAGGGCGCCCGATCATCCAGTACCCACAGGACATGATCGCCATGCAGGAACTCATCTGGCGAATCAAACCAGATCTGATCATCGAGACCGGCATTGCCCATGGTGGTTCGTTGATTTTCAGCGCATCCATGCTGGCACTATTGGATATGTGCGATGCCATCGATGCAGGCAGTACGCTCGATCCCAAAAACTCCAGGCGCAAAGTATTGGGTATCGACATTGATATTCGCACCCATAACCGTGCAGCCATTGAGGCTCATCCCATGGCCACACGGATTCAAATGATTCAAGGTTCCAGCATCGCGCCAGAAATTATTGAAGAGGTCAAACGTGTAGCCAAAGACTACCAACGTATTTTAGTTTGCCTTGACTCCAACCACACTCACGAGCATGTCCTTGCCGAACTGGAAGCCTATGCAGTACTGACCAGTGTCGGCAGTTACTGCGTCGTATTCGATACCATCATTGAGGACTTGCCAAAGGAAATGTTTCCTGATCGGCCCTGGGGACCCGGCGACAATCCTAAAACCGCCGTATGGGAGTATCTTAAAGCCCACCCCGAATTTGAAATCGACAAGGGCATCCAGCACAAATTGTTACTCACAGTTGCCCCAGATGGCTATTTAAAGCGCATATCATAGACTGACGACAAGTCACGCTAAGCACGCCATTTCAAGGAGATCATCCATGTTGCCATATCCGCCAAGAAAACATTTATGCGGAAACTGGCCAAAAGAACCATAAAACTGCCAAGTGGAATATCCGGGCGCAACAGGCTGCCCGAGACAAACTCCGTGACACCAATCCCCTGAGGGGCGAAAATTGCCACAAAGCCTATACCCCAGGAGAAGATATAGATCCCTCCCATATCAATCATCGAATAATCAGCCGTCAGGACATCAAACGCCTTGATAAAAAACACAAAGGCGGCGGCAGCAGCCAGCCAAAAAACCATAACCAGTGCTACGCCTTGAATATAACCACCAAGTGAGATCGCATGCACCCTGTACGGCCTGATTAACACAAGTGCTTGCGGCAGCAAAAACAGCGCAATGCCGGCGGCAGCAACAATCACTTGAATCAGCCCCAGCCAGTTTCCACTGACCGTACCAACCGTTAATACAATGCCTCCGCCAACGAACAGTGTCACCGCCGCAGCCACCAGGTGCTCCAGCAACAAATAATAACCAATACCCGTTGTAGAGATATTTTTACTCTTATAATCCGCAGCCCTTGCGACCGTATGCCAAATGCCTCCTGGCAGGTACTTTGCGGGAAGTCTGCTGGCGTGAATATGAAAGGCTTCACGATAACTTAATGAAGTTGAGAATCCACTCATAGCGCGCACCGTAAACGCGGGAATAATGAAATGCGCCAGCACCCAACAAAGCAGACTCAGGAAAACAAACATGGGATTCGCCGTTGTAAACAGGCCAAACAGCAACTCCCTTGACGTCAAGGCAAAATACCCGACATAAGCGATCGCCAGCAGAACGAATGCTCGTTTCGATAAATTTAATATTCTTTTCACTGCGGCGTGGATGCTCACCTGAAAGTCATGCTCACTCAGCGTTTTGCCGCAAAATACCTGGCGGGAAATGATGGTAACAGCAACAGCAATATCATCACCTTGGTCACCACTGCGAGGTTCGCCCCCCATACCACCCTCACAAGCTCAAAAGGGAGTTGCAGCAACGGAAACAATTTACTGACACGGGTATTCGCAAGACCGTAGCTATCGCTTTTGTAACGCTTCAACTTATCCCCATAACTGCTCTCCGCACGAAATTCGCGCCGATACCAGCAGCTATCAGACACATGCAAGAAATCCCCAATCAGTGACAACCTGCTCAGCATCACAAGATCGGAACCCACCATATTCAGCAGCGGAGAATGCATAATGTACTCTTTGCGAATCACACCAAGAATTGGATGCATATTCCCCCAAAGCACGGTGAAATAGCGTGCCACCTCATTCATGCCACGGGTATCGGAGTAGCCGGATTCCCGCCCATACAAACCACCACGTTCATCGATCCAGACTGAACTACCATAGGCAATGGCCGCCTGCGGGTGCTTCTCCAACATCTTCACGCATGCATGAATATAGTTGGCGTCCCACCGGTCATGACCCGCGGCCCACATAAAATATTTACCCCTAGACGCATTGAGCACATGGGAAAAATTCCTTGCAGGACCGGTGTTGCTTTCATAACGATGATAGGTGATCCATTCATATTTCCTTGCATATTCCTGGCAGATATTTGCCGAGCCATCCGTGGAGCAATTATCAGAGATAATCAGTTCAATATTTGGGTAATCCTGCGCCACAATGGCATCCAGCGCGACGCGAAGAAACCTTTCTTCGTTATAAATCGGCATGCCGATAGAGACCAGTTGGTGTTCACTGTTTATCATTTTGCGTTACCACACTTGCCATGACATCTTGTTCGCAGGTTGCCTTTACTGAGCACCACACTTACCACTGCGCCTCCTAGAATAATCAGAAGTAATATATTCCCATATATACTATACGGCGTGGCCCCCTGCATTGCCTGGACGGTCGAGTGCAATGTCATTCTCTCGAACTGTCTGGACTTTGTCACAACATCTCCATCCTGATTGATAATGGCAGAGATCCCGTTGGTGGTGGCCCGCAGCATCGGCCGCCCCGTCTCCAGTGCCCGCATGCGTGAAATCTGCAAGTGCTGGTGGGGGGCGAGGGAGTCGCCATACCAGGCGTTGTTGCTGCCGTTGACCAGCAGGGTAGCGGCGGGCAAAAAGTCGATCAGCTCCTCACCAAAGGCGTCTTCATAGCAGACGGTGGCGGCGATTTTGTGGCCCGCGGCCTGCAGCAGCGGCTGTTGCCGGCTACCGGGATTAAAGCTCGACATCGGCATATCAAAGAAGTCGACCAGGCCACGCAGCACCCCCTCCAGCGGGACAAACTCACCAAACGGCACCAGATGGCGTTTGCGATAGAAGGCGTGGTGGCGGCCGAGACTCATCATGGTGGTGTAGTAGCGCTGGCCGTCGGCGTCGAGTTCGGGCACGCCGAGGATAATATCGGTGTTGCTGGCGCGGGCCTCCTCGGCAAGTGGGGCGAAATAGTCATCGGCGATGTCGTGGTAGAAGACGGTGATGGCATTTTCCGGCCAGATGACAAGGTCACTCTTGCCCAGGTGCGGGCGTGTCAGGTCGGCATAGGTCTGCAGGCGCACACGGATCTGCTCCGGGTCCCACTTGGTGATTTGCGGTACGTTGCCCTGGATGAGGGTGACCCGAATCGGCTCACCCACCGGGGTGGTCCACTCGATGCGCCCCAGTAGCGAGCCTGTGCCCCACAGCACAAGCAGCAGTGGCAGTGCCAGCCGCCAGCCACGGCGCGGTTCCTGCCACAGCCAGAGCAGTGCCCCGGCACTCAGGGCCACGGCCAGCGTTACACCGTAAACCCCCAGCAGCGGTGCATAGCCCGCCAGGGGGGCATCGATCATGCTGTAACCGAGATTGAGCCAGGGAAAGCCGGTAAAGAGCCAGCCGCGCAACCATTCGCCAAGCGTCCACCAGGCGGGCAGCCAGAGCAGGGCCAAACGCCACTCCTCGACGCCACGCCCGCGGCGCAGACGCGTGACCAGATAGCCGACCAGTGCCGGAATGGCGGCCAGCAGCGCGACAAACATCAGGGTCAACAGCGCCGCAACGATAAAGGACGAATGGCCGAAGTCGTGGATCGCCACATAGACCCAGGAGACGCCGACACCAAACTGGCCGAGGCCAAAGAGAAAGCCGCGCCAGGTGGCCTGTGCAGGGGTGACCTCACGCCAGAGCGCGAAGAGGATGGCGGGGGAGAGGAGGGCCAGGGGGTAGAGGCCGAAGGGGGCAAAGGCCAGGGGCAGCAGCGCCCCGGCCACTAGGGCAATGAAGAGCGGGCGCGCCTCAGCCGTGCGGAGATTCATCAAGCGGGCCGCCATCCTCGCCATTTCCGGCCGCGGCCGGTTCGGGGGCCGGACTGACATCCAGCAGGTGGACGCGGCGATTGTCGGCGCGCTGCACGACAAAGCGGAAACCCGCCAGGTCGACCAACTCACCCCGCTTGGGCATGCGGCCGAAGGCACTCAACACCAGACCACCGATGGTATCGAACTCCTCATCGCTGAGCTGGCTCTTGAAGAACTCATTAAACTCCTCCACGGGGGTGAGGGCGCGCACCGAAAAGTGCCCCTCCCTGGCGGGGAGGATGTAGCTCTCATCGGCGTCAATATCGTGTTCATCCTCGATCTCGCCGACGATCTGCTCCAGCACATCCTCGATGGTAACGAGACCGGCGACACCGCCATACTCGTCCACCACGATGGCCATGTGGTTGCGGCTGGTCTGAAACTCCTTGAGCATCACATTGAGCCGTTTGCTCTCCGGCACCACCATCACCGGGCGCAGCAGGTCGCGCATATTGAATTCACTGCCGTCGCGCTGCGCGGCGTAGGGGAGCAGATCCTTGGCGAGGATGATCCCCACCACCTCATCCTTGCTCTCGCCAATCACCGGAAAACGGGAGTGGGCCGAGTCGATGATGATCGGCAGAAACTCCGCCAGAGAGGCGTCGCGCTCGATCATCTCCATCTGTGAGCGCGGGATCATGATGTCCCGCACCTGCATCTCGGAGACGTCCAGCACCCCCTCGATCATGCCAACCGCCTCGCGATCCAGCAGGTTGCGCCGCTGCGCATCCTTTAGCATCTGCAACAGCTCCTCCTTGTCCCTGGGTTCCGCGGCAAGAATCTGGCCGATACGCTCCAGCCAGTTGCGGGGCCGCCCCTCCTGGGCGGCTCCGCTAGGTCGATCTTCGTTCATGGGGTGTGGGTCTCACTAGTACGGGTTTGCATAGCCTAGGGCACCGAGCAGGGCGATTTCAAGCCCCTCCATCTCCTCGGCCTCCCCCTCTTCGATATGGTCGTAACCGAGCAGATGGAGGGTACCGTGGATCACCAGATGGGCCCAGTGGGCGGCCAGTGGCTTCCCCTGCTCCGCCGCCTCGCGTGCCACCACGGCGGCGCAGATGACGATATCGCCAAGCAGGGGGAGAGCGATACCGGGCGGGGCCTCGAAGGGGAAGGAGAGGACATTGGTCGGTTTGTGCTGCTGACGATAGGTGGCGTTAAGCTCGGTGATCTCCGCCTCCTCGACCAGGCGAATGGTCAGCTCGGCCCCCTCCCGCTCTGGCGCGCACGCCTGCAGCGCCACCTCGACCCAGCGCCGAAAATCGGCCTCGGCCGGCAGCCCTTCGGGGTCGGAGGCCAGGGCATTTTGCAGATCCAGCTCAACCATGGGTGGTGCCCTGCTCGCGGTCGAACTTGTCGTAGGCGCCGACGATACGCTGCACCAGCGGGTGGCGCACCACATCCTTGGCGAGAAAGAAGGCAAAGCTGATGCCATCCACATCCTTGAGCACCTCGATCACCTGGCGCAGCCCCGACTTGGTGCCGCGTGGCAGGTCAACCTGCGTGACATCGCCGGTGATGACGGCGGTGGAACCAAAGCCGATGCGGGTGAGGAACATCTTCATCTGCTCCGGGGTGGTGTTCTGCGCCTCATCGAGGATGATGAAGGCCTCGTTGAGGGTACGTCCGCGCATGTAGGCCAAGGGCGCCACCTCGATGACGTTGCGCTCCATCAGCTTGGCCACCCGCTCAAAGCCCATCATCTCGTAGAGGGCGTCGTAGAGCGGGCGCAGGTAGGGGTCGACCTTTTGCGCCAGATCACCCGGCAGGAAACCGAGCTTCTCGCCCGCCTCCACCGCCGGACGGGTGAGGACCACCTTGCGCACCAGGTCCTTCTCCAGCGCCTCGACCGCGCAGGCGACGGCGAGATAGGTCTTGCCGGTACCGGCCGGGCCGATGCCGAAGTTGATATCGTGGGTAACGATGTTGTGCAGGTAGCGCTGCTGGTTGGGGCCGCGCCCCTTCACCACGCCGCGTTTGGTGCGGATCACTACCTCCTCGACCTCCGCCACCTCCTCCAGCAGCGCCTCCACCCCCGACTCCTGCAGGTAGAGGTGGACGCGGCTAGGGCTCAACGGCTCGGCGGCGGAGAGCCGGTAGAGCTCCTGCAACACCCCGGCGGCGGCGCGTACCGACTCACCGTCGCCGATGAGGCGAAAGTTGTTGCCACGATTATTGATCTCCACCCCCAGGCGGCGCTCGATCTGGCGCAGGTGCTCATCGAACTGACCACAGAGATTGGCGAGGCGCGTGTTATCGGCCGGTTCCAGGGTGATATCGAGGCTTTCAGTAGTATTGTTCATGGATTCAGATAACCGGTTGCAGTGTTGATCTCACGTAGCTGTCGCAACATGAGCTACGGCTTTGCGGTGAATCATCAAAGAAGCTCGCCGCGCAGCGAGTTGGGATAGGCCGCGGTGATGCGCACCTCGACAAACTGGCCGATGACCGATTTGTCGGCAGGGAAGTTGACCACGCGGTTGTTCCCGGTGCGGCCAGAGACCTCGTCCTCGCTCTTGCGCGAGACCCCTTCGACCAGGATGGTCTGCACAGTGCCCACCATCCCCTCGCTAATGGCGCGGGCCTGCTCGTTGATCTTGGCCTGCAGGCGGGCGAGGCGCGCCTTTTTCACCTCCAGGGGGACATCGTCGGGCAGATCGGCCGCCGGGGTGCCGGGGCGCGGCGAGTAGATAAAGCTGAAGGAGTGGTCGAAGCCGACCTCCTCGATGAGCCTCATCGTCTGTTCAAAGTCCGCCTCGCTCTCGCCGGGGAAGCCGATGATGAAGTCGGAGGAGATGTTGATATCGGGACGCACCTCGCGCAGGCGGCGGATCTTCGACTTGTACTCCAGCGCGGTGTGGCCGCGCTTCATCAGGGCGAGGATGCGATCGGCCCCCGACTGCACCGGCAGGTGGAGGAAGGAGACCAGCTGCGGCACCTCGCCGTAGGCGGCGATAAGCGAGTCGGAGAGCTCCACCGGGTGAGAGGTGGTGTAGCGGATGCGGTCAATGCCGTCGATGGCGGCGACGTAGTGGATGAGCAGCGCCAAGTCGGCGGTATCCCCATCGTGCATCCGCCCGCGATAGGCGTTGACGTTCTGCCCCAGCAGGTTGACCTCGCGTACCCCCTGCGCGGCGAGCCCGGCCACCTCGGCGATCACATCATCGAAGGGACGACTCACCTCCTCGCCGCGGGTGTAGGGGACGACGCAGAAGGTGCAGTATTTGGAGCACCCCTCCATGATCGAGACATAGGCGGTGGGCCCCTCCGCCTTCTGCTCCGGCAGGCGATCGAACTTCTCGATCTCGGGGAAGCTCACATCGACCACCTTGCCCCGGTGGGCGATCACCTCGCCCAGCATCTCCGGCAGGCGGTGCAGGGTCTGCGGGCCGAAGACGATGTCGACGAAGGGCGCGCGCGCCTGAATCGCCGCCCCCTCCTGACTCGCCACGCAGCCGCCGACGCCAATAATGACGTTGGGGTTCTTCTCCTTCAGCGGCCGCCACATCCCCAGCTGGGAGAAGACCTTCTCCTGCGCCTTCTCGCGCACCGAGCAGGTGTTGAGCAGCAGCACATCGGCCTCCTCCGGACCCTCCACCACCTCCAGACCACAGGCGACACTGAGACCATCGGCCATGCGTGCCGAATCGTACTCGTTCATCTGGCAGCCAAAGGTCTTTATATAGAGGGTGCGGGGCATGGTCTATCCGGCGGAAAAAGGGCCGGTCAGTTTACTTGGCATAATGTGCTTGCACAATAACCCGACAGCCTGCTGGACACTCTACTGGCGACATCAACGCAGCTCCTTGGGCAAGGGGAAGGCGTGATGCTCCGTCACCCCTGCCTCAACGGTCAGCTCCTCCGCACCCAGGGTTTGCAGGCGTGCCAGCACCTGCTGCACCAGAATATCGGGGGCCGAGGCACCGGCGGTGACGCCAATCACCCTCTTCCCCTGCAGCCACTCCTCGCGCAACTCATCGGCGTTGTCGATGAGGTAAGCCGGGGTGCCACTGCGCTCCGACACCTCACGCAAACGGTTGGAGTTGGAGCTATTGGGAGAGCCGACCACCAGCACCACATCACAACGCGCCGCCAGGGCACGCACCGCGTCCTGCCGGTTCTGGGTGGCGTAGCAGATATCATCCTTCCTCGGGCCGATAATGCGCGGGAAGCGCTGTTTCAGCGCCTCGATGATGAGGCGTGCATCATCCACCGAGAGGGTGGTCTGGGTGACGAAGGCGAGTTCATCGGGGTTGTTGACCTGCAGCGCCGCCACCTCGTCGATGGAGTCGACCCGGTAGATCGCCCCGCCGCCGCTCGCATCGTAACGGCCCATGGTGCCCTCCACCTCGGGGTGACCGGCGTGGCCGATGAGCACCACCTCGCGCCCGGCGCGGGCGTGGCGCACCACCTCCAGGTGGACCTTGGTGACCAGCGGACAGGTGGCGTCGAAGACGGTGAGGCCGCGCCGCTCGGCCTCCTGCTGCACCGCCAGCGCGACGCCGTGGGCGCTGAAGATCACGGTGGCGCCGTCCGGCACCTCGTCGAGCTCTTCAACAAAGACAGCACCGCGCTCGCGCAGGCCATCGACCACGTAGCGGTTGTGCACCACCTCATGGCGCACGTAGATGGGGGCACCAAACAGCTCCAGCGCGCGATCGACGATAGCGATGGCGCGATCCACGCCGGCGCAGAAGCCACGGGGGTTGGCAAGTTCGATCTGCATGCGAGGCCTACTCTTCGTCGTTGGCAGCGCCGAGATTCTCGATGGAGAGGATCAGCACCTCGAACATAATATGGTGACCGGAGAGGGGGTGGTTAAAGTCGACCAGCACCGACTCCTCCTCCACCTCCAGCACCATCCCCGGCAGCTCCTCGCCGTTGGGCAGGGTGAAGCCAATCACCAGCCCCGGCTCCAGCGGCATCTGCGGGTCAAACTCCTCGCGCGCCAGGGTGTGAATGTTAGCGGTGTCCTTGTCGCCAAAGGCCTGATTCGGGGAGAGGTGGAGGGTGACGTGATCACCACTCTTCAGCCCCTGCAGGGCATCATCCAACCCGGAGGCCATGGTGCCATCGCCAATGGCAAAGGCGATGGGATCGTCGTCGTCCCAAGTGGAGTCGACCACGCTGCCATCCTCCAGCGCGAGGCGGTAGTGCATCACCACGCGGCTGCCGGGGGCGATGACGGGTACTTTGTCGGACAAGAGGCTCACCTCGGTATCAGAGAGAAAAAGTAGTCTACCACAGCTGTCAGGATTGTTTGTGTGAGCGCAGGCTGTCGATAATCAACAGGGCGGCACCGATAAAGATGGAGATATCCGCCACGTTGAAGGCCGGCCAGTGCCAGCCACCGTAGTAGAAATCGAGAAAGTCGACCACATACCCCAGCAGGATACGATCCCAGACATTGCCAACGGCCCCGCCCAGCACCAGCGCCAACGCCAGCGCCTCCCAGTGCTGCTCGCGTCCCAGGCGCTTGAGCCAAATGATGATTCCCGTGCTGACCAGCAGCGCCATGGCGACGAAGAACCAGCGCTGCCACCCCCCCGCCTGGGCGAGAAAGCTGAAGGCGGCGCCGCTGTTGTGCACCAGGGTGAGGTTGAAGAGCGGCATCACCGCCAGCGGCTCGGCATAGTTAAGATAGCTGGTCGCCAGCTGCTTGGTGAGCTGGTCGAGGGCCAACACCAGCACCGAGATCCAGACCCATCTGAGCATGTTCAAGCCGTAGGGTGGGCACTGCCCACCGCGCAAATATCGATCACAGCTTTGGTGGGCAGTGCCCACCCTGCATGGTTATGCAAATTCACGCTCCTCGCCGTCGCCATCCACATTCTGCACGCAGCGACCGCAGAGCTCCGGATGGTCGGCATGGCTGCCCACATCCTCGCGATAGTGCCAGCAACGGGCACACTTCTGCTGGGCGCTGGCGGAGACCGCCACCCACAGATCATCGCCCGACTCCAGGGTGTAGTGGGCCGCCTCAGCGGGCGGTTGTTCGGCCACCAGCTGGAGCTCGGCGGTCGAGGTGATGAGGACGAAGCGCAGCTCGTCACCGAGGCGCGCCAGCTTGTCGTGGATCTCGCGCCCGCAGTAGAGGCGCACCTCGGCCTGCAGGTTGGCACCGATCTCGCCGGCGTTGCGCAGCTGCTCCAGCTCGCGGTTGACCACATCACGCACCGCCATCACCTCGGACCAGTAGCCAAGGCCCAGTTCGCCGAGGTTCAGCTCGGGGAAGCGATACCACCCCTCCAGGAACACTGATGGGCTGCGCTCGCCCGGCAGATGCTGCCACACCTCCTCGGCGGTGAAGCTGAGGATCGGCGCCATCCAGCGGCTCATCGCCTCGACCACGTGATAGATCGCGCTCTGTGCCGAACGGCGCGCCAGTGAGTCGGGCTGGCAGGTGTACTGGCGATCCTTGATCACATCGAGGTAGAAGGAGCCCATGTCGATGGAGCAGAAACGCAACAGCTTCTGGTAGATAAGGTGAAACTCGTAACTCTCGTAGGCGGCCTGCAGCTCGCCCTGCAGCTCGGTGGCACGGGCCACCGCCCAGGCGTCGAGCGGCAGCAACTGGTCGGTCGCGACCAGATTCTTCGCCGGGTCAAAGGCGCCTACATCCCCATCGGCGCCCTCACCGGCCTTGCCCAGGTTGGCCAGCAGGAAACGGGCGGTGTTGCGAATACGCCGGTAGGCATCGGCGGTGCGCTTGAGGATCTCATCGGAGACGGTCATCTCGCTGGTATAGTCGGTGGAGGCGACCCAGAGGCGCAGGATGTCGGCGCCAAGGCTGTTCACCACCTTCTGCGGCGCCACCACGTTACCCTTGGACTTGGACATCTTCTGCCCCTTGGCATCAACGGTAAAGCCATGGGTGAGCACTGACTTATAGGGGGCCTTGCCGGTGGTGGCAACGGCGGTCAAGAGCGATGACTGGAACCAGCCGCGGTGCTGATCGGAGCCTTCCAGGTAGAGGTCGGCGGGGCGCTGCAGGTTGTCGCGCCGCGCCAGCACACTGGCATGGGTGACGCCGGAGTCGAACCAGACATCGAGGGTGTCGGCCACCTTGTCGTACTCGGCGGCCTCCATCCCCAGCAGCTCGGCGGGGTCGAGATCGAACCAGGCATCGATCCCCTGCTCCTCCACCCGTTTAGCCACCTGTTCGATAAGGCTCGCGGTATCGGGGTGGAGCTTGCCGGAGAGCTTGTGCACAAAGAGGGGGATCGGCACCCCCCAGGTACGCTGGCGCGAGATGCACCAGTCGGGGCGGTTGTTGACCATCCCCTCGATGCGCGCCTGGCCCCAGTCGGGCATCCACTCGGTATTCTTGATCGCCGCCAGTGCCGCCGGACGCAGGCCATTCTGTTCCATCGAAACAAACCACTGCGGGGTGGCGCGGAAGATAATCGGGGTCTTGTGGCGCCAGCAGTGGGGGTAGCTGTGGCGCAGGGCGCGGGCGTGGGCCAGCTTGCCGCGCTCGCGCAGCACCTCCAGCACCGCATCGTTGGCCTTGAACACATGCTGCCCTGCAAAGAGTTCGGTGCCGGGCAGGAACTTGCCGTCGCCCCCCACCGGGTTGTCCACCTTGAGGTGGTATTTGATGCCAACCACATAGTCCTCCTGACCGTGGCCGGGGGCGGTATGCACAGCACCGGTACCGGCGTCGAGGGTGACGTGGTCGCCGAGGATCACCGGCACCTCACGCTGGTAGAAGGGGTGTTGCAACTTGAGCCCCTCCAGATCGGCGCCGCTGCAGGTGGCGATCACCCGGTACGCCTCCACCCCGTAGCGCCCCATCGCCTCCTTCAAAAGACCGTCGGCCAGCAGCAACCGCTCGGCACCGTACCCGGAGACGCCCGCACACTGCACCAGCACATAGGCAAGTTCGGGGTGTAGCGCGACCGCCTGGTTGGCGGGCAGGGTCCAGGGGGTGGTGGTCCAGATCACCAGCGAGATTGGCCCCTCGCCGGGGTGGGGTTCGCTCTTTTGCACCCGACTCAGCAGCGCCTCATCGTCCAGCACCTCGAAGCGCACGTCGATCGCCGGGGAGGTTTTGTCCTCATACTCCACCTCCGCCTCGGCCAGTGCCGAGCCACAGTCGGTACACCAGTGCACCGGCTTGGAGCCCTTGTGCAGGTGGCCCCGCTCGATCACCTGGCCGAGGGTGCGAATGATGTCGGCCTCAACCCTGAAGTCCATGGTGAGATAGGGATTGTCCCACTCACCAAAGATGCCGAGGCGTTTGAAATCCTCGCGCTGCCCATCGACCTGGCCGCGGGCGTAGTCGCGACAGGCGGCGCGGAACTTGTCAGGGGAGACGGCAACGCCCGCCTTGCCGATCTTCTTCTCCACCTGCAGCTCGATGGGCAGGCCGTGACAGTCCCAGCCCGGCACATAGGGGGCATCGAAACCGCTCAGGGTCTTGGACTTGACGATAATGTCCTTGAGCACCTTGTTCACCGCGTGGCCAATGTGGATGTCGCCATTGGCGTAGGGGGGGCCGTCATGCAGGATGAACTTGTCGCGCCCGGCCATCGCCTGGCGGATCATCCCGTAAAGGTCTTTCTGCTGCCACGCCTTGAGCATCTCCGGCTCGCGCTGCGCCAGATTGCCGCGCATCGCGAAATCGGTCTGCGGCAGGTTCAATGTCTCTTTATAGTCCGTCACGGCACTCTCACTTCATCAAATCAAAATAGGGTATTAACGGCGCGCAGCGAAAAAGGCCCGCGCCTCCTCCGCATCATGGAGGATCTGCGCCTTCAGGGCTTCGAAGGAGTCGAAGCGACGCTCCTCGCGGATGCGATGCAAGAAATCGACCTGGACATAACGTCCGTAGATGTCAGCGGCAAAGTCAAACAGGTGCACCTCCAGCAGCGTGCGGGTGCCCGTCGCATCCACCGTGGGGCGAGTGCCGACATTGGCCACCCCGGCCACCGGCTCACCCTCAATGCCGAACAGTTCCACCGCGAAGACTCCGTCCACCGGGGTCTTCTTGCGATGCAAAAAAATATTGGCGGTAGGAAAGCCGATGGTGCGCCCGAGCTTGTTGCCGTGGGCCACCCGCCCACACATGCGATAGGGCCGTCCCAGCATCTGCTCCGCCTGCAGCAGGTCGCCTCGCTGCAACGCCTCGCGGATGCGGGTGCTGCTGACCCGCGCCCCGCCCAGGCTGAAGGTGTGCATATGCACCACCTCAAAACCATTTGCCGCACCCACTCGCTGCAGCAGGGCAAAGTCGCCCTCACGTCCCCGGCCAAAGCGAAAATCATCACCCACCACCAGGTAACGCACATCGAGCCCGTCAAGCAACACCTGCTGGATGAAGGCATCGGCACTCAACCCGGCCAGCCCCTGGTTGAACCGCAGTGCCAGCACCCGATCTATCGCAAAACGGCGCAGCGCCCGCAACTTTTCACGCAAACGGGTCAGACGCGGCGGGATCTCACCGTGGCTGAAGTACTCCTGCGGCTGCGGCTCGAAGGTGATCACCACCGTCGGCAGGCCGAACTCCTGTGCCTTCTCGGCCAACTGACCCAATACCGCCTGATGCCCCAGATGCACGCCGTCAAAGTTACCGATGGTGGCAACACAGCCCCGGTGGCGGGGACGCAAATTGTAGAGACCGCGAATCAGTTCCATGGGACAGCCGTTAATTGCAGGGACAGCAGACAGAAAAGCCGCTGATTATAACCCGATCCGTCGGCGTTCATCAGTGCTTTATCCACGCCCCAGCAACATGCGCGGGCGCACCCCCACCAGCCAGAGGGCGACAAAATAGATCCCGATGCCGAGCAGCACCAACTCCCCCAGATAGAGCGCGCGCGCCGAGGCTCCCCAACTCAACCACTGCTCCAGCGGCCCGCGCAGCCACCACAGCGGCAGCGCCATCGCGAGATTGGCAAACAACAGGCGCAGAAAAAACCGCCCCCACCCCGCCTGCGCCACAAACACCCCGCTGCGGCGCAGCTGACGAAACAGCAGGGCAGCATTGAAAAAGGCAGCCAGCGCCGTCGCCAGCGCCAGCCCCGCATGCGACCCCTCGATCCCGGCCAGCGCCATCGGCACCACAAAGAGCAGATTCAGCCCCATGTTGGCAACCATCGAGTAGATGCCGAAGCGTACCGGGGTGCGGGTATCCTGGCGGGCATAAAATCCGGGAGCCAGCACCTTGACCAGCATAAAACCGAGCAGACCGACACCGTAGGCCATCAGGCTGAGCGCGGCCATCGCCACATCCTGCTCACCAAAGGCGCCGTAGTGAAACAGCGTGGCCAGCATCGGCGCGGCCAGCAGAATGAGTCCCACTGCCGCCGGGGTGCCGATAAGAAAGACCCAACGCAGCCCCCAGTCGAGGGTACGGCTGAAGGCCTGCGGGTCGGCCTCGGCATGGCGTTGTGACAGGCTCGGCAGGATCACCGTGGCCAGGGCGATACCGAAGATCCCCAGCGGAAACTCCACCAGACGATCCGAATAGTAGAGCCAGGAGACGCTACCGCTCACCAGAAAGGAGGCGATGATGGTATCGAGCAGCAGATTGATCTGCGCCACCGAGGAGCCAAAGATGGCCGGCAGCATTAACCTCAGGATGCGCCGCACCCCCTCATCGTGCCAGCCCCAGCGCGGCCGCGGCAACAGCCCCAGGCGCAGCAGCGACGGAAACTGGAACAGCAGCTGCAACACCCCGGCAATCAACACCCCCCAGGCCAGCCCCACCACCGTCGGTTCAAACTGCGGGGCGAGAAAGAAGGCGGCGCCAATCAGCGCAAGGTTGAGCCACACCGGGGTCACCGCCGGTATGGCAAAGCGGCCGTAACTGTTGAGGATGCCGCCGGAGAGGGCGGTGAGTGAAATCAGCAGCAGGTAGGGAAAGGTGATGCGCAACATCTCGGCGGTAAGGGCAAACTTCGCCTCGTCACCGCGAAAGCCGGGGGCAAACAGCGTCACCAGCGGCGTCGCCCCAACCATCGCCAGCAGCGTCAGCAACAGCAGGATCACGCCGAGGGTGCCACTGGTATTGGCCACCAGCAGCCGCACCTCGGCCTCGCTGCGGCGCGTCTTGTACTCCGAGAGCACCGGCACGAAGGCCTGGGAGAAGGCCCCCTCGGCAAACAGGCGGCGCAGGAAATTGGGGATTTTGAAGGCGACAAAAAAGGCATCGGTGGCCGCCCCGGCACCAAATAGGTTGGCGAAGACCATATCACGCGCAAAGCCCAGGATGCGCGAGATGAGGGTAAAGCCGCCCACCGTGGCGGTGGACTTGAGGAGACGCGTACTCATGGTCGTGTGTTGTTTAAGTAGTACCTGTGGGCCAAGTCGGGCATAATAGCGCGCTCGGTGGCGGTCAGCCATGGATCATCTATTGGTCCTGTCGGAGCCGTTGACATAAGGGGGCGGAACATGCATAGTATGGCCCCCTTGAACCTTAGGAATTTTTTGGAGTAAGAACCTTGGCCAACTCAGCACAAGCCAAAAAGCGCGCCCGTCAGGCAGACAACCGTCGCCTTAACAACTCTTCACAGCGCTCTGCCATGCGCAGCATCGTCAAGAAGGTCATCAACGCCATTGAGGCGGGTGACAAGACTGGCGCTGAGGCCGCCTACAAGAACGCCGTACCGGCGATCGACGCCGGCGCGGGCAAGGGCCATCTGCACAAAAATACCGCCGCCCGCCAGAAGAGCCGCCTCAACACCCGCATTCGTGCCATGGCCTAAGCGCCAACCACGATGCCGAAAAAAGGCCGGTCATTGACCGGCCTTTTTTTATTCATCGAAAGTAACTACTCCCATAGGTATCGCTGTTTCGTAAGAGCGGCTCTGCCGCGATAGAGGGTGAGGGAGCCACCGGCCCATCGCGCCATAGGCGCTCCTTGTTTTTATCGTTGCCCCGATGTGGAGAGGTGGTAGCTATGTCAGGGGTGAGTTACCATCGAAAAACCAGCCCTCGGCGAAAAACCACTCCTCGCACCAAGGCTTATGAACAGAGAATCAGGTTGTCGCGATGAATCAACTCCGGCTCCCCCACATAACCGAGTAGCTCCTCGATACGGCTGCTGGGCTGGCCCTGAATACGGCGTGTGTCCTGAGCGCTGTAGTTGACCAGGCCGCGGGCAACCTCGCGCCCCGCCTCATCGACACAGGAGACCATCTCGCCACGCAGGAAGGCCCCACTCAACGCCTTCACCCCGACCGGCAGCAGGCTCTTGCCCGACTCGCGCAACACCCGCACCGCGCCGCCGTCCAGCGTCAGCGTGCCACGCACCTGCAGGTGGCCGGCCAGCCACTGTTTGCGGGCGGCGATCGGCTCCTGATCCGCGACGAACAGGGTGCCCAGCTCCTCTCCCGCGGCCAGCCGCAGCAGGACATTCTCCTCCCGCCCGGCGGCGATCACCGTCGCACTGCCGGAGCGGGCCGCCAGACGAGCCGCCCTCACCTTGGTCAGCATACCGCCACGCCCCAACGCCCCCCCGGCGCCACTGGCCATCGCCTCCAGCCCGGGGGCATTGGCCGAGGTCTGATGAATTAATTTGGCATCGGGATGCTGGCGCGGATCCTTGTCACACATCCCCGCCTGATCGGTCAGGATCACCAGCAGATCGGCCTCGATCAGATTCGCCACCAGCGCCCCCAGGGTGTCATTGTCACCAAAGCGGATCTCATCGGTCACCACCGTATCATTCTCATTGATGATGGGGATCACGCCGAGGTCGAGCAGGGTACGCAGGGTGGAGCGGGCATTGAGGTAGCGGCCACGGTTGGAGAGGTCGTCGTGGGTCAATAGCACCTGCGCGGTATGCATGCCGTGACGCTGGAAGTACGACTCATAGGCCTGCACCAGTCCCATCTGGCCAACGGCGGCGGCGGCTTGCAGCTGGTGCAGCTCATGGGGGCGCGTGGTCCAGCCCAGGCGGCTCATCCCCTCGGCGACGGCGCCGGAGGAGACCAGAATCAGCTCATGCCCCTGGCGACGTAACTGGGCGAGCTGCTCAACCCAGGTGGCGATCCCCTGCTGGTTGAGACCGCGCCCATCGTTGGTCAGCAGGGCGCTGCCGATCTTGACGACCCAGCGGTTGGTGGTGGTGATCTCTTGGCGCGTAATCATGGCGAGAAATTAGCGGAATCAACGACACAGGAAGAGGGTTATTCGCCCTCTGCCTGCGACGCCTCCTCACGCCCCTGTTCAATGTAAAGCATAATGTCCTGGGTGAGACGCTCGGTGCCCTGCTGGTTGATCGCGGCAATGCGGTAGACCGGTCCCTGCCACCCCAGGCGCTGGATAATGTCGTCGCACACCGTCGCACGCTGCTCCTCGGGGAGCAGATCCAGTTTGTTCAGCACCAGCCAGCGATCGCGCGCGGCCAGCTCCTCACTGAACTTGGCCAGCTCGCGCTCGATGATATGCACCGCCTCTACCGGATCACTGCCGTCAAAGGGGGCAACATCGACCACGTGCAGCAGCAGCAGGGTGCGCGAGACATGCTTGAGAAACTGAATCCCCAGCCCCGCCCCCTCGGCGGCCCCCTCGATCACCCCGGGAATATCGGCGATGACGAAACTGCGGTGATTGCCCACGCTCACCACGCCCAGATTGGGATAGAGGGTGGTAAAGGGGTAGTCCGCCACCTTGGGGCGGGCCGCGGAGACGGCGCGGATAAAGGTCGACTTGCCGGCATTGGGCAGACCGAGGAGACCCACATCGGCCAGCACCTTCAGCTCCAGACGCAGGTTGCGCACCTCACCCATGGTACCGGGAGAGGATTGCCGCGGCGCGCGATTCACGCTGCTCTTGTAGCGGGCGTTTCCCAGACCGTGAAAGCCCCCCTGGGCGATCTTCACCCGCTGGCCGGGTTCGGTCAGGTCCGCCAGCACCTCCTCGGTATCCTCATCGAAGATAATGGTGCCCAGGGGCAACGGCAGCACCAGGTCGTCGCCCCCCTTGCCGGTCTTGTTGCGCCCCATCCCCTGCTGGCCATTCTCGGCCTTGAAGTACTTGGTAAATCGCAAATCCATCAAGGTGTTAAGATTGACATCGGCCTCAACGATAATGCTGCCACCGTCGCCGCCATCGCCACCATCGGGGCCGCCGAAGGGAATGTATTTCTCGCGACGAAAGCTCACGCAGCCGTTACCGCCCTTGCCCGCCTCGATCTTTATTCGCGCCTCGTCGACAAATTTCATCTTACCCACCTGACCCTGTCGCCCGGTGGCGACCAAAACGAAAAAACCCCGCCAGTGGGGCAGGGTTTTCTTTAGCCCTCAGGGCAAACTCTTAAGCAGGAATGATGCTTACGAATTTACGATTCTTGGGACCCTTTACCTCAAACACCACCTCGCCATCGGCGGTGGCGAAGAGGGTGTGGTCATGACCACAACCGATATTTTTCCCGGGATGAAAACGGGTGCCGCGCTGACGCACGATGATGTTACCGGCAACAACCTTCTGGCCGCCGAAAACCTTCACGCCAAGGCGTTTCGATTCTGAATCGCGACCGTTGCGTGTACTACCGCCTGCCTTCTTATGTGCCATTCTTCTCTACCTCTGAATCTTGAATTAAGCGCTGATGCCGGTGATCTGCAGCTCAGTATAGTACTGGCGATGCCCCTGGCGCTTCATATGATGCTTACGACGCTTGAACTTGATGATGGTGACCTTGTCTTCACGACCATGGCTCTTTACCGTCGCGGTTACTTTGCCGCCCGCCAGCAGGGGGGCGCCAATTTTGATGTCGTCGCCATTGGCAACCATCAATACCTCGGAAAGATCCAGGTTCGCACCGACATCTTCCTCAAGTTTCTCAACACGAAGGGTCTGCCCCTCGGTCACACGATACTGTTTGCCACCGGTCTTAATTACCGCGTACATTGCCGCTTCTCCAAAACAAAAATCTGTATTCGACTAACGAAAGACCGGCGATTTTAGCGGCTTGCACCACGCAGGTCAATCACTGATCAGCACTGAATCAACACGCTGTGGCGGGTGATCCCACTTTTTTCGCCTTGACAGCCGCCCCGCCGCTACCTAGCATTCCGACTCTTTAATTCCAGTAAACCCGCCGCCGATGGATATCCAGCAACTCTACAATCTGGTCGCCGAGGATCGGGAGGCCGTGGATGCCCTCATCCGCCAACGCCTGCGCTCCGACGTCGTGCTCATCAACCAGGTCAGCGAATATATCATCAATAGCGGTGGCAAGCGCCTGCGCCCGGTGCTGGTGCTGCTCAGCGCCGGCGCCTTCGGCTATCAGGGGGCGCATCACCACGAACTGGCGGCGGTGGTCGAGTTCATCCATACCGCCACCCTGCTGCACGACGACGTGGTGGACGAGTCCGACATGCGCCGTGGCAAGGAGACCGCCAACAACGTCTGGGGCAACGCCCCAAGTGTACTGGTCGGCGACTTTCTCTACTCCCGCGCCTTTCAGATGATGGTCGATGTGCAGAACATGCGGGTGATGGCGATCCTCTCCGAGGCCACCAACATCATCGCCGAGGGCGAGGTGATGCAGCTGCTCAACGTGCACAATGCCGACCTCGACGAAGAGGGTTATCTGGAGGTCATTCGCTACAAGACCGCCAAGCTCTTTGAATCGGCGGCACAGCTGGGGGCGGTGCTCTGCCACCGCAGCGCGGCCGAGGAGGAGGCGATGGCCCACTACGGCATGCATCTGGGCACCGCCTTCCAGCTGGTGGATGACGTGCTGGACTACTCCGCCAGCAGTGAGGAGCTGGGCAAGAATATCGGCGATGACCTGGCCGAGGGCAAACCCACACTGCCCCTCATCTACGCCATCAACCACGGCAGCGACGAGCAGGCCGCACTGGTGCGCGAGGCGGTGGAACAAGGCGGCATCGGGAGGATTGAAGAGGTCCGCCAGGCCATTGAATCTGTCGGGGCCATAGCGTACACTGCGCGCACTGCTCGGGGGGAGGCCGACAGGGCCATCGCGGCACTGTCAATTATTGAGGAGTCACCCTACAAGGATGCCCTCATTGCCCTGGCCGACTACTCGGTTCAACGCAGTTTCTAGCATCAGCTTTTCGGCGTGTAGCGCAGTCTGGTAGCGCACTTCGTTCGGGACGAAGGGGTCGGAGGTTCGAATCCTCTCTCGCCGACCAAATTCTCAATTATCTTCCGCCATAAACAGCTAAGCCCCGCAATGGGGGCTTAGCCGCATCTTCCGTTCCGTTTTCTAAAACGGAATATCGTCGTCAAAATCGTCAAAATTACTGCCGCCCGACGGTGCGCCGCCGCTGTTCTGTTGCGGGGCCGCTCCGCCACGGTTCTGCGCGGGGGCTGCCGACGGTTGCTGTCCGCCATCGTAGCTGCCGCTGCCCTGGCTTGGAGTAAAGTCGGCAGCACCGCCGCTGCGGCCACCCAGCATCTGCATTTCATTGGCAACGATTTCGGTGGTGTAGCGATCCTGGCCGTTGTTGTCCTGCCACTTGCGGGTCTGCAACTTGCCTTCAATATAGACCTGTGACCCCTTCTTCAGGTACTCACCGGCGATCTCGCCCAGGCGGTTGAACATCACCACGCGATGCCACTCGGTCTTCTCCTGCTTCTGGCCGCTCTGCTTGTCTGTCCACTGCTCGCTGGTGGCGATGGTCAGGTTGGCGATGGCCGCGCCGCCTGCGCTGTAGCGCACCTCCGGGTCCTTGCCAAGGTTGCCAACGATGATCACTTTATTGATACCTTTTGCCATGTTCTATTCCCCCAACTCTCTTCTCGCGTAGTACGGATACCCAATCTTCAATTCGCTGCCTCTCCCTGCACCATCCATTCTATACCGAATAGCGAAGCGCGTTCAGCTTTCGCTCACGGAAAAACGCTGCAGCGCCTCCATCTCAACCAGCTGCCTGTCCAGCTTCAAGTAGGCCACCCCATCGTCGGTGCAGACGCTGGCCTCCACCACGCCCGGTATCGCCATCAGCTCCTGCTCCAGGGAAGCGGCACTTTGCGCCGTCTGCGTGCCGACCCGCAGCAGCTCACTACTGAGATAGCGCGGCGGACGCATCGTAGCCGCCACCACGGCCCAAAGCAGCAACAGCGCGGCATTGCCAAGAAAGACGCCACTGCTGCCCCAGACGCCGTAGGCCCACCCCCCCAACACGCCACCGATGAAGGCCCCCATAAATTGCGAGCTGGCGTAGACCCCCATCGCGGTGCCCTTGCTGTCGGCGTGGGCCACCTTGCTGACCAAGGAGGGGAGTGTTGCCTCCAGCAGGTTGAAGGCGGCAAAGAAGAGCAGCAGCAACAGCCCCATTAGGACCACCCCGGAGTGCGACCAGGCGAGCAGCAGTTGCGCCAGCAACAGCGAGGCAACCGCTCCGACAAATACCCCCTTCAGCCGCCGTTTCGCCTCGGCAATGATGATAAATGGCACCGCCAGCCCCATCGCCAGCACCATCACCGGCAGGTAGAGTTGCCAGTGATCGGGGGCGGCAAGGCCCGCATCACGCAACGCCAGCGGCACCGCAATAAAAGTGGCAGTGAGCACCATGTGGAGCACAAAGATCCCAAGGTCCAGGCGCAACAGCTCAGGCTCGCGCAACACCCGACCGAACTGCGCCGGCACCGGCTCGGTATCGCGATGAAATCGGCTCTGTTGCGGCGTTGGCACCAAAACGAAGAGCACACCGATACCACCCAGCGCGAGCAGCGCCGTCAGCCAGAAAATACCGGGCACCCCGATCCAGCGCCCAAGCAATGGTCCGGCCACCATCGCCAGCAGGAAGGAGAGACCGATGGTCATGCCGATCACCGCCATCGCCTTGCTGCGATGCTCTTCACGGGTAAGGTCGGCCGCCAGCGCCATGATCGCCGCCGCCACCGCGCCGGCCCCCTGCAGTGCACGACCAAGGATGACCCCGTGAATGGTGTCGGCCATCGCCGCCACCACACTGCCAAGGGCAAAGATCAGCAGGCCGACGGCGATCACCGGCTTGCGCCCGATGCGATCGGAGGCCATGCCGAAGGGGAGCTGTAACAGTGCCTGGGTGAGGCCATAGACGCCAATGGCCACCCCCACCAGCAGTGGCGTGACCCCCGCAAGGTGCTCGGCGTAGAGGGCAAAGACCGGCAGGATCATGAAGAGGCCGAGCATGCGCAGGGCGAAGATCGAGGCCAGGGAGAGGGCGGCGCGGCGCTCAAACGGCGTCATCTTTACTGCGGACATGGTATGCGGGTATCCCGAAGGGTAAACCCCGTAAAAAGCGGGTTTCTCTTTGCGTCGTGGTCGATAAACGACGTATATTAGCAGGTTCGAACACTGGCGGAAACGAGCATGGATACCATCAAACTTCGGGGCGCCCGAACCCACAACCTGAAGAACATCGACCTCGATCTGCCACGCAACAAACTCATCGTGATCACGGGACTCTCCGGCTCGGGTAAGTCCTCACTCGCCTTCGACACCATCTATGCCGAGGGGCAGCGGCGCTATGTCGAATCGCTCTCCAGCTACGCACGCCAGTTCCTGTCGATGATGGAAAAACCCGACATCGACCACATCGAGGGGCTCTCGCCGGCGATCGCCATCGAACAGAAATCGACCTCCCACAACCCGCGCTCGACTGTCGGCACCGTCACCGAGATCCATGACTATCTGCGTCTGCTCTTTGCCCGTGCCGGTGAGCCGCACTGCCCCGAGCACGACACCGTGCTGCAGGCACAGACGGTGAGCCAGATGGTCGATCAGCTGCTGGCCCTGCCCGAGGGAAGCCGCTTGATGCTGCTGGCCCCGGTGGTGCAGGGACGCAAGGGAGAGCACCACCAGGTATTCGATGAACTGCGGGCCGCCGGCTATGTGCGCGCGCGGGTCAACGGCGAGGTGGTGGAGCTCGATCACCCCCCCGCGCTGGAGCTGCGCAAAAAGCACACCATCGAGGTGGTGGTGGATCGCTTCAAGGTACGTGACGAGATCAAACAGCGCCTGGCCGACTCTCTGGAGACTGCGCTGCAACTGGCCGATGGCATGGTGCGCATCGCCTTCATGGATGAGCCACGCGACGAGCTGCTCTTCTCCTCCCGATACGCCTGCCCGGTGTGTAACTACTCACTAGCCGAGCTTGAGCCGCGCCTCTTCTCCTTTAACAACCCCGCTGGCGCCTGCCCCAGTTGCGACGGGCTGGGGGTAAAGCAGTTCTTCGACCCCGCACGCATCGTGGTTCACCCTGAGCTCAGTCTGGCCGCCGGTGCCGTGCGTGGTTGGGATCGGCGCAATGCCTACTACTTCCAGCTACTTAGCGCTCTGGCCAAACACTACCACTTTGAGATCGACACCCCCTTTGCCGAGCTGCCGCCCCCGGTGCGCCAGACGATTCTGTACGGCAGCGGGGAGGAGAGCATCCGCTTCCACTACCACGGCGGGCGCAGCGGGGTGGTAACGCGGGAGCACCCCTTTGAGGGGGTGCTGCCCAACATGGAGCGGCGTTACCGCGAGACCGAATCGAGCGCGGTACGCGAGGAGTTGAGCAAGTACCTGAGCCAGCACGCCTGCCCCCAGTGCGCGGGCACCCGCCTTAACAAGGGGGCACGCCACGTCTTTATCGCCGGGCGCACCCTGCCGGAAGTGAGCCATCTGCCGGTAGGGCGGGCGCGCGAACTCTTCCAGAACCTCATCCTGCCGGGATGGCGCGGCGAGATCGCCGCCAAGGTGGTCAAGGAGGTGAATGACCGCCTCACCTTTCTGGTCAATGTCGGGCTCGACTATCTGAGCCTGGATCGCAGCGCCGACACCCTCTCCGGTGGCGAGGCGCAACGTATCCGCCTGGCCAGTCAGATCGGCGCCGGGCTGGTAGGGGTGATGTACATCCTAGACGAGCCCTCCATCGGTCTGCATCAGCGTGACAACGAGCGGCTGCTTGCCACCCTCTTCCGCCTGCGTGACATGGGCAACACGGTGATCATGGTCGAGCACGATGAGGAGGCGATCCGCCGCGCCGACCATGTGGTCGACATTGGCCCTGGCGCCGGTAGCCACGGCGGGGAGGTGATCGCCCAGGGGACACCGGCCGAGGTGATCGCCAACCCTGCGTCACTCACCGGCCAGTATCTGAGCGGCAAGCTCACGATCGGATTGCCCGCCACACGCGTCCCGCCCGACCTACGGCGGCAGCTGCAGATCCGCGGCGCCAGTGGCAACAACCTCAAGGGGGTGAATGCCGACATTCCGCTGGGGCTGATGACCTGCGTCACCGGCGTCTCGGGCTCCGGCAAGTCGACCCTGATCAACGACACCCTCTACCGCCATGCCGCCATTGAGATCAACCGCGCCAGTGTGGAGCCCTCCCCCTGTGCCGAGATCATCGGCCTGGAGCTGTGCGACAAGGTGGTCGATATCGACCAGAGCCCCATCGGTCGCACCCCACGATCCAATCCCGCCACCTATACTGGACTCTTCACGCCCATACGCGAGCTCTTCGCCGGCACCCAGGAGGCGCGCACCCGGGGCTACAACCCCGGTCGCTTCAGTTTCAACGTGAAGGGCGGGCGGTGCGAGGCGTGTCAGGGCGATGGTCTCATCAAGGTGGAGATGCACTTTCTGCCCGATGTCTATGTCGCCTGCGACATCTGCAAGGGCAAACGCTACAACCGCGAAACGCTGGAGGTAAAGTACAAGGGGCGCACCATCCATGAGGTGCTGGAGATGACGGTGGAGGAGGCACGCACCTTTTTCGACCCGGTGCCGGTACTGGCAAGAAAGCTGCAAACCCTGCTCGACGTGGGGCTGAGCTATATCAAACTGGGGCAGAGCGCCACCACCCTCTCCGGCGGCGAGGCGCAGCGGATAAAGCTGGCGCGGGAGCTCTCCAAACGCGATACCGGCAGCACCCTCTATATCCTCGACGAGCCCACCACCGGGCTGCACTTTCACGACATCAAGCAGCTGCTGGAGGTACTGCACCGCCTGCGCGACCACGGCAACACCATCGTCGTCATTGAACACAACCTGGATGTAATCAAGACCGCCGACTGGATTCTGGACATGGGGCCAGAAGGGGGAGACCAGGGGGGCACCCTGCTGATCGCCGGCACGCCGGAGACGGTGGCCGCCTGCGAGGCGTCACACACCGGCCGTTTTTTGCGTCCGTTGCTGTAAAGGGCCTAACCCACCGGGGCCACAAGCGCCAGACGGTCTCCGATCTGCGCACCAAAATAGTCCACCGCCCGCCCCTGATTGACGGCGATCTCCAACAGACCGTTGGCGTTTTCATAACAGAGCGGGCTACCGGGGGCGACATCGACAAAGGTCTGACGTGGGGGTATTGCCTGCCCCTGATAGGCAAGTGAGGCGCCCTGCGCTACGGCTGCGGCACGAATACCGCTGAGCAGATTGCCAAAGTGGTCGATATAGACAATCTCCTCCAGCTCCTCGGGCAAGCGCGCCAGTTCGTCCAGCTCCACGGCCATGGGTTCGAGTTCAGGAGGTCGACCCGTGGCCAACATGGCCGCCACCGGGGCAAACAGATCCCGGCCATGAAAACTGCTGGAGAGCACTGCAGGCCGCCAGCGAATCACCCACTGTTCACACCGCCGGGCCCGTTTGCCCACTACATCAAATAGGCCATTACCCGGCCCGACAAACCAGCGACCGTCACACTGCAGCGCGACCGGCAAGCGGCGGGCGCTACCGACCCCGGGGTCGACCACGGCAAGAAACACGGTGTCCACGGGAAACGCCTGCGCATAGGCGGCCAACAGATAACTGCTGGCACGAATGTTGTGCGCCGGGGCATCGGCAAACAGATCGATCACTGGCAGGGCCGGGGCGATGTCATGGATCCTGGCCTTCATCTGCCCGACATAGGGGCCGCTCAAACCAAAATCGGTAAAGAGAACGATCATGATTGATCTGCCGGAAAAGCAAAAAACCGGGATAAACCCGGTTTTTTCTCTGCGCAGAAGCGGTACCGATTACTCGGCAACAGCCACGGCAGAGTCATCAATAGCCTCCTCGTCCAGCAGCGGGCGATCAACCAGTTCAACATACGCCATCGGCGCATTGTCGCCGCTGCGGAATCCACATTTAAGGATCCGCAGATAACCGCCAGGACGTGCCTGATAACGGGGACCCAGTTCGTTAAACAACTTGGTAACCATGTCGCGATCACGCATACGGGCAAAGGCCAGGCGCCGATTGGCAACACTGTCCTGCTTGGCAATGGTGATCAGCGGCTCGGCGACACGACGCAGCTCCTTGGCCTTGGGCAGCGTGGTCTTAATCAGCTCGTGACGAAACAGCGAGGAGGCCATATTACGGAACATGGCCTTGCGGCTGCTGCTGTTACGGTTCAGTTGACGACCGGATTGACGATGACGCATTGAAGTGTTCCTTAAATACCGTTAATACTTGTTTGCCGAAAAATGGCTTGGGCGTTAGGCCCTGGCCTCTTCCGCGTTTTTCAGGCTGGCCGGTGGCCAGTTTTCCAGGCGCATGCCCAGAGAGAGGCCGCGTGAAGCCAATACATCCTTAATTTCGGTAAGCGACTTTTTACCCAAATTCGGGGTCTTCAGCAGCTCAACCTCGGTACGCTGAATCAGATCACCGATGTAGAAAATATTCTCCGCCTTGAGGCAGTTAGCAGAACGTACCGTGAGTTCAAGATCGTCAACCGGACGCAACAGGATGGGATCGATCTCCGGCTCGGCGCTCTGTTGTACCGACTGCTCCTTGCCCTGCAGATCGACAAATGTAAACAGCTGATCCTGCAGAATGGTGGCGGCACGGCGAATGGCATCGTCTGGCTCAATGGTGCCATTGGTATCAATCTCGATAACCAGCTTGTCGAGATCCGTGCGCTGCTCAACACGCGCCCGCTCTACCGAATAGGCCACGCGACTGACCGGACTGAAGGAGGCGTCGAGTTGCAGAGTGCCGATAGGACGGGTCTCATCCTCCGCCGTAAAGCGGGTATTGGAGGCATGGTAGCCACGACCTGACTCGATCTTCAGGGTCATGTTCAACTCACCAGCCTTGGTCAGGTTGGCAATGACATGCTCGGGATTCATAATTTCAACGTTATGATCCAGCGTAATATCACCGGCGGTAACCGGTCCTGGCCCCTTCTTCTTCAGCTGCAGCGTCGCGCTGGAACGGTCGGCCATGCGAATGAAGACACCCTTGAGGTTGAGCAGAATATCAATGATATCCTCCTGCACACCTTCCATAGCGGTGTATTCGTGCAGTACGCCATCGATGCTCACTTCGGTAATCGCACTACCGACCATAGAGGAGAGCAAGATGCGACGCATCGCATTACCCAGCGTATGACCGAAGCCACGCTCCAGCGGCTCAATGGTCACCCTGGCGCAAGTGTCGCTGATCTTCTGCACACCTACCATACGAGGTTTAAGCAATTCCAAACCTGTGCCTTGCATGAATAATCCTCTTTACACTATCGAGTTCTACCCGACATTCAGCACTGCAGCTGGCGCTGCACGCTATTCTTTACTTGGAGTACAGCTCGACGATCAGTTGTTCATTGATATCGCTGGGCAACTCACTGCGCTCAGGAATTGACTTGAAGGTGCCCTGGAACTTCTTGGCATCCACATCCAGCCACTCGGCAACGCCGTGTTGTTGCGAGAAATCGACAGAGGCCTTCACGCGCAGTTGCTCTTTCGCCTTGTCCGCCACAGCCACAACATCACCGGCCTTAACCTGATAGGAAGGGATGTTGACCTTGCTGCCATTGACGGTAATACCGTTGTGACGCACCAGCTGACGTGCCTCAGTACGGGAAACGCCAAAGCCCATGCGGAAAACCACGTTATCGAGGCGCGATTCGAGGAGTTGCAGCAGGTTTTCACCGGTTGAACCCTTGCGACGGTCGGCTTCTTTATAGTAGCTGCGGAATTGTCCTTCCAGTACGCCATAAATACGGCGGACTTTCTGCTTCTCGCGAAGCTGTCCGGCGTACTCGGAAAGGCGGGTACGACGCTGGCCGTGCTGCCCCGGAGGGAAGGGACGATTTTCAATTGCACACTTGCTGGTGTAGCACTTCTCGCCCTTGAGGAACAACTTCGAGCCCTCACGGCGGCAGAGACGACACTTTGAACCGATATACCTTGCCATTTTCTCAGTCCTCTCGCTTACACACGACGTTTCTTGGGAGGACGACAACCATTATGCGGAATCGGCGTCACGTCGGTAATGTTAATGATCTTGAAACCCAGGTTATTCAAGGCACGCACGGCGGACTCACGACCCGGACCCGGACCCTTGACGTTGACTTCCATATTCTTCATGCCAAATTCCTGGGCCACGGCACCGGCACGTTCGGCAGCTACCTGAGCGGCAAACGGGGTGCTTTTGCGTGAACCACGGAAGCCGGAACCACCAGAGGTTGCCCAACAGAGGGCGTTACCCTGACGGTCAGTAATCGTGATGATGGTGTTATTAAAAGATGCGTGAACATGTGCAACACCATCCACTACATTCTTTTTCACCTTCTTACGGGTGCGAGTACTCGCTTTTGCCATAACCTGTTTCCTAATAACAGCTTTAAATCAAGCGCTTAGATAACTAAAAAAATTATCTCTTGATCGGACGACGCGGCCCCTTACGGGTACGCGCATTGGTTTTTGTACGCTGACCACGAAGTGGCAGACCACGACGGTGACGAATACCGCGATAGCAGCCCAAATCCATCAGACGTTTGATGTTCATGGAGACCTCACGACGAAGATCGCCCTCGACGGTGAACTTCGCCACTTCGCCACGAAGCGTCTCGACCTCTGCCTCGGACAGATTCTTTACCGCAACATGGGGTTGTACCCCAGCCACTTCGCAGATCTGCTTAGCGCGGGTTGAACCGATACCGTAGATTGCCTGCAGGGCGATCACGGTATGCTTGTTCACCGGAATATTGATACCAGCAATACGGGCCATTTAGCCACTCCCTAAACTCACAACAGCACAAACACATGACGCGCCGTGAAAACGCGCCATAGTATAGCCAAATAATAAATTGATCAAGCCCTGATTGGCCGCCTTACAACGACCATTCGGGACACTAAACGTTAACCCTGACGCTGCTTGTGGCGGGCGTCAGAAGAACAAATCACCCGCACGCTACCGTTGCGCCGAATAATCTTGCAGTTTCTGCACATCTTCTTTACTGAGGCACGAACTTTCATTGTCTTACTCTCCGAAAAAAAACTTTGTCACAACCGTCAGGCTACAAACCGCGACGACCATAACCTTTCAAATTTGCCTTTTTCATCAGACTGTCATACTGATGCGACATCAAGTGCGCCTGCGTCTGTGACATAAAGTCCATCACCACGACAACAATAATCAGCAGTGAAGTCCCACCAAAATAGAACGGCACATTCCAGTAGAGAATCAGGAACTCGGGGATCAGGCAGATCGCGGTGATGTAAATGGCACCAGCCAGCGTCAAACGTCCCAAAATCTTGTCGATGTAGCGGGCCGTATGTTCACCTGGACGAATACCCGGCACAAAGGCGCCCGATTTTTTCAGATTTTCCGCCGTCTCCCTGGGGTTAAACATCAACGCCGTATAGAAGAAACAAAAGAAAATAATCGCAACCGCATACATCAGTACATACAGCGGCTGGCCCGGCGACAGACTGGCCGAGATATCCTGCAACCAACCCATCCCCTCGGTGCTGCCAAACCATCCGGCCAGCGTTGCCGGAAAGAGAATAATGCTGGAGGCGAAGATTGGCGGAATAACCCCGGCCATATTCACCTTTAGTGGCAAATGGCTGGTCTGCGCCGCAAACATCTTCCGCCCCTGTTGGCGTTTGGCATAGTTAACAGTAATGCGTCTCTGACCACGCTCGATAAAAACCACCGCGGCGGTAACCAGCACCGAGAAGACAAACAACAGCACCACCAGCGCACCATTAAGCTGCCCACTTGAGGCCAGCTCCAGTGTGCCGCCAATGGCAGAAGGCAGCCCGGCGACGATACCGGCGAAAATAATCATCGATATACCGTTGCCGATCCCCCGCTCCGTCACCTGTTCACCCAGCCACATCAGGAACATGGTGCCGGTCACCAGTGTGACCACCGTAGTAAAGATGAACAGGTTGGGCGCCATAATTACCAGGCCACCCTGCTGCTGCATGAGCATGACCGCAATGCCAAAGGCCTGAAAGGTGGCCAGCACCAACGTACTCAGACGGGTGTATTGGGTGATCTTGCGTTTACCCGACGCCCCTTCCTTACTCAGCTGCTCCAGCTTCGGCGAGACCTTGGTCAGCAGCTGAATAATAATGGAGGCCGAGATGTAGGGCATGATACCCAGCGCGAACACGGAGAAGCGCTCCAGGGCACCACCGGAAAACATGTTAAACATGTCAATGATGGTGCCACGTTGCGAATCAAACAGCTTAGCCAACGCCACCGGATCGATCCCGGGCACCGGTATATGTGCACCGATACGAAAGACCAGTAACGCCCCGAGCAGAAAGAGGAGCCTCTGCTTCAGTTCGGTCAATTTACCGCCACCCGCCATCGAACGGGCCATAGCTGAAGCAGAAGCACCCATATCAGGCCTCGATCTTGCCGCCAGCCGCCTCGATCGCCGCCTTGGCACCGGCAGTGATACCCAGCCCACGAACCGTAACCGCTACACCCAGCTCGCCAGAGGCAATAACCTTTACGCGCTTCACATTTTGACGCACCAGATTGGCTGCCTTCAGTGCAACGAGGTCAACTACACCACCCTCAACCTTGGCAAGTTCATGGAGACGGATCTCAGCGGCAAAGCGCCCGGTGCGCGAGGCAAAACCAGACTTCGGCAGACGGCGCTGCAGCGGCATCTGGCCGCCCTCGAACCCCGCCTTGTGAGAGCCACCGGAGCGAGAATGCTGCCCCTTGTGCCCACGGCCACAGGTTTTACCCAAGCCGGAGCCGATACCACGACCGACACGCTTGGCAACTTTCCGCGCCCCAGGTGCGGATTTAAGAGTATTAAGCTGCATATCAGTCCTCCACAACCTTGACCATGTAATAGACTCTATTGATCATGCCACGCGTGCATGGGGTGTCTTCAACCTCAACGGTCTGGTGCATACGACGCAGCCCAAGACCTGACACGCAGGCCTTGTGCGAGGCAATACGACCGTGGACGCTACGCACCAGCTTAACCTTGATCATCTTCTTGTCGGCCATGGCTTATTCCAGGATCTCTTTAACGCTCAAACCACGCTTGGCCGCCACTTCTTCGGGAGAAGAGAGAGAGGTCAGGCCTACCAGGGTGGCGCGAACGACGTTAATCGGATTGGTGCTGCCGATACATTTGGACAACACATTGTGTACTCCCGCGGCTTCAAGTACGGCGCGCATCGCACCACCGGCGATAACACCTGTACCTTCAGAGGCAGGCTGCATATACACCTTGGCAGCGCCGTGACGGGCGGTTACCGCATAATGCAACGAACCACCTTTGGTAATGTGCACCTTGCGCATATTGCGCCTGGCCTCTTCCATTGCCTTCTGGATGGCGGCGGGAACCTCGCGCGCCTTGCCGGTGCCAAAGCCAACGTTACCCTCTCCATCACCCACTACGGCCAAGGCCGAGAAGGAGAAGATACGACCACCCTTTACCGTTTTGGCTACGCGGTTGACACCGACCAGCTTTTCAATCAAGCCGTCGGTACTTTGTGAACTCTCAAATCCAGCCATAACCTAACCCTTAGAATTCCAGACCGTGTTCGCGCGCGGCATCTGCAAGAGCCTTGACACGACCATGATATTTAAAACCAGAACGGTCAAATGCAACCTTGGTGATACCGGCTGCCTTGGCCTTCTCCGCGATCATCTTGCCGACCGCGGCAGCCGCCTCGATATTACCGGTGTATTTGACGCCGGCTTTCACGTCCGCCTGCACGGTAGAGGCGGTAGCGATAACTTCCGAACCCGTCGGGGCTATCACCTGAGCATAGATATGGCGCGGCGTGCGGTTAACACACAGACGATAGACGCCCAGTGAACGAATCTTTGCACGGCCCCGCATACCACGGCGCAAACGAGTTAACTTTTTCGATTTCATCGTTGATAGCCCTATTTCTTCTTCGCTTCCTTACGGACAACGTGCTCGTCTGCATAACGCACACCCTTGCCCTTGTAAGGTTCCGGAGGACGATACCCGCGAATGTCCGCGGCAACCTGTCCTACTTTTTGCTTGTCGATACCCTTGACCACAATCTCGGTCTGACTCGGCGTCTCAACACTAACCCCTTCCGGCATCTGATGATTGACCGGATGCGAAAAACCCAGGGTCAGATTCAGGACATTGCCCTGGGCCTGCGCACGATAACCGACACCGATCAATTGCAACTTTTTCTCAAAACCATTGGTTACGCCAGTGATGAGATTGCTGATCATGGCACGGGTGGTACCGGTCAAGGCCATGGCTGGCTTGCCCGTGGCACGCGGCGCAAAGGAAATAGTGTCGCCGTCCTGCTTGACCTCCACAACATCATGAACCACATGCTGCAGTGCGCCCTTGGCGCCCTTGACATCGATATTCTGCCCGCTAACACTCACGCTAACGCCGGAAGGTATTGCAATTGCTTTTAATACTCTGGACATACCTCACCCCCCCTTATGATACAGCGCAAAGCACTTCACCACCGAGACCAGCCTTGCGTGCAGCACGGTCTGTCATCACTCCGGCGGAGGTGGAAATAATTGCGATACCGAGGCCGTTAAGCACCTTGGGCAACTCACTCTTACCTTTATATACCCGCAGACCCGGGCGGCTAATGCGCTTGATCTGCTCAATTACAGGCTTACCCTGGTAGTATTTAAGGCTAATAGTGAGTGCAGGTTTGCCATCGATATCCCCGGTGGTGAAGTCACCAATGTAACCCTCGCCCTTCAACACCTGGGCGATAGATACCTTCACCTTCGACAGAGGCATTGTCACCTCGGTCTTGTTTGCAGATAACCCGTTACGAATACGGGTAAGCAGATCTGCAACAGGATCAGTCATGCTCATGCGGTTATGCTCCTAAACGATGATTCAGCTGTCGTGCAGCCGACTATTACCAGCTGGCCTTACGCAAGCCGGGTACGTCACCACGCATTGCAGCTTCGCGCAGCTTGTTACGGCCAAGGCCGAATTTTCTGTAGTAACCGTGCGGACGGCCGGTCAGGTTGCAGCGATTACGCTTACGCACCGGACTGGAATCACGCGGCAACTTTTGCAGCTTGACGACCAGCGCCGTCAGCTCCTCCATACCCAGATCGGGATTTTTCATCTGAGTTTTAATTTCTGCACGCTTTGCAGCAAACTTTTTTACCAGCTTTGCGCGTTTCTTCTCGCGCTCAACCATTGATGTCTTTGCCATGCCTAATCCTCAACCTTTAAGCGGGAAGTTGAACGCCTTGAGCAGCGCGCGAGCTTCATCGTCCGTCTTTGCCGTGGTGGTGATGGTGATATCCATGCCACGCAGCTTGTCGATTTTGTCGTAATCGATTTCCGGGAAGATGATCTGCTCCTTGACACCCATGCTGTAGTTACCGCGCCCATCAAACGACTTGGCATTCAGGCCACGGAAGTCACGAATGCGGGGGATGGCGATGCTGATCAGTCGATCAAGGAATTCATACATGCGCTCACTACGCAGGGTCACCTTGCAACCGATTGGCCAATCCTCACGGATCTTGAAGCCCGCAACGGAATTGCGCGCCCTGGTGATGACCGGCTTCTGCCCGGCAATCTTGACCATGTCCGCGGTAGCGTGCTCAAGAACCTTTTTGTCCGCGGCAGCCTCGCCCACACCCATATTGAGTGTAATCTTGGTGATGCGCGGTACCTCCATGACATTGGCACAGTTCAGCTGTTCTTTCAGCTGGTTTACCACGGTATCGCGGTAGAAATCTTGCAGTCTTGCCATCTTCTTAACCCGACTTAAGCATCAATTGCTTCGTTGTTGGACTTAAGGATGCGTACCTTGCGGCCATCCTCGAGAGTTTTGATACCGACTCGGTCAGCCTTGCCGGTAGCGGCGTTAAAGATGGCGACGTTGGATATATGCATCGACATCTCCTTCTCCACAATGCCACCGGGAGCACCAGCAGCCGGATTGGGCTTTTGATGTTTTTTAACCATGTTGACGCCACTCACCAGAACACGATCTTTTGCCACGATCACCTGATTGATGGTGCCACGCTTACCTTTGTCTTTACCAGTAAGGACGATTACCTCGTCACCTTTCTTTAACTTACGCATCTCAGTCTCTCTTCGCCTTACAGCACTTCAGGTGCCAGAGATATAATCTTCATGAATCGATCTCCACGCAGCTCACGGGTCACAGGACCAAAGATGCGGGTACCGATCGGCTCCAGCTTGGTATTAAGCAGCACCGCAGCATTTCCGTCGAAACGAATCAGCGAGCCGTCGGCACGACGCACACCCTTACGAGTACGAACTACAACGGCGTTGTAGACATCACCCTTTTTGACTTTACCACGTGGTATCGCTTCTTTAACGCTAACCTTGATAATGTCACCAATACCGGCATATCGACGATGGGAACCGCCAAGTACCTTAATGCACTGGACAACGCGGGCTCCGCTGTTATCAGCCACATCCAGTCGTGTCTGCATCTGAATCATGGAAAAACTCTCCGCACAATCATTTTGCTGGTTACAGCGCCATATCTAAGGGCGCGAGATAGTACCACTAAACGACGCAAAGCCCAACACTTTTGTCTCGGGCTTAACGCTGCCACCAGCGATGTGAAGTCAGCTACAGTTAGCTAACCTTTTCCAACACCTTGACCAGACGCCAAGACTTGGACTTAGAAATCGGCCGGCACTCCTCAATAGAGACCGTGTCACCCTCGTTGCACTCATTCTGCTCGTCATGTGCGTGCAGCTTGGTGGAACGCTTTACATACTTTCCGTAAAGGGGGTGAGGCACCTTACGCTCCACCAGCACCGTAATGGACTTGTCCATTTTGTTGCTGACTACGCGGCCAGTGACCGTACGAGTATTGATATCTTGCTCGCTCATTTTTCAGCCTTTTGGTTCAAAATGGTCTTCACGCGAGCGACCTCGCGACGAACCTGCTTAACACGATGAGGCTGCGGCAACTGCCCAATCCCCTTTTGCATGCGAAGATTGAACTGTTCACGAAGAAGCCCTTTCAGTTCGTTGTTCAGCTCTTCGACACTCTTGTTTTTGAGTTCATTAGCTTTCATCACAGCACCGTGCGAGTTACAAATGTGGTCTTCAGCGGCAGCTTGGCTGACGCCAAACGGAAGGCTTCGCGAGCATGTTCCTCGGTGACGCCCTGCATTTCATAAAGCATGCGGCCAGGTTGAATTTGGGCTACCCAGTACTCGACATTGCCCTTACCCTTACCCTGCCGTACCTCGAGAGGCTTCTCGGTGATCGGCTTGTCCGGGAAAACACGAATCCAGATCTTGCCGCCACGTTTGACGTGACGCGTCATGGCGCGGCGTGCAGCCTCGATCTGGCGTGAGGTAATACGTCCACGTTCAACGGCCTTCAGACCGTATTCGCCGAAGCTTACCTTGTTGCCAACCTGGGCCATGCCGCGATTGCGTCCCTTCTGGACCTTGCGAAATTTTGTACGTTTAGGCTGAAGCATTTTTTTTCACTCCATTACTTCGCGGCAGTCTTGTCGCTTTCAGCGACGGCCGACGTTTCAAGGCGCTCGAAAATTTCGCCTTTGAAGATCCACACCTTGACACCAATGATGCCATAGGTGGTGTTGGCCTCGGCGACACCATAGTCAATATCCGCACGCAAGGTGTGCAGCGGCACACGACCCTCGCGATACCACTCACTGCGTGCGATCTCCGCACCGTTGAGGCGACCGCCTACATTGATCTTGACGCCCTGGGCACCAAGCCGCATCGAGTTGGTTACCGCACGCTTCATGGCGCGGCGAAACATAATGCGTTTTTCCAGCTGTTGCGCGATGCTTTGCGCCACCAGCGTGGCGTCCAGCTCCGGCTTGCGGATCTCCTCGATGTTGATGTGCACGGGCACACCCATCATCTTGGAAACATCATTACGCAGGCGGTCAATGTCCTCGCCCTTGCGACCAATCACGAGGCCGGGGCGGGCACTATGAATGGTGATCCGCGCATTATTGGCCGGACGCTCAATTTGAATACGACTAATCGATGCTGCCGCCAATTTTTTCTGCAGGTAATCGCGCACCTTGAGATCAGTATGCAGATACTCGCCGTAATGCTTGGAATCGGCGTACCACTTCGAGGTCCAGTCTTTGGTAATACCAAGACGAATACCTGTCGGATGAACTTTCTGTCCCATTTCGACCTCTCTATTTCTTATCGGCAACGGCCACAGTGATGTGGCTGGTACGCTTGACAATACGGTTACCGCGACCCTTGGCACGAGCCCGCATACGTTTCAGCGAGGGCCCCTGGTCAACATAGATCCGGGCGACCTTCAGCTCGTCAATGTCGGCACCATCGTTGTGTTCGGCATTGGCAATTGCCGATTCCAGAACCTTCTTCACCAGAGTGGCAGCCTTTTTGGGGCTGAAGGCAAGAATCTGCAGCGCCTGATCAATGGGTAGTCCGCGCACCTGATCGGCGACCAGACGCACCTTCTGTGCAGAGATACGTGCATTCGACAGCTTAGCTACTGTTTCCATCATCAGTCTCCCCTACCTTGCCTTTTTATCGGCAACATGGCCCTTGAAGGTACGGGTGGGAGAAAACTCACCCAGCTTATGACCAACCATATTCTCGGAGACCATCACCGGAATGTGCTGCTTTCCATTATGTACAGCGATGGTCAGTCCAACCATTTCTGGCATGATCATGGAACGGCGTGACCAGGTCTTGATCGGACGACGGTCATTGGCTGCTGCGGCGGCCTCTACCTTCTTCGCCAGATGGTGGTCAATGAACGGGCCTTTTTTAATTGAGCGTGGCATCTATATCGCCCTCTATCACTTCTGTTTACGACGACGCAAAATCATGCCGTCGGTACGCTTGTTCGAACGAGTCTTGTATCCCTTGGTCGGGACACCCCAAGGACTTACCGGGTGGCGACCACCAGAGGTACGACCTTCACCACCACCATGCGGGTGATCCACCGGGTTCATGACCACGCCACGAACCGTGGGGCGAACACCGCGCCAGCGCGATGCGCCAGCCTTGCCCAGTTTGCGCAGGCTATGCTCCGTGTTACCTACCTCGCCGATGGTGGCCTTGCAGTCAGACGGCACCTTGCGCATTTCGCCAGAGCGCAGACGCAGCGTGGCGTGCGCCCCTTCGCGGGCAACCAGCTGGGCCGAAGTGCCGGCACTGCGAGCAATCTGCGCCCCCTTGCCTGGCTTCATCTCGATGCAGTGAATGGTACTACCCACCGGAATGCTGCGCAGTGGCAGGCAGTTGCCGGCCTTGATTGCAGCACCCGAGCCGCTCATCAGTTCATCACCGGCGGAGACGCCCTTGGGTGCAACAATGTAGCGACGTTCGCCGTCGGCAAACAGCAGCAGTGCGATATTGGCTGTGCGATTCGGATCGTACTCGAGACGTTCAACGACAGCGGGGATCCCTTCCTTGCCGCGTTTGAAGTCAATCACCCGATAGTGTTGTTTATGCCCACCACCCTGATGACGGGTAGTGATACGACCATTGTTGTTACGGCCACCGTTCTTGCTCTTTTTCTCTACCAGAGGAGCATGCGGGGCACCTTTGTGAAGCTCGGGGTTGACCACTCTGACAACAAAGCGGCGACCTGGAGACGTCGGTTTAAGTTTAACTAATGGCATCGGACGCTCCCTTATTCAGCACCACCGAGGAGGTCGATTTCCTGACCCGCCTGCAGTGAGATGTAAGCTTTTTTCCAATCGCTACGACGGCCCATTTTTTGGCCGAAACGTTTGGTTTTGCCCTTCATGTTGGCAACCTTGACGGCTTCCACCTTGACATCGAACAGCAGCTCGACGGCCTGTTTAATCTCAGGCTTGGTGGCGTCAGTGGTAACCTTGAATACATACTGGTTGTTCTTTTCGGCGGCCACGCTGCTCTTCTCGGAGATAAGCGGTGCGACCAGAACCTTCATTAAGCGCTCTTCATTCATGCCAGCATCTCCTCCAGGGCAGTCACCGCAGCTTTGGTCAAAATGACTTTCTCGAAGCGCACCAGGCTAACCGGATCCACACGCTTCGCCTCAACCACATCCACATGCGGCAGATTGCGTGCGGACAGAAACAGATTGTCGGCGATCGCCTGGTCAACAATCAGCACGTTATCGAGCGCCATCGCCTTGAGTTTTTCGCTGAGCTGCCTGGTCTTGGGTGCCTCAAGTTCAAACTTGTCGACCACCACCAGGCGCTCCTGACGTACCAGCTCGGAGAGGATCGAACGGAGGGCCGCGCGATACATCTTCTTATTAACCTTTTGCTCGTAGCTACGCGGTACTGCAGCAAAGGTGACGCCACCGGAGCGCCACAGCGGGCTGCGAATGGTACCGGCACGGGCACGGCCACTCCCCTTCTGGCGGAAGGGTTTGATGCCGCCGCCGCTGACCTGGGAGCGGGTCTTCTGCGCCTTGGTTCCCGCACGCGCGGCGGCCATATAGGCGGTGACAACCTGATGAACCAGCGTCTCGTTGAAGTCGCGACCAAAATTGCCGTCCGAGAGCTCGACACTGTTTGTAGATGCACGACCAGTTGCGGTAGTTAACTTCAATTCCATGGTCACACCCCTTGTCTCTTGGTCTTCACGGCGGGCAGCACGACAACGTCGTTGCCCTTGGAACCGGGGACGGCGCCCTTGATCAGCAGCAAATTGCGTTCGGCATCCACACGGAAAATCTCCAGATTCTGCATGGTGCGTTTTCTGCTGCCCATATGACCGGCCATTTTCTTGCCTTTGAAGACCCGACCGGGGGTCTGGTTCTGACCAATCGAACCGTGCACGCGATGTGACAGGGAGTTGCCGTGAGTGGCATCCTGGGTGCGGAAGTGGTGGCGCTTGACGACACCCGCAAAACCCTTACCGATGGTTGTGCCGGACACGTCAACGATCTGACCATTCTCGAAGATGTCGACCTTAATCTCGGAGCCGGCCTGCAGGCCTTCACCCTCGCCATCGGCAAGGCGGAACTCCATCAGGGTACGACCGGCCTCGACACCCGCCTTGGCAAAATGACCTGCCTGGGGCTTGATGACGCGACTGGCACGACGACTGCCAACCGTAACCTGCAGCGCGTTGTAGCCATCGGTGTCGACAGTTTTCACCTGGGCGACACGGTTGGGCTCAACCTCTACTACAGTCACAGGGACAGCGACACCATCTTCAGTGAAGATGCGTGTCATGCCGCATTTGCGACCAATAACACCTATTGCCATTATTCTGACCTCTTTAACGCACCGATTACGATTGACCAGTGCTAAAAATCAACCGCCCCGGCCGAAGACCGGGGCGGAATCCTAAAAACGGACGCGCAGTTTACTGCAATTTGATCTGAACGTCGACCCCTGCGGCCAAATCAAGTTTCATCAGTGCATCGACCGTCTTGTCGGTTGGATCAACGATGTCCATCAGTCGCTTGTGGGTGCGCAGTTCATACTGATCACGTGCATCCTTGTTGACGTGCGGGGAGATCAGCACGGTATAGCGCTCCTTCTTGGTGGGAAGGGGAATGGGACCCTTGACCTGAGCCCCGGTACGCTTTGCGGTTTCCACAATCTCACGCGCGGACTGATCCAGCAGACGGTGATCGAAGGCCTTGAGACGGATACGAATTTTCTGATTAGACATAGTAATTACTCGATAATCTTGGCAACAACACCAGCACCAACGGTACGACCACCCTCGCGAATAGCGAAGCGCAAGCCATCTTCCATCGCGATCGGGGCGAT
>JAPHSX010000061.1 GCA_026196575.1 Gammaproteobacteria bacterium | reverse complement strand
GGGTCAGGTCTCGCATTGTAGCATGTCGCCTTTTTGGTATTCTGGATTCATCTTGCTAGGTTGAACGTGTTGTTCGTCAGAAGGTGTGCTACAAGGCGAGACCTGACCCTATTCTTTCCTTGTTCTACGTTTACTTCGACAGTGCTGGCGCAGAAGGCGACACACACAAGAAGGAGATCAATATGTTCTCCGAGCGTTTAAACGCAGAGCTTCGATTTAAGGCATTTTCGTACCAAGAACTCGTCAAAAAATTGGAGCAGACCTCAGGGGTTCCGAAGCAGTACCTGGAGTATCTTCGTGCGCGATACCTATAGATTACAGATGAACAATGCGTTCCAGTCGGACGCCAAACCCGCTTCGCGGCTTTGTCGCCGTTGAACGCAGGCGTTAGCTTTATAAAGAGAACATAGAAAGAATGAACTATTTACCAGTAATTGTTCTGCCGTTTGGGCTTGCATACTCATATTATTACGGTTTTACACCATTGCTTCTTCCATTGTTGTTTGTTGTCGTGAGCATAATTACATATTTTGTATATGCCAAAGACAAGTCGGCAGCAGAAAGGTCTGAGTGGCGCATACCCGAAAATACACTTCATATTCATTCCTTACTGTTCGGGTGGCCTGGCGCAATTGTGGCGCAGCAAAGATTGCGCCATAAAACAAAGAAAGTAAGCTTCCGCATAGTATTTTGGCTCACGGTTATTGTAAATATATCAGCCATTGGTTGGGCGCATACACAAAAAGGCAACAGCGCTTTATATGCCAATGTTGTTAAGCTTGAAAGTATGTTGCTAAACAACGTTACAGACAGAAATGTCGCTAAGGCTATACAGGTCATTACTGGGTTCAATAGAAAAAGCTTTGGTTACATATATAGAAGCTAACAACAGATCAATGGGGTCGGAGTCTGAGGAAGAATGGGGTCAGGTCTCGCATTGTAGCATGTCGCCTTTTTGGTCTTCTGGATTCATCTTGCTAAGTTGAACGTGTTGTTCGTCAGAAGGTGCTACAAGGCGAGACCTGACCCTATTCTTTCAGAAGCCCAATAAAAGGGGACGGAGGGATTAAAAGTTGACCAACGGATCGATGGGGGGGCATTGATTGCCGAAAAAAAGGGGTCAAGTCTTGACATTACGGTTTTGTATGGGGCGTCAACCCCACTACAAAACCGGTGCGCCTGGCGGCGGCACCCTACAAAACCGCTGCGGGAAAAGCCCCTACCCCACCGGCAGTCACGTAACTTGCGCAACGTGACCTACAGCACCGCCACTATCGTCACGGAGTTTGCCCACCAGCCTGGCGGCGGCACCCTACAAACTCCGTTATAGGGCAGGGCGGACAAACACCACGCATCCACCTATCAACACCGGTGCCGGTCTTGCGGTCCCTCGCGGGGGCGTGGGACCGCGTATTTACCAGATAAATGAGGGATGATCTTCCCCTGTCGGGGGCCAAAATCGGGAGGAAGCGGGGCGGCCAGTTCGTTATAATGCGCCAATCCGATTCACCTCAGCAGCCATCCAGGAATAACCGTGAACTTTATCGAAACCCGTGGCAATGACGGCCAGCACCCGCTAAAGGTCAGCTTCTCCGAGGCGATCCTCAGCCCCATGTCCTCCTTTGGCGGTATCTACTCCCCGGAGTCGCTGCCCGATTTGGGGTCATCCTTCCTCGCCGATCATCTCAACTCAGACTACAAGGGGCTGGCGCGTGACATCCTTGCCGCCTTCGCGATCGACATCGAGCCGGCGGTGATCGAAGAGGCGCTGGCCCTCTACGACCACTTTGACGACCCGAAGAACCCGGTGCCGGTGGTGCGGGTGGATGACGATCTCTATGTGAGTGAGCTCTACCATGGCCCGACCCGTGCCTTCAAGGATATGGCGCTACAGCCCTTTGGCGTGGTGCTTTCGGCACTGGCGCAGCAGCGCAACGAGGAGTACCTGATCCTGGCGGCCACCTCGGGCGATACCGGCCCGGCGGCGCTGGAGACCTTCAAGAACCGCGCCAATGTGCGGGTGGCCTGTCTCTATCCGGACGGCGGCACCTCCGATGTGCAGCGGTTGCAGATGGTGACCGAGGATGCCGCCAACCTGAAGGTGATCGGCATTCACGGCGACTTTGACGATGCCCAGGGGGCGCTCAAGCAGCTGCTCGGCTCCGCGGTCTTCAAGGCGAAGCTCAAGGAGAAGCAGATCCACCTCTCGGCCGCCAACTCGGTCAACTTCGGGCGCATCATCTTTCAGACCATCTACCATATCCACTCCTATCTGGAGCTGGTGCGCCAGGGGGCGATCGCGCTGGGGGAGAAGGTCTACCTCAACGTGCCGAGCGGCAATTTCGGCAACGCCCTCGGTGGCTACTATGCGATGCGCATGTGCCTGCCGGTGGAGAAGATCCTTATCGCCTCCAACCGCAACAACATCCTCACCCAGCTGATTCGCGATGGGCGTTACGACCTGCGCCAGCTGGCGGTGATCCCCACCACCTCGCCGGCGATGGATATCCTCAAGTCCTCCAACATCGAGCGCATCCTTTTCGACCTGTTCGGCGCGGCGCGTACCCGGGAGTTGATGACGCAGCTTGATAACGAGAAGCACTATGAGTTGAGCGCCGAGGAGCTGGAGCGGTTGCAGGCGATCTTCGCCGCCGATTTCTGTGACGACGAGGAGGGCAAGCGTTACATCCGGGAGGCCTTTGCCAAGGGCTACCTGATGGACCCACACACCGCCACCTGCCTCAAGGCGCACGCCACCTGCCGCAGTGAGCCGCTGAAGAGCATCGTCTACTCCACCGCCGAGTGGACCAAATTCTCGCCGGTGATCGCCAACGCCCTTACCGGTGAGGTGGGCGCCAGCGATAGCGATGCCCTCAAGGCGATCGCCGCGCGGGCGGGGATTGCCATCCCGGCGATGATCGCGGGGCTCTTCAGCAAGCCCATCACCCAGGGCACCATCATCGACAAGGCGCAGATTGAGCAGTCCATCCTCGATTTTCTGTAACGCCGTTCAGGGGGCGTTTGTCGCCCCGTGCTTGGTTTAAATGCCGCAACTACTCCCCCTCGGGGAGGCGATGCTGCCGACACGCGCGGCAGCTCGTAGCAGAGGCTCTCCTCGGTGGCGCGAGAGTAGGGTGCCGATGGGGAAACTCCCGCCGCTCACCAGCTACCACTGCGGGGTTGCCCTACTTGGCCGGGCAGCTCGCTGCGGATGCGCCCGTTCCTGATGATGTAGAGGTGATCCGCCACCCCCGACTCCGGCGTGGCCACCGTCTCATCACGGGCGAAGAAGACCGGACGCAGCCGCCGTGCCAGAAACGCCAGGCGGGGCACGGCCATCTGATCAAAGGTGGCGTGGTTACGCAGAAAATCGATCACGTCCTGCAGGGAATCGTTGCTCATGTTGTCTCGTGGATCACTGTGTATCCGGTTGCCATGCCAAGCGTCGTGCCGTCGCCATGACCATATAAATCAATAAGTTGGAGGAAGCTGGCGGGAAGGGCATTACGATGCGTAACAGATGGGTGTTACGTTAGGTAACAGTGGTAACGTGTTGAGGCGGGGAGATGGTTAATAGCCCGTCAGGGCGCAAAGTCGCGCTCTGATGGGCCGCAGCAGTTCAACAGGGGGAACCATGAACGTCATCGAGGCGATACAACAGCGACAATCGATTCGCGCCTATCAGACGCGGCCGGTGGCGCCGGAGACGATCTACCGCCTTTTGGAGGCTGCCCGCCACGCCCCATCCGGGGTCAACAGTCAGCCGTGGCAGGTGGCGGTGGTCAGCGGCCAGAGCAAACTGCGCCTGCAACAGCGGCTGGAGGCGGCGTTGCGCCACGGCGAGCCGTCGCGCATGGAGTACCCCTACTACCCCGCCAGCTGGCAGGAGCCCTACAAGGCGCGCCGCCTCGCCTGCGGCCTGGCGCTCTACGGCGCCCTTGGCATAGAACGCGACGACAAGGCCCGCCAACTGGAGCAGCGTGCCGCCAACTTTCGCGCCTTCGACGCCCCGGTGATGCTGCTCTTCTTCATCGATCCCATTCTGTCTACCGGCTCCTACCTGGACTACGGCATGTTCCTGCAGTCGCTGATGGTGGCCGCGGTGGAGGCGGGGCTGGCCACCTGTCCCCAGGCCTCGCTTGCCGACTACCCGCAGATCGTCAAGGAGGAGCTGGGCTATGATGACGGACTCATCCTTGTTTGCGGTATGGCCCTGGGCTATGCCGAGGAGAAGGCGGAGGTCAACCGCTACCGCACCGCGCGCGAACCGGTGGAGAGCTTTGCCCGTTTTTTTGAGTGAACCCCACAGGGTCACGGTACGGGAGCGGGTGGCCGTGGGCGCACCGACGACGGAACTCTGGGCAGAGAGGGTGGACTAACGGGTACACGGCGCGTCTGGTTTGTAAGGCGGTGTCGTGTATAGTGACGACTCTTTACCGGACTGTTGCAAGAGAAACCATAAACCGCTACGGAAAACCCGTTCAGTCACGGGTTGATAGCTTACCGATATCAGGAACATCCCATGAAATCACTCCTCCCCCTCTTCCTTGGTGCCGCCCTGTTCACTGGCCCCGTAGTTGCCGCCCCGGCCGATCCGCTGCCCACCGCAGAGACGGCGATTGGCGAAGTTGGCGCCACGGTGATCCGGCTGGAAGATATCGAAACCGGTGAGATTCACAAGCTGCGAAGCCAGCTCCATGAAGCCATCGAGCAGGCGTTTCGCACCCAGGCGTTAAACGAGTTGAGAGAGCGCGACCCCGCCAAATATGGCAGTGGTGACCAGGCGGCCATCACCGAGGCACAAATAGCCTCCTTCTACCAGAGCAATGAACTGAGCAAGCGCGGCACCATCGAGCAGCTGGGGCCGCAGATCCGCAGCTATCTGGAGGCGCTGCAGCAGGCCATGCACGACGACCGGCTCTATCGTGATGCCCTGGCGCGCGGTGAGATCAAGACCAGCCTTGCGGCGCCGCTGGCGTTGCTGATCAAGGCACCCGTAGAGACCGCCTACCTCTACGGCAAGAGAGATGGTCAGGTGATGCTGCTGGAGTTTTCCGACTTTCAATGTCCCTATTGCCAGCGCGTCCAGCCGGTGCTTAAGAGGCTGCTGCAGCAGTACGGGGATCGGGTCGCCTTCGGTTACCGCCATTTCCCCCTAGACTTCCATAACGACGCCGACTCCGCGGCCATCGCCAATGAGTGTGCGCGTGAGCAGGGAAAATTCACCGAGATGCACGACCAGCTCTATAAACAGCAGCGCAACCAGTCAGTGGGCGAGCTGAAGGCGATCGCCAAAAAGATCGCTATAGCTGATCTGAAAAAGTTTGACAGCTGCCTCGATAGCGAAAAATATCGCCCCCTGGTCGCACGCGATATTGAGGTTGGCAAGGCCGCCGGCATTACCGGCACCCCAGGCTTTATTATCGGACGCTACGACGCGAAAAAGGGGTTACTGGAAGGCGAGTTACTATCAGGCGCCCAGCCCGAGGCCGCCTTCAAACAGATGTTGGAGAAATACCTCGGCAGCAGTGGTCAGTAAAGGGCCAGGAAGGTAATGACCCGCCGAAGATCATTTTCACTATCTGAAAGCGGGAACTAACCTTATCGTCCCCGCCCCGACACTTTATCGCCACTGTTCACATACCCTATATCGACCCCGCGCGAGAGCGTGGGAACGATATCCATATTTTAAAAACACCGCAGGAGCGGCACTGACGCGATGCGATGGTAATCCCTTGTTAACTGTTCGTTTGTGAATGGGGGTGGGGGGTAAAAGTTGTTGGGGAAAAAAGCGAATATCAAGATCTGTGTGCTGTGTGTATGGAACCGCATGTGGGGTGTTGTGGGGCGGCGGATGGTTAGAGACACTTGGCTACCGATTATGTTTTATTTTATTCAACCTCTGACACAGCCACCATATAATTTTTTCCGTAATATTTTGCGCATTTCGGACATGTAGTGTAGAAAAAATATGTTTTCTTTACATGCTTCCCTTTGCCCTCTACAAATGCTTTTATTTCTTTTTCCCATTTGGGTGCGTTTTTATATGGCCCCTCAAAAACCTTTGTCAAATAACCCCCCGTCATATGAACCATTTCCTGACCTGGAACATCTTTACTTACTGAAAAATAATGCTCTCCAGTCCATGCGGATGGATCATAAGATAAAACAATAAAATCATTTTCATCTTTTGCTTTTACATTTTCTATGGCGCTAAATGTTTTCGGAAAAACTGATCCCATATTAATAGGGATATGGAAAATGCTCCTGGTTTTTGCTTTGACAAACAGTTTGTTTTTAAAGTGAAGTTCTTGTTCATCCCATCCTTCTGGTTTAAATCGTGGGCAACAGTTTGTGGGATTGTCACTCATATCGTATTTAGGTAGAACATTAATTTCCATTCTTACTCTCCTTGTCGCTATTTAGAGAAGTTGGACTTATAAACATAACAGATCGGGCTTAATCCGTTGTCCAACGGACAAGCTCACCAGCTGGAATGGGGCGCAGCGTAATTTCCGTCCGGTGAAGCGCGTGTTGGATTCAGTCGGTATAAAGCAGCAGTGACACTTCACTGATACGACCATTCTTAATGGTAAATACCGCACACTCATTGAGTCCACAGTATTTCATCTTGTCCTTATCACGCTTTGCTATAGGCGCAAGGTCTGAAAGGGCTTTATCGGCTGTGTCGCCAATCCTGATCTTCCCAAAGAAGCTCCACTTCTTAGAGTTAGTAACAAATTCACCGAATAATACCTCAGTACAGCAGTGTGACGAGGGGAAAAAGCCGCTTACTGTCGCTTCCGGCCACTTCACAATAAACGACGTAACCCCCTTCCCGACATCAGTTTCTTCGTAAGCAAGTGGTTTCGCCCATTCCGTTAACTCGCCCTTCGTTGTGATTTGGAGTGGATTGATTCGTCCCGGGTAGTTCGGAGCAGCATGTATCGTTATATCAATTTGCTCCAGTTCATCCAGCGACTGCTCCGCCGAAGCACTGGACGCCATGACCAACAAAATTACCAATGCTTGAATCATCTTTTCTGAATCCAACGGAGAAACGGGGTCGGGTCTCGCGTTGTAGTATCTCCATCCGAAGTTTCTTTTAGACTTGATGTCATGATGCGAGACCGGACCCCGTTATCGGTACCTCCATTACTGGTAAGGAAGAGCTGGTAGTTGGCGCGCTCGCTGGCGCCGACCTTTTGCCAGCGTGTGATGAAGTCGTTAAGGCGCTGCTCGGGGATGGGGCTGGCGGGGTGCTGGTTCATGATGGTCGTGGAAACTCCGTGTAAATAAATCCGACAGACCGTTGATACGTTCAACGGCGCTGTCAGCGCATTGCGCGCGCGGCCTTGATGCGTTCGTAGGCCTTGCGGATTTGCGAGGTCTTTTCGTTGGCCAGTTTGACCATCTCCTCCGGCAGCCCCTTGGCCACCAGCTTGTCGGGGTGGTGCTGGCTCATCAGGCGGCGGTAGGCCCTCTTTACCTCGGCGTCGCTGGCCGCTTTGGCCACGTCGAGCACGGCGTAATCCTCCGCCAGTGTGGGTGCCGGTGTCGCGCCGCGCGGGGCGTAACCGCCGTTGGCGCGGGCGTTGCGCACCAGTGCATCCAGATGGTCAAACTCGTGGTGGCTGAAGCCCAGCTCGGCAAAGACGTGCAGCAACAGTTCGCGCTCGGCTGGGTGCAGCGCGCCATCGGCGTAGGCGGCCTGCAGCTGGATTTCGAGAAACATCTGCATCAGGGTGTGGCGGCGGTGACACTCGGCGCGAAACTGGCGCAACACCCCGTCCAGATCGAAATCGGCTTGCCGCCCCTGGGTGAAGAGATCGATGGCGAGTTTGCGCTGCTGTGCATTGAACTGCATTTGCGCCATCACCGCCTTGGCAAAGGCGATCTCATCCTCACTGACCCGGCCGTCGGCCTTGGCTAGGCGCCCCATCACCGAGAAGGTGGCGGCGAAGAAGGCGAGCTGGGTGCGGGCCTGACCGCCGGGCGAAGCCCCCTCGGCGAAGCGCCCCAGCCCCTTGTCAAAGTTGTGGCCCAGCGCCGCCCCCAACACCGCCCCCAGAGGGCCGCCCATGATGAAGCCGAAGGTTCCGCCCAATATTTTGCCCCACCAACTCATCAGAGTACCGTCTTTCGGGTTAACGCCGTGTGTTCAATTCGATATCGCGCCTGAATTCATCCAGCGCGCGCCGTACCGCCGCATCGTCCATGTCGTTGATCTCGATGTAGTAATCCTCTAGCGGGATCAGCAGAAACTCCCTGCTCAGTGCCTCCAGTACCGTGCGCAGCGTGGTCTCGTCGCTGTGCGCCAGGTACTCCTCTTTAATCGAGATACGCCGTGCCATGTCTGTTCCTTGTTGCGTGGTGTCACCGCAAGAATACGCAGGGTGGGGTGGGGCTGTCCATTGTCGCGCACTGCTCCTTGCCCAGCAGCAGGCGGCACATATGGCCCAGGGACACGTTGCATCAGTCTGTGCGACTACCTATCATCTTCAGCCTGTCCACCATCAGTGCCGCCGCCATGCCCATGCCGTACCACTACCGTATAACCCCCATGCCGGTATCTCCGTTAGCCGTGCGGTGCGGCTGAGGGGTCGGGATGCTCGCGGCACTCTCCTCGCGTAAACGGCCACTCGCCATTGGCGGCGCTATTGTGGCGTTTTTTATCTGGTGGCAATTCGCGGCCCCCGACACGCTGCGGGTTCCGCTGAAACGGCTGGAGGCGTTAGCCTATGATCTGCGCCTCAATCTCTCTTTGCCCGAGCCAACGGTGGATAGGCGCATTGTCATTATCGATATCGACGAAAAAAGTCTGCAAGAGGTTGGCCACTGGCCATGGCCGCGCCATATTATCGCCCAGCTTGTCGATAGGCTTGCTGCACAGGGCGTGGCGATTATCGGTTTTGACATCGTCTTTCCCGAGGCCGAGCGCAATAGCGCTGAAAATATTATCGAGGTGTTGCGCCGGGAGCCGGCAACAGAGGAGCAGCGCACCCTCATCCGGTCGCTACAGCAGCGGCTTGATCGCTTTGACAATAATTTGCGTTTTGCCGATGCGCTTCGCGGGCGTGACGTCGTCCTCGGTTATGTTTACGATTTTCGCGAAGACACCCCGGTCGGCTTGTTGCCTGCGCCGCCGCCAATAAAAAATCTCGATGCGGCACGCCAGGCGCTCACTAACACGGCCACCAACTTTACCGCCAACATTCCCTCGTTGCAGCAGGCCACCCCCTACGGCGGTTTTTTCTCGTTGCTCACCGACCGCGATGGCATCATCCGCCGGGCACCGATGCTGGCTCGTATCGGTGATCATATCTATCCCTCGCTCTCCGTGGAGATCCTGCGTCTGTTTCAGCTTGTCGATGAGATCGAGGTGCATACGGCACTGATCGGTGAGCGTCAGGTGATCGAGGGCATTACCATAGGCCAGCTTACGATTCCCACCGACAGCGCGGCGCGTGCCGTCGTGCCCTATCGGGGAGGCTGGGGGAGTTTTTCCTATATCTCTGCCACCGATGTGCTTAATGCACGCGCCGATAATGAACGACTCGAGGGCGCTATCGCCCTTATTGGTACCACCGCGCACGGGCTGTTCGATCTTCGCAGCACCCCGGTGCAATCGATCTATCCCGGGGTGGAGGTTCATGCCAACCTTATCGCCGGCGCCCTGGATCAGCGCTTTGCCTCGCGGCCCGAATGGGCCAACGGTGTCGAATTTATCGCCACCCTGGCACTGGGTCTGCTCATCGCCTTGTTGCAGCCGCTGCTTACCCCGCTGCGGCTGATACTGGGCAGCCTGTTTCTCTCGTTCGCCCTTATCACGTTTAATTTTCTGATCTGGCAGCAGATGCATTTTATCCTTGAGATGGCGCTTCCGCTGCTGATGCTGTTTACCGTCTCCACCTTCAATCTCGCCTACGGTTTTTTGCACGAGGCGCGCGCCAGACGGGAGCTCAAGGGTATGTTTGGTCAATACATACCGCCCCAACTGGTGCAGGAGATGAGCGATCACCCGGAGGCCTCATATGGCTTCGAGGGTGAGTTGCGGGAGATGACTGTCATGTTCTCCGATATCCGCAACTTTACCGCCATCTCCGAAACACTCCCTGCCGGACAACTCAAGCAGCTCCTCAACCGCTTCTTCTCCCCCATGACGCGTATTATCTTTGAGCAGCACGGCACCATAGACAAATATGTCGGCGACATGATCATGGCCTTCTGGGGGGCGCCGATGCACAACGAACAGCATGCGCGCCACGCAGTACAGGCAGGGCTTGAGATGTTGCGTCAGGCCGTGCAACTGGATCAACAATTCCAGCAGGAGGGGTTGCCCGCACTGCATATCGGCATCGGCATCAATAGCGGGCCGATGAACGTCGGTGACATGGGCTCCGAATACCGTCGTGCCTATACTGTGCTGGGGGACGCGGTCAATCAGGGTTCGCGGCTGGAGGCGCTCACCAAATTTTACGGCGTCTCGATGCTGATCGGTGAGGCGACCTATCTGCAGTTGCAGGGCGCCATCCCGTGTCGTGAAATTGACCGGGTAAGGGTGAAGGGGAAGCGCGAGGCGGTGCGTATCTACGAGCCGCTGGATCTGGAGCAGCCCGCGGGAAAGGTCGCCTATCAGCAGCTGGAGGAGTACGCCCTGGCGCTGCAGGCCTATCGCCGGATGGCGTGGCAAGAGGCGCACACGATCTTTTGCCGGCTCGAGGGGCGGGCATCACACCCCCTCTACCAGCTTTACGCCCAGCGCTGCGCTCACTACCGTGATCATCCTCCCGCCAGCGACTGGGATGGGGTCTATCAGCACCGGCAAAAAGGTGGTGGAGCGTAACCGCGCTATGCTAATCTTTTTTCATTTCACAATAACGTAAGAGACGGTAGTCAAGATGGATTCACGCGATGTGCGGTCACACGGCAGATTTTGCGGCGCCATGCTCGCGTTGCTCTCTCTTCTCTCGCTCTCTCCGGCAGCATACGCCGCGGAGCCGCTCGATGAGCTGCAACGTCTCAGTGATGAGGGTCAGTACCAAGAGGCCTATGCACTGGCAAGCCGCTATCGCCAACAGCTGGAGGGCGATGTCAGTTTCGACTTCTATTATGGTGTCGCCGCCATCGAAAGCGGAGAGGTGCATGAGGGCGTCTTCGCCCTGGAGCGCGTGGTCTATCGGCAGCCCGAACACCATCGGGCGCGACTGGAGCTGGCGCGTGGCTACTACCTGCAAGGGGATGATGCCCGTGCGCGCCAGGCATTTGAGCGGGTCTTGCGCTCACGCCCCCCCGCAAAGGTCGCCCTCAATATCGAGCGCTTTCTGGCTGCCATTCGCCTGCGCGAGAGTCGCTACCAGACCACGGCCAAGGCCTATATCGAGCTGATGACGGGCAGTGACAGCAACATCAATGCGGGCCCCGCCGACCCGCTTGCCGACAGTGCATTGCCGTGGACACTCGACAGCAGTGTGCTGGAGACGGATGACACATTTACTGCGTTGTTGCTCGGCGGGCGCGTCAATCATCCGCTGACGCAGCACTCCTCGCTGTTCGCCAGTGTGGACGGTGCGTGGCGCCGGCACGCCAATGAGGGGCACTATGACAACGCCCTTGCCACGCTGCAGGGCGGCGGCCGCTGGCAGCGTGAAAACCAGCGGCGCCAACTGGCGCTGTTGCTGCAGCAATACAGTGTGGATGAGACGGTCAGTCGCAATCTTGTTGGCCTCACCGCTGAAAACACCTGGCTGCAGGGGGCGCAACAGCAGTTTGGTGTCACCCTTACGGCACTGGATCTCAGTTATCCGGAGGCACCGCTCAAGGACTCGCGACAGTACACCGTGGGAGTGCAGCTGCTGCGGGCAATGGACGGTATGAACTGGGTGGCGTCACTCTCCGCCGGCAGGGAGATAGCGGAGAGTGATAGCGATGCGGCTCGCGCCCAGGCTGATCGCACGATCTACGGCGTGCAGCTTGCGGGTAACTGGCAGTTGGGCGATGCTACCGGTTGGGGTCTCAAATATGGCGCCACGCACAGCCACTACAGCACACACTATCTTGCTGGTCTTCTCCCCAGGCGCAAGGAGCTCCTGAGTTCGCTGGATGTATCGATCACCCACCTGCTGAGCAAGGAGTGGCAGCTCAGGGGTGGCGTCACCTACAGTCGTAACGATGCCAATATCGATATGTTCAACTACACCCGCACCCAGGCCAGTGTCGGCCTGCGTTACGAGTTCTGACGGGGGCCGTCTCATGAAGCACTATTTCAGATTAGTTATCTCAAAACTGTCGGCCTTGTTACTTTTTGGCGTTCTTGTTGTACCTGGTGCTCTGTCGGCCGCTCAGGGCACGGCCGGTATCGTGCTGCTCGCGGTCGGCGAGGTTACGGCAGAGGATGCCGGCGGCGCCATGCGTGTGCTGAAGCGGCGTAGTCAGATCCTTGAGGGCGATACCATCACCGTGGCGCAGGGGGGGCGCGCGCAGATCCGCTTTAGCGATGGCAGCCTGTTAAGCCTCCCCGAGTCGAGCCAGTTTCGTGTGGATGAATACCAACTCGACGCCAATGAGCCGGACAGGGAGCGGGCCATCTACTCACTGCTCAAGGGCGGCATGCGCACCCTTACCGGCGCCATAGGCAAAAAGAATCCGGAGAACTACCGCGTAAATACCCCGGTCGCCACCATCGGGATTCGCGGTACCGCCTATCACGCCTATTTGCACCGCCTCCCCTCCGGCGAGGTTCAGCTTTATGGCGGTGTCAAGCATGGCTCGATTGTGGTTGAAAATGACGGCGGCGCCAGCCTCTTCTCCACCAGTCAAAATTTTCGTGTGCGTAACGCATCCGAGCAGGCCGGTGCGCTGTTGCGGCTTCCGGACTTCTACCCCCTGCAGGATGAGGATGGGCAGGCCGCTGACGGCGCGGGGGATGAGGAGACCGGCAATGGTAGCACCACAGATGCAGCCGATGTGAGCGAGAGTCAGCTCTCTGACGAGACAACTGTAATCACTATCGGTACCGTGGAGGAGGATGCAGTTATCACGCCCATATCTGATACCGTGCTCGAAGAGCCGCTGCCCGAGGAGCCCTTGCCCACGGAGCCGCTGCCAGAAGAGCCGCTACCAGAAGAGCCGCTGCCCACGGAACCATTGCCCGAGGAGCCAACCACCACCACGGCTACGTTGGCGCCAATTGGTAGTATGGTCGGTATGGGTTTTGTCGGTACAAATGTCGATGGTATCGCGGCAGAAGGGGGGGTTATTTTCAACTACTCGCCCAATGAGGTTTATCTTGATACCGTGGGTGGGGCGGGAAATATCCCGGTCAGTGCCACGGTATATGATGTTGAATGTAATCCATGCACTTTTGATGCTGGCACCGCCTCTTTGGTTGATCTCGGGGGTGATGCCACGATTGGGATCAACTGGGGTCGCTGGGAGGGTGATTTTGTAGTGCTGGAGAACGGGATAGCTGAACAGGCTGTCGGTAGTTTTCACTATATCTATACCCCCAACATCACGCCGCTCTCCGTGGTGCAGGCGCGCAGCGGATACGTTAGTTACATGTTGTCCGGCGGTACCATGCCGACTGATCAGGCGGGCAATGTCGGTGCTCTGCAGTCCTTCGACATGTACGTCAACTTTGATGCTCAATCAGTCGATAGCGTCTACCTCTCGGGCACCGTTGGCACAACATCATTTAATGCCACCAGCCTTGGCAGTGTGAGCATTACCGACGCCTTGAATACGGATTTGGGTATCAAGATAGAAGACACCTCGAACGCCCTTGTGGGAAGGGTCGATATGCAGTTTATCGGTAGCAACGCCGAGGGGATCGCCGCTACCTATGGGCTGCAGGGCAACACCCCGCCGTCACAAACGGCGATCACCGGCACGGCGCTGTTGCTCGAAAGCAGTCAGCCTGCATTCTAGACAATACACCCCGCGCCGCAGAGTGGGCAAAGGCCTGTGCCATTGTCGTGTTCGTTAACCGCGCCCCCTTCACGTGGCGTGATTCTGGTCTATATTCTTACTCTCTTGAGGCGAGTGTAGCGAGGTGGCGACGATGAACATCAATGTGGGAATGATCGATAAGGTAGTACGCATTATTGTGGGTCTGATCCTGATCGCGCTCACCCTTATGGGGACGATTGGGGTGTGGGGGTGGCTGGGGGTGATCCTGCTGGCGACCGGGCTGATGGGGCGCTGTCCGCTCTACGCCATGCTGGGCGTCAATACCTGCCCTACCCACAAATAACGTGTTGTGTAATGCACGGCGACGCGCTACGGAAGTAGCGTGATCGCCGTGGTGGCCGTTGCCTTGTCGATCTCAAGTTGCAGGTCGCAATACTCGGGCTGCACGTCGGTGGGGCTGGGGTCGTCAGCGCAGCTGCAGCCGGCAATGATGCCGGTGTAGAAGACCCCGACCTTGCAGCGTAGCAGCGGCCCCGCGTCGGTCGCGTTAATTACCATCACCTTGAAGGATTCACCACTGACATAGGAGCTGTGTGCCAAACCCTGCTGCAGTGGCAACTGCTCCGCCGGCAGCTGCTCCAACTCATGTTTTAATGCGTCGTTAAAGTCGGGGGTTCCCCAAGCGCGCAGTGCCTGTTGCAAATGGATCATGACTCATCTCCGGTAAATAGCTCCTTGATCGACTGCCACGCGCCCTTCGACCCCTGCGTCACCTCGCCGGCGACCTCTTTCGACTCCCCCTTGACATCACCCCATGCCTCCCTGGAGCCCTCCTTCACGCCCCCCCAAGTCTTCTTGGCACCCTCTTTGATATCACTCCACGCGGTACCCTCCTCGGCGTGCACTGTGGTGACGGGGTTGAGGAGTGAGGTTATGGCCATTACCAGTACACTCATAACGACTTGTTTACGCATATTTAATCCTTGGAAGAGTTGAACGGAAAAACGATTGAAGTAGCATCTCACAAATTTTTCGTAGCTACTCGCACCCTGACATGGCTACCACCCCTTCACATCGGGGCAACGATAAAAACCCTAGGAGCGCCTCTGGCTCCCTCGCTCTCTATCGCGGCAGAGCCGCTCCTACGCAACGTCGCCACGCGGTGCATCGTTAGGGCCGGGATGAGGGGGATAAACCGTAGGAGCGCCTCTGGCTCCCTCGCTCTCTATCGCGGCAGAGCCGCTCCTACGAAACAGCGATATCTGTGTGAGTAGTCACAAATTTTTCTAGCCATCCTTTTCCGGCTGCACATTTTTTTCAGAGGGGCGACTGCTGGCGCTGGTGGTGACACCGGCGGTGAGAATAAAGCGCATCGCCTCCTCCATGCCCATATTCACCGGCCGCAGTGCGCTGCGTGGCATCAATACGGCAAAGCCGCCGATCATATAACTCATCGGGATGTAGACCAGGACGCTCTCGTCATCACGAAAATCTTCCGGCAGGCGCTGATAGTCATTTTGGGTGACAAAGCCGAGCATCTGCATGCCACTGTCACCAAATGTTATCGCCACTACCTGCTCATACTCTTTCGGCTTGTTGGGCGAGAAGTAGTCGAGAAAATCACGCAGCGCGCGGTAGACGGACTTGATTAGCGGGGTGTGGTAGATCAACTGCTCACCCATGGCGAACAGACGCTGCACCAGGTAGGCGCGCATCAACAGTCCAATGACAAAGGCCGCCAACACCCCTGCCGCCAGCCCCATGCCGGGCCAGTAGATCGCCGCCGGAATGACAAGGCGGATGAGATCCCCCAACAGTGTCTCGGCGGTGACGGCGAACCAGTAGAGCAGGTAGAGGGTGAGTACTACCGGCAGGATGGTCATTAGCCCGGTCAGTATATGGCGCATAATGAATCGCAGCACTTATGTCTCCCTCCTGATAGTTATTCGCTTGGCATAAGTGTAGCGCCTTCGTTCGTTAGTTGGCGCGCTGTGATCTTTTTAGTGTAGGTGGTGAAAAAATTTGTTGATGTCGCTCATCATCAGGTACTCGGCAAGGTCGATACCGGATGCCTTGAAATCGATGGCATCGGGATAGGGGCTATGTTGCGCCGCGAGCTCTTTCATCTGCGCCAGCCACTCCTTGCACCAGGCCGCAAGCTGCACTGTTTGTTGCGGTCCCAGGATCGTCTCCACCCTTTCCAGCAGCTGCCAGAAGGCATCGCGTGATAGTGCCGAGAAGAGGGTGGCGGCACGGGCCAGCTGTTGCTGGCGCAGTGCCTCGGCGAGCTGCGTGGCAGAGTGTTGCAACAACTCGGCACGCGCCTGTTCGGTATGCTGCATCAGGGTCGCGCGGATCGCGGTAAAGGCGGCAGTGGCTTGTTCATCCGGCGTGGCCGCCACACCCACAAAGGTGTTCAGTGCATCCAGTGCCGCCAGGCGCTTCTCTGCCGATGAGGTGCGCCGTGCCAGATCGCGGCAATAGTCGTCGACCCACTGCGCCGAGAGGCTAAGGGTAATGGAGCTGGAGGGGAGCTGACTCATGCGCTCAGGAGACGACTGCCCGAAAAGAGGAAACCGCTACTCCTCCTTCGGCTGGTCGAACTTGAAATTGGGCAGGTTGCACATGCCGATAAAGGTAAGGATGCCGCCGACACAGAGGAAGAAGAAGATGGAGGCCATCAGGCTGGCGGTGATGGGGTCGTGCCCAGTTGTCTCGCCCATGCGCCCGTAGAGCAGCACGCCACACACCACTGCCAGAATAAATCCCAAAACCCCCGCCCCCAGCGATACCCGCTGCAACACCCCTTTACGCTGTTTTATCACCATCGCCACGCCCTCGCCATTGGTTGAAGGGGGCACTATACCCCGCTTGGTACCGTGACCCATAGATTTCGCTACAACCACGGCCGGTTACCGCGGCATGCAGCGGTAGACCTCGTAGACCTGGCGCCCCTCGACCGGGGTCTCCAGCGGCACCACCGTGTCACCGCCCAGCTCAACGGCGGAGTTGCGCGCCAGGGTGTGCAATTCGGCCTGGATCTTCTCTGCATAGCGTTCCAGTCCCGCCACCCTGCCCGCGGTGGTGACCGTGGTCTTGCCGACGCGCTGGCACTCAGCCACCTCGGCCGCCGTCAGCACCCGCACCTTCTCGCCCTGTGTGCTCACCGGCACCCAGGTGCAGCCCGCCAGATAGAGCGCCAACAGACCACCAATCCAGATCTTTATCATGCTCATTGCACTCTCCTCGTTTCGTTAAGTTACAAACCCTGGCAGCCGCAGTTGCCAGGGCAACTCGTGTCAGGGCTATCCGGTCGCCCCAGCAGCAGACTCTCCAGACACTGTTCACGGATGCCGTAGAACTGCTTGAGCGCGGCGATCTGCGCCAGCACCGGCTGCGCGTCACCCGGCTGGTTGCGCCTTACCGCCAGGATCATCTTATTTTTGCTGGTGTGCTCCAGCGAGACAAACTCGAACACCTGGGTGTCGTAGCCGTTGGCCTCCAGCAGCAGGGCGCGCAGGGCATCGGTCACCATCTCCGCCTCCTGTCCCTGGTGTACGCCATACTGCAGCATCGGCTGGAGCACCGCCGGGTTGTGCATCTGCGGGCGCACCTCCTTGTGGCAGCAGGGGGCGCACATAATGATCGCCGCGTTGCTGCGAATGCCCATGTGGATAGCATGGTCGGTGGCGGTGTCGCAGGCGTGCAGGGCGATCATCACATCCAGCCGCGCCGGTGTGTAGTGGCGCACATCCCCCGCGCGAAAGGTGAGCCCCTCCAGCCCCAGGCGCTTGGCGGCCGTGGTGCAGAGGTTGATGAGCGGCTGGCGTAGCTCCACCCCGGTCACCTCTGCCGCAAGCTGGCGGCTATGGCGCAAAAAGTCGTGAATGGCAAAGGTGAGATAGCCCTTGCCCGAGCCAAAGTCGTAGACCTCTATCGAGTCGGCGCCCTGCAGCGGCGAGGCGTCGAAGGCGCGCTGGAACACCTCGATGAATTTGTTGATCTGCTTCCACTTGCGCGACATCGCGGGGATCAGCTGGTGCTGGCGATCGGTTACCCCCAGCTCCACCAGGAATGGCCGCTCCAGCGGCACGAAGCGCCGCTTCTCCCGGTCGTGTTGGTGGCTCACCTCTGCACTCGCTGCGCTGGCGCGGCGGTGCAGCTGCGCCTTGCCCTTTTTGGTGATATTGAGCTGCACCTCCTCCTGTTGGGTGAAGAGGTGGGCACTCTTGAAATCACTGCCCAGTAGCGTGGCGAGCAGCGCCAGCCCCTCGGTGCGCGGGTGGTTTCTGGTGATGTCGCGCGTCTGGTAGCTGTAGACAAAGCTGAGACTCTCCACCTCGCGCAGCAGCAGCGGGCGTACCACCAGCCGCTTCAGCGCCTCCTCCGCACCGATATATTTGCTCAGGATGAGGCGCTGCAACGCCCCCTGATTGGCGGCGTCGCTGAGCAGCTGGAAGAAGGGGTTAACTTCGTTGGCTATGGTGGGGTTATCGGTGGACATGGTCGGTTCTCGGATGGCGGTCGCGTCATTTTACTATGGTGCGACGGGAAATGATCACCGCATAATTCCCAGATAAAAAGCAGTACGATCTCGCCCTGGATCCCATGGGTGAGTCCATTATTGAACAGGGGACAGTGCATGGCCGAGGGGGTAATATAGGCCGCTTTTCCGTCATTCCCCCGGCACGGAGCACCCATGTTGCGACTCACAGAGATCAAACTTCCCCTGGGCCATGCTCCCGAGGCGCTGGCGCAGGCGATCCTGCAACGTCTGCAGATCCCGGCCTCGGCACTGCGCAGCTACACTGTGGCCCGTCGCGGTTACGATGCACGCAAGCGCAGCGCCATCTTGCTGGTCTACTCACTGGATGTGACGCTGGCCGATGCGTCGATGGAGGCGCAGCTGCTGCGGCAGTTCAGTGCTGACCACACCATCCGCCCGACACCGGACACGCAGTACCACTTCGTCACCCGCGCCCCTGACGGGCTGAATAGTCGCCCGGTGATCATCGGCACCGGCCCCTGCGGTTTCATGGCGGGTCTGCTGCTGGCGCAGATGGGCTTCAAGCCGCTGATCCTGGAGCGCGGCAAGGCGGTGCGTGAGCGCACCAAAGATACCTGGGCACTGTGGCGCGAGCACAGGCTCAACCCGGAGTCGAACGTGCAGTTTGGCGAGGGAGGGGCGGGCACCTTCTCCGACGGCAAGCTGCACACCCAGATTAAGGACCCGCGCCACCTGGGGGTAAAGGTACTGCAGGAGTTTGTGAAGGCGGGGGCGTCCGAGGAGATCCTCACCCTCAGCAAGCCGCACATCGGCACCTTCCGCCTGGTGAGCATGGTGGAGAAGATCCGCGCCGAGATCATCGTCCTCGGCGGCGAGTTCCGCTTTGAGAGCAAAGTGGCGGATATCGAGATTGAAGCGGGCCAGGTGCGTGGCGTGGTGCTGGCCGGCGGTGAGCAGATCGCCTGCGACCACCTCATCCTTGCCATCGGCCACAGCGCCCGCGACACCTTCCAGATGCTCTACCGGCGCGGGGTCTACATCGAGGCCAAGCCCTTCTCCATCGGCTTTCGCATCGAGCACCCGCAGTCGCTCATCGACCAGTGCCGCTACGGCCAGTTTGCCGGCCACGCCGACCTGGGGGCGGCCGACTACAAGCTGGTGCACCACTGCAAGAACGGGCGCAGCGTCTACAGCTTCTGCATGTGCCCCGGCGGCACCGTGGTGGCGGCCACCTCCGAGGAGGGGTGCGTGGTAACCAACGGCATGAGCCAGTATTCACGCGCCGAGCGCAATGCAAACAGCGGTATCGTGGTCGGCATCACCCCCGAGGACTTTACCGGCGATGACCCGCTGGCGGGGATCGCACTGCAGCGCGAACTGGAGTCGCGCGCCTTTGAGCTTGGCGGCAGCAACTACGATGCACCGGCACAGCTGGTCGGCGATTTTCTCCAGGGCAAACCCTCCACCGCGCTCGGCAGCGTGCACCCCTCCTACACCCCCGGGGTCCACCTCACCGACCTCAGCACCGCCCTGCCCGACTATGCCATTGCCGCCCTGCGCGAGGCACTGCCCGCCTTCGAGCGGCAGATCAAGGGCTATGCCATGCACGATGCCCTGCTCACCGGGGTGGAGACCCGCACCTCCTCGCCGGTGCGTATCAAGCGTAACCGCGATAACTACCAGAGCATCAACACCCGGGGACTCTACCCGGCGGGCGAGGGGGCAGGCTACGCCGGCGGCATCCTCTCGGCGGCGGTGGATGGCATCGAGGTGGCGGAGGCGGTGGCGCTGAGTATGGTGGAGATGGTGGAGAGGGGGTAGGCGTTACCGCTACTCGTGGCGCAGGGCATCGATGGGGTTGAGACGCGCCGCCTTGCGCGCCGGGAAGTAGCCAAAGGCGATACCGATCACCATGGAGAAGAGCAGGGCAACCAGCACCATGCCCGGCTCCACCACGAAGGGGATGGCGAGCAGTCCGGCGATAAACCAGGAGGCGGCGAGGGCCAGCAGGATACCAACCAGGCCGCCCAGCGAGGAGAGCACCACCGCCTCGACCAGAAACTGGGTCAACACATCGCGCGCCAGGGCGCCGATGGCCAGACGAATACCGATCTCGCGGGTGCGCTCGGTCACCGAGACCAGCATGATGTTCATGATGCCAATCCCCCCCACCAGCAGGCTCACCGCCGCCACCGCGCCCAGCAGGGTGGTCAATATCCGCGTGGTGCCGGTGAGGGTCTGCGCCAGCTCCTGCATGTCCATCACGCTGAAGTCATCGTCATCCCCCGCACCGATGCGGCGGCGTTCGCGCATCAGCCGCTCGATGTCGCGCTGCACCGTGGCGGTGGCGACCCCCTCGCGGGCGGAGATGCGGATACGATCGACATTCTGGTTGCCGGCGATGCGCCGCCAGAAGGTGCGCAGCGGAATTACCACGGCGTCGTCCTGATCACTCCCGCCGGCCGACTGCCCCTTCTTCTGCAACAGGCCGATCACCTCGCAGGCGATCTTCTTCAGGCGGATGGTGCTGCCGATGGGGTCCTGTGCGCCAAACAGCTGCCGGCGTACCGTCTCGCCGATGGCACAGACACTGCTGCCGGCGCGCAGCTCGCTCTCGCCAAAGAGGCGCCCGCGCGCCAGCTGCCAGCCGCCCACCTCGAAGTAGCGGTTGTCACTGCCGTTGACGCTGGTCGACCAGTTCTCGTTACCGAAGATCACCACCATCGCCTGTGACGATTGCGGCGCCGCCACCGCGACCCCGCTCACCTCGCGCTCGATGGCGTTCACATCGGCCAGCTTGAAGGGGGGGGCCTGAGCGCGGGCGCCGGGGCCAAAGCGCTGACCGGCATGCAGGAAGAGCAGGTTGCTGCCGAGGTTGGCGATCTGCTGGCTTACCTGCAGGGTGGCGCCGCTGCCAAGATTGACCATGATGATCACCGAGGCGACACCGATGACGATCCCCAGGGTGGTGAGAAAGGAGCGCAGCACGTTGCGCCGGATGGAGCGCAGCGCCAGCAGCAGGGCGTTGCCGATCACGGGCGTACCTCGCCATTGTGCCGGTCCGAGACCAGCGCGCCGTCGACAAAGTGGATGGCGCGCGCGGCGTAGGCGGCGATCTCCGCCTCGTGGGTCACCATCACGATGGTCACCCCGAGGTCGCGGTTGAAGCCCCGCAACATCTCCATGATCTCGTGGCCGCGGGCGGTATCGAGGTTGCCGGTTGGCTCGTCGGCCAGCAGTACGCGGGGGCGGGTGACGATGGCCCGCGCGATGGCCACCCGCTGCTGCTGGCCGCCGGAGAGCTCGCCCGGGGTGTGGTGCTCCCACCCCGCAAGCCCCACCTGCGCCAGCGCCTCCATGCCGAGGCGGTGGCGCTCTGCGGCGGGCAGGCCGCGATAGATCAGCGGCAGCTCCACATTCTCCAGCGCCGAGGTGCGGTTGAGCAGGTTGAACCCCTGGAAGACAAAGCCCAGATAGTGGCGGCGCAGCAGCGCACGCTGGTCATGGTCGAGGGTGCCGACATCGACCCCGTCAAAACGGTAGTGGCCGCCGGAGGGGGTGTCGAGACAGCCGAGGATATTCATGCAGGTCGATTTGCCCGAGCCGCTCGGCCCCATTACCGCCACGAACTCGCCATCATCAATGCGCAGGTCGATACCGCGCAACGCCGCCACCTCCGCCTGCCCACGGCCATAGCGCTTGCGCACCGCCGCAAGTTCGATCAGCGCTGCCCTCGCCGCCATCACCTTGGTGCCTGCACGCTCTCGGTGATGAGCGCCATCCCCGGCTCCAGACCCCCCTCCATTACCTCGGTGTGCACCCCGTCGCTCTCGCCCACCTTGATGGTGAGGGGCTGCGGCTCCCCGTCGCGCAACAGCCACACCTCGCGCTCGGCCCCCTCCCCCTTGGGCCGCGCGGGGCGCGTGCGGGTCGGACGCGGGAAGAGCTGGCTGAGCAGGCTCCCGCCGCCCGCACGGCTCTTTGTCTCGGCCGGTGGCGGCGCATAACGCAGTGCGGCATTGGGGATGAGCAGGGCATCGGCCACCTCGCGGGTGACGATCTCGGCGGTGGCGGTCATGCCGGGGTGCAGTTGCAGCGCCGCGTTCTCCACCCCGAGCACCGTCTGGTAGCTCACCACCCCCTCGACCGTCTGCGGCGCACGCCGCACCTGGGTGATGGTGGCGCTGAAGGGGCGATCGGGGAAGGCGTCGACACTGAAGCCCGCCCGCTGGCCGGGGCGCACGCGGCCGATGTCGGCCTCATCCACCGCAACCAGCAGCTCCATGCGCGCCAGATCCTCGGCCAGGGTAAAGAGCACTGGGGTTTGGAACGAGGCGGCCACCGTCTGCCCCGGCTCCACCTTGCGGTCGAGGACGATGCCGTCAATCGGCGAGCGGATGGTCGCCTTGGCCAGATTGGTCAGCTGGCCGTCAAGCGCCGCCTGGGCGATGGCCACCTGGGCGCGGGCACTGCTCACCCCGGCGCTGGCGCGGGCGTGAGCGGCCTGCGCCGCATCGAGGTCATGCGGTGCGCACATCTGCTGGCGCGCCAGCTCACGGCAGCGGTTGAGTGCGGCCGCCATCTCCCGCTCGGTGGCCAGCGCCTCCTGCACGCGGGCCTCGGCCGCCTGCAGCGAGGCGCGCCCCTCGACGATACGGTTCTCCAGGGTCGAGGTGTCGAGCCGGGCCAGCTCCGCCCCCGCCTTCACCTGGTCATTAAAGTCGACCGCAACGCTGGCGATGGTGCCGGAGAGCTCGCTTCCCACCTCAACCTGATTGAGCGGCTGTAACGTGCCGGTGGCGGTTACCGTCAGGGTGAGGCCGCCGCGCACGACCGGCACCGTGCGATAGCTGGGGGTGGCAGCCGGATCGGCGGCAAACCCGCCATAGAGCAACAGGGCGAGCAGCGGCAAAAACAGCAGGGCGGCAACCCAGCGCCAGCGCGTGCCCCGCTGCCTATCCAGCCCCAGGGTTTGCTGAATATCGTCGTCTCGTAACTGCCCGGTCAGCTGTGCTGCCATCGCCACCTCTCCTGGCTGGAATGTCTCTTCAAATTTTATCGCTCGCCATGCCAGTCATGCCCCGTAACCGCCCGTTAAGTGTAGTGTGCTTCTCACCACCAGCGCTTGATACGGAACAGGGTGAGCAGCAGCACGGCCAGCAGGGCCATGCCGCCCAGGGTGAGGATGTAGCCGTAACGGCTCTGCAACTCGGGCATGTTCTCGAAGTTCATGCCGTAGATGCCGGCGATGAGGGTGAGTGGCAGGAAGATCGCCGAGAGCAGGGTGAGGGCGCGCATGATGGCGTTGGTGCGGTGCGCGACGGCGGAGAAGTGCAGCTGTAGCACCGACTCCAGTTCATGCTGTTGTTGCTGGGCAAATTTGGTCATGCGCCGGATATGCTCCAGCAGGTCGGTAAAACGCACCCGCAACGGCTCGCTCAGGCCGTCGGGGTCGCTGTCGCGCCAGGCGAGGATGGCATCCTCCTGCTCCTCGCAGAGGATCTCCAGCTGGCGCAGGCGGCGGCGGTGCGCCAGCAGCCCCTGCCAGTCATCGCTGCCCGGCCGTTCGCTGAGCAGTATGTCGCTGAGGCGCTCCATCCACGCGATCAGCGGTTCGCGCACACTCAGCAGGCGATCCACCATGGTGTTGAGGATGAGGTGCAACAGGGCGCTGGGCTCGGTCGGCAGGCGCTGGCTGCGCAGCGAGAGGCGCTGGCGCACCGCAGCGATAGAGTGGCCCCTCCCGGACTCTACCGTGACCAGGATGCGCTCGCTGATAAAGAAGGTGATCGGCAGGGTGCGGGCGCCCTCGGCAAAATCACCCCCCTCCATGCCGCGAAAGATGATCATGTCGTAGTCGCTGGTGAAGTCGTAGAAGGAGGCGTGGCCCTCGTTGAGGCTGTCGTGCAGGTGGCGTTCGTGGATCACGGTGCCGTCAAGGCGTTGCAGCAGTGCGGGCCAGTCGCTGTCGGTGCCGCGCTGGCAGTCGATCCACAACAGCCCGCTGGCGGGCATTTCGCCCTCCGCCGGCCACGGTGTAATCTGGCCCGGTTCTATATGCAGGATCTCCATCACTCTCTCCCTCGGTATCCCGAATATAACGACAGGGCGTGCGGGTTGTCGATGGTGCCACGGTGTAGGAGCGGCTCTGCCGCGATGGGGCTGCCCTCTACCCTAAAAGAAGGTACCGTCGATAGGGCTGGAGGCGGAGGCGTAGCGCTTGCGCGGGATGCGCCCTGCCTTGAAGGCCTCGCGTCCGGCCTCGACTGCCTTTTTCATTGCCGAGGCCATCAGCACCGGATTTTTGGCGCTGGCGATGGCGGTGTTCATCAGCACGCCGTCGATGCCGAGCTCCATGGCGAAGGCGGCGTCGGAGGCGGTACCCACCCCGGCGTCGACCAGGATCGGCACGCGGGCGTTCTCGACAATGGTGAGGATGTTGTAGGGGTTCTGCACCCCGAGCCCTGAGCCGATGGGGGCGGCCAGCGGCATCACCGCGCAGCAGCCGAGCTCCTCCAGGCGCTTGGCGAGGATAGGGTCGTCGGAGGTGTAGACCATCACGTCGAACCCCTCCTTTACCAGGATCTCGGCCGCCTCCAGGGTGGCGGTGACGTCGGGGTAGAGGGTCTGCTGGTCGCCCAGCACCTCCAGCTTCACCAGCTTGTGGCCGTCGAGCAGTTCGCGGGCCAGGCGGCAGGTGCGCACCGCATCCTCGGCGGTGTAGCAACCGGCGGTGTTGGGGAGGATGGTGTAGCGCTCCGGCGGCAAGACGTCGAGCAGGTTGGGCTGGCTTGGGTCCTGGCCGATGTTGGAGCGGCGAATGGCCACGGTGACGATCTCGGTCCCGGCCGCCTCGGTGGCGAGGCGGGTCTCCTCCAGATCCCTGTACTTGCCGGTGCCGGTGAGGAGACGGGAGCGATACTCCACGCCGGCGATGATCAGGGGGTCGTTGTGCTGTGACATGTGCAGTTCCTGCGGGTTCGGGGTGTGGGCGGCCGGGCCGCGCCGGGGCAAAGGAGATTATAACGTGCGCTGACGGGAGGGGCTAACCGCCGCCGATGGCGTGGACGATCTCCACCTTGTCACCGGCCTGCAGGGTCTGCTCGGCGTAGCGGCTGCGCGGCACGATCTCCTGGTTGACCTCCATGGCGACGCGCCGCCCGGCAAGGCCGAGTTCCTCGATGAGCCGGGCGGCACTGCAGTTGTCGGGCACCTGGCGTGCCTCACCGTTGAGCGTGATCTTCATGGGCGCCAAGCCTAGCCTCTACGCTTCGCCCACGTCAACGGCGCAAAATGAAAAATAGCAGCCGTTGCAGGTACATTTCGCCCGGATGCCGGATATCACTATAATATAGAATGTGTTTATTGCCGCCGGACAGGCCGCGGCCACCGCCAACAAAACCAGGGTTACTCATGGAATCTCTCTCATTTCGTCTCCCCGAGCAGCAGCCACCCGGCGAGGACTCCTTTGATACCAGTGGCGCCGCGGTGGAGCGCTGGGTGGCGGAGCTGCCGCTGGGCAATATGGGCGAGACGGCAAGGCGTCTCTACCAGGTACTGTATGAGGTCAATCGGCTTGAGCTGCCGCTGGGTAACCGTTTTGAGCTGGCGGAGCGGCTGAGTGCACCGCTGCATGCGGTGCTGGAGTCGCTGGGGCGACACTACAGCGATCTCCCCTTTCCCCTCTCCGGCAAGGGGTTGCGGGTGGCACAGTTTGCCAACAGCCTGTTGCGCGAGATGGTGATTGGCTACCAGTGCGTTCTTAACAGTGATGAGGATGCCTCCTGGTTTTTCCGCATGACCCACCGCCGCGTCTGGGTGGTGTCGGTACACCGCCTGCTCCACTATCTGAATCGCATTCTCTGCAACTACCGTTTGATTCACCGCGCCGTGCCGGCGGGGATCTGGCTGGCGGTGCACCGTCTCTACTGGGAGGCGGTGGAGAACCATCGCCAGCACAACAAGCTTGAGCTGCCGCTGGGCGCGGGCCAGGGCACTATCGAGCGGGAGTATAAGCAGATCCTGCTGTTGTCGATGCTGGATCCGCGGCTCTTCAGCAAGGCGCAGATGGCGCAGGTTCACGCCAACATGCCGCTATGGCTTGAGCGGACGGAGTTGATCGCCGCCAGCGAGCGTGCCGAGGGCCAGGTCGGCTACTGTGTGCGTCGTGAGGCGGACGCCGCCCACGCCAATCTGACCAGCGAGTGTTGCCACGATTGCGATGGTGAGCGGCAGGCGGGCATCTCCCTTGACCTGAATGGTTTGGCCGGTTTTATCGCCGCGCAGCTGGAGCAGGCGCGATACGATGCGCCGTTTCGTCTCAAGGGTGGCGGCGAGATCACGCGTGAAACCCTGGAGATCCTGCAGCAGAGCTGGCACACCCCGGAGCTGCAGCGCGCTGCGCGCAAGGCGAGTGATGAGCAGGCTGAGGTGGCGATTGGTATGAACAGCCTCTACCAATTATTGCAGGAGGGGGGTGATGCCACGGCACGGGGGATTAGTGATCAGCAGCTCTCCGGTGAGCTGCGCAAGCTGTCGCTGGTGGAGGATGAGGCGGAGCGGGTGCTGGATCCAGGAAGGGTGATGGGCGCCCGGCCCGTGAAGGATGTCTGGCAAACCATTTTCTACTCCACCGAGGTGAACCAGAAGTCGTGGGCGCGGGAGGCCCGGGAGAAGGAGTACTGTTTTATTCCGGTGCGCCAGCGTAACCATACCGCGGCGGGATATGGGCTGGAGTTCGACAAGGGCAATATCGAGTCGCTGCAGGTGGGCGAGCTGCTGGGTTACCGCCACAGCGCCGCGGAGCCGCCGCAGCTCTGCATGGTGCGCTGGTTGAATGAGGATGATGAGCGGCTGAGCGTGGGGGTGATGCGTCTTGCCGCCAGTATGGAGCCGGTTCTGGTGGTGGTGCATCACGATGAGCGCGATACGGCACTGAACTGCCTGCTCGGTATCGGCGAGGATCACCGGCCGCAGCTTTTTTTGCCCCACCTGCCGGGGATTCGCGACAAGAGCCTCTATATGGTGGTGGATGGCAAGGAGGTGCCGCTCACCCTGCACGACCGGGTAGTGCTCTCCCCCCTCTTCGACGCCTACCATTTCCAGGTGCTGTCGGCCGTGACCGATGAGGAGATGTCGCTGCCGGAGGTGAACCGGCAGCTGCACGACCTTACCCAGGGGCAGGGCGTGGGGCAGGGCGAAAGGGGGGTGGATGATTTTTCCGACCTGTGGAAGACATTGTAGTTTCAGTGGCCACGGTTGGGTGGTAGAATTCGCGCACACTGCGGGTGTAGTTCAATGGTAGAACGGCAGCTTCCCAAGCTTCATACGAGGGTTCGATTCCCTTCACCCGCTCCAAATCCCCCACCCTGTTCGCCCTGTTTCCTGTTTCCCGCCCGTGAGGGGTATGCAAACGCTCGTTAACGGTCATCCGTGCTAGAGGGAGTCTCCGCATGCAACGTATCCTGAAAATTGTCCTTGGCCTGTTTGGCGCGCTGTTGCTACTGCTGCTGGTTGCGGCCATTGGCGTAACCCTGTTTATCGATCCCAATGACTACCGCGACACCATCGCCAGCAAGGTGGAGGCGCAGACCGGGCGCACCCTGGCCATTGAGGGGGATATCAAGCTCTCCCTCTTCCCCTGGCTGGGGTTGGAGCTGGGGGCGATGGAGCTGGGCAATGCCGAGGGCTTTGCCGACCAGCCCTTTGCCCGCATCGGCGCGGCCGAGGCACGGGTAAAGCTGCTGCCGCTACTCAAATTGCAGACCGAGATCGACACCGTGCTGCTGCGTGGGCTGGTGCTTAACCTGCAGCGCCGTGCCGACGGGGTGAGTAACTGGGATGACCTGGCCAAGGGCGGTGAGGCCCCGGCGGTTGAGGTTGATCAGCCGCAGGGCGAGGCCGGTGGCGAGACCCTGCAACAGCTGCTGGCGGCGCTGGCCATTGGTGGCATCGCCCTTGAGGAGGCCAATATCGAGTGGCGGGATGAGCTGCTGAAGCAGCGCTTTGCGCTCAACAACCTCAATTTCCGAGCCGGGGAGATCCGCATCGCCGCGCCGATCCCGCTGCAACTCGCCACCGAATTTGTCAGCATCGCCCCCGAGCTTAGTGGCTCGCTGCAGCTCGCCGCCGAGGTCACTGCCGATCCGCTCGCCCAGCGTTACGCCGCCAGCGGGATGACGCTGCGTACCGCGCTCAGTGGCGCGGCCCTGCCGGGTGGCAAGCTGGAGGCGGAGATCGGCGGCAACGCCACGGTGGATCTGGCGGCGCAGACCCTCTCCGTGGCGCCGCTTAATCTTGCCATTCCCGGCCTGGAGCTCAAGGTGACCATGCAGGGCCAGCAGCTTCTCGAACAGCTGCGTTTCAGCGGCGAGCTGGCCAGTAGCGAGTTTGTGCCGCGCCAACTGCTGCAGGGGCTGGGTATCGAACTGCCCGAGATGGCCGATCCTGCGGCGCTGGGCAAGGCGCGGCTGGTGAGCCGCTTCAGCGGCGGGCTCGACGAGGTGGCGCTCAGCGGGCTCTCGCTGCAGCTGGATGAGAGCACCCTCAGTGGCGACGCCTCGCTGCGCAACTTCGCCGCCCCGGTGATTCGCTACACCCTGCTGCTCGATACGATCGATGTGGATCGTTATCTGCCGCCGCCCAGTGAGGCGCCGGCGGCCCCCGTTCCCGCCACGCCAGCAACGGCGGGTGCGGTTGCCGCGACCGAGTTGCCGCTGGAGTTGCTGCGCGCGCTCAATATCGATGGCACCTTGCGCCTCGGCAAGGTCAAGGCGATGAACCTGCGCAGCGACACTATCGTCACCACCCTTAAGGCCGAGAAGGGACGTTTTCGCCTCCACCCCCTCACTGCCAACCTCTACCAGGGCAGCTACAGCGGCAATGTCGCCTTCGATGTCAGCGGCAAGGTGGCACAACTGTCGATGGATGAGCGGCTTGGCGGTGTTGAGTCCGGGCCGCTGCTCAAGGACTTTATGGGCAAGGAGTATGTGACCGGCACCGCCGAGCTGCAGGCAAAGTTGAACGCCAGCGGTATTGAACCGCAGGCCATTCGCAGCAGCCTCAACGGCAACGGCAGCTTCAGCTTCGTCAAGGGTGCGGTAAAGGGGTTCAACCTCGGCCAGTTGATTCGTAATGCCGAGGCGCTCTACAACAAGCAGCCGCCGCCCAAGGAGGCGGAGAAGGCGACCGATTTCAGTGAGCTGCGCGGCAGCTTCACGGTGAAAAATGGCCTGGTCACTACCGGTGACCTGTCGGCGCGCAGTCCGCTGTTCCAGGTGGCTGGAAGCGGGACGGTCAACCTGGTCAGCGAGAGGCTCGACCTGCGGCTCGATACCACCATCGTCTCCGATCTGCGTGACGCCGCCGGCGAGCGCGGAGGCGAGCTGAGGGGTGAGAAGATCCCGGTCACCATCGGCGGCAGTTTCAGCGAGCCGAAGTTCGGGGTCGATCTCGCCTCGGTGCTTGAGGCCAAGGCGCGGGCCGAGATTGATAAAAAGAGGGCCGAGATCGAGGCCGATCTTGAGCGCCGGAAGCGGGCCGCCGAGCTGGAGGCACAAAAGAGGCTGGAGGACGAGAAGAAAAAGCTGGAACAGCAGATGCAGGATAAACTCAAGAAGATGCTCAAATTCTAGTTTAATAAATGACGAATTTTTCCCGGCGACTGCTGACCTGGTATGACGACCACGGACGCCACCACCTCCCCTGGCAACAGCGGCCCACGCCCTACCGGGTGTGGCTCTCCGAGGTGATGTTGCAGCAGACCCAGGTGGCCACCGTGCTCCCCTACTATCAGCGTTTCATGGGCCGCTTCCCCGAGGTCGGCGACTTGGCCGGCGCCGATGAGGATGAGGTGCTGGCGCTATGGAGCGGCCTTGGTTACTACAGCCGTGCCCGTAACCTGCACCGGGCGGCCCGCCTGATCCGCGATGAGCACGGGGGTCGGTTTCCAGTGACCTTTGATGCGGTGCTAGCACTGCCGGGGATAGGCCGTTCCACCGCCGGTGCGATCCTCGCCATTGCCGCGGGTCAGCACCACCCCATCCTCGATGGCAATGTGAAGCGTGTGCTCAGCCGCTACCACGCCGTCGAGGGGTGGCCCGGGCGGCGCGAGGTGGAGCAGCAGCTGTGGGCGCTGGCTGCTGAACATACCCCGCAACAGCGCACCGCTGACTACACCCAGGCGATTATGGACCTGGGGGCCACCCTCTGTACCCGTAGCAAACCGGGCTGTGAGCGCTGCCCCATGAGCCGTGACTGCGCGGCTCTGGGTCAGGGGCGTGTCGCCGAATTTCCCGGCAAAAAGCCGCGCAAGGCCCTGCCGGTCAAGCAGGTGGTGATGCCGCTGGTGCTGAACGGTCGCGGTGAGGTGTGGCTGCAGAAGCGTCCCCCCACCGGGATCTGGGGCGGCCTCTGGAGCCTGCCTGAATGCGACGATGAGGCGGCGTTTGCTCGCTGGCGTGACGAACACCTGGGCGCTAACGACAGGGGGCTGGCACTGGAGCCGATCAAACACACCTTTAGCCACTACCATCTGCTGATTCATCCGCAACGTATTCAGCTGCAGCAGCAGGGCAACAGGGTGGCTGATGGGGGTGCGATGGTGTGGCAGCCGCTCGCGCAACTGGAGCAGCTGGGGCTGCCGGCGCCAGTGCGGCGGCTGCTGGAGTCGCTGGCGCGAACGCTTGAGCAATAAAAAAGGCCGGTATCGCTACCGGCCTTTTCCATCGCAGGCACTATTTTTTCCTAGAAATCGGCCCAGTTCACCATCTTGGATGCCGGGTCGATAGTCTCATTGCCATACAGGCCATCTCCGCCCAGGTCATACTCAATGAGTGCGGTAAGGTTATCTATCGCGGTCAGCCGAATCGAGGCACCGGCTGCACCGCTCACCACTACCTGGCCCACGGTCGGGTAGCTATCACCGTAATAGACAATAAAAGGGGTCTCCGTAGTCACCGTAATGGAGCCGCCGATGCTGGTGCTGGCATAGGTGTAATCGTGGTCGAAGCTGAAGTCGCCGTTGGTCGCCAAGGTGTCGGTGAAGCTGAAGTTGGTGAGTCGTGCCTGCTCGGTCACGCCGCCGGAGCGCTCACTCATCACCAGGGAGTTGCCGGAGAGCGTGATAACCAGCGCCGTGGAGATGGCGTCGCCGCTGAAGCCCGCGCTAAAGGCACCGTTCAGCCAGACGTAGTCCCCGGTTGCGGTATTGGTGCTGATTAGATTGGCGAAGGTGTAGCTCGCCGCAAAGTCTCCCAGCGTCTCATCCGGATTCAGGGTAAAGCTGTCGAGTGACAGTGTTAGTGCGCCATGGGTTTTTTCGCTACCCTCGATACAGTTGTTGAAGCTTAAGCTGAAGGTGTCACCGGCAGTAAGCTGTGCCGGGTCGCTGTAGGTGACAGTCACCGTTACCGTGCCACCACCGCTGCACACCTGACTCTCGGATTCAGTGATACCGGCCAGCCGATCCACGGCGGTGGCCTCGCTCTTCAGCGCGAGCGCGGTATATTTTTTTGCCATCTCGCCCAGGGATTTCAGTTGGAACGGTGATGAGCCGCTATCAGTAGCGGTGGCGGCAATACCGAGGGGAATAGTAATGTCGGTGGCATCGCTCAGCACGGTGGAGGTGCTCTCCAGTGAGACCACCTCGGAGGCAACGGCGTCGGCCTCCTCCTCGGAGCTGATGACAATGGCGGCGGTTGGGCCATCGTAGGTAAGCGACGAGACATCATCGCCACCGCTGCCGCCACCGCAGCCGGCCAGCGCGAGTAACAGTGAGGTGCCAAGCAGCGTGAATTCTCTCTTTGTGAACATGGTGTGTGGCTCCCTTTCTTTTAAAACAGGTGTCTTGGGGGATGGGTCAGAATTCAGTCTAGTACAAGGAGAAATCTTTGTGAAACCCGATGCCCCGGGTTGCTTTGATATTTGGAAAGTTGCCCACACTTTGATATAAATCCGACTCTTCTTCTCGGTGATCGGGCGAGTTCCGGGTTTTACCATCAATTTAACAGGGGTATCTATGAGCCGCATGGTGCAGTGTGTGAAGTTGGGCAAAGAGGCCGAGGGGCTGGAGCGTCAACCCTACCCCGGCGAGATGGGCAAGCGGATCTTCGAGAATATCTCCGCCGAGGCGTGGCGCATGTGGCTGGGGCAGCAGACCAAGTTGATTAACGAATACCGCCTCACCCCGATAGATCCGAAGCACCGCCAGATGCTGGAAAAGGAGATGGAGCGCTTTCTCTTTGGCGGTGGTGGGGAGTTCACCCCACCCGGCAATTGATCGCGGCTGCTTCCGCCGCTTGACTTCACCCCGCTCTGCCGGTTTAATAGCCGCCTTTCGGCCAGTTAGCTCAGTCGGTAGAGCAGGGGATTGAAAATCCCCGTGTCCTTGGTTCGATTCCGAGACTGGCCACCAACACTCCAAGATCAACTGTTTCCGGTTGGTCTTTTTTATTGCCCTACGTTTATACAACTCTTGCCGAGGCCACCCTCGGCGTGGGTTGACGCGTGGGCGCCGGAAACCGCATCTTCGCAGGGGGTGTGGAAACGATACCCTGAGATTTTGCCCTGATCGGGGTCCTTACTTCACGCGAAACGATGAGGTAGACTGCGCCCTTTCGCCGTGGCGGGCGGCTATCGCCCCATCCCTTTTCCAAACCTCGAATGGTGTCATGAGCACGATGGACACAAAGCAGATCAACCAGTGTGTCGATGCCCTCTGCCAGTGCGGCTGTGACGCGGTGCGCGCCACTATCAAGGCGATGGAGCTTGGTGCGGAGCTGCCCCAGTTGCAGACCCTCGATAGCGAAGAGCGCCAGCTGGTGCTGGATGAGTTGAAGGCGGTGATGGCCGTCTACGACGAGCGTAAATAACCTCGCACCCTCTCTTTCTTATAGAAACTCCGACCAGTCCTGGTCGCCCTTGCCAAAGACAAAGAAGTGCGGATTGAGCAGTGTGGCCTTGCGATTGTATTGCAGCACCTGCATTGCGGTGTCGGTGAGGTGCCCCCCCGCCTCTTCGACGATGCACTGCGCGGCGGCGGTGTCCCACTCGGAGGTGGGGCCGAGGCGTGGATAGAGATCGACCTTGCCCTCGGCTACCAGACACGATTTGAGTGCCCCGCCCATGATGACCAGTTCGTGTGCGCCGAGTGCCTGCAGATAGGTGTTGAGATGGCCGCCGCGCTCGGTGGTGCGGCTGCAGGCGACGGTGACCTTGCCGCCGTGCCAGGGGCGGGCACGGATCGCCACCGGGGTGTTGGTCGCCTCGCGCTTGAAGGCCCCCTCACCCTTGCAGGCGTAGTAATAGACGCCGAGCACCGGGGCATAGATGATGCCGAGCACCGGCTGGTGATCCTGAATCAGGGCGATATTGACGGTGAATTCGCCGGTGCGATCGATAAACTCCCGGGTGCCGTCGAGCGGGTCGACCAGCCAGTAGCGGCGCCAGCGTCCGCGCTCGCTAAAGGGGATCTCCGCCGACTCCTCGGTGAGCACCGGCACGCTGGGGGTCAGCGTACTTAGCCCCTGTTCGATCAGACGGTGGGCGGCGAGATCGGCCTCGGTGCAAGGGGTAAGGTCGTGCTTTACCTCTACGGCAAACCCCGCCTCATAAATCTCCAGGATCGTCCTTCCCGCCGCGATGGCGATCTCCAGCGCCGGGGCCAGCAGCAGGCACGGGTCGCAGGTGAGGTAATCGGGGCGGTCAGCCACGTTGCAGATACTCCCGGGTCATAAAGAGGGCGGCGATGCTGCGTGCCTCGGTGCAGTCGTCGCGGCGGAATAGGGTGTGCAGCTCGTCCATGCGCCACGGCACCACCTCCAGCGGCTCCGGTTCATCGCCGGGCCGCTGCTGCCGGTAGAGGTCACGGGCCAGCACAATGTGGGTAAAGTGGCCGAGATAACCGGGGGCGAGGCTGAGCGAGGTGAGGTGGTGCAGGTGGTGGGCGGCGTAGCCCACCTCTTCGGCAATCTCGCGGTTGGCTGCCGCCAGCAGCTCCTCGCCCGCCTCGATGCGCCCCTTGGGCAGAGAGAGTTCGTAGCGGTCGATGCCCGCGGCATATTCGCGCACCAGCAGGAAGGTGTCGTCATCGAGCATCGGCACGATCAGCACCGACCCCTGCGGTGAGCCCAGCAACCGCTCATAGCATGTCTCCACGCCGTTGGCGAAGCGCAACTCCACCTGCTCGATGTGAAACAGCCGGGTGCGGGCCAGGGTCTGGCTGTTGAGGATGGTAGGCTTGGCTGGCATGACGCGTTCCTGCGGCGGGCCGTGATGCCCGGTCGGTCGATCATACCCCGAGAGCGGCGCCGTTGGCATCCTGCCGCGGCTATCCATAGAATGGTCGGCGGATTAAAGGCTTGGTATGGGTGGCAAATGATTGACTGGCAGCAGATCGACACGGTGTTTCTCGACATGGACGGCACCCTGCTCGACCTCAACTTCGACAACTACTTCTGGCAGCAGCACGTACCGCTGCGTTATGCGGAGCGGTATCAGTTGCCGCTGGAGGCGGCGCAGGCGGAGATCGAGCGACGTACTCGCTCGGTGGAGGGCACCATCGACTGGTACTGCCTCGACTACTGGACCCGCGAACTGGGGCTGGATATTGCGCTGCTCAAGGAGGAGGTGGATCACCTCATCGCGGTGCACCCCCATGTCACCGAGTTTCTCGATGCGGTGCGCGCCGCCGGCAAGCGGGTGCTGCTGGTGACCAATGCCCATATGAAGAGCCTGAGGCTGAAGATGGAGCGCACCCAGCTGGGTGGCCACTTCGATCAGCTGATCTGCTCCCATGACTACGGCGTGGCCAAGGAGGAGCAGGCCTTCTGGGAGCGGCTGCGTGCCGAGCAGCCCTTTGACCCGGCCCACACCCTGCTGGTGGATGATAGCCTGGCGGTGTTGCGCTCGGCCAAACGCTACGGTATCGGCTGGCTGCTGGCGGTCTATCAGCCCGATACGCAACAGGGGCGACGCGATGTGGCGGAGTTTGAGGCGATTGACACCTTTCTCGACATCATGCCCGGAGGCTGAGGGTTACGCTTTTTTGTACCGCTTCTCCCACCCCTTGAAGCGCTTTTTGCAGTATTTCAACAGGCTCTCATAGCCATCGAAGAAGCGCTCAAACCCCTCCTCTGCCGGTGCGTCGAGTTCGCAGAAATCGTTGCTGTGGCCGCGGCAAATCTGCGGGCGCACCTCGTAGATGCCGCAGCCGCCCCCCGGTTGCAGGTGCAGACAGGGGGTGTTGATAAGCAGGAACCAGCCATCCTCGTCCTTGTAGAGCTGCACCTCGCTGTGGGAGAGCTGCCACAGCAGGGTGTCGAAGTCGCTCATCGCACGCGGGGTGGTGATCTGCTGGGTGATATAGGTGCAGCACTTGGAGTTGTGGCAGCGTGCGCACTTGTTCTCTGCTGGAGTGGACATGGTGGTGTGTGGAGATTGACCCATTGCGGTTAATGATTGAAACTCGGTGTCGATAGAGGGTACAGGGATCGTTTTGTCGGGGAAAGTCGCAAAGAGCAAGAAAAAATGTCATCTCGTCAATACCACAGCAACAGCAGGTCAACACACCGTCGTGAGGCCGTGGTCACGCTGGCCCTTATGGGACTGTGTGGCTTCGCCTGCGCCGGCAAGGCGGTCGCCTTCGAGGGGGAGGATTATCTGCTCGATATCCCGGTGGTGCTGAACATCACGCGCCTGCCCCAGTCAATGGATGAGTTGCCAACGGCGGTGACGGTGATTGACCGCGAGATGATCGAGGCCTCCGGTGCGCTGGAGCTGAGCGATCTGTTGCGCCTGGTGGCGGGATTTCAGATTGGTCACTACCACGATACCGATGGGCCGCGTACCGCCGTCACCTACCATGGCAATACCAACCAGTATTCACGGCGCATGCAGGTGCTGATCGACGGTCGCTCGATCTACACCTGGGGCACCGGCGGTGCGGAGTGGACCGATCTGCCGCTGGTCATCGATGATATCGAGCGCATCGAGGTGAGCCGTGGCCCCAACGGCGTCACCTATGGCAGCAACGCCTTCCTTGGCGTGATCCACATCATTACCCGCCACCCCTCGACCCAGCAGGGCAGCCGCGCCACCGTGACGCTGGACGATGACCAGTATCGCGAGACGACGCTGCGTTATGGCGGTGGCGGGGGTGACTTCACCTATCGCCTCAGCGGCAGCTACAAGGAGGATGACGGTTTTGAGGCGTACACCGCAACCGATGGCAACCACTACGAGTTGAATGACGATAATCGCACCGCCGCCCTCACCTTTCGTGGCGACTATCGCGGCGGGGTGAATGACTACCTGACAATGCAGTTTGGTGGTGCGAGCGGACCGCGCGAGGTGGGTGAAACCACTGATGTGAGCTCACCGGTGCGCGAGCGCCAGAACAGCACCCACTATCAGCAGCTGAAGTGGCAGCACATTATCGACTCGGAGAGCGAGATTAATGCCCAGCTCTACCACAACAGCCACAAGGTAGAGGACAGCTACCAGACCGCGTTGTTATCCGACATCTATTCCGAGCTGCTGGGTGTTACGGTGCCGCCAGCGATGGTGCCATTTATCGATCCCTACGGAAAGAGTGACCAAACACTGCCAGTCGATACCAGCATGCAGTCAGAGCGCTACAATCTGGAGCTGTCACACCGCTTTCGTCTTAACGACAGCACGCGTCTGGTGTGGGGCGGTGAGCTGCGCCTGGATGAGGTGACCGCGGCGGACTATTTTGATACCGGCGCGAGTTACCGGCACCACCTGTCGCGTCTCTTCTTTAATGGTGAGTGGAAACCAGCGGCGCGCTGGGTGGTGAACCTTGGCGAGATGATGGAGCAGAGTAGTATGGTGGGCACCCTGCACTCGCCGCGGCTGGCGGTAAACCGGCTGGTGGGCGAGACAGGCTATGCGCGGGTCAGTGCCGGGCGTGCCTACCGCATGCCGACGGCGACCGAGGAGTATGCCAACTATACGTTGCGTTATGCGGATGGCACCCCGTTTATGCTGCTCTATGAGTCGCAGGGTGGGCTTGAGCCGGAACGCATCGATAGTGTGGAGTTTGCCATGGGTGCCGAGCGGGGTGGCGCCAGCTATGAGCTGAAGATATTCCGTGAAGAGATCACGGACGAGATCGATGCGGTAAAGGATGGGGACGTATGGATCATGGCGCAGGTGGGCAATACCACCGTGGAGGGGGCCGAGATCCAGCTCAAGGCGCGAACCGCCGATTCGCTGCTCTC
>JAPHSX010000052.1 GCA_026196575.1 Gammaproteobacteria bacterium | reverse complement strand
CATGCATTTGGTCAGTGCGGCGGTGAGCGTGGTCTTGCCATGGTCGACGTGACCGATGGTGCCGACGTTTACGTGCGGTTTCGTGCGTTGAAATTTTTCCTTGGACATCGCTTCTACTCCTCCGAACCGGAAAGCATCATCTGCATTAACATTTAAGGTATAACTACTAAAAATGGAGCCCAGGAGCAGATTCGAACTGCCGACCTCACCCTTACCAAGGGTGTGCTCTACCAACTGAGCTACCTGGGCCTATATCTCTTTGCTCACAGTGCTATGGAGCGGGTGATGGGAATCGAACCCACGTAGTCAGCTTGGAAGGCTGAAGTTCTACCATTGAACTACACCCGCGCTAGGCGCAACACGCAGCCGACTCGATGTTCCGTCATCTTCCGTACATCAAATGGTGGAGGGGGGTGGATTCGAACCACCGAAGGCAGAGCCGTCAGATTTACAGTCTGATCCCTTTAGCCACTCGGGAACCCCTCCAGCAAACTAAGCCCGTTATTGTGATTCTCGTGCGGGCATCTGTCAACCATTGAAACCACAGTTTTTGATCTTTTTCTGCAACTCACGGCCAGTGCAATTGCACCCATGGGGAATACCACGCCGCCCCCATGTAAATATTGGTGCCGACACGAGGACTTGAACCCCGAACCTACTGATTACAAATCAGTTGCACTACCAGTTGTGCTATGTCGGCAAATAACCACCGACAGGGGTCGGCAGCGAGCGGCGTATTCTAAGGAATACGCACGCCATTGGCAATTTGTTGTTACTCAATTGCAGGGGATTTTCCGCAGGCGCGGCTGACTGGCCGGATCAAGTAGGGGTTGCAGCCCTCCAGGGAGCTCCTTTTGGGCCAGTTCAAATGTCACAGCCAACCGTTTGGCCGGCAGTTCCAGCGCCTCTATCAGCGGCTTGGGATGCCGTAAATTGAGTGCGACAATCTCTTTGTACCGCTGCTCCGCTCGCTCTTGGGTGGAGTAGACCCCCAATGAAATCGTATTTTCATAGCGTCCACTGCGGATAACAAAAAAGTCCTTTACCTGCTTTTGCTTTAGCGCGCCGACCACGCTGCCAACCTTGGTCTCATCCTTGCCTGCTGGCAGCATTACCCAGTAGTTGATTTTTTGCTCCTGCACCTCAATGCGCTCGCCCGTCTTAATCCCGTTGGCCAGCAACCGCTGCTGTAACGCCCCGGCATCGGCCAAGGTCTCCAACGGCGAACTTTGATAGCAGTAAAGAGCCGACTCTGGAGAAGCCCCCCCGCTGCTAGCCTCCTCCGTTTCGCCCTCAGCCATGACCGACCCCGGCTCGGGCAGGGGGGGCAAGGTTGAGCCTTCTGCCGCCGGCACAAACTTGCGCACCGGCGGCATCTTCCACTCTTCGAGTTCGGAAATAAGCGTTAGCCCTTCACGGTAAAGAGGGGTGTCTGCATAGGGCGACACCTCGCCGCTCTGAGGCTCAGATCGCCATTGCCAGACAAAAAAGAGCAGGTTCGTTATTGCCAACAAAACAAAAAAACCTCTCATGACGCTGCCCCATCCCTCTCTTCCATCACCATGGCAGTCATCCCGAGAAATATCAGGTCGCGCTCATAGCGTATATGGCCCTGGAGGTGTGGCAACAACTCCACAGCCCCCCCACCAGTAATCACCACCGCCAGCCCTGCTCCAACCTGTGCCATGGCAATACGCTCCATCCTTTCAATAAATCCAAGCAGTGCCTCGGTTACCCCCAGGTGAATACACTGTGAAGTTGAGCACCCCAATCCGGGAAGTAGATTCAGATTATCCACCGCGTCAATACGCGCCACACCTGCCCGCAGGCTCTGCCGCATCAGCTGCAAACCGGGCATAATCGCTCCGCCAAGGTGCCGACCGTCACTGTCAACTATATCGGCTGTACAGGCGGTGCCACAATCGATTACCAGCAGCGCCGCAGCCACTAATTGATAGGCGCCGATCATTGCCGCCCATCGATCAACGCCCAGGCTAAGCGGGTGATTATACCCATTGGTGATCCCGGCACACTGTGTCGACGTATGAAGTTTGACCGGTGTCAGCCCCCAGTGGACACAACATTCGGCCATTAGGAGCTGTTCGATCTGCTCACTACCAACACTTATCAGATAGATCGCATCAGGCCTTGCTGGTATTTCTATGGGCCAGTCGAAGCCAGCCTCAGACATGGTGTCGCGGCAGCGCGAACTTGAAACTACCCTCCCCCCCTGCAAAAGGGCACACTTGACGTCGCTATTGCCAATATCAATCAAAAGAATCATCAAATAGCCTTTCGCAACGATACATCAGCCGAGGCATAACGTTGCACCTTTCCCTCATGTTCCACCAGCAGCATCCCCGTCTCATCAATTCCCCGTGCAACTCCATGACACGATTGATTGGCCAGATGTAGTGTCACCGCCTGATCGCGCAGCATATCCCAGCGCTGCCACTCGGCACGAAAAGGCTCAAAACCCCTCATCTCGTAAATGGCAAGCACTTCAAGGATCCGGTTCAGCAACATCGCTGCCAGTTCATTACGCCCTACAACTGTCCCCGTAGCAAGCAGCGACGTCCAGGGTTGATTAATGACGCTGCCGGCCGCTGGCGACATAGCATAGTTTACGCCAGCACCAATGACCGCATGACAGGGGCCACCGCTTTCACCTGCAATCTCCAGCAAGATACCCGCGATTTTTCCCTCTTTGCTAACAATATCATTCGGCCATTTTATCCCGATATCACGGACTCCCAACGCATCAAGACCACGCATGATGGCCACTGCCACAGCCAAACTCAAGCCGCCGAGGCGGCTCATGCCCTCATGAAAACGCCATAAAATGGAGAGGTAAATGTTGCTACCGTAGGGGGAGTGCCAATGGCGACCACGTCGCCCACGACCAGCCTGCTGAGACTCGGCCAAGCAAACCATACCGGAGGGGGCGCCATTCTCGGCTGCCTGCTTGAGAAAATTATTAGTGGAGTCAACTGCCGGTAAGATCTGCATCCCTGTCAGAAGGCGGCTACAGGGGGCGATCAACCGTGAGGATATCGAACCCGCATCAAGGAGTTCAATGGGTTCAGCCAATCGATAACCTCGCCCGCTAACCGCATGAACCTCCAACCCCAGTGCGGGTAATTGTTGTAGGGATTTCCAAACCGCAGATCGGCCGATACCCAGACGCGCACCTAGCGCCTCGCCTGAGTGAAAACGCCCATCGGCCAGCATGGCGATTAAGGAGTGCAGCGTATCTGTCATGTCGCAAGTAACAGCCTCAGCATGCCCGACGGCATGTGGAACCGACGAGAGGTTGAAACATGAATAGTGCAGGCGAAAAAAAACCCCTGCAAGCAGCAGAGGTTTTTTGGTATTAAACCCTGGCAGTGTCCTACTTTCGCATGGGAACTCCCACACTATCATCGGCGCTG
>JAPHSX010000020.1 GCA_026196575.1 Gammaproteobacteria bacterium | reverse complement strand
GAGCGTGGAGCGCTGGGTGGTGTTGGCGGCGTAGAGGTCGAGAAAGATTGGATAGGCCCGGTCGAACAGCGCCTCATCCGGCTCACCGTCGAGCTGGCCGATAAGGGCGCGCCGACAGAGCCGCTCGACGCCGTTGCCGACCCACTCGCGTACCCTGGCCTCGCCCCGCTCCGGCAGGCCGAGCCGCTTCATCATCTCATCGACGCAGTAGGCGAGGTCGGGCACGCTGTCCACCAGCGTGCCGTCGACATCGATGAGGATCATTTCGGGTTTTTTAATCATAGAATTTCTTTGCCACGGAGCCACAGAGGACACAGGGCACAATACATACACTCCGTGAACTCTGTGCCTCTGTGGCCGACTGGATCTTATTTCCCAACCTTGGCCAACTCGGCACGCATCTCGGCGATGATCGAGTCGTACTGGTTGGCGTCGCTCAGGTTGCGTTTGCCAAAGACGGCAGAGCCGGCAACGAAGGTATCGACACCCGCCTCGGCGACCTCTTTGATGTTGCCGGGGCCAACGCCGCCGTCGATCTCCAGACGGCAGTTGTAACCGCCGGCCTTGATCATGGCGCTCACCTTGCGCGCCTTGTCGAGGACGTAGGGGATGAACTTCTGCCCGCCAAAACCGGGGTTGACCGACATCAGCAGCACCATGTCGAGCTTGGGCAGGGTGTACTCAAGGACGTCGAGCGGGGTGGCGGGGTTGAAGACCAGCCCCGCCTTGCAGCCGCTCTCCTTGATGAGGCCGATGGTGCGGTCGATGTGCTCGGAGGCCTCCGGGTGGAAGGTGATGTAGGTGGCCCCCGCCTTGGCGAAGTCGGGGATGATGCGGTCGACCGGCTTGACCATCAGATGGACGTCGATGGGGGCGGTGACACCATGTTTGCGCAGCGCCTCGCAGACCAGCGGGCCAATGGTGAGGTTCGGCACATAGTGGTTGTCCATCACGTCGAAGTGCACGATATCGGCACCGGACTTGAGGACATTATCGACCTCTTCGCCAAGACGGGCAAAGTCCGCCGACAGGATGGAGGGGGCAATCTGGTAATCGGCCATGGTGTTCGCCTCTCTGTAATACTGGGTAGCAATCGGTTCAGTTTGCACCACCCTGGCCGGGCGGTGCGCCATAAAATAATCCCGAATAGTACCCGCTCCGCATCGCTTTTGCGACATTTGGCATTTTGGCATCCCGCCGCCCTACCCTATACTTGCCTTGTCAAAAACGGACCCCACATCATGCCCATGCGACCTTATCCAATGCTGCTGACCCTGTTGACCCTGCTGGTTGCGCACGCCCATGCCGAGGAGGACACTAGTAAGACGCCGCAAGAGGGTGAGGCCGTTGCCGCCGAGGCCGCAACGCACAGTGTGATGACGGTCGAACAGCAGCTGGCTGCGGCGCTGCGGGCGCAGCTCGGAGATGGCGAGGCGATCACCCTGCAGGTTGAGGGCGATGAGGTGCTGGCGCTGTTCCGGCAGCAGACCCGGGGGCAGGCATTGGGCGGGGTGTTGTTGCTGCACGACCTGAACGGCCACCCCGACTGGCCCGCCGTGATCCAGCCACTGCGCCGCCAGCTACCCGCCGCCGGCTGGCACACGCTGGCGCTGCAATTGCCGCAGGCCGCTTCGTCACAACTCACCACTGCGCGGCTCGATGACATGCGTCCGCGCATTGCCGCCGCCCTGGCGGAGCTGGAGCGGCGCGGCATTCTCAATCTTGTGCTGGTCGGTCATGGCGAGGGGGCGCTCGCCGCCATCGACTACCTGGGCGCCAATCTTGTGCCCGCCGTGCAGGGAGTGGTGGTGATTAGCCTGGACGGCAGCCAAAATGCCGAACCACGGCTCGATGGTGCCAGCGCACTGGCACAACTTACGCTGCCGATCCTCGATATCTACGGCGAGCACGACACCCGTGCCGTGGTGGAAAGCGCCAAACGCCGCTACGATCTGACCCGGCGCAACACGGCCGATGACGGCCGGCAGCCCCCCGCCTATGCCGACATCGCCAGCCGTTACACGCCGAAACTGGGGCGTGCCCTCAACTATCGGCAGCTCACCATTCGTGGTGCCGACCACCACTTCACCGCCCAGGGCGACCTCCTGGTCAAACGGCTGCGCGGCTGGCTGGCGCAGCACGCCGCGGGCAATGAACTCAAGACAACCAACTGACCGTTCGGAGAAAAATCATGACCATCACCGTTACCCTGCACCTGCTTGCCGCCGTCCTTTGGGTGGGCGGGATGTTCTTTGCCCACCAGATGCTGCGCCCGGTCGCCGCCGAGCTGCTGGAGCCGCCGCTGCGCCAGCGGTTGTGGGTGGGGGTGTTTAACCGCTTCTTTCCCGTGGTCTGGGGCGCCGTTATCACCATTGCCGCCACCGGTTACTGGATGCTCTTCGTCACCTTTGGCGGCATGGCCAGCGCCGGTATCTACATTCACATCATGCACGCCACCGGGCTGGTGATGATCGCCATCTATCTCTATGTCTACTTTGTCCCCTTCCAGGGGCTGAAGCGCGCCGTCGCCGCGCAGCTCTGGCCCGAGGGCAAGGGGCACATCGACACCATCCGCGACTGGGTGGGGATTAACACCATTCTCGGCCTCGTTACCATCGCCGTGGCGGCGGGTGGGCGTTATTTCCATTGATAGGCTGGTAGCCCAAGCCCCGCCCGCAAAGCGTTGATTATGCCGGCGGCGGTCTCACCGTGCCGCAGCGCCAGCAGGCGCTGAACTGCCCCTCGACCGTCTCGCCACAATGGCCGCACTGCCACGATGGCAGGTGTGATTTGTCGCTCGTCGCTTCGGTGATAAGTGCCTGGGCCCGGTCAAAATCGGCGGCGGCGACCCACAGCTCGGGCCACGCCTCGGTGGGGGGCAACTCCCCCGCCGCACTGTAGAGAAACTCGTTCTTCATGCGACAGACAATCCCGGCCCCCTCCAGCAGATTGCGCAGGTGGGCGACCACCAGCGCATTGGTGGAGCTGTAGAGCAGCCTCACGCGCGGCTATTTTGTGGCAAGCCAGAACCACCAGATGATCAGCCCGATCAGCAGCAGCCCAGCCAGATTGACCCCGATCATCGCGCACCCCCGGTCTTGAAGAGGCGCAGGCGGTTGGCGTTGCTTACCACGGTAAAGGAGGAGAGCGCCATCGCCGCCCCGGCCACCATCGGGTTGAGCAGCATGCCAAGGAAGGGGTAGAGCACGCCGGCGGCCACCGGAATGCCGAGGGTGTTGTAGATAAAGGCGCCGAACAGGTTCTGCTTGATGTTGCGCACCGTGGCCCGCGAGATGGCGATGGCGTCGGCCACGCCGTGCAGGGAGCCGCGCATCAGGGTGATGTCGGCGCTGGCAATGGCCACATCGGTGCCGGAGCCGATGGCAAAGCCGACATCGGCACGGGCCAGCGCCGGGGCGTCGTTAATGCCGTCGCCCACCATGGCGACGATGCGCCCCAGCCCCTGCAACCGCGCGATATGCTGATCCTTCTCCTGCGGCAGCACCTCGGCGATCACCTCATCAATGCCCACCGCTCTGGCCACCGCCGTGGCGGTGCTGCGATGGTCGCCGGTGAGCATCACCACCGTCATCCCCTCCTTGTGCAGACGCGCGATGGCGGCGGCGGAGTCGGCGCGGATCGGATCGGCCACCGCGAACACCGCCGCCCCGGCGCCATTTAGTCCCATGTAGATGGGGGTCTTGCCCGCGGCGGCGAGGCGCGCCCCATCCTCCTCGAGGTGACCGAGGTAGACGCCGCTTGCGGCGAGGAAGGGCTGGGTGCCGAGGTAGACCTGCTGCCCGTTCATTTCGGCCCGCACCCCGCGGCCGCTCACTGCCTCGAAATGGCTGATCTCCAGCCGCGCCAGACCGCGCTCGTCGGCCCCGGCGACGATGGCCGCACCCAGCGGGTGCTCGGAGCCCGCCTCCACGGTGGCGGCGATGGCCAGCAGGTGGTCGGCATCGGCGCCGTGAAAGGGGATGATGTCGGTGAGCTGCGGGCGCCCCTCGGTGACGGTGCCGGTCTTGTCGAGGACGATGGTGTCGAGCCTGCCCGCCTGTTGCAGCGCCTCGCCGTTGCGAATCAGCACCCCGTACTCCGCCGCCTTGCCCACCCCGACCATAATCGAGATGGGGGTGGCGAGCCCCAGGGCGCAGGGGCAGGCGATAATGAGCACCGTCATGGTGGCGACGATGGCAAAGCTCACCACCGGCGGCGGTCCGAAGTTGAACCAGGCGAGGAAGGTGATGACGGCGATAATGAGCACGCTGGGGGCGAAGACCCCCGCCACCTTGTCGACCAGTCGGCCGATGGCCGGCTTGCTCCCCTGGGCGGTGCGCACCATCTCGATGATCTGCGCCAGCACCGACTCCTTGCCGATGCGCTTGACCTGGTAGAGGAAGGAGCCGGAGGTGTTGATGGTGCCGCCGATCACCGCATCCCCCTTCGCCTTGTCCACCGGCAGCGGCTCGCCGCTAATCATCGACTCGTCCACCCAGGAGTGGCCGTCGATGATCACCCCGTCCAGCGGGATGCGCTCGCCGGGGCGCACCCGCACCGTCTCGTTAAGCCCCACCGTGAGGATCGCCACATCCAGCTCTCTGCCCTCGCGCACCACCCGGGCGCTCTTTGGCTGTAGCCCGACCAGCCGCTTGATCGCCTCCGAGGTCTTGCCGCGGGCGCGCATCTCCAGCGCCGAGCCAAAGTTGATGAGGGCGATGATGATGGTGGCTGCCTCGAAGTAGGCGTGCTGTGCCAGGGTCGGTACGCTCTCGGGGGAGAGGGTGATGGCCAGCGAGTAGAGCCACGCCGAGCCGGTGCCGATGGCGATGAGGGTATCCATGTTGGCGTTGTGGTGTTTGAACTGCTTCCAGGCACCAACAAAGAAGTGGCGCCCCGCGTAGAGCATCGCCGCCAGCGTTAGCGCCGCGACCAGCAGCCAGAAGGGACGCCCCTCGCTCAGTCGCGGCAGCCAGCCTGCCATCTCCGCGCCCATCAGCGGAAAGCCGACCGCCGCCGCCACCGCCGCCTGGCGGAACAGCTGGCGGGTGTGGGCCAGTTCCCGCGCCTCACGCTCCGCCTGTTCCTCGTCCAGCCCCCGCATCTCGGCTGCCTCGTAGCCGGCATCGGCCACCGCCTTGAGCAGGGTCGCGACCTCAACCGCACCGCTCACCAGCGCGGTATGTTCGGCAAAGCTCACGCTCGCCTCCGCCACCCCCGGCACCGCCTGCAGCGCCTTTTCGACCGTCGCCACGCAGCCCGCACAACTCATGCCGCCGATGGAGAGGTGTATTTGCTGTTTCGCCACGACAAGCTCCTGGTTTATAGTTCACTCTCTCAAGGCTAACCGTTCACCCGCAAATGTCCAAGTGACGGTTTACCCATGAATTCATAAACTGCAGAGGGCCATCTGCCATAGTTGGGGTCTCTACCGGGGTATTACCATGCAAGCACCACTCACACCGCTCTCCCTGCTGCTGCGCACGCTGCCCGACAGCGTCCATAGCGAGTTGCTGAGCCGCCTCTTCAACCACCTGTTGCGCGGCCAGTACATGGCCGAGCAGCTGCACGACCTCGACGGCAAACGCCTCGCCATTCGCATCAAGGATACCCGCAGCGAGCTGCTGTTCCGCATTCAGGGCACCCGTATCAGGCGTCAGCCGAAGGGTGGCGCCGCCCAGCCGTGGGATGTGCGTATCAGCGGCAATCTCAACGACTTCTGGCAACTGGCCAGCCGCTGCGAAGACCCCGACACCCTCTTCTTTCACCGTCGTCTCGCCATCGAGGGGGAGACCGAGGCGGGGCTCTATCTGAAGAACCTGCTCGATGCGATGGACTTTGACCTGCAGTTGCACCTGGAGGCGGTGCTCGGAAGGCGCCTTGGCGCCAATGTGGGCAGGGCGCTGCAGCAGAGCGGCCTGCAACAACGCCTTGGCATGTAAAACAGACGGAACAGAGACCTGGAGCACCCCTTGAACCGCGCACACTACTTCAGCCGCACCACCGTCTACCGGGTGGCGGGCGATACCGTATCGCTGATCGACGTTCACGACCAGAACGCCGTCACCCCGCTCGACCCATGGATGGGGGCCGTTATTGCGCTGGCCGATGGTCAGCACACGGTGGCCCAGCTGATAGAGCACATGGCCGGGCAATACCCGAACGGCGCCCCCGCCAACCTGGTTGCGACCCTCGAATCGGTGTTGCAGCGCCTCGGTGAGAGCGGGGCGCTGAAATTGACCGCAGAGGCGGTTACCCTCCCCTACTATCTGGCGCTGCCGCTGGATGCGCAGGAGCCGAAGCTCGCCACTGAGCTGATGATTAACGACGGGTTTCTGAGGCCGCCGGCAGACTAACCGGTGGCGCCCTGCCGCTGCGCCGTGGCGCGCAGCGTCTGGTAGAGCTGATCCAGCGCCGCCTTCTCCTCAACACTCAGGCAGTCCTTTATCGAGAGTTGATGGGTCAGCTGGCGCAGCTCGTCATGACCATTGCGCAATGCGCCCACCGCAAAGCGCTCTGCCCACTCATAGGCGTTCTCTATCTCCAGCAACAGTTGCCGCTGCTGCGGCGTCATTACCACCCCACAGGTCTCCAGCAGCGCCACGATGCGGTGCCCCGGCGGCTGTGGCAGAAAATAGCTGGGATCGCGGTCGATCAGCATACCAATCGCCAGATACTGTATCGCCAGCGAGACCAGATAACGGTAGAGCAGATTGAGCTCCACCCCCAGCTCGTCGGTGGTTTGGTGCAACGCCCGATCCTGCTGCGGGCCGTAGATGAGCTTGACCTGCTCGACTACCGCCCGGTTGGCGCCCCAGCTCTGCTCTGCCGTCTCCTTGAGCAGCCGCGCCTCCTCCAGCCAGAACCTGATACTGGATGGGGAGTGGCCGTCTTGCGCCACGGATGAGGGTTCGGTCATGGCATCGCCCTGTGCCGGCAAAGCGTCAACATCACTCCCACATCACCTCACACTGCGCCGCCAGCGAGGCCTCCAGCATCTTCACCAGCGGATAGGCGCGCCGCGACAGGGGCACCTCGGGCTCGTCATCCGACTGGCCCGCCGCGACCGCCGGCGCGCTGGCCAGACTCGCCCGCAGTCGCTGCAGTGCCGGTTCAATATCCTCCGGCAGGAGGGCGCCGGGCACGGTGCCGCTGTGACCCATCCCCTGCAACAGGTTGCGCGCCACCTCGCCAAACAGCATAAAGTCCCCGGCAGCGCGGCTATGAAAGGTTACGAATTTAGACATTTCGCCACTGATCCATTATCGTCTGTCACCCGTTTAGTCTAGCCGAAAGGCTGCCATCCTCCCCCGAGAGAAGCGAGGCCACCATGCCCATCCAGCAAAACAAGGTTGTCACCCTCGAATACACCCTGCGCGACAACCATGGCAACACCATCGGCACCACCGACGGGCAGGACGCCCTTAGCTACATTCATGGCACCAACGCCCTCTTTCCCGCCTTCGAGGCGCAACTGGAGGGGCGCCGCTGGGGCGAGCGCCTCCAGTTCACCCTCACCCCGGAGCAGGGCTACGGTGAGCGCGACGAGCGGCTGATGCAAAAGGTGCCGCGCGAGCGTTTCAAGGGCGAAGATATTCGCGTCGGCATGTCATTTCGCCGGGGTCAGGGCGAGGAGGCGGTGGAGGTGATCGTGGTGGCAGTCGATGAGCAGGAGGTGACCATCGACGCCAACCCGCCGCTGGCCGGGATTACCCTCAATTTTGATGTGGTGATCACCGGGGTGCGCGATGCCGGTTCCGAGGAGCTGGAGAGTGGACAGGTGATCGCCATCGACGAGATCTATTCGCACAAACCGCCACAATAACTCCCTTTAGTTATCGATCGGCCTGCCATCGGCATCCCTGCCCTGCAGGGCCAGCATCGCGCCACGCACCGTGGCCATCACGGTATGCACCAGGATCGCCAGCAGCGGGGCCAGTGCCACCCAGGTGGAGAAGTTGGCCTGTTGCAGCAGCGCCCAGTGGATCACATTCACCTGATAACCCAACACGAACATCATGCCGCTGTAGAGGCTACTGAGGAAAAAGTAGACGAAGAAGGTGCCCACCGAGGCGTTCAGGTGGTGGCGTAAAAAGGGATCTCTGCTGCTGGAGAGAAAGAGACTGTAGAGGATGTAGGCGAGCAGGCTGTAGAGGGAGATATTGATGCCATAGAGGCTGACATCGGCCAGGCCGATAAGGTGCACATTCACCACCATCACCAGAATCAGCAGATGGACCAGCGCCGCCTGCCATGTTTTCATTACTGTACTTGCCATTACTAACCTCGTGTCGCTTAATTGATTCGATACTACCCTTCTCTGCGCACTGCCAACAAGCCGCCAATAATGCCTTGATACCTGTGGGGCGGCTCTTCATAATCGGGCGTTCGCGAAAATGATTACCGTCCGCCGCCCCAAACGGCCCCGACCTGGATACGCCGTCGACGACGCATCGAGATGAACGTTACCGTAAGTGAACTCATCGTAAAGTACCTGCAACGGCTGGGGATAGATACCCTCTTCGGCATGCCGGGGGCGCACATCCTGCCGGTCTACGACCGCCTCTACAACTCCGGCATCCAGAGCGTGCTGGTGAAGCACGAGCAGGGGGCCGCCTTCATGGCGGGTGGTTACGCCCGCGCCTCGGGGCGCATCGGCGCCTGCATCACCACCGCCGGTCCCGGCGCCACCAACCTGGTCACCGGCATCGCCAATGCCTACGCCGACAAGCTGCCGGTACTGGTGATCACCGGCGAGACCTCCACCCACATCTTCGGCAAGGGGGGGCTGCAGGAGAGCTCGGGTGAGGG
>JAPHSX010000032.1 GCA_026196575.1 Gammaproteobacteria bacterium | reverse complement strand
TCTCGCCGCGAATAGTCGATGGCAGGAATGAAATTCGCGGCGAGACGCCGCTCCCACACGTTAATAGATCACTTAGCCCTTCTTCTCTTCCTTGAGCGGCTTGGCGACACGAATGCCGAGCTCCACCAGCTGCGCCGGGCTGACCTGCGAGGGGGCATCGGTGAGCAGGCAGGCGGCGGTCTGGGTCTTGGGGAAGGCCATCACGTCACGAATCGACGCGGCACCGGTCATCAGCATCACCAGACGGTCGAGACCGAAGGCGAGGCCGCCGTGGGGCGGGCAGCCATACTTCAGGGCATCGAGCAGGAAGCCGAACTTGTCGCGCGCCTCCTCGTCACTGATCCCCAAGGCGCGGAATACCGTCTCCTGCACCTGCTCGCGGTAGATACGCATCGAGCCACCGCCCACCTCGGTGCCGTTGAGCACCATGTCGTAGGCGCGTGAGAGGCAGTTGCCCGGATCGGATTCGAGCTTGCCGATGTCCTCCTCACGCGGCGCGGTGAAGGGGTGGTGCAGCGAGCTCCAGCGGTTGGACTTCTCGTCCCACTCGAACATCGGGAAATCGACCACCCAGAGCGGCGCCCAGCCGTGGGCCACCAGGCCGCGGTCGTGGCCAATCTTGACCCGCAGCGCCCCCAGCGCCTCGCTCACCACCTTCGCCTTGTCGGCGCCAAAGAAGACGATGTCGCCATCCTCGGCACCGACGCGCGTCATGATATCCAGCACCACCTCGGCAGGCAGGAACTTGATGATCGGCGACTGCAGCCCCTCGACCCCCTTGGCCAGCTCGTTGACCTTGATGTAGGCGAGCCCCCTGGCGCCGTAGATGCCGACATACTTGGTGTAGTCGTCGATCTCCTTGCGCGAGATCTCCCCCCCCTTGGGCACGCGCAGCGCGGTAACGCGGCAGGCGGGATCATTGGCCGGCGCGGCGAAGACCTTGAACTCGACCTGCCGCATCAGGTCGGCCACCTCGACCAGCTCCAGCGCGATGCGCAAGTCGGGCTTGTCGGAGCCAAAGCGCAGCATCGCCTCGCTGTAGGGCATGCGCGGGAAGGGGTTGGGCAGCGCCACCTCCAGCACCTTGGCGAACATCTCGCGAATCATCCCCTCGACCAGGGTCATGATCTGCTCCTCGTCCATGAACGAGGTCTCGATATCGAGCTGGGTGAACTCGGGCTGGCGGTCGGCGCGCAGATCCTCGTCGCGGAAGCAGCGCACGATCTGGTAGTAGCGATCCATCCCCGAGACCATCAGCAACTGCTTGAAGATCTGCGGCGACTGCGGCAGGGCAAAGAAGCTTCCCTGATGGGTGCGGCTCGGCACCAGATAGTCGCGCGCCCCCTCGGGGGTCGCCTTGGTCAGCATCGGGGTCTCGATGTCGAGAAAGCCGCGCTCATCCAGGTAGTAGCGCAGGGCGCGGGTCATCTCGGAGCGGAACTTCATGCGCTGGTACATCTGCGGGCGGCGCAGGTCGATATAACGGTACTTCAGGCGGTGCTCCTCGCCCACCTCGTGGTCCTCCACATCGAGCATGAAGGGCGGGGTCTCGGAGCGGTTGAGGATGGTCAGCTCCTTGCCCAGCACCTCGATCATGCCGGTGGGCAGGTCGGCATTGGTGGTACCGGCGGGGCGGGCGCGCACGACACCCTTAATCTGCACCACAAACTCGTTGCGTACCGCCTCGGCGTTGGCGAAGACCGCCGGCAGGTCGGGGTCGAAGACCACCTGTGCCACCCCCTCGCGGTCACGCAGGTCGATGAAGATCACCCCACCGTGGTCGCGACGGCGATGCACCCAGCCGGCAAGCTCGACCTGCTGGTCGATGTGGGATTCATTCAACTGGCCGCAATAGAGGGTGCGCATGGTCTGTTCCTGCAGTTATAGGGAGCGAAAAGCGGGAATGTTACGGATTGGCACGGCCGCGTGCAACCGCCGCGCGGCGGCGCCATCGGTTGGGCCGGGCTACGCCACGGGGGGAACGGCAGGCGGACACTTTTCCTGGCCTGCGGCACGGGGTACCACCGAACCCATGGAGATGATCATGCGCAAACCCTCATCCACGCTCATCCGCAGCTCCACCACATCCTCTTTTGGCACCATCAGAAAGAAGCCGGAGGTGGGGTTGGGGGTGGTCGGTACATAGATATTGATCACCTCGCGCCCCGTCTTGCACTGCGCCTCGCCGATATCGGTGCCGGTCTGAAAGGCGAGGGTCCACAGCCCCTTGCGCGGGTACTCCACCAGCAGCACCTTGCGAAAGGAGTTGCCGTTGGTGGAGAACATGGTCTCGGAGATCTGCTTTACCGCCGAGTAGACCGAACTGACCAGCGGGATGCGCGCCAGCAGCGCCTCCCACAGCGCCACCACCTTGCGACCGAAGAGATTGGCGAAGACAATACCGGTGGTCAGCACCACCAGCACCGCGAGGATCACCCCGAATCCCGGGATGTGCATCCCCAGCAACTGCTCTGGCTGATAGCGCGCCGGCAGCAGCAGCAGGGTACGATCCATCAGCTCGACCAGCATCTTCACCACCAAAATGGTGATACCAAGCGGCAGCCAGACCAGCAGACCGGCCATCAGGTAGCGGCGAATAGCCGACATCATAGTGAATTCCTTGGTGTTTGGTTGATTATTTGGTCATGCAGGAGGCACCACAACCGCCACTGGCACAGGCCGGGGCGTTGTCGATGCTGGCAGCCTTGGAGGTGAAGCTGCCGGCGGAGATCAGCTTCCTCAGTTGCGGCTGGTGACAGGCGGGACACTCACCAAGCGGGGCATCGTTCATCTTCTGCATCACCTCCAGACGGTGGCCACAGGCCTGGCAGGCGTATTCATAAAAGGGCATATCGTTACCTGTAATTAGTCTTGTGGGAGTTTCGCGGCGAGACGCCGCTCCCACAATGTGGAAGTGACTCACCTCTCAGCCATTACTCGTAATGCGTCCAGAGTCGGAGAACCTTGATGAGATGCTCTGCTTCATAGACCTGATAAACCAGCCTGTGCTGAATATTGATTCGCCTTGAACAGGTACCAGCCAGATCACCGACCAGTTTTTCATAGGGAGGGGGATTCTGGTACGGGTTTTTCCGAATCAGTGCCAGCAGTTCTTGTGCCCTCTTCTTTAACCCTGATGCTGAGAGCTTTTTCGCATCTTTTTGCGCCTGCTTCGTATAGACGAGCTCCCAGCTCACCAGTCGAGCACCTTGGAACAGTCGTCGGGATTCTGCGCCATCCCTTCCCTGATCGATTCACGCATTCCCGGCACCGACAACAGGTGCATGGTTTCGGCAATGGCATTCCAATCCTCTTCGGCGAGCAGCACGGCGTTGCCCCGCTTCCCTGTGATCACGATGGGTTGGTGTGTCTCAGCCGCTTCATCAATAAGGCTGTAGAGCCTGGAGCGGGCCTCGGTTGCATTCAACGTAGTCATGACGATCACCTCGGCTAAAGCGTACGCCTAAACGTACGACGCATCAAGCGTCAATATTACTCTATTTCAAAGGACAGTGATGATTCGCCCCGTGGGCTCGGCACACCGACATCGATAGACCAGCTCCCCGGCCAACAGTTCAGCCAAAGAGTGGCTCAACGCAGGCCGAAGCTCTCATGCTCCAGGCCGGCGCTGCGTTCAATCGCCCGTTTGGTCGCCTCCACCGCCTTCTTCAGCCTCTGGTGTTCGGTCACCGCCATGCCGGAGTTGAAGTAGAGCTCCACCGCCGCCAGCACATGGTTGAGCTGCTCGACCTGGTAGTGGGCATTGAGTAGCGCCTTGGCGATAAATTTCGGATCCTCGCCCTGCTCGCGCATACGCGCCGCCTCCGCCAGCGCGATCGCCAGCTCCTCTTTGCTTGGCATACCCATCGCTCTCCCCTTGGTAACCTTATATTGTTGATAAAATCGAGTATAACCCGCAAATAGCGGAATAGAATACGCCCGCCACTACCAGTGACCCATAACCATGTATCGCAAACAGACCGAAGCCCCCGCCAGCGACCGCCACGACTGGCAGACCGTCCACTCGCTGCTCCCCTATCTGTGGAACTACCGTGGCCGCGCCGGTCTGGCGCTCGCCTTTCTAGTGCTCTCCAAGCTGGCCATTGTCGGCGTGCCGCTGGCGCTGAAAGGCATTGTCGATGCGCTCGACACCCCCGACGGGCGCATGCTGGCGCTGCCACTGGCGCTCCTCATCGGCTACGGCGTGCTGCGCCTCGCCGGTTCCGCCTTTAACGAGCTGCGCGACGTGGTCTTCGCCAAGGTACGCCACGGCACCATGCGCGACCTCTCCTTAAAGGCGCTGGGCCATCTGCACCAGCTCTCGCTACGCTACCATCTGGAACGCAAGACCGGGGCACTGTCGCGCGACATGGAGCGCGGCACCCGCTCCGCCTCCTCGCTGCTCAACTACATGGTCTTCTCCATCCTCCCCACCTTCATCGAGCTGGGGCTGGTGGCGGGGATCCTGCTCAACAACTACTCCCCCTGGTTCGCCACTATCGTGGTGGTGACGGTGGTGCTCTACATCACCACCACCTTTCTCATCACCAACTGGCGGATGAAGTTTCGCCACCGCATGAACGCCAAGGACTCGGAGGCCAACTCCATCGCCATCGACTCCCTCATCAACTACGAGACCGTAAAGTACTTCAACAACGAGGTGTTCGAGCAGCGGCGCTACGGCGAGACCCTGGCCGAGTGGGAGGAGGCGGCGGTGAAGAGCCAGACCTCGATGTCGGGGCTCAACATCGCCCAGGGAGGGATCATCGCCTGCGGGGTGACCTTAGTGATGGTGCTCGCCGCGCAGGGGTTCATCGACCACAGCATGAGTCTGGGCGACCTGGTGCTGGTCAACGCCTTCATGCTACAGGTCTTCATCCCGCTCAACTTCCTTGGCGTGGTCTACAGCCAGGTAAAACATGCCCTCTCCGACATGGAGCGCATGTTCACCCTGCTGCATGAGCAGGCGGAGATCACCGACGCCGCCGACGCCGCGCCGCTGCGGGTGGGCGATGGCAACGTGCGCTTCGAGCAGGTCGCCTTTCACTACCAGGAGGAGCGCCCGATCCTGCACGATGTGTCGTTTGAAATTCCCGCCGGCAGCAAGCTTGCCGTGGTCGGCCACAGCGGCGCCGGCAAGTCGACCCTGGCACGGTTGCTGTTCCGCTTCTACAACGTCAGCGCCGGGCGCATCCTGATCAACGGCCAGGAGATCTGCGACGTCACCCAGGCGTCGCTGCGCGAGGCGATCGGCATCGTGCCGCAGGACACGGTGCTGTTTAACGACACCATCGAATACAACATCGCCTACGGCCGCTGCAGCGCGGAACATGCGGAGATCGAGCAGGCGGCACAGATGGCCAACATCCACGACTTCATCCTCTCACTTCCCGAGGGTTACCAGACCGTGGTCGGCGAGCGCGGCCTGAAGTTGTCGGGCGGGGAGAAGCAGCGCATCGCCATTGCCCGGGCGATGCTGAAAAATCCGAGGATACTGGTGTTCGACGAGGCCACCTCCTCCCTCGATTCGCAGTCGGAGAAGAGCATCCTTGAGGCACTGAAGCGCCTGGCTGCCGACCACACCACCCTGGTGATCGCCCACCGCCTCTCCACCGTGGTCGACGCCGATGAGATCGTGGTAATGGAGCAGGGCACCATCGTCGAGCGTGGCCCGCACCAGCAGCTGCTGGCACAGCAGGGTCGTTACGCCGCGATGTGGGCGCTGCAGCAGCGGGAGCAGGAAAAGGAGGGGCTGCCACGGGCCGGCGGCTAAATTGGGCGAGTGCCGGTTATGACCTATAATTAAAGTGTTATTGACCGCTTACGGAAAAGACCATTTTGCCCACAATCATCACACGGCTTATGAAGCACTCGCTCACCCGCGAGGTATTGCTGCAGATGGCGCTGCGCATCACCATCGTCGTCATCGCGGTCTCCGCCCTCAGTTACTGGCACATCATCTCCGCGCTCAGGGAGCAGACCCTCGATGCCCTCGCCAACTACATCACCGAACGTGGCCGCAAGGAGAGTGCCATCTTCGTGCTGGCACAGGACAATCAGACGGTTTTCAAACAGCACTTCATCGAGGCCTACCCGCGGCAGGAGGTGGTGAGTGACGAGACCTTCTGGTCGCTCTTTGAGCGGCGCGCGGACGGCACCGTACACCTGCAGGATCGCGCCTTTGATGGTTACATTCGCGCCGATGGCAGCCGCAGCCACGGCACCACTGCCTACATCGGACCGCAGGCGCCGGTGGCGCAGCAGGAGTTTCGCAACCGGCTCCATCTTGCCTACCAGCTGGTCGACCGCTTCAGTGACGCCTGGACCAACCGCTTCGCCAACCTCTACGTCTCGATGCCGGAGAACGTCAACATCGTCCACTGGCCGGGGCTGGCGTGGGCGCGCAACGCCCCCCCGACGCTGGATGTGACGACCGAGGAGTGGGTTACCATCACCACCTCCGCCAACAATCCGCAGCGCCGCCCCGCCTGGACCGGGCTCTACTACGACCCGACTGCGGAGGAGTGGATGGTCTCCTGCAAGACCCCTATCGATATCGAGGGTCGGCACCTGCTGAGCGTCGGCCACGACATTCTGCTCAACGCCCTCTTTGAGCGCGTCTTTAAGGACCACCTGCATGGCGCCCATAACCTCATCCTGCGCGAGGATGGACGGCTCATCGCCCACCCGGAGAAGGTCGACGAGCTGCGACAGACCCTCGGTCTGCTCGACATTGCCGACCTGGACGACGCCCCGCTGCAGGGGATCTACCGCACCTTGCAAACGACGGTCTTTGGCCACACCGCAACAACCCACGTCATCGACGACGAGCAGAGTGACGCCTACCTGGCGGTAAGCCGCATCACCGGCCCGGATTGGTGGTTTGTCACCGTCTATCCCAAGTCGCTGCTCACCTCCAACGCGGCGCAGACCGCAAGGTTCATCCTGCTGCTCGGGGTGCTCTCGCTGTTCATCGAAATGGCGATGCTCTACCTGGTGATGCGCGACAAGATCCTGCGGCCACTGGATCTGTTCCGCCACGCCCTCACCCGCATCGACAACGGGGACTACCATGCGGTGGCGCACGGCAAGACACCACTGCCCGACGAACGGGATGATGAGATCGGCAACATTGCCCAGACGCTTCGCAGCATGGCCACCAGTATCGAACACCACAGCAACCGCATGGCGTCCCTGACCAGCGATCTGGAACGACAGGTGGAAGAGCGCACCGCCGAATTGCAAGCGGCCAAGAACATCGCCGAGAGGCTGGCGCGGGTGGATGAACTGACCGCCATCGCAAACCGCCGCCATTTTCACGAGGTCGCCACCAAGGAGCTGGCACGCGCGCGGCGCGACGCCACCCCCATCTCTCTTTGCATTATCGATATCGACCACTTCAAGCAGATCAATGACAACCACGGCCACGACATCGGCGATATCGTACTGCGACAGACCGTGCAGCTGTTGCAACAGAGCATCCGCGAGGTCGATTTTCTGGCCCGTATTGGTGGCGAGGAGTTCGCACTGCTGCTGCCCAACACCTCGCTGCAGGAGAGTGTCGTGATTGTCGACCGTATCCGTGGCATCGTCGCCACCAATCAGATAGCGACCGACAAGGGCACCGTGCGCATCACCATCAGTGCCGGTATTGCCGAGTGCCATGGCCAGTGTGAGTACGAAAAACTCTACGCCAACGCCGACCAGCGGCTCTACGATGCCAAGAGAGAGGGCAGAAACCGCACCTGTTACTAACCCGAATCGAACCGTGAGCTACCCGCGCTGATATTCTTTTCTTCTCATACCGCCTTAGTTCAGGGATGAAACAGCCCCGAAAAACTGAATACGCCCATGGCGATAAGCATGGTGCCTGCGGCGCGCTCCAATCCGCCCTTCCAACCGACCAGACGCTCACGCACCTCGGCGCCGATATGCGCCACCACAAGACTGAACAGGACAGCGGGAATGGCCACCGCGCCAAGCCCGAATCCCAGCCCCAGCATCAAACCGGCCAGCGGCTCCGCCGTGACGGCCGCTGCCAGTGCCACGGTACCGAGCGGCGCACACGGATTAAGCGCCATCGTCGCACCCATGCCAAACAGTCCCATCGGCATGAGCGCGGCTTCGACAGGTTTGCGCTGCAAGGTGATCTTTGTTTCGTGGTCGGCAGCCTGCGGTCTGCTGCAGTATGAGGAGCTGTTTGTGGCTTTGCGAGCCGAGCGCCACAGGATCACCAGGCCAACGGTGACCGAGGCGCTACCGAGCAGGATGGCGCCGGTGCCCTCTTCCAACTCCACCGTTGCCGCCCGCCCTACTGTTGCCGCTGCTGCGCCGAGGGCGGCATAGGCGGTGATGCGCCCCAGAGAAAACGGCACGACAGTGCGCCAGGCCTCTCTGATGCCACCCGAGCGGGCCAGAAAGACCGGCCCGAGATAGGGCAGGCAGGCGATATTGCAAGGCCCTGCGCCGTAAAACAGGCCCATGACCAGGGCAGCTGAGAAGCTGAGTGCGATCGGTTCCATTCAGATGCTCCAGGGCCGTAATTAATGTTGCTCGGCCGCGAGCTCTTCCGCCTGCCATGCTTCACGGGCGAGAATCGCGGCACCATAGGCCGTGGTGATCTGGGGGATATCGGGGATGACCAGTTTACGCATAAGTTCCTCTTCGAATGCCGCGACAAGCCCCTTGTTCAAGGCCGGACCGCCATCGAAATATATTTGATCTTCGAGCCCGATCCGCTTGACGAGCCGCACGGTTCGCTTGGCAATGGAAAAGTGGATGCCGGCAACTATCTCCTCTTTGGAGTACCCGCTGGCCAACAGGCCGATGACCTCGGACTCGGCAAATACGGCACAGGTGCTGTTAATCACAGGGGGCGCACCCTTGAGATTGAAATGATAATCACCGAGCTCGTCCAGTTCGAGCTCCAGATTGCGCGCCGCCATGTCCAGAAAACGCCCAGTGCCCGCAGCGCACTTGTCATTCATGGCAAAGTTGACCACATTGCCTTCACGGTCGATCTGAATCGCCTTCGAATCCTGACCACCGATATTAATGATGGTACGAATGCCACCATAGGCCTCGCCCACCTTTTTCGCGCCCATGGCATTGGCGGTGATCTCGCTCACCGACTCGTCGGCTTCGCGATACAGCTTGCGCCCGTAGCCGGTCGCGGTAAGGAAGCCGATGTCGCCAGACTCCAGCCCGCTCTCCTTCAATAGCGAAAGAAACGCCGCCTGGGCATTGCCGTAGAAATGGCTGCCGGTGGCGACCGTCTTGCTGGCAAAAAGGTTATCCGCCTCATCGACCAGAACCACCTTGATTGCTGTCGAACCAATATCGATACCTGCAAAATACGGCATCTATTTTCTCCTCCTGCGCGCCTTGAGCGACTCAATGAATGCTTCGATACGTGTTGACAATTGGCCGAGGTCGTCAGGGCTGTAGTCGGTTTCCACATAAAGCGATGGTATGCCCTCGTCGGCGAGAAAGCGGCTGATGCTGCGTTGTTCCATTTCAAAAACCTGACAGCCGGAGAAGGCCTGGTAGACCACGCCATCGACCGCGAAGGTGCGCGCCAGCTCCAGCAGCCGACGCTTGCGGTCTTCGTCGCTGACAAAGATGGGGCAAGTGCAGGGCTTGAGGGCACGATCGGCGAGCGCATCCACCATGTCGTAGAGTTGCCATTCATCAACATTGACCACGTCATACAGCATGCGGTTAGCGGAACAGGTTTCGTCCGCGACGATGACTGCGCCCGACTGCTCGATCAACGTGGGCAACTTGAGATTGGGAAAGATGGGGGGTGAACCGGTAAACAGAATACGCGGCGCACGGCGCTGGGCGGCGCCAAAACCCTCTTCACAGCGTCGCTCGATCTCATCGTTCAGCACTTCGACGGCATCGGTCCAGGAGTCAATGTCGTCAAAGAAATAGGCGTTGGTTACCAGAAAGACATCCTTGCCGAGAATGGGGGCGAGCGGCGACATACGCAGACGATGCAAGCGGCGATAGGCCTGTTGTGCGCGGCCCACCCTGACGATGGCATCGCGCAGGCCGTTGCGCGTTATCTTGTGGCCGGTAACCGACTCCAGCGAGCGGGCAAAGCCGTTGACGTTACTCTGCCAATAGGTGCGGGCCGCCTCGCTCTCCTTGGATGGTGGCAACTCGAGATGGTGGACCCTGTAACCGGCCTCCTCCATCAGGCGTCCCGCTTTGGTCTTTTGGTCACAGGTGGTGACGTTAACAATGTCACCACCTTGATCAAGCCAGGAGGCAACTTCACTGGAGAGCATGCCGAGTGTCGCCTTGACCAGAGAGCACGATTTGGCCGGCATGAACTCCGCCCCGAGTTGATCGAAGGTATGGGAGCCGTTGCACAGCCGTACGGGGACGGCGCCGACCGCATAGATGAGTTCCTCGGGAACCTGGACACAGGTTGTACCAATGACCTTTTTATCTCCATGCGGCGCCTCGCCCTCGCAGTGAACGCGGCGATAAAGATCATAGAAGTAATCCATGGACTTCGGGTTGTCGGGAAAGTCCTTTTCAATCTTGTTCAGCGCCTCGGCCGATTCGCGGGATAGCTGCCTGCGCACCATCTCGATTTGTTTTACCTGTGCCTCGGCGCTCATTTTTTTCCTCGCTTGGTCATGCGTTTGAAGAAACCGGCTTCGGTCGATTCGTAGATCGGGATATTCATAAAGGAGGCCTTAAGCGCCCCCTCCTCGGGACAGGCAGCAACACACTTGAAGCACATCATGCAGTCGTCCTTGACCAGCGTTGTACTCTCGACATCGTCCGCTATTTCCCTGATCTGCATGTCGCAGGCACGGTAGCAGTCGCCGCAGCGTGTACACTTGCTGCCGTCTTTGCGCAGCTTCAGCAACGCCACTTTTGAAAACAGCGAGTGGAGCGCGCTCATGGGGCAGAAAAAGCAGAAAAACCGCTTGTTGATGAAGCCGCCAACGAAAAAGATCCCCAGCACCAGCATCCCCAGCCCCGTCATGGCAGCGGCGGTGCCGGTGGAGAAATCGACCGTCCATTGCGAGAAATCACCGGTCATTGCCGGAATCACCATGCGTGCCGGACAGATCTTGCAAAAGGGAGTTCCCATGTCATCGGGTAGCTTCGGTAGTCCCGCCACTGAATTCGCCATCAAAAACGGGATCACGATGAGAAGGATCAAAAGGATGTACTTAATCTTCTTCAGTCGTGTGAACCAATCCAGATTGTAGGTCGCATAACGGATGCCGAGCTTCTGGCGCAGGCTGGTCATCCAGTCCTGGATTGTTCCCAGCGGACAGGCATAACCACACCACGCCTTGTTGAAGACGAACAACCAGGCGAGAAAGGTCAGCAGGCCGGTCAGGATACCTAAGCCGCGCCCGCTAATAATACTGTCCCATGGAATGTGTGTCTGATGCTGCAGGGGCAGGAGATAGCAAACCCCCGCCCGGCCCGGCTGATTGAAGCCGCAGGAGAAGGTCGGCAGCGATTGACCAAGATTGATCATGAAGTAGCCGCCGTAGACCAGCAGGAAGAAAAAACCCAACTGAACCCAGAAGCGAAAACGCCGTATATCCGCCCCGTTGATGAATGCCCTGAACCGGTTCATTGCAGTCGCTCCCGTGCCGGGCGGCCATGTTTCAGCCGGTAGAAAAACACGCTCCCGGCGGCCAGTGCCGCAGCCACCAGTGCGACGAGCAGGCCCACCAGATATGACGAGTATTCCAACTCGGAGGGATAGAAGGTGCCCGGCAGGGTCGCCGTGTAATGGGCCTGGCGAAAGGGTGTGCCGTGAAGCTCACCAGGTTCATCCGCCCGGAATTCCGCAGTAACCAGAAATGCTTCGGAATGCCGTTTGTCAAATTCGTGCCAGGCGGGATAGTAATCACGAATCATGCCGAATACCGCCCTGCCATCGGCATCAGCCATCACCTGCTTGCTCCATCCCTGTTGCGTGGTCAGACTGACGTGTGCACCTGCGGCGGGGCTGCCATTGTAATTAACACGAAAGACCAGCTCGTCGCCGGAGCGCATCCGCGTGTGGAAGTCCTCGCCGGGACGGCGTTCACGAATAATATCCAGCGCGATGCCGGCATGATCCCGCGGCGGCATTCGCGACGCGGTGAACGCTGGATCGTGGCCTTCGGAACAGCTGTGCTTGAGCACCTCCGCCTTGACAATCGATGTCTTCAGCACATCATCTTCAACGCGGCGCTCAATTAAATAGGCGTTATAGAACCCCTCTTCGGCCATGGGAAAGGTGATGCCTCCGCCGCTGTTGACCTTGAATAATTCGGGCGCCAGGTTTTTTCCATCAATGCCGAGCACGGCGATCTCTGCATCATCGCCAAACTGCGGATAGACGGCGGATGCCGGCACCCTCCCGTCTCTTAGCCACAGGCGCTTGACCGAGACACCCTGGCGACCTCGCTCGACCATGCCGCCGTGCGAATGGTGGGCGTGTTTGGACCAATCCGCACTGGGCGGCCGATCGGAAAACCATAACGGTCCGGCTTGAGCGGCCCCGCCCAGACAGCCGGACAGCAGCGCAAAACCAAGCGCCAGGCGTCGCAATTTAGTCATTTTGTCTCCTGCCGAAATTGTTACGACCGTGCCATATGGCACGGCCGTGAATAAACCGTGAGAAGCTCGAAAAGTGTCTGAGCGATGATGGCACCGTTCAGGTTTAAGCCTCTTGCTTCTGCGGGTTAGAAACTGGCGCTTACACCAGCGGTGAAGGTGCGCCCCTGATTGACGGTGATTGAGATATCCTCGTCATCAAAGACACCATCCCCATTCGCGTCACTGGAGCCACGTGCAATGTTGTAATAATCGAGGTCAAGTACATTGTCGATGCGGGCAAAGTAGGACCAGATATTTTTACCCACCTTACGATCATAATTTGCCAACAGATTGAATGTGGTCACCGGATCAATCTTTATCCTGTTTAGCTCATCGGCATAGTAGGAACTCTTGCTATCCATCTCGCCGCTAATGGTCCAGTAGCTGTCGGGTTTGAAACGTAGTGTCAGGTTGAGATGATGATCGGGGACACGCGGCACCGAATAGCCCGCCAGGTCGTAAGACTCAACACACCAGTCATTGGCAGGGTCAATGAGAAGGGAACAATTCGCCACCGTTGGCGAAAGATCGCCATAACCCTTGGTCCCCAACACCAGATTATAATTGTCATAATTGGTGAATTTGGCATCCAGATAGGTGTAGGCGAGATTCCAGCTCAGGCGTTCACTTGGTGCACTGGTGATGGCCAGCTCGAGACCACGATTGCGCATGCCGCCAATATTATCGTAGATATCACTCAACAGACCGGTGGTCGCACCATACTGCCCGGCGGTACTCATGATGTAGTCATCACGCTGAATCTGGAAAATGGTGGCATCAATCTCCGTTAGCGCCCCAAAGAGCTGGGTCTTTTTACGAATACCGAATTCGATATTTAGGGCGGTTTCCGGCTCCAGGTCCGGATTACCGTCGGTACCACCGGTCGGCGTCAGTGTGCCAGAAAACAGTTGCTCCACGGTCGGCGCCCTGAAACCTGTCGACAGGTTGCCGTAGAAGTCCATGTTGCTGCTAACGGCGTAGTTTGCCCCGACGCGCCATGAATTCACATCAAAACTCTTATCGACGTTTTTCGCCACCTCCAGTTTATCTGTGTAATCATAAGCGATGTGATCCATTCGACCATTTAGCGTAACCACCAACGGATCGGTAACACTAAACTTCACCTCACCATAAACTGCCTGCACCTTCTCATCGGTAATATCATTTGATCTAATCTCACCAGCAGTGTGTGACTGGTCTCCTGGCACCCGGGGGTTATCGGGGACATCAACATTATAAGCGACAATGTTCTCATAGCTGTTATCGCGCACTTCACCCGCAGCCATCCACGCTAAATTGTCACCACCGGTTCGGTACTCCGCCTTTACACCGTTCTGCACCTGCTCGTAGTCATTGGCATAACGATAGTCGCCACTTGAATTCGGGCTGGAGAAGTAGACCGTCTCATCACCATAGCTATAGGTGTTAACTATCAGGTTGCTGATGTCATCGAAGTCCTTTGAGTAGGTGACAAAGTATTTGGCCAGATTGACGTTATACATATTCGTGTAGTCGTCATACGCCGGGTCAAAACTCATCGGGTCATCCTCTGCCGCGGTAACACCCTCTACCTTGCCGTGGCTGTTTTTGTAGCGGTCAGATAACTCCAGACCCACGGTAACATCACTGCTGTCACTCACGTAATACTGCAGCTTGCCATTGATGTAATCGGCCTTGGATGCAGAGTCATCCCAGTACCCGTCGGTCATACGTTGCGACACCTGCACGTGACCATTCGCACTTTCATTGGCAAAACCGGCACGTGCCAGTGCCTTCTGCGAACCAAAACTTCCAACCTCACCGCTAACGGTATAACCCTCATATTTGGCACCCCGCTTGGTGGTAATAATGACCGCACCTGAGAGGGCATCCTCACCAAAGAGGTAGGAGGCACCACCCTTGATCACCTTTATAGACTCAATGTTATCCATATCGATATTTACAGTACCGGTTCGCTCAAATACCGGTACACCATCAATCACCACCGCAACACCAGGCTTCTCACCCATATAACGCTGGTTCTCAACACCACGGATATGCAGTTTTAGTTCGTCACCACTGGTGAATGACGTTGTTAGACCAGGAATACTCTGTAGCATCTGATGCACATTGTCGGTATGAGCAGCATCGATCTGCTCGCCACTAATAACACCGATACTGGAAGGCTCTCCACGCTTATTGTCGAACTTGTCATCAATGGTGGTCGACTCCACCTGGATGACACCCAGCGAGTCGGCCTGAACAGCAAAGGAAGAGAGTGAGGACAATACAGCTAGCGCCGCCAATGAGGAGGCGCGATTGATACAGGGGGGGAACTTGGTAGACATGGTTAACCTCAGAGTGCAATCAATAATTGCCCTCCATGGCGCCAGATAAAAACATAGGTATTGCACTAACCATGCCATTTGTAAGTTATTGATTACCCTTCACAGGCAGCTCATTTCCGCACATGATGTGGGCATTTTCCACACGGGCAGGTGATATGCCACAGCACAATTCTCATGGTCAATCAGCCCCAGCTGCTCTCCCGGCTGCGCCACCAGCCACTCCCGCTCCATGCCCAGGTGTGTTAACGTTTTGCCATGGAAAAGATCGCTGAAATGAGTAACGAATTGCTGCAGCTGCGGCGCGTCGCCATCGACACCTACAAGGAGAACGTGGCCTACATGCACCGCGACTGTGAGTTCTACCGGGTCGAGGGGTTTCAGGCCCTGACCAAGGTGGTGGTACGGGCCAACGGCCAGCACATCTATGCAGTGCTCAACGTGGTGGACGATGAGGCGATTGTGCAGCCCTGCGAGCTGGGACTCTCGGAACAGGCCTTCGCGCAACTGGGGCTCAACGAGGGGGAGCGGGTGCGGGTGGCACAGGCCGAACCGCCCTCCTCGATGGATGCGGTACGACGCAAGATCACCGGGGAGCGGCTGACGCTGGCCGATTTTCAGGGCATCACCCAGGATATCGTGCGCAACCGCTACTCGAAGATGGAGATGGCCGCCTTTCTCGTCGCCTCCGGGCAGACCGGGCTGGATCGGGAGGAGATCCTGCACCTCACCCAGGCGATGACCGAGTCGGGCGAGCGGCTCGACTGGCACGAGCCGCTGGTGGTGGACAAGCACTGCATCGGTGGCATCCCCGGCAACCGCACCACCATGCTGGTGGTGCCAATCGTCGCCGCCCACGGCATGCTGATGGCCAAGACCTCGAGTCGCGCCATCACCTCGCCCGCCGGCACCGCCGACACCATGGAGGTGTTGTGCAAGGTGGACCTGACTCCCGATCAGCTCCATCGCATCGTGCGCAAGGAGCGCGCCTGCCTTGCCTGGGGCGGTACCGCCAGGCTGGCGCCGGCCGACGATATCCTGATCTCGGTGGAGCGGCCGCTGGGCATTGACTCCTCGGGACAGATGGTCGCCTCCATCCTCTCCAAGAAGCTGGCCGCCGGCTCCACCCACCTGCTCATCGACATCCCGGTCGGCCCCAGCGCCAAGGTGCGCCACATGCGCGAGGCGCTGCAGCTGCGCAAGCTGTTCGAGTATGTGGGGGATCGCATGGGCATTCACCTGGAGGTGATCATTACCGATGGCGCGCAGCCGGTGGGCAACGGCATCGGCCCGGTGCTGGAGGCGCGCGACGTGATGGCGGTGCTACGCAACGACCCGGACGCCCCCTCCGACCTGCGCCAGAAGGCGTTGCGTCTGGCAGGGCGCATCCTGGAGTTCGACCCGGACGTGCGTGGCGGCTACGGCTACACCATCGCCCGCGACATTCTCGACTCGGGGCGCGCGCTGAAGAAGATGGAGGCGATCATCGCCGCCCAGGGGCCGCAGGAGGAGGCACCGATCATCGGCGCCCTCAACTACGAGGTGTGCGCGGAGCGGGCCGGGGTGGTGGTACAGATTGACAACTACCACGTCGCCAAGGTGGCACGGCTGGCCGGCGCCCCCATCGACAAGGGGGCCGGGGTCGATCTGCTGAAGAAACTGGGCGACGTGGTGGCGCAGGGCGAGCCGCTCTACCGGGTTCACGCCGAGTACACGTCAGACTACAACTTCGCCCGCGCCCTGACCGACAGTGCCAGCGGCTATCGCATCGGCGAGGCACACGAGGTCAGCAAGACCTATATGGAGTTCTGACCATGCTGGTACTGGGCTTTGCCGACTACCAACCACAAGGCGAGGCGCTGGCCCGTGAGCTCGGACTCCCCTTCGCCCTCATCGCCGTGCACCGTTTTCCCGACGGCGAGAGCAAGGTTACCCTGCCCGTGCCACTGCCCGCGGAGGTGATCCTCTGCCGCACCCTCGACCACCCCAACGACAAACTGATTGAGCTGCTGCTCAGCGTCAACGCGGCCCGCCAGCAGGGGGTAAAAACCGTGAGCCTGGTCGCCCCCTACCTCTGCTACATGCGTCAGGACATCGCCTTTCACCCAGGCGAGGTGGTAAGCCAGCAGGTGATCGGGCAGTTCCTCGCCTCACTCTTCGACAAGGTGGTCACCGTCGACCCCCACCTGCACCGCATCGAGCGGCTGGAACAGGCGATCCCTGGGCGTGAGGCGCTAAGCCTGCAGAGCGCCGCGCTGATGGGGGAGTTTCTCGCCCATCACACCACGCACCCGCTGCTGGTCGGCCCCGATGGCGAATCCGAACAGTGGGTACGCGCCATCGCCGAACCGGCGGGGCTCGATTTCGCCATCGCCACCAAGGAGCGGCTGGGCGATCGCCAGGTGGCGATCAAACTGCCCGCTCACGACTACCACCGGCACGAGGTGATCCTGGTGGACGACATGATCAGCACCGGACGCACCCTGATCAATGTCGCCCGCCAGTTGAAGCAGCAGGGGGCCGGCACCCTTCACTGCCTGGTGACCCACGCCCTGTTTGCCGACGAGGTGACACAGGCATTGCGGGCGGCGGGCATTGAGCAGATCTGGAGTTGCGATAGCATCGCCCACCCCAGTAACGCCATCGCCCTGGCACCGCTGCTAGCATCGGGGCTACGGAAGTAACAGCATGGCGACGCCCTCGCGTCAGAAGATCCTGCTCTTTCTCTTTGCCATCGCCTTTCTGGTCACCTTCATTCAGGTTGGCCTGCTCAGCATCGCCTTTTACAAACTGGGGCTCTCACCCAGTGCCGCCTACACCCTGCTCCTCGCCTCGCTCTTTGGCAGCGTCATCAACCTGCCGCTGTTGCGGCTGCAGAGTCTGCGCCCCCCGGACGCACCGCCACCACCGCCCCCCATCTTTCCCCTCCTCCCCGTGCCACACAACAGCCGCTACATCCTGGTGGCGGTCAATACCGGGGGCTGCCTCATCCCCATCGCTTTCTCCCTCTACCTGCTCAACCAGACCCCGGTGACCGTGCTGGAGGCGGTGCAGGCGATCAGCTTTGTCACCCTCATCAGCTACCTCTTCAGCCGTCCCATCCGCGGTCTCGGCATCGGCATGCCGATCCTGGTGGCGCCGCTCAGCGCCGCCCTCATCGCCATCGGCCTCAACCCCGAGGGGAGCGCCCCGCTCGCCTACATCGGTGGCACCATGGGGGTGTTGATCGGGGCGGATCTGCTGCGCCTCAACGACATCCGCCGCATGGGGCCGCCGGTCGCCGCCATCGGCGGGGCCGGCACCTTCGACGGCATCTTTATTACCGGTATCGTGGCGGTGCTGCTTACCTGAACGCCAGGGCTGTCCGGTTTCGACATCAGGCCACTGGTGCTACCCTGATCGCAACCAACCATCCGGCAAAACTCATGCACGAAAAGACCATTCTTATTACCGGTTGTTCCAGCGGCATCGGCCTCTGCGTGGCCGAGGGGTTGCAGCGGCGCGGCTGGCGCGTCTTTGCCAGCGCGCGCCAGGAGGAGGACGTGGCGCGGCTGACGGAACGGGGGCTGGAGGCGCTGCGGCTCGACCTTGCCGACAGTGACTCGATCCGGCGCGCGGTGGAGGAGGTGTTGCGGCGCAGCGGCGGCACCCTCGACGCCCTCTTCAACAACGGCGCCTACGGCCAGCCCGGCGCGGTGGAGGATCTGAGCCGCGCGGTGCTGCGCGAGCAGTTCGAGAGCAACCTCTTCGGCACCCACGAGCTGACCTGTCTGGTGCTCCCGGTGATGCGCCGCCAGGGCCACGGGCGCATCATCCAGAACAGCTCACTGCTGGGGCTTGTCAGCCTCCCCTTTCGCGGCGCCTACAACAGCAGCAAGTATGCGCTGGAGGGGCTGAGCGACACCCTGCGTCTGGAGCTGCACGGCAGCGGCATCCATGTCTCGCTCATCGAACCCGGCCCTATCACCAGCCGCTTTCGCGCCAACGCCTTCGCCATGTACCAGAAGAATATCGACAAGGAGCACTCCTTCTTTCGCGACACCTACTCACGCATGGAGCGGCGCCTCACCAAGGAGGGACCGGCCGCCCCCTTTACCCTTCCGCCCGAGGCGGTGCTGACAAAGGTAGTGCATGCACTGGAGGCGAGGCGCCCGCGCGCCCGCTACTACGTCACCTTCCCCACCCACCTCTTCGGCACCCTGAAACGGCTGTTGCCAACAGACGCCCTCGACTGGGTGCTGCGCCGCGTCTCGCGCGGAGAGAACCGCTAACCCCTACCAATCTCAAACAATGGAGACCCATGCCGTAACATGATTGATCTGAAACGACTTATCGCACCCATCACCATTGGCGCCATTAGCCTCTCCGCGGCCAGCAGCCACGCCATTGTCACCATGGAGAGTCTGCACACCCTCAAACCGGCCGAGGGCTTCTCCGGCCAGCTCGACCTGAACCTGAGCGGTAGCAGCGGCAGCACCGAAAAGCAGGAGTACGGGGCGTCCAGCCGGTTGCAGTGGCACCAAGACAGGCGCTACACCAACTTTCTGCTGCTCGACGGCAGCCACGGCGAGGTTGACGGGGTGACCAATACCGACAAGGGGTTTGTTCACGCCCGTCACATCCGGCCGCTGCGCACGGCACTCGATGGCGAGCTCTTTGCCCAGGCCGAACAAAACCGCTTTGCCCGCCTCACCCTGCGCACCCTCGCCGGCGGCGGTGCCCGTTTCACCCTTATCGACCGCCCGGAGCGCGGGTTGGTGGTGGCCGGTCTTGGCGCCTTCTGGAGTCGCGAGGAGATCGACGATGCCTATGCCGACGCCGGCGACGACACCCTGTGGCGCGCCAATGGCTACCTGGTGGCAAAATACCGCTTCTCGCCCAGTGCACAACTGACCAATACCCTCTACTATCAGCCGGCGTTCGAGGCCGTGGATGACTATCGCCTGATCGAACAGTTTGCCCTTGCGGTGACGCTAACCGACACCCTCACCCTCGGCCTGACCATCGACCACGCCTACGACAGTCGCCCGCCCATCGGTGTCGACCAGGGGCAGATGAGCTATAAAACGACACTGGGTATCCGCTTTTAAGCCGCGCAACAGGAGCCGCCATGCCACGCCTCAACCATTCACTACTCGCCGGCCTCGCCCTGCTTCTGTGGTTCAGCCACCCCCTTGCCCAGGAGGCGCCCCCCGCAGCGACCGTCAACAACGGGAGTGCAGTAGAGAGCGAGGCAACGCCCGAGCCGCTCACGGTAATGGAGCGCCTCACCCTGCTGCGCGAGCAGCTGTTGAGCAGCCGCCGGGAGATGGAGGCGCTCAACAAAGAGTTGACCCGTACCAAGAGCGAAGAGCGCATTGCGGATATCAAAAAGCGGCTCGATGAGCTGCCCGGCAGCATCGAGTCGCTCAACCGTTCATTCGAGCAGATCGCCCTGGGCGGCATCGACATCAACACCTTTGCCGAGCAGCCCGAGATAAAGTTCGACTGGAAGGATGAGCTGATCGAGATCACCCGCCCACTCTTCGGCAGCCTCAAGGATTTGACGGAAAAACCGCGCAAGATCGAACAGTTGCGCCAGCAGATAGAGCGTCTGCAGCAGCAGCTGGAGGTGGTGGGGCGCGCCCTTGCCTCGCTCGAGGCCCTGAGCCAGGAGTCGCCGCCGCCGAGCGTGAAGTCCCGGCTGGTCAGCCTCACCGAGAGCTGGCAACAGCGGCAGCAGGATCTGAACGCCGAGCTGGAGATGGCCCACTATCAGATTGCCACCCTGCAGGGCGAGGCCAGCTCCAGCTGGGAGGCGATCGCCCAGTCGCTGCTCGCCTTCATCAAGGGGCGCGGTCTGACCCTGCTCATCGCCATTGTCGCCGTCGTTGCCGTATGGCAACTCACCCGCCTGCTACTGCGGCTGGGGCGTCGCACGGCCGCGATACCGGGGCGTCAACAGAGCCGCCGCCGGCGCACCCGCGAGCGCGCCATCGGTTATCTCTACCGCGTGGTAATGACGCTGCTGATGCTTATTGCCCTGCTGGCGGTCTTCTACGCGCGCAATGACCTGGTGTTGCTGGCCCTGACCGTTGTCGTGCTGGTAATGGTGGGGCTGGCCCTGCGCCAGACCATGCCGCGTTACATCAAGGAGATCCGCACGCTGCTCGACTTTGGCAACGTGCGCGAGGGGGAGCGCATCGTCTACAACGGCCTGCCGCTGGAGGTGAGCTCGGTCAACGCCTTCACCATCCTGCGCAATCCGCAGCTGGAGGGGATTATTCGCCTGCCGATCACCGCCATGGTCGATCAGGTCTCACGCCCCGCCGCCAGTGAGGAGTGGTTCCCCTGCGCCAAGGGTGATTGGCTCATGTTCCCCGACGGGCGCCTTGGCGAGGTGATGCGTCTTACCCTGGAGCGGGTCGAACTGCGCATGATGCGCAGCGTGGTTGAGTATCCCACCGCCGCCTTTCTGGCGCTGGAGTACCGCAACCTCAGCCGCAGCGGCTTTGCGGTGCCGGTCACCTTCGGCATCGACTACCAGCACCAGGCGATCTCCCTGGACGAGGTGCCGCAAACATTCCACGCCGCGATCGAACAGGCGATAAAGGAGAGCACCTTCGCCCCCCACTTTGTCGAGCTACTGGTCGAATTCAAGGAGGCGGGGGCCAGCTCGCTCGACTACCTCATCTACCTCTCGATGCGCGGCGAGGCGGCCGCCAGCTACTACACCCTCGGCCGTCTGGTGCAACGCACCCTGGTCGAGGTGTGCAACCGCGAGGGGTGGGTGATCCCGTTCGCCCAGCTCACCGTGCATCAGGGGGAGGGGTTCGACTCACTGCGTGGCAAGGGCTAACCGTATTAATCCAGACTTAATCTGACATCAGTAACTATAGCCGCTACGCAAACCCAAAGCAGTCATTCTGACCGGCATGAAATAGGTATACTCCAGAATTCCCCCAGAATTCAGAATTCAATTCGGAACACTTACTTAGAGAGAAGGAAAAGCGATGGACGACCGCAGCCTGGAGATCAAACTGGATTTGAACGTGCTCAATCACTTGGGCTTCGGTCTCTACAGCAACACACCAGCGGTACTCACCGAGATCATCGCCAACGCCTGGGATGCCGACGCCCACGACGTCAGGATCGACATTGACGAGAAGCAGAGGGTCATAGTCATCAAAGACAATGGGATAGGCATGGACTACGACAGCCTCCAGGAGAAATTCCTCACTGTCGGCTACGCCCGCCGTTCACATGGAGAGACGACCACCCCAGGTGGTCGCCAATGTATGGGCAGGAAAGGTATCGGTAAACTCGCTATGTTTTCCCTGGCCTTGGAAATCAACGTCATCTCCAAGGTGGAAGGCGGAGAGGCCACTGGCTTCACCATCCTCGTCAATGACCTCCGATCGAAAATCGAGAACGGCGAGACCTATTTCCCGACCCTGCTGGAAGACACTTCCGGTTACGACATCGGAGACCACGGGACCCTCATCGAGTTGAGGAGAATCAACAAGATTATCAGCCAGACGAAACGTCATCTAAAGCGCAGAATCGCAAGACGTTTCAGCGTCATCAGTGAGAGAAACAACTTCCATGTGTACGTCGACGGCAGCCGTGTGACACTGGCTGACCGTGGCTTCTACAAAGACATCCAATTTCTCTGGACTTTCGGTGACGAAGACAATGCCGAAGAGGTTAAGACCCTCTCAACATCTTTCAAGCACCACAATCACTACGAAGGGCGAACACAGACCCTAGGACTATATGTGACTGGATTCATCGGCAGCGTAGCCAAGCCGGAGCAGTTGAAGGAGGACCTAGGAGAAGGCGAGAAGCTGTGGAACAACACCATCACCGTTCTCGCCAACGGTCGTGTTTTCGAAGAAGACATTCAGAAGCGTCTCGACGATTCCAAACTCTTCAACAGCTACTTGGTTGGTGAGCTACAAGTGAACGCACTGGATGACAACGATCAACCGGACATCGCCGTCAGTAGCAGACAAGGTATCCAGGAGGACGATCCTAGGTTCAAGGAGTTCGTGGCGTACATCAAATCCAGGTTGTCCGAGATGGCAGTCAAATGGGACGAGTGGCGGCGGGATATCAGCGGCAACGAGATCCTTGCCGACTTCCCAGCAATCAAGGAGTGGCTTGACACGCTCAATCCCCACATTCGGCCCAAAGCTCGCCAGTTCATCAGTAAGATCGGCACGATCCGCTTCACCGGTGATGAAGAGCAGCAGACCAGACTGAAGCGAGAGGTCCTGAAATCACAGGTGCTCGCATTCGAGAAGTACAAGTTGCAAGACAACATCGACGCAGTGGATTCTCTGAACCTCGAACGTAATCTGGAAGAGTTCCGCTCCATCATGGTTTCGATCAGAGACCTGGAGGCCTCAATCTATCACGATGTTATCAGAGAACGCCTTTCCGTTATCAAAAAACTCAATCAACACGACTCGAATCAAGTCAGGGAGAGGGTCGTGCAAGATCATATCTACGAGCACCTTTGGCTCGTAGACCCATCGTGGGAGCACAAGCGAGAGACTGATTACGAACGAACGTTGACCGAACACCTGAAGAGCGCATGCCCAGATAGCGAGGAAGGAGCGCGCATCGACATCGGCTATCGTACGACCTCAGGTCGCTACATTATCATTGAGTTGAAGAAGCCAGGCATTAATACGACCATGGAGGCGTTGATAAGTCAGGGGACAAAATACTCCATCGCAATAAACGACTACTTCCAACAAAATCCAGGTTCATGCCCATCCCATGGTGTAGTACCAGTCATTGAAATCGTCTTTCTGGTCGGCAAACGCCCACACACCACAACGGCTTCCAACGCTATCTACGAAGTACAACTGAGAGGCATCAATGCAACTATCAATACATACAAGGATTTGGTGACCAATGCCACCAAAGCGTATGAGGAGTATCTGGGTAAGACTCAGGAGCTGGATAAACTCCAGAAAATTCTCGAAGCTATCTAACCCTTGAGCGACACACTTACGTCATCCCGGAGGAGCGCCCTAATGCGCTCCGTCCGCCAGAAGAACACAAAGCCGGAGATCACCGTCCGCCGCCTTGCCCATCGCTTGGGGTTGCGCTTCCGAGTCAATCGCAAAGACCTCCCAGGCACTCCGGACATAGTCTTCCCCAAGTACCACACGGTGATTTTCGTTCACGGCTGCTTTTGGCACCGACACCCAGAGTGTAAACGCGCCACCACGCCTAAAACGCGGGTGGAGTTCTGGCAGGAGAAGTTCGAGAAGAATCAGGAGCGTGATGCGCGCAAGATCGCCCATCTGAAGGATCTGGGCTGGAGGGTAGAGGTGATCTGGGAGTGTGAGACGGAGAACAAGGCAGCGCTGGAGGAACGGCTACGGTCGATTTTCACTCTTCCGTGTCGCGTACTTCCTCAATGTGAGCCATGATGGAGCGGCCTACAACCTCTCCCAGGCGTACCGGCACGGCATTGCCGATGAGGCGCCCCACCGGAGTAAATCGTATCTTTTCGTCGGGGCGAGTGAACACATAGCCGTTGGGGAAGGACTGAAGGAGGGCAGCCTCGCGCAGTGTGATGGCACGATCTTGCTCCGGGTGACCGAAACGCCCGTTGCCGTAGCCGAAACATTGAGTGGTCATGGTGGGTGAAGGCTTGTCCCACTCCATTCGCCCGTAGACGCCAGGATAGGTCTTGCCCGTATCCCGTTTATGGCACTCGGCACGCAGCTCCTCCGGCCAATCCCGCCAGCTCCCGCCTTGTGTTGACTTACGGATGCGCTTCAGGTTGATGGGCGAGAGCCCAGCTGCGACATGCAGGGGATCGTCGTGATCGGCTTGGGAGGCGGCCAGCTTGGTGAGAGTGCCGATGGCATCGGCCACCGTGGTTCGTTCGTAGTCTGATGGGATCAGCTCGATTTCCCCGAGCCTGGAGGCGAGCAGAATGAGGCGAGAACGCTTCTGCGGTAGTCCGTATTCGGCACAATCCACCACATAGCTGTTCACATGGTACCCGCCCCCGCGCAGCACATTCTCGAACTCCCGGAACACCGAGTGCCGCTTGAGCTGCGGTACGTTCTCCATGGTCACCACATCCGGCTGTGTCTCTTCCACCAAGCGCCCGAACTGGCGCAGTAGAGCCCACTTCTGGTCGTTCGGGTCGTGTGGGCGACTTTGGCTGTAGGTTGAGAAAGGTTGGCAAGGGGCGCATCCGGCCAACACCTTCACAGCATCGGGTGAGTAACGGTTATTGAGATCCGCTCCACCGATAGTGGTGATGTCCGCCTGGATGAACTGGGTTTTGTTGTTTTTTTCATAGGGATAAGTGCACGCTGGATCGTTGTCAATCCCGGCCAGGACGGACATTCCAGAGCGCATGAGGCCGTGGGTGAGACCACCCACGCCACAGAAAAGATCGATGCATTCAACAGTCATGTGCGGATTTTAGCGGTACTGGGTATCGCTGGAAAGCCCGACTTAGGTGGTGTTGAATTAAGTGGGGTCAGATGAAACTTAATGTCGTTTTCGTGGCGATCAGAGGAAGTTAAGCGGCAAACCCTAAAACTTCCGCAACGATCGCGTAACAGACTCAATGATATGACCGTCAACGTCCGTTAAGTCTGAGTTACGGCAGCTGACCGCCGGGCGGAAGCGCCTCGCCCAGGAGGCTGCACAACTGCGGGTACCACCCTTCCCAGCCGCCATCCGTCGGCGGGGCGATGCCGTAGATCACAAGGTGCGGTGGCAACTGCCCTAGCCCTTGGGCCAGGCGCAGCGCCTCGGCGACTCCAAAGTCATGCGAGGAGATCGCGCCGGCCTGAGCCAGCAGCTCTGCGGGGGCGATGCGGTAAACGCCTGCCACGGGATGATTGAGGGCATCGATAAGACAGACCCGCTCCACACCCGTGAGATAGTGCAGCAGTGTCGCACCGGGACGCTCCAGCACCAGCCATTCTATATCGCTGCGCCCCGCCCACTGCGCCTCCTGCCGCAGCCGCTCCACCGCCTCGATGCCTACGCTATCCTCCGCCACCGGCGAGCCGATGCCGATAACGCGGATGGGCTTAGTCACGCTCGACCTTGAGCCGGAGAAAGTGGGTGGCGCAGGAGATGCAGGGGTCGTAGTTGCGGATCACCTTCTCGCCATGCAACCGGATCTCGTCATCGCTGCGCTCCAGACCAAGTTGCTCCAGCGAACTCTTCAGATCGGCCTCGATCCGTGCCTGGTTCTGGCTGGTGGGCGGGATGATGGTCGCCACCACCACCTTGCCTGCGCCATCGAGCTCATAGCGGTGCCAGAGGATGCCGCGCGGCGCCTCGGTACAGCCGTAACCGACACCGGCGCGCGGTGTCACCCCGACTGCCGGGGTGTCACTTGGCGCGTAGTTCTCCAGGATGCGGATCGCCTCCAGCAGCGCGAAGTGGATCTCGACGGCGCGGGCGATCACGCTGTGAAACATATTGCGACTGGGAAAACGGACGCCTGTGGTGGCGAGGTTGTCGCGCACCGCCTGCGGCAGCTGCGCGAAATTGAGATTGAGCCGCGCCAGCGGCCCCACCAGATAGGGGACACCCACCTTCTCCTCGGCCCAGCCGCCGGGAAAGTAGTGGGCGTGCAGCGCCGTGGAGTGGGCAACGTGGCTCTCGCGAAAGTAATCGTGAAACTGCTCGATGCCGATGTCGAGCCCATCGCTGGCACGCAGACGCCCCTCATTGAGGGGGTACTCATCGGGGTGGTGCAGCGCCACCGAGACAAAGCGCTGCTCATCGTCTGGCAGCTCCAGTGTCGCCAGCCAGCGCACCAGCGCCGCGGCCTCGGGCAGCGCCTCGCGGCACTCCTGCAGCAGCTCCGCCATCGACTCGCGGGACGGGGCGTGGGTAAAACCGCCGATACGCACCCCCACCGGGTGCACCGAACGGCCACCCAGAGTACGCAGAATTTTATTGCCCAGCGCCTGCAGCCGCAAACCGCGCTTGACCTCGGCGGGATGGTGCGCCGCCATCTCGATGGCCGATTTGAAACCGATAAAGTCGGGGGCGGCCAGCAGGTGGATATGCAAGGCGTGGCTCTCCAGCCACTCGCCGCAGTAGAAGAGGCGGCGCATCTCGCGCACCCAGGGGCCGGGCTGCACGCCAAGGATCGACTCGATGGCGTGGCTGGCGCTCATCTGGTAGGCGACCGGACAGATGCCACAGATGCGCGCCACGATATCGAGCACCTCCTCATGACCACGCCCCTCCAGAAATTTCTCGAACAGGCGCGGCGGCTCGAAGATACGCAGCTGCAGCGCGGCGATCGCCCCCTCCCTGATGCGCAGCTCCAGTGCCCCCTCACCCTCCACCCGGGTCAGCAGCGGTACCTTGATGGTTACCTCGCGCCGCTCGCTCATTTGCCCTCTCCCTGCCACTTTTTCCCTTCACTGTGGAACGGCTCGCTATGGCTGTTGATAAAGAGAAAACGGCGTGCGATCGCCTCTGGGGCGAGCCCCTGTGCGGCGAACTGCTCTGCCAGTGCCGCCGTGTTGGCCTGCGGCGCCGCGCCAAAACAGGCGTAGCAGTCGCGCCCCACCGCGGGGCAGAGGGCGCCGCAACCGCCGCGAGTCACCGGGCCAAGGCACGGTTCGCCACGGCTCACCATCACACAGACGGTTTGCGCCCGTTTGCACTCCTGACAGACCGTCTCCTGCTCCAGCAGCGGGGTCACCCCCGAGAGCAGAGAGCGCACCACGGCGAAGAGCTGCGTGGCATTGACCGGACAGCCCCACAGCTCAAAATCGACCTTCACCCGCTCACTGATCGGGGTGGAGTCGGCCAGCAGCGCGATCACCTCCGGCTGGGCATAGACCCCCTCAACCCACTGCTGCGTATCGTGCATATTGCGCAGCGCCTGAATCCCCCCGGAGGTGGCGCAGGCGCCAATGGTGATGAGGGTCTTGCTGTTGGCACGGATCGTCCGGATGCGCTCCAGCTCCTGCGGGGTGGAGATGCTCCCCTCGACAAAGGCGATATCGACCACGGCCTCCTCATCGGCGTAGCCCGCCTCGGCGAAGTGGACGATGTCGACCAGCGTGGCCAGCTGCAACAGCGCCTCGCCCGCATTGATAAAGGCGAGCTGGCAGCCATCGCAGGAGGAGAATTTGTGTACCGCCACCCTGGGTTTCATCGTCATAGCCCCTTCACCCCCAGAAGCGGTGCGATCTCGGGATAGCTGAAGATCGGCCCATCCTGGCAGACGAACTTGCCGCCGAGCTGGCAGTGGCCACACTTGCCGCGTCCGCAGTGCATGTTGCGCTCCATGCTGAGGTAGAGCGACTCCCCGGAAAAGCCACGCCCCAGCAGCTCGCGGCAAACGGCAATCATCATCCCCTCGGGGCCGCACATCATCACCGTGCTGCTCTCCGGCTTGAGCCGGGCGTGTTCGAACAGCACCGGCAGATGACCGACATGATAGGGCCAGCAGGCACCCCCCTCGCTGGCAGCGAGCAGCACCTGGGTGTCGGGCATCTGCGCCCACTGGGCATACTGGTCGCACCAAATGAGGTCATCGCCATGCTTCACCCCCTGCATGATGATGAGGTTGCCGTAACGCTCGCGCCGGCGCAGCACATAATTGATGGCGGCGACCACCGGGGCGCAACCGAGGCCGCCGGTGGCGATCACCACATCACCGCCCTCGGCCTGCGCCAGCGGCCAGCCGCGGCCAAAGGGGCCGCGCAGCCCCAGGCGATCCCCTGCCTGCAACCGGGCCAGGCCGTTGGTCACCCGGCCGACCTGGCGAATAGTGTGGGCGATCATCTGCTCATCCTCGGGGTCGGAGACGATGGAGATCGCCACCTCGCCCACCCCGTACAGATAGAGCATGTTGAACTGACCGGGGGCGAAGCGGTAGGCGGCATGTACCGCCGGATCGGCAAGGCGCAGCCGCAGGGTGAAGATGGTGGGGGACTCCTCGATGCGCTCGACCACCTCAGCCTCGTGCGGCAGATTGAACTGACTCATGCCTCATCTCCACAGAGGGCGTGCAGCTCCTCGGTAACATCAATGCCTACCGGACACCAGGCGATACAGCGCCCGCAACCGACACAGCCGGAGCGGCCGAACTGCTGGTGCCAGCTATCGAACTTGTGGGTGAGCCACTGCCGGTAACGCTGTGCCGTGTCGGCCCGAAGCGGGGTGCCGTGCAGCAGGCTGTGACCGGCGCTAAAGCAGCTGTCCCACTGGCGCAGATGCTCACTGCCCTCGCCGTCGAGTTGCGGCACCTCCTGTTCGCTGTGACAGAAACAGGTGGGGCAGACGGCGGTGCAGTTACCACAGGCGAGGCAACGCTCGGCGATCTGCTGCCAGCGCGGACTGGAGGCCAGCTCCAGCAACCGTCCCGCGAGGGAGGACGACGGCAACGTGCGCTGCTGCACTGCCGCCGCCCGGCGCTGCGCCTCCACCTGCTGGCGTTGCGCCGGCGTGACGCCCGACACGGATAGTGCGGCCAGCAGCTGCTGACCGGCCTCACTGCCCGGGGTGAGGAGAAACCCCTCATCCAGCTCATCCAGCAACAGATCGAAGCCCGATACGGCATTCGGCCCGTCGCCGCTGGCGGCACAAAAACAGGTGGCGGCCGGATGGCTGCAGTTGACCGCCACGATGAAGAGCTGTTCGCGTCGCCGGGCATAGTGCGCATCGGGCGAGGCCCCCTGCAAAAAGTGGCGATCCTGCAGCGCCAGGGCGGCGAGGTCGCAACTGCGCACCCCGATCACGGCCAGCCGCTCCGGCGGGGGCAGGGTCTCGCTGAAGGAGAGTCCCGCCGCCGTCTTCACCACCTGCCACAGGCTCTCCCGCGGGGCAAAGAGCAGGGGCTTGAGCGCCTGCGGGCCGTTGGCCCAGGCGAAGGCACGCTCACTGCCCTGGCGTTGCAGCCGGTAACTGCCCGGCTGCTGCGCCACCCGCACCCCCCATGGCAGTTCTGCCGCGCCTTGCAGAGAACGGTATTGCACCGCCCCCTGCTCTACCTGCGGGCCGATAATGCGGTGGCCAGCCGCCAGCTCTGTCAGCAGTTGAGCCAGCCCCGATTGCGGAAGAAAGGTGGAATCGCTCATCATTACACACGCTTGCGCGCCATCTCCATCTCGAACAGCCGCGCCTTCAGCGCATTGAGACCATCCGCCACCGTCTCCATCTCGGCGATCAACACCTCAGGGCAGTAGCTCACCTCCAGAAACTCCGACAACACCTGTTCCTCCTCATCCAGATGGGTCACCCACCAAATCCCGGCGTAACCACTTTCCATCACGCTGACACGGCCAAAATTGCTCACCTCCGCCATGATCTCCCCCTCTCCCAGGGTATCGCGCAGCAGCGCATGGTCCGCCTCGCCCAGCTCCATCGCCGTCAGATCGAAATGGCTCGGCTCATCGGCCTCGATCAGCCGGCCCAACCGCTCCACCAGTTCATGCAACAGCCTGCGACCCGCCGCGCCGCGCGCCGACTCACCCCAGCCACTCATCGTCCTGTCATCACCGGCGTCCGCCATCACGAAAATATGCCTCCAGTATAACCAATGAAACCGGAAGGGCCCGGGCGGCACTCCTTGTTGTACATCAAGCAGAAACGTGGATAATGAAAACCCATCGGAACACACCACCTACCGCGAGGTATACGTCATCATGTTTGGTTTCTTCAAGAAAAAAGCCGACCGCCATGCAGCCACCCCTACCAAGACAGAAGAGAACGCGCACACCGCCCCGGGTACGCAGATCCACTACTCACCCGATCTCATCGCCTCCCTCCAGAGCGACCATCAGAATCTTCTGGCCCTCTATGGCGAGATCAACAACGCCTTTACGGAGAAGCGGTATGCCGATGTCTCCTCCATGCTCACCACCTTCAGGGGCAATCTGAACGCCCACCTGCTGACCGAAAACGTCCGGCTCTATATCTACCTGGACCACTCCCTTGCCAATGACGCCAGCAGTCATGATCTGATTCACGGCTTCCGCAAGGAGATGGACGATATTGCCAAGGTGGCACTGGGCTTTTTACGAAAGTATGAGGCTATCGGCGTGGATGACGATCTGGCTGCCCACTTTGCCACCGATTTTGCCACCATCGGCAAGGTGCTGGTCGAGCGTATCCAGAAGGAGGAGAAGACGCTCTATCCGCTCTACATGCCGAGTTACTGATCCCTTTCGCGCCACCTGCTCAGAGCCGTTTGCCGAAGAGCCAGCGCCAGAGATAACTGTTGGCATGCTCTTCGCCGCTCTGCACATAACGCAGAGCATTGCGGTTTTGCAGCGACCACTTCATCCGCTCCATCATCCAGTGCCTGCCGGCAAAGAGCAGCTCATCCCCCAGCTCGACCGCCACCTCGTCGGCGGGAAAGAGCAGCGACTCCCGATTCTTTCGCCGTAGCAGCAGCGGCAGACAGGCGAGTTTATGCTCGCGCTCACGCGGATCGCGCTGCACCTCACCCAGCAACACGCGACGACCCGCAGCCAGTGCAGCCACCAGCGCCGGGGCATCCACCTCATTCACATGAAACGACCAGACATCGGGCACCCGCTCACCGGTGACGGCACTCAGGCGGCTCACCTGCTCGTTGGCCCACTCATTGCTCTCGTTGAGGATCTGGCGCAAAAACAGATCGAGCAGCGGGGTGGTGAGCAGCGCCAACAGGTCACGGGCGATGATCTCGCTGCGCTGCATCACCAGATCGAGCAGCGCCGCCTGAAAGACATCGTTGTTGTCGCACTTGTTCTGCCGCGCCACCATGAAAAGATCGGGGTTGAGCTGCGCGGCGGTCATCACAATGGAGAGGTTGTTGGCATCATCATCGGTACCGGCAACGATACCCACCGCCTGTTCAATCCCGGCCGCGCTGAGAGTCTGCGCCTCGGTGCCACGCCCCACCACGCAGAAGTCACGGCAACCGGTCCCATCGGGGTCGACCTCTATGATCACCGTCTTCACCCCCTCCTGATCGAGATTGGCCTTCACCGCCTTGCCAAACCGTCCATAACCGCACAGCACCCAGGTGCCATGCGGCGGATAGGGCGGTGTCGGCAACTCACTTTCCGGCACCCCGGTGAGCCACTCGTAGAGCAGATGGGTGCCGGGCGAGTGCAGTGCCAACGCCAGGCGGTGGGCAAAGGTGTCATAGGGATTGATAATGCGGTCGGTACCAAAGGAGGCCATGTTGGCCTCGGCATCGTGGGTCTCGGCACGGCAGATCACCTTTATCCCCGGGTGGAGCAGCTTGGTGGTGATGGCGATCTTGAGATTAACCGCATCACTGTCGGTCAACGCCACCACCCCCACGCAGTGTTTGTGCAGCAGTCCCGCCTCCTTCAGGGTGAGCGAGAGCGCGGCATCGGCACAGAGCCCCGGCACAGAGAGGCCGAGATCCTCCAGCTCCAGCTCGTTGATGCGCGCAGGATCAATATCGACCACCACCGCCCGCATGTTGCGCCGCACCATCGATCGCACCAGCAAACTGCCGGTATCGCCATAGCCACAGACGATATAGAAGGGTTCGACCATGTGGCGTACGCCGCGGGTGAAGGATTGCTCCACCACCGCCTGCTTGAAGGCGGGATCCTGAATCAGCGAGAGGATCTTGCCGATGGCATAGAGCCAGCCGATCACCGTAAGGTAGATCGACACCACCGTCCACAACCGTTGCACATCATTAAAGGCGTAGGGGATCTCACCGAAACCAATGGTGGTCGCCATGTAACTGACAAAGTAGAAGGCATGGAAGAAACCCATCCGCCACGGCTGCCCCGCATCATCGACACCGGGGATCAGCACCAGCCCGAGGATGGAGATGGCATAGACGACGATCAGCACCACCAGCGGGGCGCGCATGCGCCGCAGGATAAGGAAGATCACCTGATGCATCGCCCGGTTCTTCTCCATGCGCCCGCCCGCCGTTAGCGGCGCAGATTGACCGTCTCGATGATCAATAGAACCACCGAGGTGATATTGGCCAGCAACGCCCCGCCGGAGAGGGAGACGATACTGGCCATCACCGAGGGGGCCATACCGGTGCTGGCGATCTGCTCGGCATAGCCCCAGACGAGGGCGGCGGCGATGAGCTGCAGATCCGCCACCAGCGAGGTGGCCAGCAGCACCGCCCCCATTTGGGTGCGATCGCCGAATTTGAGCACGGTGGCGATGAGATTGACGACAATCACCGCGAACAGTTCATAGACATTGTGATGGGCCGGATTATCCATATCACCGACAAAAAAACCGAAGTTCAGGGTTAAAGCCAAGACGATAAAAAAGCCGAAGATCACCTTTTCCAGGTTCATCAGAATCCCCTTTTTTCTGTTATTGATGGTCTGCCAACGGCGCAGCACTGGTACCAGCGCTGATTGTAGGCGCTTTGCTGTAGCAACACCAAACCAGCGGATATGGCAGCCAATCAATGCACTCAGCAAGCGGCCTGGGGCATGTGGTAACGAGGCATAACTCGACGTCGCCACCCTTGAAAAAATGGCCCCGCGCAAGCAAAATGCTGGGCCAGCCACCATGCGGAAAAACTATGTCACACCCCTCACCCTACATCTTCGATATCGACGGCGAACAGTTTGCCGAACAGGTTATCCAGGCCTCCCACCAACAACCGGTAGTGGTCGATTTTTGGGCCGACTGGTGCAGCCCCTGCCGGGTGATCGCCCCGGTACTGGCCAAGGTGATCCCGGAGTACGAGGGGCGGGTATTGTTGGCCAAGATCGATGCCGATGAAAATATGAAGCTGGCCGGTCACTACAAACTGCGCGGTTTTCCCACCATCATGCTCTTTATCAACGGCGAAGAGGTTGACCGTTTTGGCGGCGCCCGTTCTGCCCCGGAGATCCGCAAGTTTATCGATAAACACCTGGCACCCTAATCATCCAGGCCCGCCACTTTGGGCCTGGCCCGCGGCCCATGATATCCTGACACGCCAGCAAAGGTGCCCCCTCACCAAGAGTCGCAGAGAGTGAACCAACAATGAGTAATCCAACAGAAACCTCGCCAACGACACAGAGCGGCCATCCGCTTCTCTGGAGTATCGTTGCCCTGCTGTTGCTGATCCTGATTGCCGTTGCCGGTTACAAATATCGGCAGATGACCCTCGACACCCTCATTGCCACCGCCCCGCTCGACCCCTCCTGCATGCTCGACACCCGCCAATGCAGCGCCGCGTTGCCCGATGGCCGCACAGCAAGCTTTGCCATCACACCGCAGCCGATCGTCGCGACCACGCCATTGCAACTGTCACTGCAGCTTGAGGGAATCGAGGCGCGCGGCGTCGAGGTTCACTTTCGCGGCGAGACCATGAACATGGGGCTCAACCAGTTCATCCTGACCCCGCAGGGGGCGGGGCGCTTCGGTACTGAGGCGATATTACCGGTCTGCGTGCGCAACTCGATGGTGTGGATCGCCGATGTAATAGTCGCCACCCCACAGGGGCGCATCGCCTTCCCCTTCCGCTTCGAAAGTGTGCGCCCCTAACTCTCGCTGCCTGACAACTATCAATGACACGACTGACACAAAAGAAAATCGTACCGCTCATCAGCCTGGCCGTGATTGCTCTACTGCTGCTCGCTGTTCTCCTCTTCTGGCACCCCGATAACGACGACAACCGCCTGTCACCGTCTCCCGCCGGTGGCAATTTCACCCTGCAGGGGGCGACGGGGCCGGTCTCGCTCAGCGACTATCGCGGCAAGGTGGTGCTGCTCTATTTCGGTTACACCTCCTGTCCCGATATCTGCCCCACCTCGCTGGGGTTGATGAGTCTCGCCCTCTCGCAGCTGGCGAAGGAGGAGCTGGCGCGGGTGCGCGGACTCTTTATCAGCGTCGACCCACAGCGTGACACTCCCGAGCGGCTGGCGGAATACAGCCGTCACTTTCACCCCAACATCAGCGGCATAACCGGCAGCGATGCCGAGGTGGCGGAGGTGGCCGCGCGTTACGGTGCCATCTATCAGCGTGCGGAGGGCGACACGGCACTCGGCTACAGCGTCGATCACTCATCGGCCACCCACGTGATTGACCCACAGGGTGAGATCGTCGCCACCCTGCCTCACGGCGCCTCACCGGCCACCATTCTGCAGGCGATCCGGCCACTGTTGATCATGCAACAATAACCCCGTTCACCCCAACCTCTGCATCAAGGAGACAACATGAAAACACTACTACGCCACCTCACCCTGACCACCACCCTGCTGGCCAGTGGCGCCGCCTTTGCCCAATCCCATGACGGTATGCACGCCATGGCATCTGACGCCATTCAGGTGGAACAGCCCTATGTGCGCGCCGTTCCCCCAGGTCAACCCAACAGCGCCGCCTTCATGACCCTGCGTAACCACAGCGACAAGGCCAACGCCGTGGTTGCCGCCAGCAGCCCCGCCGCCCGCGTCGTCGAGCTCCATACCCACATTATGGATAACGGCATGATGAAGATGCGTCAGATCAAGCAGATTGAACTCCCCGCCAAGGGCGAGGCAGTACTCCAGCCGGGTGGCCTGCACATCATGCTGATCGGTCTGCAGCAGCAGCTGACACCGGGGATGAACGTTGCGCTCACCCTGAAATTTGCCGACGGCAGCATGCAGGAGATCAACGCCCCGGTACAGGCGGTCACCCAATCGATGGGGCACCAGCCAGCGACCCATCATCCGATGCAACACTAAGGAAGGGAAAAGTCCTTATCAATAAAAATGGGGGCCAGAGGCCCCCATTTTTACGCTACATGGCCATCACTATCAGCCAAAAACATCGTGGGTGATGTTTTTGAACCAGGAGTGGGCGTACTGCTCTTCACGGGCACGCATCTCCATGGTGCTCTTGTCGTAGCCCGGGGTGAGGCCACCCGCACCCTTTACGCCCTCAATCTTGCCGGTCTCGTTGTTGTAGCGATAGACCGCCGCCACTGAGATCCCGTCACCGGGGGCGATAATGGAGTAGCAGGTGTTGACGTAGGAGGGCTGCGGCATCGCCATCTCGTTGAGCAGAGAGACCACCGCCACGGCGCAAACCTTGGCCTGGGAGTTGGCGGCATAGCCCGACTTGGGCATCGGCGCCTGAATCGCCGCATCACCGATAACGTGGATATTCTTGTGGATCGTTGACTCGAAGGTCTTCAGATCCACCGGACACCATCCACTATCATTGGTCAGCCCCGCGGCAAAGGCGATCTTGCCCGCCTTTTGCGCCGGGATCACGTTGAGCACATCGGCGGTGACCTCGTTAAACTCGGTCTTTACGGTACGGCTCTTGGCATCCAGCGACTGCAGGACGTTGTCCTTGGAACCCTCGGGGGTACCGTGCCACTCGATCAGCGCGTTATCACTTTTGAAGCCGTAGTACTTCTCCCAACCGGCGGTGAACAGCCCCATCTTTGAGAATTTTGGCTTCGGGTCAAGGATAATCAGCTTCGACTTCGGCTTGTGGTGCTTCAGGTAGTTGGCGATCAGCGAGGCACGCTCGTAGGGCCCAGGGGGACAACGGAAGGGGTTGGGCGGCGGCGCAATACAGACCGTGCCACCATCCTTCATCGCCTCCAGCTGCTTGCGCAGGGTGACGGTCTGGGAACCCGCCTTCCAGGCGTGGGGGATGGTCTCGGCGACCGTCTCGTCATAACCCTCGATGGTATCCCAGCGGAAATCGACACCCGGCGAGACGATGCAGCGGTCATAGGCAAAGCTCTTGCCACCGGCGGTCTTCACGGTGCGGGCGGCGGCATCGATAGCGGTAACGCTGTCCTGCACCACGTTCACACCATGGGCCTGCAGCCCCTTATAGCCGAAGCGAATGGAGTCAATAGTGCGCTCGCCGCCAATCACCTCATTGCTCATAAAGCAGGTGTGGTAGTTGGCATTGGGCTCAATCACCGTCACCTCGATGGAGGCGTCCGCCATGCGGATATACTTCGCGGCGGTGGCACCACCGATACCGCCACCGACGATCACCACCTTCTTGCTGGCGCCGCCAATGGCAAAGCTGCTGAAGCTCATACTGGAGGCGGCCGCGACAGCACCACCCGACAGCTTGAGAAAATCTCTACGATTGAAATTGCTCATCTGGAATCCCCTTATTTCTGGCTGCCGTAGTAGTGGATCAACGCCTCGATGGCGGCATCGCCACCCTTGGCCTGCAGCTCTTCAACCTTCTTCTTCATCTTCTTCGGCATCTCACGCTTGCCGCTCATAAAGTCGCTCATGGTGAAGTGCAGATAAGGGGTCCACTGGCCCGCCAACATACCGGCGTCGTCCTCGGTGGAGCGACCGCCATCGGCGTGGCACTTCTCGCAATACTTCTCGTGCATCTTCATCCCTTTTTTCGCCAGCGCAGCATCGACCTTTTGCTCTGGACGTTCCATCTTCTGCGTGGAGAAAAACTCCGCCATCAGCTTGATCTCTTCGTCGGTATAACCCTTGGCAATACGATCCATAATGGTGGCGGCACGATCACCGTTTTTATAACCCATCATCGCATCGATGAAATATTCACTGGAGACACCCGCGATCGTGGGTGTCGCGGGGCCCTGGCTATTGCCGTGGGTGCCGTGACAACCGGCACAGGTATTACCCAGCATCGCGGCGCTCGGGGTCTCGGCAAAGACCGGACCGGCCAACGCGACGCTACCGGCGATCATGATGCCTTGTAGCCTTCTTTTGTAGTTCATATTGCCTCCTCTGGTTGATTCCCACCGCGCCCCGACCACAATGCCGGGGCACACTGAAACTTTTTATTTTTTGCCGGCCCGCTCCAGCAACCGGACGATCTCCGTACGTCCCGCCTGCCGTGCATAATCCAGCGCACTCTTGCCCGACTTGTCGCGCAGCGCCACATCGGAACCACGTTTCAACAACAGTTCGACCACCTTCTCCTGCGCCGCGTTCACCGCCTCCATCAACGCGGTGGCACCCTCCGTACTTTGATGGTTGATTGCCGCGCCCGCATCGAGCAACAATTCAGCGGTATGCGCATGTCCGCCACCCGCCGCCCAGAAGAGCGCCGTCGCGCCGTCACTGCTCACCGCCTCTACACTCGCCCCGTGCTGCAGCAACAGCTTGACGATAGGATAACGCCCGTTCTGCGCGGCGATCATCAGCGCCGTGGCGTCATTGCGGTTGCGCACATAGGTATCGGCCCCGGCCTGCAACAGCAGTTGAACCGCCTCAAAATACCCCTTGTCCGCCGCCGTCATCAGCGCCGTCATGCCATCCTTGTCCGAGGTATTTACATTGGCGCCGTGTGCCAGCAACACCCGCATCACCTGCAGATGGTTGTAGCGTGTCGCAATCATCAAGGCATCCCAACCGGTGCGTGTCTTCACCTGACTCTTCGCCCCGTGCTCCAGCAACAGGGCGGCCAGTTCACCGTAGCCCCCCTCGGCGGCAAAGGTGAGGGCGGTGCAACCGGCCACGCTCTTGCCATTGACATCCGCCCCCCGCTCCAACAGGCGCATCACCACCTCGTCATTGCCCTCCTCGGCGGCAAACATCAGCGCCGATTTGCCGAAGCGCGTCGCCGAGTTGGGATTCCCCCCCCTGGCCAGTAACTGCTCAACCAGCTCGGGATCACCGACCATCGCCGCCTCACGCAGTTCGCGGTTTATATCCTCCACCGCGAAGAGCGGTGCGCAGAAGAGCAGGAGTGAACAGGTCAGGGCGTGCAAAAATGTCCGCTTTACCATAATTACCCCCTACTCGGCCGCAGCCGGTGCATCGGCCGGTGCATCGGCCGGTGTATCAACGGGGGCATCGGCTGGTGTATCAACCGGTGCATCGAACAGCCCCGGCTCGTCAGGCTCCAGGTGCGCGATACCCTTGTGGCACTCGATACAGGTCTGCCCATTTTCCGGTGCGCGTTCATGTTTGTTACGGGCCATACGGGTCTGTCCGGAGAGATCCATGTTCTGGAAGTCGTGACAGCTGCGGCACTCACGCGAATCACTCGCCTCCATCTTTGCCCATACCCGGTTGGCCATATCCCAGCGATGCGCCTCGTACTTCTCCGGCGTATCTATCGTGCCGAGCACCTCGTGGTAGACATCTTTCGCTGCCAGAATCTTGGCTTTCAGCTTGGGTAGGAAGTCCTTCGGTACATGGCAATCGGCGCAGGTCGCCTGCACCCCCGAGGGGTTCTTGAAGTGAATGGTATTTTTATACTCTTCGAAGTTGGTCTTCATCGAGTGACAGGAGATGCAGAAATCCATCTCGTTAGTGTAGGAGAAGAAGGCGTTGACGCCACCAAAGGCAAGGAAACCGAGGAGAAATATCCCCCCGACCACGGCGAGACGCTTTTTCGGGATACAGATTTTACCAATCAATTTTTTCATTCTCGTTCTAACCTGGTAGGCGCCCACAGCAGGGCGCGGTATCGATAGTGTGTAGGTGAGCTGCTATTGCGATGCACAGGTCAGCGGGCAACCAGACTCCCCGTCTGGCGCATCTTCCGCCGCCGTGCATCACCCTGTCTGTCGACATGGCCGCTGGTCACACTACCATAGTCCGCACCACGCGCCAAAATAGGGCAATTTGCGTGCCAAAAAGGGATTTGGCGTGACAGCCCGGCGAGCAGGGAGACAAACGGGGGGGTCGCCCGCCACATAATGACATGTCATGACATTTAGCAGGGCACAAGACATCCATGTCATATAGAGACAGTACTATGACAGTGGTGACACCAGCCGATCGGCCCTGCCATTCATCTCTGGAAAATGGTTAAGCGTCGGCAGCCTTTTTGTGAAAACACATCGCCTCCCCCTCCACCTCAACCACGATGGTATCGCCCGAGCCAAATTCGCCGGCGAGCAACCTCTGCGCCAACGGATTTTCGATGCGCTGCTGGATGGCGCGCTTGAGCGGACGGGCACCGTAGACCGGGTCAAAGCCCGCCGCACCGATGAGGTCGAGGGCCCCGGTGGTCAGCTCAAGCCCCATCTCGCGCTCGGCGAGCCGCTGGCGCAGGTAGTCGATCTGGATATCGGCAATAGCGCGGATCTGCTCGCGCATCAGCGGGTGGAACACCACCACCTCGTCGACACGGTTGATGAACTCGGGGCGGAAGTGGTGGCCCACCACCTCCATCACCGTCGCCTTGATCCGCTCATAATTCTCCTCACCGGCCATCTCCTGGATCTGTTGCGAGCCAAGGTTGGAGGTCATAACGATCACCGTGTTGCGAAAATCGACGGTGCGGCCGTGGCCATCGGTAAGGCGCCCGTCATCCAGCACCTGCAGCAGGATATTGAAGACATCGGGGTGCGCCTTCTCCACCTCGTCCATCAGGATCACCGAGTAGGGCTTGCGCCGCACAATCTCGGTGAGATAGCCCCCCTCCTCGTAACCGACGTAGCCGGGCGGGGCGCCGATAAGACGCGCCACCGAGTGCTTCTCCATAAACTCCGACATGTCGATGCGCACCATCGCCTCCTCGGTGTCGAAGAGGAACTGGGCGAGCGCCTTGCACAGCTCGGTCTTGCCCACCCCGGTGGGACCGAGGAAGAGGAAGGAGCCGTTGGGGCGGTTGGGGTCGGAGAGGCCCGCGCGCGAGCGGCGAATGGCGTCGGCAACCGCCTTGATCGCCTCATCCTGCCCCACCACCCGCTGGTGCAGGTTCTGTTCCATCGCCAGCAGCTTGTCGCGCTCCCCCTCCAGCATCTTGGAGACCGGGATGCCGGTCCACTTGGAGACGATCTCGGCGATCTCCTCCTCGGTCACCTTGGTGCGCAGCAGGGTGGTCTCCTTGAGTTCGGCCTGCTCGGCCATCAGCAGCGACTTCTCCAGATCGGGGATACGGCCATACTGCAGCTCCGACATCCGCCCCAGGTCACTGGCACGGCGCGCCGTCTCCAGCTCTTGCCGGGCGCGGTCCAGCTCCTCCTTGATGTGCTGCGCCCCCTGCACGGCCTGCTTCTCCTGCTGCCACACCACCTCCAGCGCGGCATAGTCATTGCCAAGGCGGGTGATCTCCGCATCGAGGTCATCGAGGCGCTTGCGCGACGCCTCATCGCTCTCCTTGGCCAGCGCCTCGCGTTCGATCTTGAGCTGAATCAGGCGCCGGTCGAGGCGATCCATCTCCTCGGGCATAGAGTCGATCTCCATGCGGATAAGGGAGGCGGCCTCATCGATAAGGTCGATCGCCTTGTCCGGCAGCTGGCGGTCGCTGATGTAGCGGTGCGACAGGGTAGTGGCGGCGATAATCGCCGGATCGGTGATCTGCACCCCGTGGTGTACCTCGTACTTCTCCTTGAGGCCGCGCAGGATGGCAATGGTGTCCTCCACGCTCGGCTCATTCACCAGCACCTTCTGGAAGCGCCGCTCCAGCGCCGCATCCTTCTCGATATACTGGCGATACTCATCGAGGGTAGTGGCGCCGACGCAGTGCAACTCACCGCGAGCCAACGCGGGCTTCAACATATTGCCCGCGTCCATCGCCCCCTCGGCCTTGCCTGCCCCAACCATGGTGTGGATCTCGTCGATGAAGAGGATGATCTGCCCCTCCTGCTTGGCCAGGTCATTGAGCACCGCCTTGAGGCGCTCCTCGAACTCGCCACGGAACTTGGCCCCGGCGATGAGGGCGCCCATGTCGAGCGAGAGCAGGCGTTTGCCCTTGATCCCCTCCGGCACCTCGCCATTGACGATGCGCTGCGCCAGCCCCTCAACGATGGCGGTCTTGCCGACGCCGGGCTCGCCGATGAGTACCGGGTTGTTCTTGGTACGACGCTGCAACACCTGAATGGCGCGGCGGATCTCATCGTCACGCCCGATCACCGGATCGAGCTTGCCCTGCTCGGCCCGCTCGGTAAGATCGATAGTGTACTTCTCCAGCGCCTGGCGCTGTTCCTCGGCATTGGGGTCATTCACCTTCTGGCCACCGCGCATCTCGTCGATCGCCTTGGCAATCGCCCCCTTGTTGGCGCCGTTATTACGCAGCAGCTCGCCAAGGCGCCCCTGCTCCTCAACGCCAGCCAGCACGAACAGCTCGCTGGAGATGTAGTCATCCTTGCGCTGCTGCGCCAGCTTGTCGGTCAGGTTGAGCAATTTGGCGGTGTCATTGGAGACATGGATATCACCGCCGGTGCCGCTGACCGAGGGGAGGCGATCCAGTGCATCACCCAGCGCCGAGCGCAGACCGTTGACATTGACCCCGGCGTGGGCCAGCAGCTGACGCACCGCCCCCCCCTCCTGATCGAGCATCGCCGTCATCAGGTGCACCGGCTCGATAAACTGGTGGTCACGGCCCACCGCCTGCGATTGGGCATCGGCCAGGGCCATCTGAAATTTGGTGGTCAATTTATCCATGCGCATCAGGCAATACTCCGAACGGGAAATTTAGGGATTATGGAGCAAATAGGGACGGTGTGGTGCAATTCAAGAAGAAACCGCCGGCTACCCGGGTTAAGATTCTTTTAAGGGGGGTACGGCAGAGTGGCACGTACCGCCAAACCACCTAGTGAGACCCGCGCATGCGCCTGCTACTGGTTGAAGATGATCCCCTGCTCGGTGACGGCCTGCGTGCCGGGCTGCGCCAGCACGGTTACACCGTCGACTGGCTGCGCGATGCCGCCTCGGCGGAGGCGGCGCTGGCCAGCGAACACTATGCGCTGATGGTGCTGGATCTCGGTCTGCCCGATCGCTCCGGCCTGACGGTTCTCAAGCAGCTGCGACAGCGGGGCGATGACCTGCCGGTGCTGATCCTCACCGCCCGCGACACGGTGGAGGATCGCATCCGTGGCCTCGACAGCGGGGGCGACGACTACCTGCTCAAACCCTTCGACCTCGACGAGCTGGCGGCACGGCTGCGCGCCCTGTTGCGCCGCCACAGCGGGCGGGCCGACAACACCATTCAGCATGGCGAGCTCGCCCTCAATCCGGTCGCCCACGCCGTTACCCTTGCCGGCAGGCCAGTCGAGCTGCCGCCACGGGAGTATGCGGTGCTGCAACTGCTGCTGGAGAACAGCGGCCGGGTGATGTCGCGCAGCAGGCTGGAGGAGAGTCTCTACTCCTGGGACGGCGAGGTAGAGAGCAACGCCATCGAGGTCTATATCCACCACCTGCGCAAAAAACTGGGCAGCGATTTGATTCGCACCATTCGCGGCGTCGGCTACATTATCGACACGCTGAGCTGAACGACCATGCAACCCTCCCTCCGCCGCCGCCTGCTGGTCACCCTGCTCACCATCACCACACTGCTATGGCTCTTCACCGCGCTGGGCAGCTATCGGGCGACACAGCATGAGATCGATGAGATGTTTGACGCCCAGCTGGCGCAGGCGGCACGCACCCTGCTCGCGGTCGCCGGCCATGAGCTGGCGGAGCTGGAGGGGGTTCCCGATACGGCGCACATCCACTTTCTGCCCGCCAACGGCGACGATGGCCATGACTACGAGCAGAAACTCGCCTATCAGCTCTGGCTGCAGCCACAAAACAGGTTGATCCTGCGCTCCTTCATGGCCCCCGAGGCGCCGCTCTCGGGGCTGCATAACGGCTACAGCAGCGAGGTGATCAACGGCCAGCCGTGGCGCATCTTTTCACTGCACGACCCCAACAGCGGCTTTGAGATCAAGATGGGGGAGTCGCTGGCGATTCGCCGGGAGCTGAGCGACCAGATCACCCGTCGCCTGACACTCCCCATGCTACTCGCCCTGCCGCTGCTGGCGCTGCTCATCTACCTGGGGATTGGCCGCGGCCTGCAACCGCTGCAACGGCTGGCGCGCACCATCGCCCGGCGCGAGGCGGGCCACCTGCAACGGGTCGAGACCACCGACACCCCCGCCGAGATCGCCCCGCTGGTCAGCGCCCTCAACCAGCTGTTCGAACGGGTGGAGGAGAGCCTGGAGCATGAACGCCGCTTCACCGCCGATGCCGCCCACGAACTGCGTACCCCGCTGGCCGCGCTCAAGCTGCAGGCGCAGGTGGCGCTACAGAGCCACGACGAGGCGCAGCGCAGCCACGCCCTGCAACAACTGGTCAGCGGGGTAACACGCGCCTCGCGGCTGGTCGAACAGCTGCTCACCCTGTCCCGCATCGACCCCGAAACGGCGCGCAGTAACTTTGTCGCGGTTGCCCTGCGTCCCCTGGCCGAAGAGACGGTGGCGGCACTGGAGCCGCTGGCCCACGAGCGGCAGATCACCCTGCAACTGCAGTGCGAAGAGAGTCCCCGGCTCTGCGTTCAGGCGGAGGGGATCGCCATCGCGCTGCGCAACCTCACCGACAACGCCATTCGCTACACCCCGCCGGGGGGTACGGTAGCGATCACCATCGAAGAGGAGGGAGAGAGGGTGCGGCTAAGCGTCGCCGACAGCGGCCCCGGTATCCCCGACGCGGAGCGGGAGCGGGTCTTTAACCGCTTCTACCGCCTCGCCGGACAGGAGGTCGAGGGGAGCGGTCTTGGCCTCTCCATCGTGCAACGCATTGCCGAGCTGCACCGCGCGACGCTCTCCCTGCAACGCTCCCGCCTGGGCGGCCTGGAGGTCAGCCTGAGCCTTCCCAAAGGGGGTTGTTAGCCGTTCGTCGGCCCCTTCACCAGTACCCGCTCCAACACTGCCAGGCAGTCGGCCGGGGGGCGCCCGCTGCAATCAATGGGCGGAAAATTCTCAATCGTGGCGCGACCGCGCAGCACCACCGGCAGGAAGATCCCGCCGGCGGCCCGCACCCCGTCGATACGCACCGGAAAGATGGGACAGCCGGCCAGCTGGGCCAGCCGTACCGCGCCGGGTTTGAGCCGGCGGTGCGGGTCACCCTCCAGGTGGATGGTGCCGTGGGGAAAGAGCGCCACCACCTCCCCCTCGGCCAGCGCCTTGAGGGCGGCACGAAAGGCGCGCTCGGGCCGCCCCTGGCGATCCACCGGAATACAGCCGGCGGCACGAAACAGCCAGTTAAAGCCAAAGCGGTGGTACTGCTCGCTGGCGATGATAAAGCGCAGACGGCGCCGACTGGCGGTGATAAGCAGGAACGGATCGAGACCGGAGATGTGGTTGGCCACCACGATCGCCGGACCGCTCTCTGGCAGATAGAGGGGACCACCCTGCAGGCGGTGGTAACGGCGGCAGAAGAGGCGACCAAGGCCGTCGATACGGTTGATCCAGGGGCCGCCCCAGTCCACCTCGGCGGCACGGCCGCCAAGGCGCCAGCCCCACCACAGCAGGGCAAAGAGGGCCAGCACGCCCACGCCCCAGGGGAAGAGAAGGTGCTGCGGGGTAGTCATCGGGTTCTCATGCCACGCCATCTCCTTCGGGGCTCTTTGCCGCTTACCGGCACCAAGCGGTGGCGTTCACGCTACACGGTGCAAATCTACTTGCTCTGCTGGTAGACCTTGCGTTTAAAGAGATCGTTACGGCGGCTTACCAGGCGATCGAGAAACAGCAGGCCGTCGAGGTGGTCCATCTCGTGCTGGATGGCGCGTGCCTCGAACCCCTCGCAACGCAACTCCAGTGGCTGACCCTGCAGGTCGAGCGCCTTGAGGCTCACCGCCTCGGCGCGGATCACGTTGCCGGTATAGTCCGGCACCGACATGCACCCCTCGCGCCCTACCGCCATGCCGTCCCATTTGGTGATCTCGGGGTTAATCAGATAGAGGCGGCCATGGTTGGGCACCGGCTTGCGGGTGCGGGTGCAGTCAACGATGACGATGCGCTCAAAACACCCCACCTGCGGCGCGGCGATGCCGACCCCGCCGGGGCCGGCATCCATGGTCTCTTCGAGGTCGGCGATAAAGGCGCGTAGCACCTCATCGACCGTCCCGACCGGCTGCGAAGCCTGCTTCAGCCGCTCATCGGGATAGGTAAGGATCTCCAGCACGGCCATGGAGCTAACCGATGAGGGTTTCGATGAACTCAAGCTGCGCCTCGATGCCGTCCTGGGTGACGACATCGAGGGCCGAGCGCAGCGCCTCCACCCCCTCGGCGGCGTGGCCCTCGATCTGCATGATATAGATCGGCTTGGCCGCGCTGCCGGCGACACTGGTCTCCATATCGAGGATGTGCAATCCCGCCTCGGCCAGCGCCCCGGTGATGCGCGCCACGATGCCGGCGCGATCCGCCCCGTAGACGGTGATGCGCACATCGGGCTCCAGGTGGTGGTGCAACTCGGCCTCGATACGGTCGATGTGGCGGTGCAGTCCCAGCGAGTCGGCCACCGGCTCCAGCAGATCATCGAGCCCCTTGATGGTACCCGCATACTGCACCATCAGCATGATGGTGAAGTTGCCACCCAGGCGCATCATGCTGGCCTCGCCAAGGTTGCAGCCGCCGTCGAACAGGGCGGCGCTGACGTGGGCCACGATACCGGGACGATCCTTGCCCACCAGGGTCAACATATACCAATGAGTCATCGTTCTGCTCCTTGTTGCGATTTCAGTGCAGGGTGGAGTGTGCCAGGTAGATCACGCCGATCCCCAGGGCGATCAACAGCACCTGCTGACTGGTGGCACTGAGCTGACTGCGCTTGTGCAGACCGGGGATGAGGTCGGCCACGGCGATATAGATAAAACTGGAGGCGGCGATCGCCAGCACATAGGGCAACAGGGACTGCGCCTCCTCCAGGCTGTAGTAGGCGAGCAGCGCACCGGCCACGGTGGTCAGGCTGGCGAGGATATTAAAGACAAAGGCGCGGGCGCGGCTAAAGCCGCTGTGCAGCAGGATGGCGAAGTCCCCCACCTCCTGCGGGATCTCGTGCGCCGCCACCGCCAGCGCAGTGACAATACCCAAGTGTTCGTCCACCAGGAAGGCGGCAGCGATCAGCACCCCGTCGACAAAGTTGTGCAGCCCGTCGCCGATGAGGATCATAGTTCCGGTGCTGCCGGGCGCATCATGGTGGTGGTGCTCGGGGTGGCTATCCGGGGCATGCGCCTCGCAAGAGACCGAGTGGCAGTGGCGCCACAGCACCATCTTCTCCAGCAGGAAAAAACCCAGCAGACCGAGCAACACGGTGAAGGTGATGTTGTGCACATCCCCCGCCGCATAGGTGATGGCGTGGGGCAGCAGCGCCAGAAAGGCAGCCCCCAGCAGGGCGCCGATGGCAAAGCTCACCAGGTGGGGCAGCAGGCTGTCGCGCCAGCGCTCTGGAAAGAGCAGAAAGGCCGAGGCGGCGACCACACTCAGCGCCCCGCCCAGCAGGCTGAAGAGGATGATTTGGGTGAGCAGGCTCAGGTGCAGGTGTTCCATGAGGGCCACAATTCTGATCGTCGGGCTGGCATCATAACGCAAAGCGCCACGGCATCAAGCCGCTTGGAGTTAATTTTCCAGCCAGATCAGCGAGGCGATACGCCCGGTTTGACCGTCACGCCGGTAGGAGTAGAAACGGTGCGGCTCGCTGAAGGTGCAGTACCCTCCACCGTAGACCCGATGGACACCACAGGCGGCGAGACGCTGGCGGGCCAGCCGATAGAGATCGGCCAGCCATTTGCCGCCCGCAGAGGGCGCAAAGGCGGCAGCGGCGTGCGGGTCGTGGCCGATAAAGAGGTCGCGCACCTCGGCCCCAACCTCAAAGGCGTCGGGGCCGATGGCCGGCCCCAGCCACGCCAGCAGTTCACCCCCCAGCCCCATGGCCTCCACACTGTTCTCGATCACCCCCTCCAGCAGACCGCGCCAGCCGGCATGCACCGCCGCCACCCGGGTTCCCACCGCATCGCACAGCAGCAGCGGCAGACAGTCGGCGGTGAGCACCGCGCAGACCACCCCGGGGCGCTGCGCGTACTGGGCATCTGCCGCGGCACCCTGCGTGATGGCGGAGGCGTCACAGCAGCGTATGCCATGCACCTGGTTCAACCAGCGCGGTTCGGCGGGCAACCCCAGCGCTGCCCGCAGACGCTGGCGATTCTCGGCCACCGCCTCGGGGGCATCCCCCACATGGTCACCCAGGTTAAGACTCTCGTAAGGGGGCAGACTGACCCCGCCCTGACGGGTGGTGGTAAGTGCCCGCACCCGCGCCGGGGCAGGCCAGTCGGGGAGGATGAGTTCGAGGTTCACGATTTTCGACCGGCAGAGATCACAGGTGACAGAAAAACCCGCTACCGGCCTTTTAAAGGTAGGTGACCACCTCATCGAGATGGCGACGGGGCGACTCCTCCGGCAGCTCCGCCGGGTAGCCGATACAGAGGATGGCGACCGGCTGCAGCCCCGCCTCCAGATGGAGGGTGCGCTTCAGCTCCTCCTCATCGAACTGTCCGACCCAGGTTGAACCGAGGCCGGCGGCGACGATCGCCAGCTGGGCGTAGGAGGCGGCGATGGTGGCATCCTGCAGGGCGTAGAGCGTTTCGCCGCGCGTGCCATATTTACCCGCCGCCCGTTGCGGGTCGCTGCAAAAGAGCAGCGATACCGGGGCCTCGGCGGTGAAGGATTGATTCATCGCCGCCGCGCTGAGCAGTTGGCGCTTGGCCGCACTCTGAATCACATAGATGCGGTAGGACTGCAGATCGCCCGCCGAGGGGGCAGCACAGGCCATCTCCAGGATGGCGTGCAGCTTCTCGGCCTCTACCGGCAGGTCATCGCGAAACTGACGGATCGAATGGCGGTGGCGTACCGTCTCAAAAAAATCCCACATAACTCTACTCTCCCTCTGCGGCTGACGGGGTGTTCGCTGCCGTGGCGCTTAACGCCGGCAACTCGGGGTGCTCCGGGTGGTTCAGCGCCAGCACCCGCAGGGCATCGGCGGCCAGATCGTGCATCCCCATCTGGCGGTAGGCCTTGACCATAATCACCAGCGCGTCGGGGATGGCGCTGGCTTGCTGGTAGTTCTCCAGCACATATTTGCCGCGGTTGACGGCGGCCAGGTAGACGCCGCGCTCAAGGTAGTAGCTGGCGGCCTGCACCTCATGGCTGGCCAAGGTGTTGCGCAGATGGGTCATCCGCTTCAGCGCATCGGGGCTGTAGCGGCTGTCGGGGAAGCGGGTCACCAGCTCCTTGAAATAGTTGAACGATTCGCGCACCCCGGCCGGGTCGCGCTTTGCCGGGTCCAGGTTGAAGAGGTCGCTCAAAAAACCCTTGCTCTGGTCGAAGGTGGTCAATCCGCGCAGGTAGTAGGCGTAGTCGACATTGGCGTGGCGCGGGTGGAGTTTGATGAAGCGATCAGCGGCGGCCAGCGCCGAGCTGCTCTCCCCGGCCTTGTAGTGGCTGTAGATGGTCTCCAGCTGCGCCTGTTGGGCGAAGCGGCCATAGGGGTAGCGCGCCTCAAGCTTGGTGTAGTTCTCGATGGCCCGCTCGTAGTCGCCGCTGTCCAGCGCCTCGCGCGCCTCCTGATAGAGCTGCTCGGCACTCCAGCCCGAGGTCTGATCCTCGTTAATGGCGGCACAGGCAATGAGGCCGGGCAACAGGGAAACGATGGACAGGAATTTAATAAACCGCATAGTATCCGTTTCTTTGGTTTTCAATGTGCAGGCAACGCCTGATAGAGGGCAAGTATACCTATGGCTCCGTCCGGAATAAACGAATCTGACGAGAATGAGGCGGAAGAGGAGGCGATCCTCCACACCGAGGTTGCCCCCGAGCAGGCGGGGCAGCGTCTCGACCAGGTGCTGGCCGAGCTCTTTGCCGAGTACTCCCGCTCGCGCCTGACGCAGTGGGTCAAGCAGGGCCAGGTGGCGGTCGATGGCAAGCAGCGCAAACCGCGCGACAAGGTAATGGGGGGGGAGCAGATCACCCTGCGAGTGGTGCTGGAGCGCGATGAGCGCTTCGAGCCCGAGCCGATCGACCTTGATATTGTCTACGAGGATGAGGCGATCCTGGTCATCAACAAGCCGGCGGGGCTGGTGGTGCATCCGGCCGCCGGCAACTGGCAGGGCACCCTGCTCAACGCCCTGCTGCACCACGATGCCAATCTGGCTGCGGTGCCGCGCGCCGGCATCGTCCACCGTCTCGACAAGGAGACCAGCGGCCTGCTGGTGGTGGCGCGTACCCTGGAGGCGCAGACCAGCCTGGTCGGTCAGCTGCAGGAGCGCAGCCTAACCCGTGAGTATGATGCCGTGATCAACGGCGTGCTCACCGGCGGCGGCAAGGTCGATGCCCCCATCGGCCGTCACCCGGTCGATCGCAAGCGCATGGCGGTGACCCAGAGCGGCAAGGAGGCGGTGACCCACTATCGGGTGGCGGAGCGCTTTCGCGCCCACACCCACATCAAGGTAAAGCTGGAGACCGGGCGCACCCACCAGATCCGTGTCCACATGGCCTCCCTCAAACACCCGCTGGTGGGCGACCCGGTTTACGGCGGGCGCCTGCGTATACCACCGGCCAGCGGCGAGCGGCTGCAACAGACCCTGCGCCGCTTCCCGCGCCAGGCGCTGCATGCCACACGCCTCGGGCTGGAACACCCGCTAAGTGGTGAGTACATGGAGTGGCAGACAGCACTGCCCGAGGATATGGTGCAGTTGCTTGAGGTGCTGCGCGAGGATCTGGCCGAGCACAAAAAATAGCCGCCTCTTGGCGAGGGGGCGTGTGATTACGGTTGTCTCCTCACCCCCCGCGACCCGCCACCAACAACCTTGCCTAAATCGCCTCCGGCCCCTCTTCACCGGTACGGATGCGGATCACACGCTCCACATCGGTGACGAAGATCTTGCCGTCGCCAATCTTGCCGGTACGGGCGACACCGACAATCGCCTCGATGCACTGCTCCACCATCGCAGCTTCCACCACCAGCTCGATCTTCACCTTGGGCAGAAAATCGACCACATACTCGGCCCCGCGATAGAGCTCGGTATGCCCCTTCTGGCGGCCAAAGCCCTTGACCTCGGTGGCGGTCATCCCCGCCACCCCGATCTCGGAGAGCGCCTCGCGCACATCATCCAGCTTGAACGGTTTGATGATCGCCTCTACCTTTTTCATCTCTTCTCTTCCTTATTGCCTGTTCAATGGTGGTGCAAGAATATCAGTAATTGGTACGGAGTGAATTACCCACGGCCAAAGCCGGAGGTAATGGGATAGCGCCGGTCACGGCCAAAGGCGCGGCGGGTAATGCGTGGGCCGGGGGCGGCCTGACGGCGCTTGTACTCGTTGCGATCCACCAGCGCGATCACCCGGCGCACCTCCGCCTCGTCAAAGCCGGCGGCGACGATCTCCTCGCGGCACTGGTCCCGCTCCACGTAACGTTCGAGGATCGCATCCAGCACGGCGTAGTCGGGCAGCGAATCGCTGTCTCTCTGATCCGGGGCCAATTCTGCTGACGGCGGGCGGTCGATGACCCGCTGCGGGATCACCCGGCCCAGGCTGTTGCGATAGTCGGCGAGGCGAAAGACCAGGCTCTTGGGCACATCCTTCAGCACATCGAAGCCGCCGGCCATGTCACCGTAGAGGGTGGCATAACCCACCGCCATCTCGGATTTATTGCCGGTGGTCAGCACGATCTTGCGCTTCTTGTTGGAGATCGCCATTAGCAGCGTACCGCGGCAGCGCGCCTGCAGGTTCTCCTCGGTGGTGTCGACCGGCAGCCCCGCAAACTCGTGGGCGAGCGCGGCGAGGAAGGCGTTGAAGAGCGGCTCGATGGTGATCACCTGATAATCAACACCCAGTATTTTCGCCTGCTCCGCGGCATCAACGACACTTATATCGGCGGTGTAGCGCGAGGGCATCATTACCGCCTCGACCCGCTCGGGGCCGATGGCATCGACGGCGATGGCGAGGGTGAGGGCCGAGTCGATACCGCCGGAGAGCCCCAGCACCACGCCGCGAAAGCCATTCTTCCCGATATAGTCGCGTACCCCCACCACCAGCGCCCGGTAGACGGCGGCCTCGTCACCCAGCAGCGGGGCCATCTCGCCCAGACGCGGTTTGACCTGCTCGCCGTCACCGTCGAGCTCCACCAGATAGAGCCCCTCCTCGAAGGCGGGGGCACGCTGCACCACTTGGCCGTCGCCATCCATCACGAAGGAGCCACCGTCGAACACCAGCTCATCCTGCCCGCCTACCAGATTGACGTAGATAATAGGCAGATGGACCTCGGCCACCCGCTCGGCCATCACCGTCTCGCGCTCCAGCTCCTTGCCACCATGAAACGGCGAGGCGTTGAGGTTGAGGATGAGCTGCGCCCCCGCCTCGGCGGCGAGCGCCACCGGGCCGGGGTGCCACATATCCTCGCAGATGGTAATACCGACCCTCACCCCCTTGATCTCCACCACGCAGGGCGCCCTGCCCTCGGCAAAGTAGCGCTTCTCGTCGAAGACGCTGTAGTTGGGGAGGTGGTGCTTGTGATAGGTGGCGATGGTGTGGCCATCGTGCAGCAGGGAGGCGGCATTGTAGAGACCGCCCGAGGCGGCATGGGGATAACCCAGCACCACGTCGATGCCGGAGACCTCACGGGCCACCCGCGCCAGCGCCTCCAGTATCCTCCGGTGCAGACCGGGGCGCAGCAGCAGATCCTCCGGTGGATAGCCGCTCAGGGTCAATTCGGGAAAGAGGATGGCATCGGCGTGAAACTCATCGCGGCCACGACGTGCGCAGGCGATCACCTTGTCGGCATTGCCCTCGATGTCACCCACCAGCGTGTTGAGCTGGGCCATGACAATGCGGAGTTTTGTTGTCATTGATAACACCTCAACGCAAAGGTTTTAGAGGTAGGATGGGCAAAGCTTGCGTGCCCATCACACCGTGGTTGATGGGCACGTCGCTCTCGCTTCTTTGCCCATCCTACGATCCAAAAGCTTTGCGTCTTCGCGCCTTTGCGGTGAGATCTTCTTCGTCTTTACTTCGCCGCCAACACCTCGGCCATCTTGGCCCCCATCTCGGCCGGGGAGCGCACCACGAAGACCCCTGCCCGCTCCAGCGCGGCGAACTTCTCACCGGCGGTGCCCTTGCCGCCAGCGATGATGGCGCCGGCGTGGCCCATGCGCTTGCCGGGCGGGGCGGTGACCCCGGCGATGTAGGAGACCACCGGCTTGCTGACATGTTTGGCAATGAACTCGGCGGCCTCCTCCTCGGCAGTACCGCCGATCTCACCGACCATGATGATCCCCTCGGTCTGCGGGTCGCGCTCGAAGAGGCAGAGACAATCAATGAAGCTCATGCCGTGGATCGGGTCACCGCCGATGCCGACACAGGTGGACTGACCCAGTCCCGCCTGGGTGGTCTGGTGCACCGCCTCGTAGGTGAGGGTGCCGGAACGCGAGACGATACCGATCTTCCCCTTCTGGTGGATGGCGCCGGGCATGATGCCGATCTTGCACTCACCGGGGGAGATCACCCCGGGGCAGTTGGGACCAATGAGGCGCGGGCCGTTGTGGCAGCTCTTGAGCGCCGCCTTGACCCGCAGCATGTCCAGCACCGGGATCCCCTCGGTGATGCAGACGATGGTCTCGATGCCGGCATCGGCCGCCTCCAGGATGGCATCGGCGGCAAAGGGGGCCGGCACGTAGATCATGGTGGCGTCGGCGCCGGTCTCGCGTACCGCATCGTGCACGGTGTTGAAGACCGGCAGGTCGAGGTGGGTGCTGCCGCCCTTGCCGGGGGTAACGCCGCCGACCATGCGAGTGCCGTAGGCGATCGCCTGCTCGGAGTGGAAGGTGCCCTGCTTGCCGGTGAAACCCTGGCAAATAACTTTAGTGTCTCTATCGATTAAAATCGCCATTATTTTGCCCCTTTCGCCGCTGCAACCACCCGCTGCGCCGCCTCGGTCAATTGGTCGGTGGCCTCAATCGCCAGCCCGCTCTCAGCCAGCATCCTGCGCCCCTGCTCCACGTTAGTCCCCTCCAGACGCACCACCACCGGCACCTTGGCATCGACCTCCTTCACCGCGGCGATGATCCCCTCGGCGATGAGGTCGCAGCGCACGATACCGCCAAAGATGTTGACCAGGATCGCCTTTACCTTCTCGTCGGAGAGGATGAGCTTGAACGCCTCGGCCACCTTCTCGGCGGTGGTGCCACCACCGACATCGAGGAAGTTGGCCGGCTCGCCGCCGGTAAGCTTGATGAGGTCCATGGTGGCCATCGCCAGACCGGCACCGTTGACCATGCAACCAATGTTGCCATCAAGACGTACATAGTTAAGATCGTGCTGCCGGGCACGGCACTCGGCCTCATCCTCCTGGCTGGCATCGCGCAACTTGACCATCGCCGGCTGGCGATAGAGGGCGCTCTCATCGAGATTGACCTTGGCATCGAGGGCGATAAGGTGTCCCTCGCCGGTCACCACCAGCGGGTTGATCTCCAGCATCGAGGCATCGCGCTCGGTAAAGAGCCGGTAGAGGGAGATCATAATAGCACCCAGTTTACGCACCTGGCTTCCCTCCAGCCCGAGGGCAAAGGCGACCTGGCGGGTCTGGTAGGACTGCAGCCCGACGATAGGGTCGACGGCCACCGAGACGATCTTCTCCGGGGTGTTGGCAGCCACCTCTTCGATATCCATCCCCCCCTCGGTGGAGGCCATGAAGACCACCCGGCGCCGGCCGCGATCCACCACCACGCTAAGATAAAGCTCACGGGCGATATCACTGACACCCTCGATCAGCAGCTGGTTAATGGGTTGCCCCTCGGCGCCGCTCTGGTGGGTCACCAGGCGGCTACCGAGCAGGCGATCCGCCTCGGACTTTAGCTCACCCATCGAGCCGACCAGCTTGACGCCGCCCGCCTTGCCGCGCCCTCCGGCATGTACCTGCGCCTTGACCACCCAGCGCGCGCCGCCCAGCGCCTGCGCCGCCTGTTCGGCCTCCGTCACGCTGCTGGCCACCTGGCCCTGCGGTACCGGGATACCGTAGTCGGCAAACACGCCCTTCGCCTGATATTCGTGGAGATTCATCGGTTCCCCCCTGGGGTTTTTGGCTCATTACAAAACGGCGCATATTGTGTCGCAAAGTGTTCTCCGGCGCAAAAACAAAGCGCTAACGCACCGTTTGTCGTGCCCGGCCCGTTACCGATACAATGAAACACCCAAGCCAGCGCCCGACGAGACCGATGAACCTGATACGCCTGCTAGCCCTTGCCGCGATCTTCTGGCTGCTCTACCGCCTGATCCTCACCCTGCTGAGCAAAGGCCGCCGCCCCGCCGCGTCCGACACATCACGACCCGCCGACGCCACCATTGCCACCGTGGTGCGTTGCGCCCACTGCGGTCTGCATGTGCCACAGGGCGAGGCACTGAAAAGCGGCGACCGCTACTACTGCAGCGAGGAGCACAAAAAAGAGGCCGGGAGCGGCACGAGCGGAGGATCATGACCGATAGCCACAGCCTGATCCGCCTCTTCGGCAAGGGCGCGCCACCAATGGGGTTGGGGGCCGACAAAACCTGGCGGCCGCTGCGCTTTTTCAACATCTACCGCTTCATCCTTGCCGCACTCTTTATCCTCCTTTATCAAATAGGTGATGGCACCCTGCCGCCACCACTGGGCATGGTGTGGCCACGGCTCTTCTACCTCACCAGCATCGGCTACCTCGGCTTCAGCCTGCTGGCAATGGTCTTCATCGCCCGGCGTCGCCCCCCCTTCAGCTGGCAGCGCAATAGCCATGTCCTGTTGGATATCGCCTTTATCACCGTGCTGATGTATGCCAGCGGCGGCGTCGCCAGCGGTCTGGGGATGCTGCTGGTGATCAGCATCGCCTACGCCAGCATGATCTCCACCGGGCGCGGCCCGCTGCTGTTCGCCGCCATCGCCTCGATGGCGGTGCTGGGCGAGCAGACCCTCTCCACCTTTATCCTCAGCGGCGCGCGCGTCAGCTACACCCAGGCGGGGCTGCTCGGCATTACCCTCTTTGCCACCGCCATCATCGCCCATGTGCTGGCCCGGCGCGTGCGCGAAAGCGAGGAGCTGGCGGCACAGCGCGGCCTCGACCTGGCCAACATGGCGCAACTCACCGAGTACACCATCCAGCAGATGCGCACCGGGGTGCTGGTCGTAGACACCGACCTGCGGGTACGGCTCATCAACAGTGCCGCCTGGCGGCTGCTGGGCAGCCCGCTGGTACCCACCCACTCGCAACTGGCACACTACAGCGAGCGGCTGCAGCAGCAGCTGCGGCACTGGCAGGGAGAGGAGCTGCGCCCCGGCACCACCCTGTTGCCGGAGCGCGGCTCCCATGAACTCATTGCGCACTACCTGCCTGTCGGCAGCGGCCGACAGGGCGGCACCCTGATCTTTCTGGAGGACGCCAGCGCCGCCACCGCGCAGGCGCAGCAACTCAAGCTCGCCTCCCTGGGGCGCCTCACCGCCAGCATCGCCCACGAGATCCGCAACCCCCTTGGGGCGATCAGCCACGCCGCCGAGCTGCTGGCCGAGGCACCGGAGCTGACCGATGCCGATCAGCGCCTGACCGCCATCATCACGACCCACACCCGGCGCATCAACGCCATTATCGAGGATGTGCTGCGACTGGGGCGACGCGACAAATCGCATGCCGAGCAGTTCGCGCTGCGCCCCTGGCTGGAGGAGTTTACCGCGGAGTTTCTGCGCGGCGAGGGGGCGGAGCCAGGGGCCATGACATGGCGTTGCGACGAGGCGGGGCTGCAGCTCTATTTCGACCCCAACCACCTGCGCCAGATCCTCACCAACCTCTGCCACAACGGCCTGCGCCACGCCGCCGGGGCCGGCAGCCCGCGGGTCGAGCTGGTCGCCGGCAGCAGCGACGAGGAGTGGGGGTATATTGATGTCATCGACCACGGCCCCGGCATCCCCGAGGCGCAACGCGGCAACATCTTCGAGCCCTTCTTTACCACCGAGAGCAGCGGCACCGGGCTGGGGCTCTACATCGCCCGCGAACTGGCCGTCTGCAACCGGGCGCAACTGCGCTACGAGGCGGACAAAGACATAACCAGCCGCTTTCGCTTACACTTTGCCAAACAGCGCATCACCATAGAATAGACTGATGAGCCACAACACACCCCACCAGCCACACGCCCTGATCGTCGACGACGAACCCGACATTCGCGAGCTGCTCGCCCTCACCCTCTCGCGCATGGGGCTCGCCAGCAGCGAGGCGGAGACGCTGGCCGAGGCGCACGGGCTACTGCAACAGCGCGACTTCGACCTCTGCCTCACCGACATGCGCCTGCCCGACGGCAACGGCATCGAACTCATCCGCCACCTCCAGCAACACCGCCCCGAACTGCCGGTCGCCATGATCACCGCCCACGGCAAGATGGAGATCGCCATTGAGGCCCTCAAGGCGGGGGCCTTCGACTTTCTCAACAAGCCGGTGGAGCTGCAGGCGCTGCGCGAACTGGTGAACAGCGCCCTGCGCCTCACGGGCAACGGCCCCCGTCCCGCGCCCAGCGGCAGCGAGTTGCAACTGCTGGGGGCCTCTCCCGCCATCGAGTCCATCCGCCAGATGGTGCGCAAACTGGCGCGCAGCCAGGCCCCGATCTACATCAGCGGCGAGTCGGGCACCGGCAAGGAGCTGGTGGCGCGCCTCATCCACGCCCAGGGGCCACGGGCCGAGATGCCCTTTATCGCAGTCAACTGCGGCGCCATCCCCGCCGAGCTGATGGAGAGCGAACTCTTCGGCCACAAAAAGGGGAGCTTTACCGGCGCCCAGAGCGACAAGGATGGCCTTTTCCAGGCGGCCCACGGCGGTACCCTCTTCCTCGACGAGGTGGCCGACCTGCCACTGGAGATGCAGGTCAAGCTGCTGCGCGCGATTCAGGAAAAGGCGGTGCGCCCGGTCGGCGCCCAGCAGGAGAGCCATGTCGATGTACGCATCCTCAGCGCCACCCACAAAAACCTCGCCGCCCAGGTGCAGAGCGGCCACTTTCGCGAAGATCTCTTCTTTCGCATCAACGTCATCGAGCTGCATCTGCCCAGCCTGCGCGAACGCCCCGAGGATATCCCACTGCTGGTCGGCCACATCACCCAACACCTCGCCGCACAGATGGGCATCACCCCGCCCCCCCTCGACAGCTGCGCCCTCGCCGCGCTGCAACACCACCCCTTCCCCGGCAATGTGCGCGAGCTGGAGAACATCCTCGAACGGGCCATGACCCTCTGCGAGGGGGCACAAATCAGCACCAATGACCTGCAACTGCCCGCAGGCCGTCCCTCCCCTTCGCCAGCGGAGCGGGACGAACCGGCACTTGGCGCGGCAAATCTTGAGGATTACCTGGAGAGAATAGAGAGAAAACTGATAGAGCAGGCGCTGCACCAGAACCGGCACAACAAGACCGCCGCCGCAAAGAGCCTCGGGATCTCCTTTCGCTCGCTGCGCTACCGGCTGCAAAAACTGGGCATGGAGTAGCCAGGCAACCGCCCCTATGCGTCACTGAATGACGTTTTTTGTCAGTCCGCGCCACCCTATAACGCCAACAACCAGGCCAAATGCCACAAAAACGGGCGCCACGTCACATAAAAACCGCTGCCACCGCCCCGCAACCCCCATTACAATTTGGCATGTAAACTGCTTTATTAAAGCCAGCCCACCAGGGGCAGAACAGATTCACCACCCAATACGGAGTAACTACCATGAATAAAATGCAAAAGGGCTTTACCCTCATAGAATTGATGATCGTCGTGGCCATCATCGGCATCCTCGCCGCCGTCGCCATCCCCGCTTACCAGGACTACATCGCCCGCGCCCAGGTCTCCGAGGCCATGAGCCTGACCTCCGGCACCAAGACCCCGTTGGCTGAGTACGGCGCGGACAAGGGCATATGGCCGAGTTTTCTGACCACGGTCAGCGACATCAAAAAAGGGAAGTATGTTTCAGTGGTCACCATTGCCGCAGGTGCCGGTGGCGTAGTTGACACAACCAGCATTGTCGTTAGCGCGACGATGAAAGCAACTGGCGTGGCCGCCGCTATCGCTGGCAAAATCTTCGCCATCTCCTCCCTGGACGGTGCGGAGTGGGATTGCGGTGAAATCGGTGGCGCAGCGGGTACAACCGACATGGACAAGAAGTATATTCCGAACGCCTGCAAGTAGGCCTGCACCAGCCACAGCCAACGGAAGCCCCGCTTTAGCGGGGCTTTTTATTGCCTCCACCATGCATTAGAATCGTTGCACCATGCCTGACCGTATCCCCACTGCCCTCTATCTTCTTTTCATTCTTGGCAGCGCCATCCTTCTCTACTATCCCGGCCTCTACGGTGCCTTTCTGATGGATGACCACGGTAACTTGGCCACCCTTTCCGATATATCGGCGACAAATACTCGCAGTGATATTATCGCCTTCACCCTGAACGGTGTCTCCAGCGCCATCGGGCGCCCCATCAGCCTGTTCAGTTTTGCCCTGCAATGGGAAAGTTGGCCCGATAACCCCCTCCCGTTCAAGCTGGTCAATCTGCTGCTCCATCTGGCCAACGGCCTGTTGATCTATCTGCTGAGCCGCCAGCTTCTAACCCTCAGCCTCGAGGCACCACGGCAGGTGCAGTGGCTCAGCCTGGCAGTTACCGCCCTCTGGCTGCTCCACCCGCTGCAGGTCTCCACCGTGCTCTATGTCGTGCAGCGCATGACCGAACTGGCGGCCCTCTTTACCCTGACCGGGCTGCTGCTCTATCTGCGGGGCCGCATCCACTTATCCACCACCAGCCCACGTGGCAGCTACCTCTACATGACCACAGGGCTGGGGGTAGGGCTAGTGCTCGGCATCCTGAGCAAGGAGAACGCCATCCTGCTCTGCCTCTATATCCTGGTACTGGAGGTGACAGTGCTGAGGGATATTGCACGCCCCAGATACTGGAAATACTGGGCGGCACTCTTTCTGCTGCTGCCACTGCTTTCCCTCGCCCTCTATCTGCTGCCAATTGTCATCGAGTACGCCTTTGTTCCCTATCCAAACCGCACCTTCAGCTCATTGGAGCGGCTCTTTATTCAAAGCCATGTACTGGTCGATTACCTGAACAACATTCTCTTGCCTCGCCCCAATAACTTTGGCCTGCTACGCTCTGACTACAGCGTCGAACTGCTATCCATCGGCACCCTGCTCAAAACGGCGCTTCTGTTATCACTGCTGATTGTGGGGTGGCGGCTTCGTGCCCGGTTTGCACTCCTTGGCATGGGTATACTGTGGTTCTTTGCCGGCCACGCCCTTGAGTCAACGGTGGTCAACCTTGAACTCTATTTTGAACACCGCAACTACCTGAGCCTATGGGGGGCGATAATCGCCATTATCGAAGGCTCCCGCCTGTTATTCGAAAGGCTCACGCGGCAGCGCAAACCCCTTGGCCGACTGACGCTGTTGAGTGGCGTCGGGTTATGGGGGGCCGTTGTTGTGCTCATCACGCTTAGCGAGGCGCGCCTCTGGGCAAACCCCACCCTGCAGGCCGCAATATGGGCACAAAACAGTCCCCGCTCACACCGCGCCATTGGGCATCTGGCCGACACCCTCATCCACAGTGGTCAACTTGAAAAGGCGAAGGAGACCTACAAGAAGGGGAGCGAAGTGCTTCCCCATGACATCAATATGTTGCTGAACTGGCAGGAGTTGCAGTGTGTGAGCCCCGACATCGATACCCCCTCCAGGGAGGCGCTACTAAGCAGACTAGCCAGCGGCAACTATGCCAATTCAGTGACCACCGCGATGGAAGAGATTGTTGACCTGAAGACGAGGGATCGCTGCAAGGCACTGGAAAACGAGCTGCTGGAGGCGATGTTGCACAACCTTTTGCGCAATCCGAATTTCCAGGACGCCCGGTTACAACGCAATTTCCACATTTTTTTGGCTAATTTTTACGACTACCTCAAAGATTACGACCAGACCACGATCCATATTCAAGCGGCGGCACAAATTCGGAACAGCCCCGATCTTCTGCTATTCAACGCCGACATGCAATTTAACCGCGGTAGCAAGGAGAGCTATATTGTCGCTGTGGCAAAGCTGGATCGCTTCTGCAGCGAACATAAAACCCTGTGTCTCCTCTATAAAAAAGAGGTGAACTCCCACATAGAACAGGCAACACGGCTGGTTAACAGCCAGTAGGCCGACCAAACCACGGACACGCCATGACCAACCTCACCCTTATCCTCCCGGCCAAAAATGAAGCCGCCAGCCTGGTCACTCTTTTGCCGGCACTGCGGCAGCAGTACCAGGACGCCGAGATCATCGTGGTCAACGACGGTTCCACTGACGACACCTCGGCGGTCTGTGCCGAGAACAAGGTCACGGAGATCCGCCACCCCTACAGCATGGGCAACGGTGCCGCCATCAAATCGGGGGCGCGGGCGGCCACGGGTGAGGTGTTGATCTTCATGGATGCCGATGGACAGCACGCGGTGGAGGATCTCGCGCGCCTGCTACAGAAACTTGATGAGGGCTACGACATGGTGGTGGGGGCACGCGACACCGGCTCGCAGGCCAGTACCGGACGCCTGCTTGCCAACACCTTTTACAACCGTTTCTCCAGCATGATGGTGGGGCACAAGATCGAAGACCTCACCTCCGGGCTGCGGGCGGTGCGTGCCGAAAAATTCAAGGAATTTCTCTATCTGTTGCCCAACGGCTTCTCCTATCCTACCACCAGCACCATGGCCTTTTTTCGTGCCGGCTACGCCGTGGCCTATATCCCCATTCAGGCGGCAAAGCGTGAGGGCAAGAGCCACATCAAACCGTTGAAAGACGGCATCCGCTTCTTGTTGATTATCTTCAAGATCGGTACCCTCTACTCACCACTCAAGCTGTTTCTGCCGATAAGCCTCGCCTTTTTCCTCACCGGCATCGGCTACTACCTCTATACCTTTATCACCCTGTCACGCTTTACCAACATGAGCGCCCTGATGCTCACCACGTCAATGGTGATCTTTCTGATTGGCCTGGTCTCCGAGCAGATCACCAGTCTGCATTATCAGAAGAGTAATGATTAGCGGTCGTATCCGGCAGACTATTGCCTCACTTCAACCCCAGCGCCTGGCAACGTTCACGCAGGATCGCTATCTCCTCCTCCAGCAACGGCACGGCGTTGCCGATGCCCCACACCGGGCGCGGCCACACCTCATCGCCACGATAGCGCACGACATGATGCAGATGCAGCTGCGGCACCAGATTGCCAATGGCGCCAATATTGAGTTTGTCGCCGTTAAAGGACTCCATCAGGAATCGCCCCAACTGCGAGGATTCACGCAGCAGTTGCAGTTGATCCTCGTCATCAAGCTGATAGATCTCGGTGATCGCCTGGCGCCTCGGCACCAGAATAAACCACGGATAGCGGGCATCGTTGAGCAGCAGTAACCGTGACAGGGGAAGGTCCCCAATGACGATGCCGTCCTGTTGCAGTTGCGGGTGCAGGGTGAACATGGTGATGATCCTAAACAGGTTGGGGGGCATGCCTCTACACCCTGCATCCACTTGCAGGTGGACAATGCTTATCTTTATATCTTGCAGGTTAGGGGTGGCCTGGAAGTCAGGGTTACTGCCGAGCATCCCCCCCTCACCCTAACCCTCTCCCCATTGGGGGAGAGGGGATAAATGGGGGGAGTAGTTACCCCATTTTTACCTTCTCTCGCACTCGCCTGAGCAAATTTCAACAGCCGGTTAAACTGTTACCGTCCGCCTTGCGGCAGATCGCCGATCCGCTCCAGGCCAATATATTTATTGTTGCGGTCAAACTTCAGCAAAAACTCACCGCGCACCCCGTCATGGGTGACGAAGCGCCGCAAGTGCTCGGCGGGAAACTCCAGGCGCCGCCCATCCACGCTCAACACCGAAACGGCGCGCGCCACCCCTTGGTAGTAACTCAGGTATTTCTCCGTGGAGAGATTCAGATAAAAACGGATCTGATTCACAATATTCCAGCAAAATCTGCTACGGTGCCAAGTACTGAATAATAACCGCTGCCACCGTAAAAGACAGCAACTCGCCCCCATCGGAAGGGTTGTTGTGAACACGGCGCCGTTTCGCAGGGCGGATAAACGAAGCGCATCCGCCAAACCGAGACCGGTGCCAGCGCTGATGGGTGGATGCGCAGCGCTTATCCACCCTACGCTATGCCAGCCAGGGGAATCGTTACAAAAGACACAAGGAACCGTACCATGCCCAAAACCCTTCGCCTGCTCTTGCTGCTGCTACTCCTTGCCGTCCTGTTTCCCTTTCTCTATCCGTGGAAAGATGGCAAGCCGCTGCTCTCCTGGTCGGATCTCAAGGCACCAAAGATGCCGAATCTGTCACTACCTGAACTCCCGCGCATCATGCCAGAGACGGACGAACGCCAGCCACATCAGCCGGTAACGATCTATCGCTGGCAGGATGAGGAGGGCACGGTACAGTTCAGCAATGAAACCCCGGCGAAGGGGGTGGCCTATGAGGTGGTGGAGGTAAATCCGGATGCCAACCTGATTCAGGCACCGGTGGCGGTTACGAGCAACACGGCGCCCCCGGACAGCAGCGAGGCGACGACGCCCACACTCCCCTCGCCGCTGACGGCCTCACCGGGAGAGGCACTACAACTGCTGGAGGATGCGCGCAAGGTGCAGGGGCTGAGCGATGAGCGTCTGCGCCGGCACGAGGCACTGACGCGCTAACGGCTACTTCTTCTTGTCACCCGCCTTGCCGATGGCGTGCAGCGGCACCACCACGTCACCCTGCGCCTTGGGCTCGTCGGAAAAACGGGGACGGGCGTTCATTGGCCGTCCCGCCGCCGCGGCCAGCTCCTGCTCGCGCTGACTGATGAGGATGAGGCAATCGCGCAGGCCGCCGATGGTGTTGTCATTGAGCGGGTGGCGCAGTCCCGGCTGGGTGGCGGTGTCCTTGATCACCTCGGTCAGCACACGCTTTACCGCACGCAGGATCGCCTCCTCCTTCGAAGGTGGCTGTTCACTGTTATCGATTTCGTCACTCATCTTACTGATATCCTCATTGCGGAAACGGGCCGGGGTGGCGCTGATGAGTCTACAACAGAACCGGGACGCGGCCCAAAACCCCGTCGCCACAAAACAGCCCAACTGGCTATTCCGATGATGGGTATCGTTCCAATGATTCCACTCCCCCTTATCATTCCCACGCGGGAGCGTGGGAGCGATAAATACTGTAGGAGCGCCTATGGCGCGATAGGGCGGTGGCATCATTGGCTCCCCATCGCGGCAGAGCCGCTCCCACGAAACAGCGCCACCCGGAGGAGCCTCCTCCGGCTCGATAGGCTGATGCAACGGTAACTACTCCCCCCATTTATCCCCTCTCCCCCTCGGGGCGAGTAGTTACATGCAACATAGTGTGTCGCTCCCAACTTTCATGATCTTGCCCTGCAGACAAGCCCGTGGGCACGCTTTTTCCCGTTCAATCCCCGGGCAGGTTGCAACAGCCTACTCCCACCCTTATTGTCTCCCTGATACCCGCTGACACCCCGCGCCACCGCTAACCGGAGAAAGCCCATGTCACCCACCGCCCCCCCGGCCCTGCTCTTTACCGCCCCCGGCTGCCCGCACTGCCCCGGGGTGAAGGCGGCACTGCTGAAGCTGCACGAGGAGGGGGTGATTGGTACGTTGGAGGTGATAAGCGTCACCGATCAGCCGCAACAGGCGGCAGCACTGGGAATTCGCACTGTGCCGTGGCTCAGGCTTGGCGAGTTCATCCTCACCGGGGCACAGAGACCGCAGCAGCTACGCCGGTGGGCGGAGCGGGCGGGAGATCCCGCTGCGATGAGCGACTACCTCTCCGAGTTGCTCGCCACGGGGGGGCTGGCGGAGGCCGAACGGCTGCTTCGCGCCCAACCCCAACAACTGCCCGCGCTGCTGGCGCTGCTCCAGAATGAGGAGAGCCCGATTCAGGTACGCCTTGGGGTGAGCGCCATCCTGGAGGGGTTTGAGGGAGACGAGCCACTGCGCGCCCTGCTACCGCAACTCATCGCCCTGAGCGCGCACCCCGACCACCGCCTGCGCAGCGATGGCTGCCACTTGCTGGGACTGAGCCACGACGAGGGGGCGCGCGCGGCCCTCCTGCGCTGCCAGCACGACCCCCACCCCGAGGTGCGTGAGATCGCCACCGAGGCCCTGTTATCATTGCCCCCCGGCAGCACCACCGATTGAAAAGCAATCCGCCGGCCACCATTACCGCAACCCACAGCAGAGAACTTGTTATGCCCAGCACCACGGAACAACTGCATCAATTCCTCGGCGAATTCAAAAAGGAGCAGCTCGCCGACATCGAGGCGGCCGCCGCCGGCAACGATGCCGACGCCTGCTTCAAACTGGGGGCGCTCTACGCCAACGGCCTCGGCGTCAAACAGAACAGCCAGCAGGCGCGCAAGTGGCTCAACAAGGCGTTGAAACAGCAGGTGACGGCGGCCCGCACCCTGCTGGCCTGGCTCTACCTTAACGATGAGTCACTGGGCAGAAGCGACAGCGAGGCGCTACAGCTCTTTCTAGAGGCGGCCGAGGCAGGCGACAGTGATGCCCAGTGCGCGCTCGGCGACATCTATCTCGACGGGGCCGCCGGTATCGAACCCGACCCCACAGCGATGTTGCAGTGGTACAGCCATGCCGCCAACCAAAACCACCCCAAGGCACAGTACATGCTGGGCAAGCTGCTCGCCGAGGGCAGACAGGTGCAACAGAACGACGAGGCCGCCTTTCAGTGGCTCACCCTCGCCATCATGAATCAGAGCGAACCGGCGCAAAGGGAGCTGGCGATGCTGACGGCGCGCCTCTCCCATGACCAGCTGGAGCAGTACAAACAGCGCATGATGCAACAGATGCCTCAGACCCACTGAGGTTAACAATTGCTGGCGGGGCGAGGATGGAAGAGAGCGAATTCAAAAAAACCTGTCGTGAGGTAAACGGCGCCCCCTGTCTCTTTGCCAAGGCGATCCTGCGTCGCTGCTGCAGTTGCTCCCGCTCGCAAAAACTCTTTATTGCCGAACGCGAGGCGGTCTCCTGCCTCTCACCCGGCGGTCGCCAGCGCTGCGCTGAGGTGCTGGCGGTGCTGCGCGACAAGGCCGCCTTTGCCCTCAAGCAGTCGCATATTGAGGGGCCACTGCCCCACGCCAGGGAGCTGAAGGTACAGTGCGGCGGCATGCTGGGCCTGCGGGCCTCACTCACACACCAGGTGGCCGACGTGGTCCCCGACATCCACCAGCTGCTGGAGCAATCCTTCGCGCAATACGGCTCGGCCGAGACACTCCCCTACACCGAGGTGGTACGCGCCATCAGCACCTTTCAGCCGCGCCACAAACGCTAGCCTTAGCCTTCAATGCCAGTCAGTCAGTCAGTCAAGGAAGAAAATAGTTGTGGGAGCGGCTTCCAGCCGCGATTTTTTGCATCACTTCGCGGCAAGATGCCGCTCCCACAGAGAAACGTGACGCTTAACTGATCGGCATTAAGCCTTATCTTTTCTCTCCTCCTGATGGGTATACTGCACGGACAGACACCCATGACTAAAGGAGAGGGAGATGTTCGAAGTCGCCGAGCTGGGGCACACGCTGAGCAAAAAACTCTACAACGAAAAGGTGCCGCAACTGCGCACCGAGCTGCTGACACTGCAGGAACGACTCAAGGGGGCGGGCTTTCCGGTACTGGTACTGATCTCCGGCGTCGACGGGGCGGGCAAGGGGCGTACCGTCAACCTGCTCAACGAATGGTTCGACCCGCGCTACCTGCGCACCTTCGCCTTCGGCGAGATGAGTGACGAGGAGCGCGAGCGCCCCGAGTTCTGGCGCTTCTGGCGCGCCCTGCCACCCAAGGGACACATCGGTCTCTATGTCGGCTCCTGGTATAGCCACCCCATCGCCCAGCGGGTAACAAAGCAGTTCAATGACGCCGAGCTTGATGGCCACCTGCTGCGCATCAAAAACTTCGAGCAGGCGCTGATGGATGACGGCACACTGGTCATCAAGATCTGGCTGCATCTGAGTAGGGAGGCGCAAAAGCAGCGGCTGAAAAAGCTTGAGAGCGATCCGGAAACCGCCTGGCGCGTCACCAAACAGGACAAAAAACACCTCAAGCTCTATGACACCTTTCGCGCCATCGCCGAACGTACCCTGCGCGACACCAGCAGCGGCGAGTCACCGTGGATCATCGTCGAGGGCACCGATGAATACTACCGCAGCACTACCGTTGGCCAATACCTGCTCAACCGCATCACCCAACGGCTGGATCAGCACGAGCTTGAGCGCAACGGCAACACCCCGCCCCCCAGCTCCGAACTGCTACCGGTTCTCACCCGCCCCCGCACCCTGCTCAGCACCCTCGACATGGAGCAGAGCCTGAACAAAAAAAATTATCAGGCGCAGCTGGAGAAGTACCAGGGACGGCTCTACCAACTGGCACGCGCCGCCCACGAGAAGAAGATCTCCAGCGTCATCGTGCTGGAAGGGTGGGATGCCGGTGGCAAGGGGGGACTGATACGGCGCATCATCCCCTCACTCGATGCCCGTACCTATCAGGTGATCCCGATCGCCGCCCCGACCGACGAGGAGCGCGCCCACCACTACCTGTGGCGTTTCTGGCGCCACATCCCGCGTGCCGGGCGCGTCACCATCTACGATCGCAGCTGGTACGGGCGGGTACTGGTGGAACGGGTAGAGGGCTTCGCCAGTCATGCCGAGTGGATGCGCGCCTACGCCGAGATCGCCGACTTTGAGGAACAGCTGAGCGAGCACAACACCCTGCTGCTGAAGTTCTGGCTGCATATCGACAAGGAGGAGCAACTGCGCCGCTTCCAGGAGCGCGAAAAGATCAGCTACAAGCAGTACAAAATCACCGATGACGACTATCGCAACCGTGAGCGCTGGGACGACTATGAGCACGCGGTCAACGACATGGTGGAGCGCACCAGCACCCACTACGCACCGTGGCACCTGATCGAGGGCAACGACAAGCGCTTCGCCCGCATCAAGGCGCTGCGCCTCTACTGCGAGCAACTGGAGCAGGCGCTGGGGTGAAGTTTGAAGGTAACTACCCACCCCCCTCCCAGGGGGTGTCAGAACTATAGGGTGGGCACTGTGTTCCACCTCTATACCGCCACCTCAATCCCCCGTTTTTCTGGGCAGTGCCCACCCTGCATAAAAATATAATCTGGGGGGTGGTTTTGATGGGCAGTGCCCACCCTACATTTACGTAGATCTCACCTCATGCATACACAACAAAATCGTAGGGTGGGCACTGCCCACCTCTCCCCTTTGAAAAAGGGGGATTTAGTGTGAGGTTCCCTCTAACCCCCTTCATCAAAGGGGGATGGGCTTGCTGTGTTTCACCACCGTTATTTCCGTAAGTACGGGGGCGAGCAGTTACGCTTGAAGACTGATGACTGAAGCTAGAAAAACCCGGCCAGCCACAGCCTGATACGCAGCCCCCAGCCGGTGGTGTAGCCGCGTGTGGCAAAACGGACCCGCCCCGCACCATCGAGGATAAAGCTGGCGGGCACCGCCTTCACCCCGTACCGGGCTGCCAATTGGCCATGTTCATCATTTATCACCGGATAGGCCACCCCCTGCTGCTGCAGATAGGCGCGCACCTCGGTGGGGCTGCCCGACTGCATCGCCACGGTGATCAGCGGCAGCCGCACCGCCGCCGTCGCGACCATCCCCTGCTCCAGCTCGCACACCGGACACCAGGTGGCCCAGAAGTGAACCACCGCCGACTCGCCGCTGAACTGTTGCAGGGAAAAAGGCTCCCCCTCAAGGGTCGCGGCCTCAATGGGCGGCGCCACCACCCCCAGCGCATCGCGGGTGAGAAAGGCCTCCAGCGCCAGCACCAGCAGCAGCAACACCGCCAGCTGCGTGGCCCAGCCCAACAGCCGTTTTCCTGGAGTGCGTGCCGTTGTCTGCGCTTTTCTCCCCGTCGTTGTCATGGTACTCCGTGCCGCGCACCCCAGCCTAAACCTTGAAGCGCGACATCGTCTGCTGCAGCGAGTTGGCCAGCTCCGCCAGTTCATGGCTCGCCGAGGATGTCTGGCTGGCGCCGGTGGCGTTTTGCTCACTGATTTGCGAGATGTTGACAATACTGCGGTTGATCTCCTCGGCCACTGCGGACTGCTCCTCGGCGGCACTGGCGATGTGTGTGTTCATGTCGTTGATGGTGTTGACTGCGGCGGTGATCTTCTGCAGTGACGCGCCCGCCTCCGCGGCGGCCTCCACGCTCTGATTCGTCTGCTCGCTGCTCTTGTTCATCTCTTCCGCGGCACGCCGTGCGGCCCCCTGCAGCTTTTCAATCATGACCTGGATCTCCTGAGTGGAGGCCTGGGTTTTGCTGGCCAGGTTACGCACCTCGTCGGCCACCACGGCAAAGCCGCGCCCCTGCTCGCCGGCACGCGCCGCCTCAATCGCTGCATTGAGCGCCAACAAGTTGGTCTGTTCAGCGATACCGCGGATCACATCCACCACGGTGCCGATGCTCTCGCTGTCGGCCTCCAGTGCCCGAATCGTCTGCGCCGAACGATTCAAACCCTCCGCCAGCACATTGATCTGCTTGATGGTATGACCGACCACCCGCTCGCCACCACGCGCCTCATTAATGGCCTCGTGCGATGCCACCGAGGCACTCTGGGTACTGGCCGCCACCTCCTGTACCGTGGCGCTCATCTCGTTGATGGCGGTGGCCACCTGATCGGTCTCCAGCTGCTGGCGTGCAATACCGTTATTGGTCTCCAGGGTAATGGTCGAAAGCTCCTCCGCCGCCGTGGCCACATGGCCGCTGGAGTCAAGCACCTGACCAACGAGGTTACGGAAACTGGCGCTCATGTTATTGAAACTCACGGCGATTGCGCTCATCTCGTCACGGGCGCTCAGGGTCACGGTCGCCGTCAGATCGCCATCGGCCAACTGCTGGCTACTGCGCGCCACCGCACTAATGGAGTTAACCACGGCACGGTAGAAGGCGGCGAAGATATAGATGATAAGCAGCATCACCCCGAGGAGGGCCAGCAGCGACAGCAACTCGGTCTTCTTCCCCGCCTCGATGCGTTGCATGAAGAGCCTATCCAGCTGCGGCATGATGGCGTCATAAAACGCAAACACGCCGTTAATGGCCTTGGTGCTGCTGGCAAAGATCTCATCGGTGGTAATGGTGATCGCCTTCGCCTCCAGCAGGCGGCTGCTGATCAGATCGGCAAAGGTGGCCACCGCGGCCGAGGCGTCACGCCCGCTGTTTTGCAGCGCAGGCCTAAGGGCCGGGTTCTCCGTAAAGATGACCTCCATATGGCCGTTCATCGCCTTTTGCGCCATGCGGATGCGATCCAGACGAATCGCCAGCTGTGCCCAGTTGTCGGTGGAGATCGCACCCGTGGCCGCCGCCACGGAACCGAGGGCACGCGACTGCCCCATCCCCTCGGTGAGGATCGGCATCTGCATCACCACCAGATCCATCATGTAGTAGCTGTCGAGGAACGGGTCGAGGATCAGCCCCGAGGTGTTGGCCACATGGTGGCCGAGGTCGATAACACCGGCGATCAGGTCGACGTGGGCAACAAAGCTCTGCTTGGGGGTCATGCCGAAGACGCCCCCCTTGAGCGTCTCCCACTCACCGCGCAACTTGCTCACCCTGCCCGCAGTCTCCAGTGCCTCGCCCAGCTCCCGATCCACGCTCCCGAGCTTGTCGAGCATGTCGTCGACAGCCCCCTGCTTGTCGAGCATCTTCTGGCGAAAGGCGGCATCACCACCGAGAAATGCCCCGGCCATCCCCCGGTGCTCGGGGAGATGCTGGAGCAGCGGGCGCAGTCCGGAAAAATAGCGTATTCCCACGCGCTCCGCCTCCAGCGCCGTGTTTTTGCCCTCGATCTCGGAGATCAACAGGTAACCCATAAACACCATAGGGATCAGCATAACAACGAAGATCATGAAAAATTTCAGCGGGTAGCGCAGCCTGTCGATCAGGGCAACGCCGGGTGCGAGGATGGTATCCATCACTACTCTCCTTTTTTGTGGTTTTTTTAATGGCGACGGACTGGCGGGCCGATCTGCCGCAATTCGTTATTATTATTAAATGTTTCGCGCTCCATTGTGCCTCATCTCCTGACAAATGTCAGGTTTAGTTGGCGAGTCCAGATAGCCCCCTCACTGCGCCACCTCGGCGTCCGGCGGCGATGGCGGGTCGGCGGCGGGCGGCGGCTCCTGTTGCCTCTGCAGATGCGATGCCCATTCGGCCAGCCCACGCAGATAGTTTGCCCCCTTTACCGACTGTTCCATGGCGCGGCGCACCTCACTATAGAGGTTGAGCTGGCCGACCATTTGCGTCATCGCGATGCGCTCGTCGGAACCGGCGTGCAGCAGCTGCGTCTTGAGCTTCTGGTAGTGCTCCTCCAGTTCGCTTAGCGCCTGCTGTACCGCCTCCGAGGAGTATCCCTCTTGCATGGGGTCGGAGAGGGCGAGCAGCGCCGCGCACTCACTGCGAAAATGGCCGATGCTCTCATTGAGACGCGGGTCCTGGATATAGTCGAGCTCTTGCTGGGCGGTAGCGATCTCGACCGCCAGGGTCGCCCCCTCCAGATAGTAACGGGCGATGCGCAGCGCCACCGGCAGGTGCTCGCTCACATCCTCGGGCAGGTGGGCGCGCTGCATGGTGACGGTAAACTCATACACCGCCTGCGAGAGCCGTTCCAGCACACTGCGATCACGGTGCAACTGGCGGCTGGCGTGCTGTTCGCTGCTGAGGGCATCAAGCAGCATCTGGCGGGCAAACACCCCCGTGCGCTCCAGCTCCATGACAATGGCGTTGAGCGCCAGCGCCGGGGTGGCAAGCACATTTTTGTCCAGGTAGCGGGGGCGTCCGCGATCCTCCTCGGCGGCGCGCAGACGCCTCTCCAGCCACCGTACCAAATGCGGCGTGGTAAACCAGAGCATCCCTACCCCGAGAATATTGAACAGGGTGTGGAAGATGGCCAGCTCGGTGGCCACCGCATCACCCAGCCCCAATACCACACTCAGCCACTGCACCAGCCACAACAGCGGTAGTAACAACAGCAGCGCCGCCACCGCGGTAATGACATTAAACAGCACATGCACCGCCGCAGTGCGCTGCGCATTGGGGGTGGCGCCGATCACCGCCAGCGTGGAGGTGGTGGTGGTGCCCACATTGGCGCCAATCACCATGGCGGCAGCAGCGGTAAGGGGGATCAGCCCACCCGCCGCCGCAGTGAGGGTAACCGCCATCGCCGCACTGGAGGACTGCATCAGAAAGGTGAGAAGAAAACCGATACCGGTAAAGAGCAGCAGACCCCACCCCTCGCTCGGGTAGTCAACGAAAACGATGGCGCCGCCGACCACAACAAAGGCCTCCTTGAGGATGGCAAGACCGAGAAAAAAGAGGCCAAATCCGGTCAGCGCCATTCCCAGCGCCCCCCGACGTGCCGCCCCGCCAAACAGGTGCAGAAACACACCGAGACCGATAAGCGGCAGGGCGAGGGCCTGAATATCGACATTGAAACCGACCAGGGCGACCAGCCAGCTGGTCATGGTGGTACCGATATTGGTGCCGTAGATCACATAGGCGGTCTGCAGCAGGGAGAGCAGACCGGCGTTGACAAAACCGAGCACCGCCACGGTCACCGCACTGGAGGACTGCACCAGCGAGGTGATGAGGATGCCGGAGAAAAAACCGCGCAGCGGGGTGCGGGTCCACTGCGAGAGGATGTGGCGCAGCGCCTGCCCCGCCGCCACCTTCAGCCCGTCGGTCATCAACTTCATGCCAAGCAGAAAGAGGCCGATGCCGCCGATAAAACTGCCAATCAGACTAAACTCCACAACGCCTCCGCGCCTTGGTGCTGTAACGGCATGCACCGCAGTGAACAACAACCGCAAGTATGCACCACCCTCCGCCCGGCGTCAGCCGGCGGCACTCTGGTAACAACTTGCGACAGCGACCCCATACAACTAATGTTATGGCAACGAGGCCACCTGAGCAGCGCATGAAGATCACCCCGCCCGCCGACGATTACGGACTGCAACGGCTTAAACAGAGTGACTCCCACCGCGAAGTCAAGGCCACTGAGAAGGTGGCGCCCTACCCGCGTATCGCCCCGAGCGAGGAGCATCACGAGCCCAGGGTGATGCCAGAGAGAGAGCGCCGCGCCAGGGAGCGTCGCCAGCAAGAGCGCCGCCAGAAGAAAAGCAGCACCACCCTGGACACCCGACTCAGCCACGAACGTCGCCACCACGAGCGACGTACGGAGCCCGACACCAGCACGGAAAACGGGGGCGAGGAGCAGCGAGAGGAGTCAGGGACGCGGGGTATCGACGACTTCGCCTGACGGCTGCACCAGCTGCTTGAGGGTCATGCCGTCCAGCTGCGTCGCCAGCGCCACACTCAAGCGCCGCATCAGGGCATCCACTTCCGGGCGCGAAAGGCAACGCCCCTCGCTCTCCCGTTGCGCCTCGCCAGGTTCACGCAGCACCGCCAGCAGCCTGGCAACCGTCACCCTTTCCGGGTCGAAGGCGAGGAGGTATTCGGGGCTCTCGCTGCCGCTCTCCAGCAACAGGCCGTGCTGCTCAAACAGCGTCAACACCTCATCAAGATGGTCACCCGGCACCTGCAACTGCTGCGACAACGCCTCCAGGTTCCACGGCAGCTCGCCCTCCTCGAAGTGGCGGGCGATCCAGTACATCACCAGCAGCCCCAGCCGCTCACGAAAGGCGGTGCTCATCGGCTGACGCTGATTGCTCAGGCGCACCTGCTCCGGGTGCTGATAGTAGTAGGCCACCTGTGCCCCCACCAGCAGGATGAGCCAGCTCAGGTAGAGCCAAATCATAAAGAGGATCAGGATGGCGAAGCCGGAGTAGATCGCCGCGTATTTGGTCGAGCTGCTGGCGAAGGCGGCAAAGACGATGCCGGTCGTCTGCCACAACACACCGCCGACCATGGCCCCCACCAGCGCCGCACGCAGCCGCACCTTGATATTGGGCACGAACATATAGACAAAGGTGAAGGCAAGGATGATAAGGACAAAGGGCATCAGCTTGGTGAGCAGCACCACCAGCGTGCCGAACGGCTCGATGGCGATGAGGCGCTGCACCACCGTGCTGTTCATCACCGAGGCGGTCATGCCGAGGGCGGAGAAGACCAGCACTGGACCGACCATGATGACGCTCAGGTAGTCGCTGAAGCGGCGCGACAGGCTGCGCGTCACCTTGGTGCGCCAGACGTAGTTGAAGGCCATCTCGATCTTCTGGATCAGCGAGACCACGGTGTAGAGCAGCAGCGCCAACCCCACCGCCCCAAGCACCCCCACCTTCATGTTTTCGACAAAGGAGAGGATAGTGGCGACCAGCTCCTGGCCCTGCGCCCCCAGCGGCTCCACCAAATTGAACAGCAGCGGCTCCACCTGATTGTGCACGCCGAAGGCCTTGAGCACAGAGAAGCTCACCGCAATGAGCGGCACCAGCGACAGCAGTGTGGTGTAGACCAGCGACATCGCGCGCAGGTTGAGCTGGCCGCTGGAGAGTTCTCGCACCAGCACGAACAGCAGCCGCAGGGTGCGGTAGAAGAGGGTGCGCAGCCCGCTCAGGGCGCCAACATCGGTGCGCCACAACTCACCGAAAAGGAAATGTTCCAGCCGTCGATAGAGCGCGTTGAAATGGATCATCCTTGTTACCCAAGGGTTGTGAGTGGTGAAAAAACTATACAACAGAATAGGCGGCGTGGGTTGGAGAGCGACTGATCGACTCCTAGCGCGTGGCGATCGCCTTCCAGCGCTTCTCCAGTCTGGGCACCGAGACCGGCTCCAGTGTCTTCAGCCCCTGGGCGAAGAGCGAGACCCTGAGCTCCTCCAGCAGCCAGCGAAACTGTAGCAGCTCCCCCTCGCCGCAGCGCCCCGCCCCCTCGCAGCGCTGCCAGTAGCGCTGCCACAGCGGCTGCATCTCGCGCAGCGTGGCGCGGTCGCGCTGGGGGTCGGCCTTGAGCTTCTCCAGACGGCGCTCGATGCCCTGCAGGTAGCGAGGCAGCTGCAGCAGCCATAGCGCCGGGGTGGCGCTGACAAAGCCGGGGTAGATGAGCCGCCCCAGCTGCTCATTGATATCGGCCATGCTCTCCAGCCAGTTCGGCGGCACCGCCCCCTTCAGCGCCTTGCGGATGGCGTGGTGGGTGGCGAGCGCCGATGCCAGCGCCTGCTGCAGCGCCTCGGCCTGGGCGATGAGCCGGCCACGGGCCTGCTCCAGCAGCAGCTCGTAGGCGGCGCGCTCGCGCGGCGGCTCGGCCTCGATGAAGAGCGCCTGCTCCACCGCCGCGCCAATCAGCGCCTCCACCAGCTCCTCGCACTTGCCCAGCGGCAGGTAGTGCAGGCAGAGGCTGCTGTTTTTCTTCAGCTCCTTGCGCAGATACTTCACCTTCTCCTGCACCGCCAGCATAAAGAGCCGTCGCACCCCGGCCCGATGCGCCAGCGCAGCCGCCTGCAGCGACTCGAAGGGGCGTACCGCCACACTCTCCCCCTCATCCACCAGCGCCGGGAAGACATTGAGGGTAAGACCGCCGCGCTCCATCCTGACCTGCTGCGCCAGCGTATCGAAATCCCAACTGGTCAGCCCCTGCCGCTCCCAGTCGTAGTGGGCCTCGGTGTGCAGGTTCTGGCGCACCTCACCGGCCAGGGCGGCCTGCAGCGCGGCCAGGTCACGGCCCTCGCTCACCGTTCTGCCCCGCTCATCGACCACCCGGAAGTTCATCCGCAGGTGGGGCGGCAGCGCGCCCAGATCCCAGGCCCCCTCCTCCACCGTCACCCCGGTCATGCGCAGCAGCTGGTGGGCGAAGGCATCGAGCAGCCGCCCCTCGCCGTAGGACAGGGCCTCGACGCAGGCGGTGGCAAAGTTGACCGCTGGTACAAAGTTGCGCCGCAGCGGTTTGGGCAGCCCCTTGATGAGGGCGATCAGTTTTTCCTGCAGCAGCCCCGGCACCAGCCACTCAAAGCGCGGCGCCGCCAGCTGCGCTACCGCCGCCAGCGGCACGATGAGGGTCACCCCGTCGGCGGGGTGGCCGGGCTCAAAGTGGTAGTCGAGCTTAAGGGCCATGGCGCCCACCTGCAGGGCCGCGGGAAAGGCCTGTTCGCTTACCGAGGCCCCCGTGTCACGCAGCAGATCTTCGCGCGTCAGGTGGAGCAGGCGCGGGGTCTCGCGCTGCGCCCCCTTCCACCACTTGTCGAAACTCTTGCCGCTGTAGATCCCCTCGGGCAGGCGCGCATCGTAAAAGGCGAACAGCACCTCCTCATCCACCAGAATGTCGCGGCGGCGCGACTTCGACTCCATCTGCTCGATCTCGGCGAGCAGCCTGGCATTATCGACAAAGAAGGGGTGACGGCAGTGCCAGTCGCCCTCGACCAGGGCGTGGCGGATGAAGAGCTCACGGCTCAGTAGCGGGTCGATGGGGCCGTAGTTGACGCGACGCCGCGGCACGATCAGCAGGCCATAGAGGCTCACCTGCTCATAGGCGCTGACCTGGGCCGGGCGTTTCTCCCAGTGCGCCTCCAGATAATTGCGCTTGAGCAGCCCATGCGCCAGCGGCTCCAGCCAGTCGGGATCGATCTTCGCCACATCACGGGCGAAGAGACGCGCCGTCTCCACCAGCTCGCCGGCAACCAGCCACTTGGGGGGCTTTTTCGCCTGCGAGGAGCCGGGGAAGATGGTGAAACGGTTATTGCGTGCCCCCAGATACTCCACCAGCGGCCGGCGCTGCTTCTTGCCGCCCGCCCCCCCCTTCTGTTCGCGCTCATCCTTGATGCCGATGTTGCTCAGCAGGCCGCTCAGCAGTGCCCGGTGAATAGCCGCATAGTCGGCGGTCACAGGCTTCGGCGAGAGCCCCATCTCCCGCACCTGGGAGAGCAGCTGACCGTGAATATCGTGCCACTCGCGCATCCGCAGGTAGGAGAGAAACTCGGCACGGCACTGCTTGCGCAGCTTGCTCTGGCTAAGGTGGCGCGCCTGCTCGTGGTAGTAGTTCCAGAGGTTGAGGTAGGCGATGAAGTCCGAATCCTCATCGGCAAAGCGGGCATGCTTCTCGTCCGCCGCCTGCTGCGCCTCCAGCGGCCGCTCGCGCGGGTCCTGGATGGTGAGGGCCGAGACGATGATCAACACCTCATGCAGACTGCCCTGCTGCTGCGCCTCCAGCACGATACGGGCGTGGCGCGGGTCGAGCGGCAGGCGGGCCAGCTTGCGCCCCAGCTCGGTGATGCGCCGCCGGCCGTCGACCGCCCCCAGCTCCTGCAGCAGGTGAAAGCCGTCGGTGATAAAGCGCCGGTCGGGGGCATCGATAAAGGGGAAATGCTCGATATCGCCCAGTCCCATCAGCATCATCTGCAGGATCACGCTGGCCAGGTTGGTGCGACGGATCTCCGGGTCGGTATACTCGGGGCGGGCGAGAAAATCCTCCTCGCTGTAGAGGCGGATACAGGTGCCGGCGCTCACCCGACCGCAGCGCCCGGCACGCTGGTTGGCCGAGGCCTGGGAGACCGCCTCGATGGGCAGACGCTGCACCTTGGTGCGGTGGCTGTAGCGGCTGATGCGGGCCAGGCCGGGGTCGATGACAAAACGAATGCCCGGCACCGTAAGCGAGGTCTCGGCGACGTTGGTGGCGAGCACGATGCGCCGCCCGCGGTGCGGCTTGAAGACCCGGTCCTGCTCCGTGGCGCTAAGGCGCGAGAAGAGCGGGATCACCTCGGTATCTCGCATGCGGTGTTTGGAGAGCAGCTCGGCGGTCTCGCGGATATCGCGCTCACCGGCAAGGAAGATGAGGATGTCGCCCAGCGGGTCAACACGCGCCAGCTCATCCACCGCCTCAAGGATCGCCGCCCCCAAGTCGGCCTCTTTCTCCTTCTCCTCGATAAGCGGGCGGTAGCGCAGCTCCACCGGGTAGGTACGCCCCGAGACCTCGATCACCGGGGCGCCGTTAAAGAACTCGGCAAAGCGCTCGGTGTTGATGGTGGCCGAGGTGATGATGAGCTTGAGGTCGGGGCGCCTCGGCAACAGCTGCTTCAAATAGCCCAGCAGAAAGTCGATGTTGAGGCTGCGCTCGTGCGCCTCGTCGATGATCAGGGTGTCGTAACGCTCCAGCAGCGGGTCGCCCTGGATCTCCGCCAGCAGGATGCCGTCGGTCATCAGCTTGATGTGGCTGTGGTCGCCGCCGTGCTCGGTAAAGCGCACCTTGTAGCCGACCGCCGCGCCGAGCGGGCTATTCAGCTCCTCGGCGATGCGCGTCGCCACGCTACGCGCCGCGATACGCCGAGGCTGGGTGTGGCCGATGGTGCCGGCCACGCCGCGCCCCAGCTCCAGGCAGATCTTCGGCAGCTGGGTAGTCTTGCCCGAGCCGGTCTCCCCTGCCACCACCACCACCTGATGCTCCTCGATGGCCGCAGCGATGGTGACGCGCTTGGCGCTGACCGGCAGCGCCTCGGGGTACTCCGGCACCGGCAGCGAGGCGCGGCGTTGTGCCAGCCGCCCCTGGGAGCGGGCGATCGCCTGCCCCACCTTGGCAAGCCCCTTGTCCACCGGCTGGCCGCCGCGCCGGCGGCGCCACAGCCCGTCGATACGCCGCCGCAATGCACGCCGATCGACCAGCATGCAGCTGTCGAGGGCGGTTACAAGGGCGTTGAATTGGGCGTCCACGCAGGCAGAAATCCGGGGCTGGCTAAAGGAAGGGGTATGTTATCAAGTTGTGGGGAGAGACACCCAGGGCAAGCGCATTTTAGTATCTGCTTTATCGCCCCAACGCGGCGCTATTTCGTAGGAGCGGCGCTGCCGCGATAGAGGGGGTGAATGATGCCACCAGCCCATCGCGCCAGAGGCGCTCCCACGGTTTTATCACCACCCACCAAGTAGGAGAGGGTTAGGGGGAGTAATTACGCAAGAAGTTACATGCTTTTGTTCTAAAGGACATGTACCCCGCCCACGGTGACTCCCTGCTCAACTGCCGCCCTCACCCAGCAGTCCCTCCAGCGCGGGGAAGAGCTCCCGCTCCTCAAAGCGCACATGCGCCTTCAGGGCGGCGCCAAAACTGCCAAGGGCCGTGGCATCCCCCTGGCGCAAAGCGCCAAGCAGTTCGCGCAGCTGCTGATGCTCATCCAGTGTGCGTTGCAACAGCAGCGCCATCTGCGGGCCATTTAACAGCGGCAACAGTGACTGCTCTTCCATCTGGAAGTGTGGCTCCAGCTCCTGCTCGAACGCCCGCACGGCGCGCTCACAGGTTGCCGCCAGCCGCGGCCCATCGCCACTCTCTGCCGCCCGCTCGCAGGCGCTCGCCAGCACCAGCGCCGTGTGGTGCTCCCGCGATAACGGTTGCAGGGCTGGGTGGCGCTTCATAGCGGCGTCACCATAAACACCTCGGGGGCGTCACCGTGCTCCAGCAACAGGCTGCGCACCCGCCACTGCCACAGCTGACGGAATTCCGCGACCTCCCGCGGGCTGGCGGTATCGGCAAGGCGTACTGCATCAAAAAACGTCGGGTAATTCACGCGTAATGTCTCCTGACTCTTTTTTCCCGAAAGATGAATGGGGGCCAGCCATCGCGTAATCAACCGGCCAGTTGTTGAGATCAACCCTGCCTGCTGGATGACCCCAACTGATAATAAGCCACCACACCGCCTCACGCTGTCATATACTTGAAATATTGCCCGCAGATACTTACAGGTTTTCCCATGTTCCGAGACGAAATGAACAGCCCCGATCTTAGACTGCCCGAACTCTATATCAATCGTGAACTGAGCCTGCTCGCCTTTAACCTGCGGGTGCTGGAGCAGGCCAAGGATACGGCCATCCCGCTGCTGGAGCGGTTGCGCTATCTCTGCATCTCCAGCTCCAATCTGGATGAGTTTTTCGAGATCCGCGTGGCCGGGCTGATGCAGAGGGCGGCCCTGGAGTCGGTGCAGGCGGGGCCGGACAACATGTCATCGCAGGAGGTGCTGGTACAGATCAGCCAGCAGGCCCATGAGCTGGTGGCCGAGCAGTACCGGGTGCTCAACGAGGTGCTGTTACCGACACTGGAGGAACAGGGGATCCGCTTTATCAAACGCCAGGAGTGGGATACCGCGCAGGCGGCATGGATCAAGGACTACTTCGAACACGAGCTCTCTCCCATCCTCAGCCCGATTGGCCTGGACCCGGCCCACCCCTTCCCGCGCATCCTCAACAAGAGCCTCAACTTTATCGTCCAGCTCAAGGGCAAGGACGCCTTTGGCCGCACCAGCGGCATGGCGGTGGTGCAGGCGCCCCGTGCCCTGCCGCGCCTGATCCGCCTGCCAGCCGAGTGCAGCCATGGCAGCGACGATCTGGTCTTTCTCTCCTCCATCATTCACGCCCATGTGGATGACCTCTTTCCTGGCATGAAGGTGCTGGGGTGCTACCAGTTCCGCGTCACCCGCAACTCTGATCTCTTTGTCGACGAGGAGGAGGTGGACGACCTGCTGCGCGCGGTGGAGGGGGAGCTGGGTTCGCGCCGCTTTGGTGACGAGGTGCGGCTGGAGGCGGCCGACAACTGCCCGGAGGAGGTGACCAATTTCCTGCTCGACCAGTTCGGCCTTGGCGCCAACGATCTCTACACCGTGAATGGCCCGGTCAACCTTAATCGGCTGATGAGCCTGCCCGACATGGTCAACCGCCCGGAGCTGAACTTCACCGCCTTCACCCCCAGCATGCCGTCGCGCCTCTCGCACGCCAACAATATCTTTCAGGTGTTGCGCAAGGGCGATCTGCTGCTGCACCACCCCTTTGAGTCCTTTGTCCCGGTGATCGATTTTTTACGCCAGGCCGCTGCCGACCCCAAGGTATTGGCGATCAAGCAGACCCTCTACCGCACCGGTCCCGACTCGGCGGTGGTGGACGCCCTGGTCAGCGCCGCGCGCGCCGGCAAGGAGGTGACCGTGGTGGTGGAGCTGCGCGCCCGCTTCGATGAGGAGGCCAACATCGCGCTGGCCAACCGCCTGCAGGAGGCGGGGGCGCATGTGGTCTACGGGGTGGTGGGCTACAAGACCCACGCCAAGATGATCCTGGTGGTGCGCCGCGAGGAGGACAAGCTGCGCCACTATATCCACCTGGGCACCGGCAACTATCACTCGCGCACCGCCCGCATCTACACCGACTACGGCCTGCTCACCGCCAACCCGGAGCTGGGCGAGGATGTGCACAAGATGTTCCTGCAGCTAACCAGCCTGGGGCGCGGCAGCAAACTCAATAAAATATTGCAGGCCCCCTTCACCCTGCACACCGGCATGCTGGAGCGCATCGAGCGTGAGAGCGAGAATGCCCGCGCCGGCAAGGCGGCACGCATCATCGCCAAAATGAACGGACTGGTGGAGCCGAACATAATCCGCGCCCTCTATCTGGCCTCGCAGTCCGGGGTAGAGATCGACCTTATCGTGCGCGGCGTCTGCTGCCTGCGCCCCGGCATTCCCGGCGTCTCCGAGAATATCCGGGTACGATCGATTATCGGCCGTTTTCTCGAACATACCCGCATCTACTACTTCCTTAACGACAACAAGCCGGAACTCTTCTGCTCCAGCGCCGACTGGATGGAACGCAATCTGCACCATCGGGTCGAGAGCTGTTTCCCGATCGAGGACAAGAAGATTCGCGAGCGGGTAATCAAGGAGCTGGACTACTATCTGCAGGACAACCTGCAGGCGTGGGAGCTACGGAGCGACGGCAGCTACCAGCGCAGCGAACGCGGCGAGGCCGAGCCGCTCTCGGCCCAGCTTACCCTGCTGCAGGCGATGGGCGAGTCTGAATAAGAAAAATGTGAAAGTTGCAGGGTGGAGGGGCTCAGAAGGTTATCCTCGCTTTCAGACTTCACCTCCCTACTCAATCAACATTCAATCACCAAACCGGTGCGCCTGGAGGCGGCACCCTACACCCCCGCCGTAGGGTGTGCCGAGGAACGAGGCGCACCGCTCATGCTCAATCAACATTCAATTTGAATTTTACCGCCTCCAGAAACGCGGACTCCTGCTCCAGATCGGCCTGGGTGAGCGGATGACCCTCCAGCCACCCCTCGGGAAAGTGCACGCCCAGCCCCTCCTCACTTCCACTCAGTAGGGGGGTGGGCAGCGGTTCATCGCTATGGCTGCGGTGCAACAGCACCGCCAGGCGCAACAGCACCGCCAGGTAACGTACGCGCCGCGTCTCCACCTCTCCCAGCGCCGCCAGCTCCGCCAGGGGAAATTTGCGCCGATGCGCGCGCACCAGGATTGCCAGTTGCAGCTGTTCACGCCGCGAGAAGCCGAGCAGGTCGCAGTTGGCCAGCAGATAGGCGCCGTGTTTGTGGTACTGGTTGTGGGCGATGGAGAGGCCGATCTCGTGCAGCCGTGCCGCCCAGCCGAGCAGTTGCCGCGCCTCCTCATCATCCAGCGCCCAGTCGCGCGCCACACCGGAGTGCAGGGCCAGGGCCGTCTGCTCCACCCTGGCCGCCTGCTGCGGCTCGATTTGATAACGACTCCCCAGCAGGCCGATGGTGCGCTCGCGCACATCCTCATGGCGAATGCGTCCCAGCATGTCGTAGAGCAGCCCCTCGCGCAGCGCCAGATCGGAGACCTGCATGCGCTCGATGCGCAGCCCCTCGAAGAGCGCCAGCAACACCGCCACCCCGCCGCAGATCACCGCGCGCCGATCCTCCTTTAGCCCATTCAGGGATAATTTTTCGATCTCCCCCGCCGCCACCAGCGCCTCGACCAGCCGCTGCAGCGCGGCGGGGGTGATCCCCTCCTCGCTCCAGCCATTGGCGAGGATCACCTCATGCACCGCCTTGATGGTGCCCGAGGCGCCTACCACCTCACCCCAACCGATATCCCGAAACTCCCGCTCAATCCCCTGCACCTCCAGCCGCGCGGCGAGCAGCGCCTTCTTCATCGCCTTCGCCGTGATCTTGCCGTCACCAAAGAAGCGCTGGCTGAAGCTGACACAGCCCATGTAGAGGCTCTCCAGCTCCAGCGGCTGAAAACGCCGGCCAAGGATCACCTCGGTGCTGCCACCGCCGATATCGACCACCAGCCGCATGGCGTCGTTGTCGGCCATGCCGTGGGCTACCCCCAGGTAGATGAGGCGCGCCTCCTCCACCCCGGCGATGATCTCGATGGGGTGGCCCAGCGCCTGACGTGCCTGCTGCAAAAAACCCTCGCTGCGCGCCAGGCGCAGGGTGTTGGTGCCCACCGCCCGCACCGCACCTGCGGGAAAACCGGCCAGACGCTGACCAAACCGCTGCAGACAGTCGAGCGCCCGCTGGCGTGACGCCTCGTCCAGATTGCCCTGCTCATCCAGCCCGCCGGCCAGACGCACCATCTCGCGCAGGCGATCGACAATGCGCAACTCGCCATCAAGCAGCTCGGCAATAATCATGTGAAAGCTGTTGGAGCCCAGGTCGATCGCCGCCATGAACTGTGGTGCTGTACTCTCTGTGGTCACCCCACTCCCCCTTGTTGAAATTTCATTATTCGTATTACTCCCCCCTCACATACTGTAGGGTGGGCACTGCCCACCACTGTACCGCGCCCCCTTATTGGTGGGTACTACCCACCCTGCATAGAAATGCGACATCTGGGGGCGTTTTGGTGGGTGGTGCCCACCCTACATTTATCGTTATTTCCGTAAGTACGGGACGAGCAGTTACCATTATTCCATCCTACGCAATGCCACCCCGTTTGGGTACGGTCGCAAAACACACGCCCGATAACAACCCACCTCCCGTCGTCCCTATTGCATCGAGAAACAATGATATTTATCATGGATAATCAGCTCTATGATGAGCTGATTTTGGTAACAAACCATTTTTTCACAACAACAAGGAGAAAAACCGCATGGCAATGGTGGAATGGAGCAACGCCTATAGCGTGGACATTCAAGAGATCGACGAGCAGCACAAATGCCTTATCGACATTATGAACGACCTCTATACGGCACTCGTCAACAACTCAAATCGCGACCTGATTGGCGATGTCCTGGACAAACTGGTCGACTACACCAAGGTGCACTTCTCGGTCGAAGAGACTCTGATGCGCATCTTTGAGTACGACGGCTACGAGGCGCACAAGGAGAAACACGACCGTATCGTTGCCAAGGTACTGACCTATCAGGGGCAATTTCGCGGCGGCAACGACAAGGTGGGGATGGAGCTGCTGCTATTCCTCAAGGACTGGCTGTTCAACCACATCAACACGGTCGACAAGGCCTACACCAAGACCTTCCACAAGGCGGGGGTGAAAAAGCGCTGGCTGAAAAAGTTCTGGTAACGACACCACCCGGGCAACAATAACGGGGCCAGCTGGCCCCGTTATTGCGTCCGGCTTACACACTCAAATTCTCCTCCAGAAAGCGCTGATAGTTCTCTGCATTCACCAGCTGTGTGCCATCGCAGTTGAACGATAGCCGCACGATCCCCTGCACCATGCTGATGGTCGCGTTACGCACATAGTAATCGGGCATGTCACGCAACGCCTTGAGACTGCCCAACACCTTGGCAATGCTCTCCCGGTCCATCGGATGCCACTCCTTGTGGCGCCGCGCAAAGATCTTCTTCCAGTGCTCCGGCAGGCTGTCGAACATGCGACTGCCAAGCAGGTAGTCGTACATCTCGCGCATCCCCTGCACCTTCGCCTCGTAGGAGATCCGCGGAAAGTGGCGCGCCAGGTAGTCGTCCTCCAGCAGCCGCTCGGCCGCGTGGGTCTCCTCGCGCAGCGGGTCAAACACCGACTGGGTACGGATCTCCGAACTGCTAAATCCAATATAAAGATGGTAGGTGCTGCGCTCGCAGAGCAGCTCCAACAGATGCTGCTCCAGCCGCGGATAGATCTCGTCCAGTACGCTGTGATAACGGGGACGGAACATCGCCGTCTCACGCAGCGACGGATCGCCCTTGATCCCCACCTGCAAAAAGTCGGCACTCAGGCCGGTGGCACTGACGATGCTCTCCTTCAGTACCAGCTCTTCCAGCTCCAGCGATTCAAGCTCCATTTCTAAAATTCACACTCCAAAATGACCAAAAACGCCATGCACCCGAGCGGGGTGATCATGACAGCAGAAAATGATGATTTAATGACAGTGCGCAGGGCTTGAGGTTCACCCCCGCTTGTTATCCGGCCCGCGCCGCTCGTTGCCGGGATTGCGCCGGCGCGGCCCGCCAGGACGGTTCTTCGTCTCATCGCTAAAGACAAAACGGCCAAACAGGATACACCCCTTCATCCCCGGATCGCAGGGCAGTTCATTCACCTTGGCACACTTGCCACCTACCTCATGGGGACAGCCCCAACCACCCATAATCCACCTCATCATGCCAGACGTATTACGACCGCCAGTATACTCCCGCCACGGCGATTCACCGCCGCAAACTTGCCACCCCCGACCTATCGGCTACCATAGCACCCTTTCGCGCCACCCAAACACACAGAGGAGAGCCAAACATGGCCCGCGTAACCGTCTACAGCACCGGCACCTGCCCCATCTGCGAGAAGACCAAGACCCTGCTGAAAAAATGGTCGATCCCCTATCAGGAGGTACGGGTCGACCTCGACCGCGAGGCACTGAAACAGATGCTGGCCCTCACCAACCACGCCCGCAGCGTGCCGCAGCTGGCGATTGATGGCGAATGGATCGGCGGCTTTAACGAGATGACCGAACGGCACATGGATGGGGAGCTGGACGAGCTGATGGAGTTTTAGGAAACAGGTTGCAGGTGACAGGTAACGCTCTTTTTTGCTAACTACTCCCCCTAACCCTCTCCACCAAGAGAGAGCAGTAAAACAGTAGGAGCGCCTATGGCGCGATAGGCCGGTGACTCGCCCTCTATCGCGGCAGAGCCGCTCCTTGTACCGACACTCGGGGGGGAAGTCGTTACTTTTTTTGTTCCTGTTGTTATCTGCAACGTGCAACCCGCAATCTGCCATCTTTTTTGTTCCCTCCAGACGCAAAAACGGCTCCACCAGGGAGCCGTTTCTCTGCAGACCGAAGTCCGTAGTTACTGCGCCGCAGGTGCCTGGGCAGGTGCTGCGGGGGCGGCGGGAGCCATCGGGGCCGGGCCGTAGGGACCCCAGGCGGGCGCGCCATAGGCAGGCCCGTAATAGGGTGCATAGCCATTGTAGCCATTATAACCGTTATAGCCGTTCCAACCGTTGTAGCCATTCCAGCCGTTGTTGCCGTAGCCGTAGGCATTGCCGTTGCCACGCCCCTTGCCACTGAAGCTCATGCTGAAATCGGTGTCGCCCATCATGTCACCCCAGCCATTGCCGTTGCCCCAGCCATTGCCGTTGCCCCAGCCGTTGTTATTACCCCAGCCGTTGTTATTCCAGTTGTTGCCACCCCAACCGTTATTGTTCCACGGCCCCCACCAGGCGTTGGCGGTTTGAGCGGTCAGTGCGGAAGCGCCGATGAGTGCCGCTGCCGCGGCGATTTTTGCGAATTTATTCATTGGATTCTCTCCATGTTGGAATCATAGTTTTGTGATACATCAAGCCTGCATCAACTCTCGACAGACAATATAAGTATTTTACCGAACGATAATATTGTCAACACCGCTCAGCAAAAATTTTTCTATGTCAACAAAAATATTATTATAGGGTTTACCCTCGCCGATGCGCACGGCAGCCCGGCGCAAGTGCATCTAAACCGCATTCCCACGCGGGAGCGTGGGAACCAGGGGTGGCCCGGGTGGGGCAACCCTCCCATCATCGACTATAGTGAGTCATGGTTATCATGACTTCCTGGAGGTGAACCATGCACAGCGTCAACATCCATATTAATGAGAACGTCACTCCCCACGATATGGGGGAGATCTACCAGACACTGATGACCACACAGCATGTGCGGCATGTGGAGCTGCACGCGGCGCAACCCCATGACCTGCTGGTAGAGTTTGAAGAGCACCATGACATGCCGATGCACCTGCTGCAGATCCTGCAACAGCGCGGCCTGCACGCCGACATCGTCGGCTGCTGAGCGGGGTGGAGCAGGATGCTCCGTCCCCTCTCGCCGTGACCCCCGCGACAGGCTAAAATGGCCACTCCCCACTACGGCAGCGGCGCACCCCCCATGAGCATCATCCGCTTTACCCATCTGCAGATCGGCCAACAGTTCGACTATCAGGGCATGCACTACACCAAGGTGGCGCCGCTCATTGCCAGCAACAACGCCAATGGCGCACAGCGGATGATCCCGCGCTCCGCCGCGGTCACCCTGTTGTCAGACGAGCAGGGCGTCCCCGCCGCCGACCACCCCATCCATCCCGCCCTTGCCGTGCTACAGCGCTACCACCAGACGGCACTAGCCGAACTGCAAGCGCTCTCTGCGGATGAGACGAAGGTGGGGGCGGCCCGCGCCCGGCTGGAGCGACTTCGGGATGAGCTGGCCGCGGCGCTTCGCTAGCAGCTGGTTATAACGCCTGTAGATAGCGCTCCACCGACTCGACCACCGAGATCTCCCCCGCCTTTACCGCCTCCAGGTATTGGCGCCGCCACGGCCCCACATGAACCCGCGCCTCGACAAACTCGCGGAAGATCACCCTGGTGAGCGCCCCGCCCTGTTCAAGAAAACCGCTCTGCGTAAAATCGGCGATGGCCCACTCCCGGTCGTAGGCCACACGCTGCCCCGCCACCTGCCAGCGGCCGTGACTGAACTCAAGCCGCGCATAGGCGGCACGCTCGTCGTTATCGAAGGGCTGCCCCACCGAGCCGGTGTTCATCACCAGATTGCCCTGGTGACGGCGCTGGAAGGCGCGGTGGGTGTGGGAGCAGACGAAGAGGTCGCGCGGGTCACCCAGGCGCTCAATCAGTTCTTCGCCTTCGGTCTCCGGCGAGATGCCGTGGCGATCGCCCAGGCGCGAGCCGTGGGTGACGTGCAGGCTGCCCCCCTCCAGATCAGTAAGGTCGAGGTGATCCTCCCAGCGGGCGACGGCCTCGATGCGCTTCCCGAGCTGGCGCAGGGCAAAGTGGGCGAAGCGGTCGATCTCGTGGGTGGGGCTCTCCCGCTTCGGCGAACTGGAGGAGATCCGCACCAGCCAGTTCTCGTGGTTGCCGCGCAGAAATCGCGCCCCTGGCTGTTCGCGCTGCAGCAGCTCGAGCACCTCCAGGCTCAAGGGGCCGCGATTGACCAGGTCGCCGTTGACGATCACCTCATCGGGGCGCCAGCGGGCGAGATCCTCCAGCACCGCCTCCAGTGCGGGGAGGTTGCCGTGAATATCGGAGAGGACGGCGATCTTCATTAGCCTTCCTGCAGCAGCATAGTGATGAGATCAATGACCTCAGGGGCGTCCCACTCCAGGCCACCAAAATAACCGTAGCGCAGCCGCCCCTCGCGGTCGATGAGAAAGGAGGTGGGGAAGGCGCGCAGCTTCCACGGCGCGGTGGTAGTGCCCTGCGGGTCGAGCAGCACCGGGAACTGCGCCGGCACCTTGTGCAGGAACTCGCGTACCTGCGCTGCCTCCTCACCCACATCGACACTCACCACGCGAAATCCCTTACCAGTCAGGCGCGCATTGAGCCGCCCCAGCGAGGGGATCTCCTCGACGCAGGGCGGGCACCAGGTAGCCCAGAAGTTGAGCAGCACCACCTCGCCGCGCAAGGCCTGCAACGACCAGCTCTTTCCTGCGATATCGCTCAGTTGCAACATTGGCGCGGGCGGCCGCCCCTCGATCGGTTGCAGCTCGGCGGCCACGCCGGAAGAGGGCTCGGCAGGGGCCTCTCCCAGTTCAACGACCGGTTGACGCCGCTCCCCATTATAGGAGGCGAGCAGGCGCAGTGCGGTGCGGAACATAAGCGGCAACCGTTGCCGTACCTCGCGCTCATAACGGGTGGCATCATCCCGCACCTGAAAACCGTCGCTGACATCGGCCAGCGGGCGAGAAAAGACATCGCTGCCGCCCTGGCCCAGCCTCGCCACCAACTCCTCCAGATACCAGCGCTTGGCCGAGTTCATCGGCTGAAAGAGAAAGATCGGCAGGTTGCTGCCAGTGGCAATCGGCGCGAACTCCACGCGCTCACCCGCCTGCGGCGTGCCGGCCGCAAGGTTGGGATGAAGCAGCAGCGCGCCGCCGAGCGGCGTGGCATCCCGCGCCGCCGCCAGTTGCCACAACCGCGCCGCCTCCAGCGCAAGGGCAGCACCACGGCCGTAACTGAGAAGATAGAGACGCCCCTGTAGCGGCCGGGCCGCCGTGATCAGATCACGAATATCCTCCCGTGGCACATCGCCAAGACTGCTGCGCCCCGGCGCCAGAAAGTAGCTGCCGTGCAGATCCGCCAGCCACACCTCCACCCCCTCCCCGGCCACCGCCCGCACCAGCTCGCGCTCAATCTCACCACCAATGCCGTACTCCGAGGGCAACCACAAAATGCGATCCCCGCCGCTGCCAAAGCGCTCGACACTCAGCACCGCGCCACTCTCCAGCTCCAGCTCGAAGGAGTCCGCCAGCAACGGCGCTGACCATAGCCAGCCCGCGAGGGCCACGCCCCACGCCCACCACATACCGCCACCCAAGCTCTTCATTCCACCCATCGACCCGTCATGCCTAACCATGGAGCCGCCTACTTTACCCGATGCGCCGAGTGAGATCCCGCCACACATACCCGCCTTTTTATTACGGATTTGCGCACCTTGCGCCACGCGCGGGGGATACCGACAATGTGTGCCCCCTACCGCGAACATCGAACCATGGCCAACGACCACATCACGATTAAAGGCGCCCGCCAGAACAACCTGAAGAACCTCGACCTGGAGCTACCTTTGGGTGAGCTCATCGTGGTCACCGGGGTCTCCGGCTCGGGTAAGTCCTCACTCGCCTTCGACACTATTTATGCAGAAGGCCAGCGCCGCTACGTCGAGACCTTCTCCCCCTACGCGCGGCAATTCCTGGATCGCATGGACCGGCCGCAGGTCGACTCTATCGAAGGCATTCCGCCGGCCATCGCCATCGACCAGACCAACCCGGTGCGCACCTCGCGCTCCACCGTCGGCACCATGACCGAGCTCAACGACCATTTAAAATTATTGTTCGCCCGCGCCGCCACCCTCCACTGCCACGGCTGCGGGCGGCCGGTAGAGCGCGACAACCCGGACGGGATCTTCGAGCAGCTAGTGAAAGAAGCAGGCAGCGTGGAGCCGCGCCTCATCGTCACCTTCGCCATCGAGATCCCGCACAACTTCACCAGCGACGAGATCAAAAAGGTGCTGGAGCAACAGGGCTACACCCGGCTGCACAGCGAAAGTGAAACCACCATCGAGGTGGTACAGGACCGCCTGCGCCTCAACCGCGACAACCGCAGCCGTCTGGTGGAGGCCTTGGAGATCGCCCTGGAGAAGGGGCACGGTAAGTGCGCCGTCTATAACCACGACGACCCGGCGCTGCAGTTGAAATTTTCGAGTGACCTCCACTGCGCCCCCTGTGACATCCGTTACAAGGAGCCGCAGCCCAACCTCTTCTCCTTCAACTCCGCGCTAGGGGCCTGCGACAGCTGCCGCGGCTTTGGCCGCACCATCGGCATCGACTGGAAGCTGGTGATCCCCGACGAGTCGCTTTCGATCAGAGAGGGCGCGATCAAGCCGTTTCGCAGCGGCTATTCGATGGAGTGCCAGGAGGATATCTTGCGTTACGGGCGCAAACAGAAGATCGACCTCGACACCCCGTGGAAGGATCTCGACGAGGAGACAAAACAGTGGGTAATCGAGGGCGAGGGGCCCCAAAGTGAATTCAGTAACGGCAAGTCCTGGTACGGGGTGCAGGAGTACTTCGACTTCCTGGAGAGCAAGGCCTACAAGATGCACATCCGCATCATGCTCTCCAAGTACCGCAGCTACGACGTCTGCCCCAGCTGTCACGGCGCACGGCTGAAGGACGAGGTGTTCGACTTTCGCCTCGGCAGCAGGGACGATGCCGACGCGGTGCTCGACCCGGCACAGCGTTTTCGCGCCGCCATCGTCACCATGGAGGATACGGTTTATAGAAATCTCCCCGGCCTCAACCTCTACGATGTGATGCAGCTGCCGCTGGAGCGCGCCATGCGCTTCTTCGACACCCTGTTCAGTAAGCGGGAAAAAGCGGCCGGTGACTTCGGGCTGCTGCTCGACGAGGTCCGCTCGCGCCTCACCTATCTGCTCGACGTCGGCCTCGGCTACCTCACCCTCGACCGCCAGTCGCGCACTCTCTCCGGCGGCGAAGTGCAGCGCATCAACCTCACCACCGCGCTGGGCACATCATTAGTAAATACCCTGTTCGTGCTCGATGAGCCAAGCATCGGGCTGCACCCACGCGACATCGATCGCATCAACGGCGTACTGAACCGCCTGCGCGATGCGGGAAATTCTCTTTTGGTGGTGGAGCACGACCCGCAGATCATGCTGCAGGCAGACCGCATCCTCGACATCGGCCCCGGCCCCGGCGAGCGCGGCGGCGAGATCGTCTTCTACGGCACGCCGCAGGAACTTGTGGGAGGCCTGCATACTGCAAGTTCCAGACGCAGTGAAGCACCGCCATCCATGGCGGCGTCCCCGGGCCGAAAGGGCAGCTCAAGCAACCCTTCGCGGCGGGGACGCCGCTCCCACAACAATCCCGAAAACTCACTCACCGCGCAGTATCTCAACGGATCTCGTCAAGTTACGGAGGAGGGTGAGAACAACCCGCCCGATGCCACCACCCGCCACCTGGTGATCAAAGGGGCACGCGAGCACAACCTGAAAAATATCGACATCAAGATCCCGCTCGGCCACATGGTCACCCTTACCGGGGTCTCCGGCTGCGGCAAGTCGACCCTGATGCAGGAGGTGCTGTTCAACGCCCTTGCGCTACTCAAGGGCCACCCGCAGGAGGTGCCGGGAGCGCACCGGGAAATTCTCGGCCACGAGTTGGTCGACGATGTGGTGCTGCTGGATCAGGCCCCCATCGGCAAGTCCTCGCGCTCCAACCCGGTGAGCTACGTCGGCGCCTGGGATGCGATCCGCAAGCGCTTCGCCAACGCCAGGCTGTCGAAAGAGCGCGGCTATAAACCCGGCACATTCAGCTTCAACTCCGGCAACGGCCGCTGCCCCACCTGCAACGGCTCCGGCTTCGAGCACGTGGAGATGCAGTTCCTCTCCGACGTCTACCTGCGCTGCCCCGACTGCAACGGCAGACGCTACCGCAACGAAATATTAGAGGTGAAAGTCGACGGCAAGTCTGTGGCCGACATCCTCGATCTCACTGTCACCGAGGCGCTGCAATTCTTTAAAGACGAAAAAGATATTCACAAGGTGTTGGAGCCGCTCAAGGCTGTGGGTCTCAGTTACCTGCGGCTCGGCCAGCCGGTGCCCACCCTCTCCGGCGGCGAGGCACAGCGCCTCAAGCTCGCCGGTTACCTCGCCAAGAGCGGTAGCAAGCGCAAGGCGGGCGACAGGCTACTGTTCCTCCTCGACGAGCCGACCACCGGGCTGCACTTCGCCGACATCGCGGTGCTGCTGAAGGCGCTGCGCCGCCTGCTGCGCGTCGGCCACTCGCTGCTCATCATCGAGCACAACCTCGATGTCATCGCCGCCAGTGACTGGCTCATCGAGCTCGGGCCCGAAGGTGGCGACGGCGGCGGCGAGCTGGTGTGCGAGGGAACGCCGCAGGAAGTGGCCAAACATAAAACCAGCCACACCGGCAAGGCGCTGCGCAACTATGTATTTACACCCCGCGACAACCGTAGGATGGGCAAAGCGCCGCGTGCCCATCGTCCTTCCCCGCCGCTGATGGGCACAGCAAAACCCGCCTTTGCCCATCCTACGCAGAATGACATCCAGATCATCCACGCCCGCGAGCATAATCTGAAAAATATTTCAGTGGAGATCCCGCGCGAGAAGTTCACCGTCATCACCGGCGTCTCCGGCTCGGGCAAATCGACCATCGCCTTCGACATCCTCTTCAACGAGGGGCAACGCCGTTATTTGGAGTCGCTCAACGCCTACGCGCGCCAGTTCGTGCAGCCCGCCTCACGACCCGAGGTGGACGCGGTGTTCGGCATCCCGCCCACTGTCGCCATCGAGCAGCGCACCAGCCGTGGCGGGCGCAAGAGCACCGTCGGCACCCTCACCGAGATCCACCACTTCCTGCGCCTGCTGTTCGTGAAATTAGGGGTTCAATACTGCCCCGCCTGTCAGGTACCGATCGCCCCGCAGTCGCGCGATGCGATCCTCGCCCAGCTGATGGGCGACTACCGCAACAAGAAGGTCGCCCTGCTCGCCCCGCTGGTGATCCACCGCAAGGGGATCTACAAGGAGCTGGCGCAGTGGGCCGAGCGCAAGGGCTACGCCATCCTTCGCGTTGACGGCGAACCACTGCCCACCGCCAACTGGCCGGTGCTGGATCGCTATCGCGAACACAACATCGACCTGCCGCTGGGCGAACTCACCATCAAGCCGGAGGCCGAAGAGGAGCTGCGTGGGCTGCTTGACGAGGCGCTGGATCACGGCAAGGGCACCGTGCGCGTGGCGCGGGTGAAACGCGGCGGCGACTGGGGGGAGGAGCACCACTTCTCCACCCACCGCACCTGCCCCAGCTGCGGCACCGGCTTTGAGGAGCCCGACCCGCGCCTCTTCTCCTACAACTCCAAACACGGCTGGTGCGAAAGCTGCTACGGCACCGGCACCGTGCTGCCCGGCTTCGACGCCGAGCAGTCGGGTGAAGAGGGAGAGTGGTTAGAGAGTGAGGGTGAACCTGAAACCTGCCCCCGCTGCGAGGGGGCACGCCTCAACGACGAGGCGCTGGCGGTCTACTTCCACGACTGGAACATCGCCGAGTACGCCGCCTGCCCGGTGGCGGAGGCGCTGCCGATCTTCAGGGCGTTGCAGCTCACTCAACGCGAGCAGGCGATCGGCCAGGACGTGGTCAGCGAGATCATCGCCCGCCTGGAGTTCCTCAAGGAGGTCGGCCTCAACTACCTCACTCTGGATCGCGCCGCCCCCACCCTCTCCGGCGGCGAGGCGCAGCGCATCCGCCTGGCCGCACAGCTCGGCTCCAACCTGCGCGGGGTCTGCTACATCCTCGACGAGCCGACCATCGGCCTGCACCCGCGCGACAACGCCCTGCTGCTCAAGACCCTGAAAAAACTGGAGGGCAAGGGCAACACCATCGTGGTGGTGGAGCACGACGAGGAGACCATTCGCAGCGCCGAACACGTGATCGACATCGGCCCCGGCGCCGGAGTGCGCGGCGGCGAGGTGATGCACACCGGCAGTGTCGCTGCGCTGATGAAGAACAAGGCCTCGCTCACCGGCCGGTTCCTCGCCCATCCGCTCAAGCACCCCCTATTCGAGCCAAGACCTGTCTCGATCCCTGTAGGAGCGGCGTCCCCGCCGCGACCAGGGGCCACCGAGGACACCCATCGCGGCGAGACGCCGCTCCTACAAATACAGGGCGCCGCGCTCAACAACCTCAAGCAGCTCGACATCGCCCTCCCGCTACAGCGGCTGGTCTGCGTCAGCGGCGTCTCCGGCTCCGGCAAGTCGACCCTGGTGCGCGAGGTGGTGGTGAAGTCGCTGCAGAGCCTCATCACCCGCGCCGGCAGCAAGGGGCGCATCGCGGGCGACCACTACCACGGCTGTGCGAAGATGGAAGGCTGGCAGGCCATCCAGCGCGTGCTGGAGGTGGACCAGACCCCCATCGGCAAGACCCCGCGCTCCTGCCCCGCCACCTACGTCGGCTTCTGGGATGAGATCCGCAAACTCTATGCGCAAACGGAAGATGCGCGCATCCACGGCTGGAAGGCCAACCGCTTCTCCTTCAACACCGGCGGCGGGCGCTGCGACAGCTGCCAGGGGCAGGGGATGACAAAAGTAGAGATGTCCTTCCTCCCCGACGTGAAGACGCTGTGCGAGTCGTGCCACGGCGCCCGTTTCAACCCCGAGACCCTGGCGCTCAGGTACCGCGACAAGTCGATCGGCGACGTGCTGGCGATGAGCGTCGACGAGGCGGTGGCCTTCTTCGAGCACCACCCCAAGATCCACCACCCGCTGCAACTGCTGCAGGCGGTCGGCCTCGGCTACCTCACCCTCGGCCAGCAATCCCCCACCCTCTCCGGCGGCGAGGCGCAGCGCATCAAACTGGTGACCGAACTCGCCAAGGCCCGCCCCAACGCCCGCACCTTCACCCCCACCCTCTACGTGCTAGACGAACCCACCGTCGGCCTGCACATGGCCGACGTGGAGAAGCTCATCCGCGTGCTGCACCAGCTGGTCGATGCCGGCCACTCGGTAGTGGTGATCGAGCACAACCTCGATGTCATCGCCGAGGCCGACTGGTGCATCGACATGGGGCCCGAGGGCGGAGACGCCGGCGGCGAGGTGGTGGTCGAGGGGACGCCGGGGGAGCTGGTGAAGGCTTGGAAGCGATCGGAGACGGGGAAGGCCCTGCGCCACTTCCTGAGATAGCCACAGAGTACAACTCTCGAACTGTGCCAAACCAGGCCGAAACGCCATAGACCAAGTGCGGAGAATGCGACCCCTACAATGCAGAGATAACCGATTACCATTCCAAATCATGGTGGCCAGCGTCGTTGACATAACCACCTGGCAGACTGACTAAATCAATGACCCTGGCCCCATTGATCCGTTGATCACCGTCACGCGGAGAGAGGATCCAATCTCCGGCCCCCATTGTCCTACCGCCACCGCGCCCCCATCCTCTCTATTATGCCGACCACCTGCACGCTCACGGAAAGGAGAAGGCCATGCTGATCAAGAGACCGGATGACATCAAACCCTCGGAGATCACCGCCGAGGGCATCTACCGGCAGCGCCGCCACTTTCTTGGCACGGCCGCCGCCACAACCGCCCTGCTCGCCACCGGCGGGCTACTGCTGCCGCAACGTGAGGTGGTGGCCGCCACCGACCTGCGCCCGCTGGGGTCACTGACAAAGAGCCCTTTTAGCACCACGGAGAAACCCAACAGCGTCGAAGAGATCACCCGCTATAACAACTTTTATGAATTCGGCACCGGCAAGGAGGACCCGGCCAAATATGCCCATACCCTCAATACCGAGCCGTGGTCGGTGACCATCGCAGGTGAGGTGGAGAAACCTGGACGCTACACGCTGGAGGATATCCTCCAGCCCCATCCGCTGGAGGAGCGCATCTACCGCCTGCGCTGCGTCGAGGCGTGGTCGATGGTGATTCCGTGGGTCGGCTTTCCGCTGGCCGACCTCATCAAGCGCTTCACCCCGACCTCCAGGGCCAGGTATGTCGAATTCGTCACCCTGCACGACCCCGAGCAGATGCCGGGACAGCGCCGCCCCACCCTCGACTGGCCCTATGTCGAGGGGCTGCGCATCGACGAGGCGATGCACCCGCTCACTATTCTGGCAGTCGGCCTCTACGGCAAGGAGCTGCCAAAACAGAACGGCGCCCCGCTACGCCTGGTGGTGCCGTGGAAATACGGCTTCAAGAGCATCAAATCGATTGTCGCCATTCGCTTTACCGAGCAGATGCCGGTTTCTACCTGGAGCCGCAGCAATCCGCGCGAATACGGCTTCTACTCCAACGTCAATCCAGAGGTACGCCATCCACGCTGGAGCCAGCAGCGCGAACGGCGCATCGGTGAATTTCGCAAGCGCGAGACCCTCCCCTTCAACGGCTATGCCGAGCAGGTGGCCCACCTCTATAGCGGGATGGATTTGAAGAAGAATTTCTAGGCAACGGGAAGCAGTCGGCAGTACTCACCCTGAGACGGCAACCTCTCACCCTATGCAGGGCGCGATGAACATTAACCACATAAAGTCACTCATTTTTATCGCACTCCTGCTGCCACTGCTGTGGCTGGGTTACGGTGCGTGGAGTGGCACCCTTGGCGCCAACCCCATCGAGGCCATCACCCGCACGCTCGGTGACTGGGCGCTGCGTTTTCTGCTACTCACCCTCACCGTCACACCGCTGCGCAGGGTCAGCGGCTGGGGTTGGCCGATGCGCCTCAGGCGCATGCTCGGGCTCTACGCCTTCTTTTATGCCCTGCTACACCTTGGCAGCTATATCGTGCTCGATCAGTTCTTCTACTGGCCGGAGATCGGGAGCGACATCATCAAGCGCCCCTTCATCACCATCGGCATGGCAAGCTTCCTGATGCTCATTCCCTTGGCCGTCACCTCCACGGACAGGTGGATGCACCGCCTCGGTCGCAACTGGCGACGACTGCACAAACTGGTCTACCCCATTGCCATCGGCGCGGTAACACACTATCTGATGCTGGCGAAGGTACTCACGCTGGAGCCCCTGCTCTATGCGGTAATCCTGGTCGTGCTACTACTGGCTCGGCTGAAGCCGCGACAAAAATCCCCTATAACCTAGGCGCAGCTCACACCCTGTAGCACCGACAACTGCAGAGTCACCATCAATACTATCACTCTATTCGTCCTCTTTAATTGATTTGATCTGTTTGGTGTGTGAGGGGGGTGGGGAGTAGTTGCCCTGCGGATCAATGGGTCGAATGGGGGCGGAGTCATTGATTGCGACCAAAATCAATGACACTGACCCTATTGATTATTATTTTTACTTGGCATTAATGGCTGCCCGCAAAGTACATTTGAATAAATCGGCCCAAGTAAGCCACCCCATATTTGCAGCAATTTTTGGGATACTCGCTTTTTCGGCTACACCCTCAAGCGCTTTCTCCAGTGGTTTGAGACTACTAGCACGCCCCTTTTTGTAGTAGCTGAATAGCCAGGCACTCTTCCACTTGTCGTTGTACCCACCGGAAGATTTTTCCATGACTTCCGCTTTTGACCTTCGTTGGTTCATTTTTTCCAGAGGAGCAATATCCAAGAAGATAAAATAGAACTCACTGCTTGATTGATAAGCTGTATCCAAACCTATGCGAAGCTTTCTAGCAATTTGATCATGCGGCTTTTCTGGTGGGCATGCGGGGCTAACAGCGGAATATAGCTTTGCCTCTATAAATATCAAGGCCTTCGGTGTTTCGATACTTGCATCGACTTCAGTTGATTCATTTATATTTGGGGCGTCGTATCTTTTACCTACATGGATTGATACGTCACTGTTTTTGAGGCCTTTTTCAGATAAAGATATAGGGCTGTTCCCAGCATATGAATCAGATAAAATATCATCTAGCGCTTCGATTTTGTTTAATAAAGGCAGGTGTTCAAGCATGTCGAAGCAGGACCATGTAAGAGCGTCTTCGCTATTAGAACTGTAGGCATTTTTCACCTTGTGCTGCATTCTCTTGTAATCCTGCCGAATGAATGCATCAAGCGCATCTTCCCTGCCAGGCACGATAACGTGATTCCTTCGATAATCTTCGTATTTCATCCGATATTCCTCTTCACATAATGACGAAGCTGTGCGGCGCAAACAAAGCACAGCGAACCAATATGGTCGGTGTCTGCGCAATCAACAACTCATGCCCCATTGACCCAAAACCAAAAAGCGCAATGTCAAGACCTGACCCCTTTATTCCGCTTAAAAACCTCCCAGATTATTTTTACTGCTAACGGCCAAGCTCACCGGCGGCAATGGAGCGCAGCGGAATTGCCGTCCGGTGGAGCGCCTTGTTAGCGGTTAATTTTGTTGTATCACTACAGGTATTTTTAGTGATTTAATTCTATTTAATGCTATTTCAATGTCCAATTTATTTAAATTAATAAGATTTATCATTCGGTCTGCCTGTTCTTCCGTTATTAACTTATTTTCAATCGCAACTGGCAGTAAGATTTTCAATTCATTAAGTTGGTTTGCTGAAATTTTAGCTTTTCTAAGATTATCAATTTTATCATATAGTCGGGTTACAATATCATTGCGGACTTGGTCTTGCTTACCGCCTGAGTGAACTAATTTTGTAATACCATATCCTAATGCTGCAGCGGCAGCGGCTGAACCAACCACCCAACCAACAGGTGTGGACGCAACGAATACACCGCCCAAAACACTTCCAAGTGTGGTAGAACCTAAAATTGTGGTAGCACCTGCTGCTGCAGCCACAGCCCCAGCAGCGGCAGCACCAGCAGCAGCACCTCCAGCCACGCCTAATATCTCACCAGTTACACCAACCTTATCTCTGTTTTTAAGTTTATCAATCGCATTATTTATTTTTTCTTCTTCAGTTTTTCCCTCAGCTTTGTCAATATCTTCTTGTGTAAGTGAAATAAGTCTTTCAGATTTTTCTTGATAGCTTAATTTTTGAAAGACATTTCTCAAATGTCCTTCTTGTACAGTTTGACGAAATAATACAGAAGTTTTATTGGCGGTATTAGATACGATTTCAATTGTATTAGATGCAGCTTTAGTAAACCCATCTTTAGTTTTTGACAACAGCTGTTGAGTTGCTTTACTTCTTGCAATTTCATTGCTCGCATCCACTACTTGAGTACACTTTCCATAAATAGTTGTGCTAGCATTTTTTCCTAACTCAGCAGCAGTTAAAGCTGTTTTTCCAATTAACTCTTTGGCATGTGGTACTTCATTTTTAATTTTCTCTTGTGTTTCTTGAGCTAATTTTTTTAATTTATCAGTCCACATATCGAAACTCCTTTATTAAACACTCTTGAAAAGTTTTATTTTTCTGCAAGCCAATATTCCTTGACTGCATTAAATATTGATTTTAGTAACTCAAAAAATTTTGATGCTAATTCTATAGCTGCGGAATAGGGTGAACCAGATAAATCGCCTTTCTCCATAGCTGCACCAACTCCAGCACCATACAAAGTTGATATGGTCGTGGAAACAGGAGCAACTAATGGGCCAATAAATGGAATACCTGCAATGAGAGCGGAAATTGCTGCGCCAAGAGCAAGCCCTATAGTTAATTTAGGATTTGCTTTAAGAAATTCGAAAATTTTTTGTACTATAATCTTACCTACGGATATTATCTCGCCAGCGATATATTTTGTTTTGTCCCATAATTCCCTTAATCGCGTAATAATTTCTGGAGCAACCCCCCTGTTTATGGATTCAACAACCAGATCATCGAAATTATAAATTGAAGCTTCTCCATTCATGAGTGATAGCTCAAACATACCTTGTTCAGGACTAATGGTATCAACTGAGTTCATTTTCTCTCCACAAATCTACTTTTCAAAATGTTGTTTGTCGTTGCATCCGTGTTTCATTGTGCCGCTAACGTCGCAAATAACCGGACGCAAATGAAGCGCAGCGGAATTTGCGGTCCGAGTTAATTTGCCTTGTTATATGGCGGCGCTTCGCCTGGCTAAATAGCTCGCTATTACGGTGACAGTTTACTAAATACACTCATTATGCCACCCCGTAATAGCTATTTAGTAAACTGTCACCGTAATGGCAAAACCAAAAAGCGTAATGTCAAGACCTGACCCCTTCTTTTCTTCTACGATCTCGCTTTATTCACATAACGCCGCAAATCACCGGCAGCTAAAGCATAGCGACGAAGGAGCGGCGCTTTTGGCTGTCCGTGTGAATTTTCCTTGTTAGGGCATTAATATGCTTGAACTCCATACTTGAGCAACATTCTTGGCAAAATATCATCCAGGTTCTGCACCTCTTTATCTTGAAGCTCTATGAGGTTGAAACCGTACTTTTTATACAGTTCTATTTTTTTCTTCTTGCGGGCTAGATACTTTGGATCATTCTCGTAGCCCCAATACTCAATGTATACCTTGCCAGTAGGAATGTAGAAATCGGAGTAGACATCTTCTTCGATAGGCAGCTTGCGTTCATAAGCATGAACTATCTCTGCCATATAAAGCCAATTATCAATTAGCATTTCAGCTTTGGAGCGAACAAAATGGCCATCTGCCGCACGGTGCTTTGCCTCGAATTTTTCCCTGAATCCTACGTCATTGGGTTCATTATCTCTTGGTTCTGATTTCTGCTCTTCTTCCGTTCCCTTTACGTGCCCAATTGTTTCCTTTAATGACTTCGACTCGATAATAGCTTCTGGCCATCTAACAAAGGGAATGCCAGACTTCTTATCTTCTGCTTGCAAACCACCTTGTTTTTTACCTTGCTCTGTTAGAACCCAGCCCTTGATCCCTTTGTTTAGCCAGCCTAACTCTGAAAGTATAAAATTGATTTTATTCGCAGATAATTCAAACGACCGACCGACTGCAGTCGCAGTAACCATTTTGGTTTGCTCCCCGTCATCCTCGCCGTTTGTGACGTTTAACTCAAGACTGTCAGGCCAGACAATATATTTTCCATGCTGCATTGACTCTTTGTACTCACCACCGTTTTCTTGTCCTTCTGCTGTTAATGCCCATGACTCATTATCTTTTTCAATAAATCCTCGATTGAGAAGGTGCGCAAAAAGCTCTTTCGTAGAAATCCCTAGCGATTTTGAAAGTGCTGTAGTTGATACAAGTTTCATGATTCGAGATTTACTCCTTTCACTTCCCTAACGCTCCAGCTCAGGCGACGGCAATGCAGAGCGAAGCTGCCGGTCGGCTGGAGCGCCGTGTTAGGTTTTTTTTAGTTTGGAGAACGATATGATAGCCATAAAAGTGTTTTTAACTCATTTCATATTTTGGTTTTTATTTGCATTAATTCTTTTTCCGACTCCGTGAATTACTTTCAAATAGAATATGAAAGCAAGCAATGATGCGAATATGTATAAAATAGATGACTCGTCGGTTCTTTCGTTAAATAACTCTTTAGCGATAGATGGGTCTGATATTTTATCGATGGCAGCTGACAGCCCCTTGTTGTATGCGCTTATGAAGATAATAACAGCAAGGCTAAACGCAGTTACCCCATACATTAGTGGCACTGATATATCTTCAAATATATCCAGATGCGTCACAGCTAGATATGATATTCCGGTTATTGCGGCAAGAATAAGACCAACGAGCAACGGGCTAATTATATCCATTTGTTTTATAAACCTAACGTTGTGATAACCGGCCCGACGTAAGGAGGGTCCGGCGCGCATGCATTTTGCGCGCGAAGTTTATTGCCTTGTTATGTGTTTTGCTTATTTTCATGTTCTAGTAGCGTTGGCAAAAAACTTAATAAAAGCAGATATATCATTGAGCCCCAAAATATCAAATTGGTTTCCAATGTTGGTACATGTAATTTATCAAATATTGGTTCAATTATATTGATTTGTTCTTCAGTTATATTTTCATTTATGTTTGACCAAAATAAATATATAGCACCACTCCATGCGCTCACTACTGCATAGATTAAAAAATTTAAAAAATAGATAAAATTAAATATCTTTTTATATCCATTTGGGTGTTTATAAGCGATAAATGTAAGCCCAGTAATGGCTGCCATTATTAGTGTATATATGAATGTTTCCATTTCGTTCCTTATTTATACATAACGTTTGCAGTAACGGGCGGTTTGCTGTGGTGTGAGCGATAGCGAACGCCGCGGCAAACCGTCCCTGTTGACTGCGTTGTTATACGATTTACTCAGAACTACCAGAGTTACCACTGCTGCTACCTCCACCACTGTTACCTCCATTACCAGCACCTGAGCCACCTTGAGATGTAGTTTGAGTTCCTGGTGCTTGCTGCATTGTCGGGATAGTAGCGCTGTTCTTTTCTACCCCAGTAGGAACTTTCTGCATGACGGGGATTGTGGCGCTGTCATTCAGATTTACAGTGGTTGATGATTTGTTTGTGTCTTTTGTGCTCATTTTCTCTATCTCCGGTTCTAGATTGGTTATTACAAAAGCAACGATGGCTGAAATGGCTGCAATAAAGGCTATTCCAGTTGCCTTGTTTAGAAATAAGTTAATAGATGTATAAATATTTTTCCTATTAAATGCTTCGTTTATTCCTTTGTGGTAATAGTCAGTTGCATTATTTAGTTGAATGGAAATTGCTTTGTTACTCATTAAGTATGCTGATAGTGACGTAACTATACTAAACAGAAGTAGTAGCCAACCGAATTTTAGAAGCCAAATATGCTCAGAACTATCAAGCGGAACAACAAACTTTATTGCTGTAAGTGAGATACCAAGGGCGGCGGAAGATAATGTTAAAATGGCTTTGTCATAATTTTCCGTATTTGACAACTCCCTCTTAAGCAATTCGTCACGCAATGAATTGAACATTTCATTGGCGATTACTTGCTCTTCCTTAGTTCGTGTGATTGTAGTGGTCTCAGTAGTCATTTATTTCGTATAACGCCAAGCTAAACCGACCGCCGTAGCGGCATGAATTTTATGCTATTGACAGCATATAAATTTGTGCCGCGGAGGCGGGTCGGTTTGAGCGCTTTGTTATGCGTTTTCACTGGCTACGCACTTGATTGACTTGTAGTTAATTGTACTTAACATTGATGCAATGATGTCTTTTTCTTCTTTAGTTGACGTTCCACCTTGCAATACTGAAACGACAACATTGCCGTCTTTTATGATATAAAAATATGTTTCTATGCTATTTGAAGTGGATTTATCAATACAACCAATTTTACAACCATTGTCAATTAATACATCAGATTTAACTTCTTCATTGACTTTCGCAAATTGCTTAGCAACAAATAAACCTTCTTTATGTGTCTTGAAATAAAAAGTTGGATGATTGTATGCAGAACTTAGCTGCAACTTAGACCCGTTAACTTCATGCTTTCCAATGACAATTGATTTGAACTCCATGAATTTCCATTCAGGATCTGAAGAAATAGTAAAGTGTTTGAATTCAATCATTTTATTTTACGCATAACGTGTTATAGCCAGTCGCATCTAATACCGATCTAGACAGTCGCTGTCTAGATCGGTGAAGTTAAAATCACTGCGTTCCACAGGGTGTCGCATCAACCGGGGTGGAAAATGGACTTTAACCGCTGTCATTCCACCACTTCTCCGTCCCGGCATTCACCCTGTTCCGAGCAGAACATCTCCATACGACATTTCAATATCAACTGGAATCTGTTTCGTAACACTCTGATAAAAAAGAAACTATCACAGAAGCCACACTACTGGTATACCCTGCGTGCGGAGCGGTTTTTGGCTTATCTGGCCAAACACCATGTTTCAGAAATATCCGACACGCATCTAATAAAATACCTACAACCGGTACTGAATGACTCTTGCCTGAAAGAGTGGCAGGTACGCCAGGTGATCGGATCTATACAGATTCTATGCCTGGATGTACTAGACGGCGAGCGATTTGCCAGTGTGCCTTGGGACGATTTTTTCACGGGGGCGCAGGCCCTCTCTCCTGACCACCCTACACTTGCTCGGGAGGTTGTATTGAATGAGACGGGCAATTCTGACATCCCACTTGCCGTCACGCGCCTCGATTTCGGGCAGATGCACGCGGGCGACATCCCCGGCCGGAAACACGACCAGCCAGCAGCGGTGCCTTCAAGGGGCGCGGCAGGGAGGTAAACAACATATCTTCGAGACGGAAGGGGTTGAATGGTTTGGCACTGCGGCATCGTTCCATTGGATTTGACCCATAGTTGTCCAACGATAGGGGAAATCTACCGCCCCGACATGACACGGCCATGCCACCGCAATGACAGGGGGATAAAACCTGCGGGAGGGTACGGCATGGAGAACGGCGACAATGACCTCTTTGACTAACCGAGTAATTTAGTCTACTTTTTTGAGGCGACGACCCGGAAACGAAATATATGGAGGGTACTATCATGAGTGAACAGATACAGGTCATGTTGGACAAAAGGCTCTACAACCGGCTGCTGGAGCTGGAGGTGCCGCCATACAACGATGTCAATGCCGTGATCGACAGACTGCTCTTCAATGCCGGCCGTCCCAGCCGTGAAGCGATTCAGTTGGAGAGCGAGGAGACGCACTACACCATGGAGGATGAGTTGCGCCGCGCCAGCGAGGGTATCTATGCCGGTTCGGGCATTTCGCCGTAAGCGGGCAGTGGCCCCGGTGAGCTCTCCGGCGCGGGAGCGCCTACCCCACGTCCCCACGCGGGGGCGCAGGGGAGACTAAATCTCACGCCCGCTGCTCGGGCGGCACTACCCATCCGACGTGTTGCTGTCCGCTGCCGGCGACTATGCCATGGTGCGGGGATCTGTATTCTGCCGCTATAACGCCGTTCCGGTGCGAGGGGGGACGACCCGCCGCCTGCTGTCCGCCCATCTTCCGCCTATCGTCCGAATTGGCCGCAATTTATTATTACTTGGCGGCGACCATCCGTGCCCGCAACTGCCCGCAACCGCCGTCGATCTCCTGACCGGCGGAGTTGCGCAGCTTGGTGAGGATGCGGTGGCGCATCAGGGTGCGCACCATCGCCTCGGCCCGCTCGGCAGCGGGGCGCTGAAAACCGAGTCCCTCGTTGCTGTTGTAGGGGATGAGATTCATGATGGCGTACTTGCCGCCAAGCAGCCGGATGATCCCCTCCAGCTCCTCCTCGCCATCGTTGACCCCCTCCAGCAGGGTCCACTGGTACTGGATCGGGTAGCCGCTGGCGCGGGCGTACGCCTCGCCCAGCTCGACCAGCTCCTCGGGGTCGATCTGCGGCGCCCTGGGCAACAGCTGCTGGCGCAGCTCGGCACGGGTGGTGTGCAGCGAGAGGGCCAGCGCGGGCCTGACCCGCCCCTGTGGCAGGCGCGCAAAGACGCGCCGATCGCCAACGGTGGAGAAGACCAGATTTTTGTGGCCGATCCCCCCCTCGATACCGAGCAGCTCGATCGCCTCCAGCACGTTATCCAGATTGTGGGCCGGTTCGCCCATTCCCATGAAGACCACCCGTTTGACCGGCCGCAGGGTGCGGGCCAGCGCCACCTGGGCGACGATCTCGACGCTGTCGAGCTGGCGCAGCAGGCCGTCGCGCCCGGTCATGCAGAAGAGACAGCCGACGGCACACCCCACCTGGGTCGAGACGCAAAGCCCGTCGCGCGGCAGCAGCACCCCCTCCACCGTCTGGCCATCGGCCAGCGCCAGCAGCAGCCGCTCCGAGCCATCGGTCGCCGCGTGGCGCGAGCGCAGGCGCACCGCCCCCCGCAACTGTGCGTCGATGGCGGGCAGCGCCTGACGCAGGGTGAGGGGGAGAAAGTTCTCGACCCGCTGGCGGCGGGTGTCGATGGGGCGCACCTGGCTCCAGGCGCGCAGTACGCGCCCCTCATGTTTGGGGCCGGCACCGTGGGCACGCAGCAGTTGGCGAAGCTCTTCGATATGCATGGTGCGGCGCATTTTAGCAGCCTCTCCACTCGGCGGCTCTATTCCGTTACCATCCATTTTTTCATCAACACGAGCACCACCCATGCCCCTGCGACACCGGCTTGCCGGGTTACTGCTACTGACGCTGACCGCGCCAGCCGCCGCCGTGACAGCGAGTGCGGAGTCGGCACCGTCACCAGCCGCCCTCCACTACCGCCTCAGCTACAGCGGCCTTATCACCGGCTACGTCTGGAAGGAGCTGGCCGACGTCACCCTGAACCTGACACCGGAGCCGACCGTCTGGCGCGACCAGCCTGCCGCGCGCCTGGTGATGGAGGTGAGCACCGAGGGTTACAGCGTCGCCGAGACCCTTCACGCCCTGCGCTACCGCTGGGAGAGCCTCCTCAGTCCCGACCTGCAACGCACCCTGCTGGTGCGGGTGAGCGACCACGGCGACAGCGACAGCCACGAGGTCTACTGGTACGACTGGCAGCAAAAACTCATTACGCTCTACCGCAAACGCGAGCTGCGGGATGTCAGCATCCCCATGTTCGACAGCGACCCGATCCTGGAGTGGGAGGCCGACCACCTCCCCCCGGCCCCGCCGTTCATCGACCCGCAACCCGAGGTCGCCCCCGGCCTGAGTTACCTGCTACAGCACAAACAGCGGACGGGGCGGCTCGACGACGATGCCATCGACCCGCTGGCGATGTTGCTGCAGCTGCGTCGGCACGACTACCGCCAGGAGGCGACCCGGTTGCTACCGATCATCAACGAGGATGACCTGGCCACCTACCGGGCGCGCCTGCTGGGCGCCGAGCCGCTGCCACGCGGCGACTGCCACGACCCGGCGCTGAAGGTTGAGGTGCGCCGGCACGACGAGAGCGGCGAAGAGGGGGTGATGATGCTGTGGCTAAGCGACGATGCACGGCGCCTGCCGCTGCGCATCGATGTCGACGCCTCGCTGGGGATGCTGCACATTGAGTTGCAGTCACCGCCGTGCCAGCCCGGGGCGTAGGAGCGGTCTGCGACCGCGAAGAATCTGCCACCACCTGTTCGCGACTGAAGTCGCTCCTACGGCACCAAAACACCCGGAGCGGCTTTAGCGCGATAAACCGCTGCCCCGGCATTCAAAAAAGATCGCCACCAACTGGGTGTTGCTGTTTTTATTCTGACCCCTGACCCTTCACCTCCAACCCCGGCGCCGTTTTCTGCCTCGGCTTCTTCGGCTTCTTCGGTTTTTTCGGTTTATTGCCCGCAGGCTTGAGGCGGGTTGGCGCGAGCGGTTGGGCGGGGGCGAAGCCCGCCACCACCTCGCGTTCCAGGGTCTGGCCGAGCAGATTTTCGACGGCGCCGAGCAGCGCCACCTCATCGGCGCTGACCAGCGAGATGGCCTCGCCCGCGCACCCGGCGCGCCCGGTGCGGCCGATGCGATGTATATACTCCTGCGCCACCTTGGGCAGTTCAAAATTGAGCACCTGCGGCAGCCCGGCGATATCGAGGCCACGGGCGGCAAGGTCGGTGGCCACCAGTATCCGCACCGTGCCCGCCTTGAACGCGGCCAGTGCCCGGGTACGGGCGCCCTGGCTCTTGTCGCCGTGGATCGCGACGGCACTCAGCCCCTCCTTTTCCAGTCGCGCACAAAGGCGATCGGCCCCCTGGCGGGTGCGGGTAAAGACCAGCAGCTGCTGCCACCCCCGCTCCTGCAGCAGGTGACAGAGGAGCGCCGCCTTGCGCCCCTGATCCACGGCGTAGAGGCGCTGGCGCACCGTCTCGGCGGCGCTGTGGAGAGGGGTCAGGGCCACCTCGACCGGGTCGTGCAGCAGCCCCTGGGCCAGGGCGCGGATCGCGGGGGAGAGGGTGGCGGAGAGGAGCAGGCTCTGGCGCCGCCGGGGCAGCAGCGCGAGCAGCTGCGTGATCTCGTGGTTGAAGCCCAGGTCGAGCAGGCGATCGGCCTCATCCAGCACCACCATCTCCAGCTGGTCGAAGCGCACTGCATTCTGGCGGTAGAGGTCAATCAGCCGCCCCGGGGTGGCCACCAGCAGGTCGGCCCCCCTGCGCAGGCGCATCATCTGCGGGTTGATCTTCACCCCGCCAAAGGCAACGGCACAGCGCAGCGGCAGATATTTGCCATAGCCCGCCACGCCCTCGGCCAGCTGCGCCGCCAGCTCGCGGGTGGGGACGAGCACCAGGGCGCGCACCCGGTTCGGCCGCACCCCATCGCCCGCCGCCAGCCGCTGCAACAGCGGCAGGATGAAGGCGGCGCTCTTGCCGGTGCCGGTCTGGGCCGCCGCCAGCAGGTCGCGACCGGCCAGCAACGGGGGGATCGCCTGCTGCTGGATCGGCGTCGGGGCGGGGTAGCCCCGCTCTGCAATGGCGCGACAGAGCGGCTCGCACAGGCCAAGGGTGGTAAATGTCATCGTGTTGAACCTGTCAAAGATCGCCATCGGTGGGTAAGCCGGGCAGGTATGCCCGCACCGCGCCTGGCACTATAGCAAATGCGCGGGGCCACCAGGCAACGCACGCAACAAACCACGGCTCTACTATGCTCAATGGGAGTTTTTCTCTACCATAGCGCCCCCTCCCCCACCCACCGAGACGTGCAGATGGACGATTTTATCCCCGGTCAACGCTGGATCAGTGATGCCGAACTGAAGATGGGGCTGGGCACCATTCTCGGCACCGACCACCGTACTGTTACCGTCTTTTTCCCCGCCAGCGGCGAACAGCGGGTCTACGCCAGGCAGAGCGCGCCGCTGACCCGCGTCCGTTTTAACGTCGGTGATGAGGTGGCGGCGCAGGAGGGGTGGTCGCTCACCATCGAGAGGGTGGAGGAGCACGATGGGCTGCTCAGCTACATCGGCCGACGCGACGACGGCGCGCTGGAGATGCTGGCGGAGGGGCAGCTTAACGATCTGATCCAGCTCAACCGCCCCGCCGAGCGGCTCTTCACCGGCCAGCTCGACGCCGACAAGTGGTTCGCGCTGCGCTACGAGACGCTGCAACAGCTCAACCGCCTCGGCCACTCCGGACTGCGCGGCCTGACCGGGGCGCGCACCACTCTGTTGCCCCACCAGCTCTATATCGCCCACGAGGTGGCCAACCGCTTCGCCCCGCGGGTGCTGCTGGCCGACGAGGTGGGGCTGGGCAAGACCATTGAGGCGGGGCTCATCCTGCACCAGCAGCTGCTTACCGAGCGGGCAGAGCGCGTGCTCATCGTGGTGCCGGAGAGCCTCACCCACCAGTGGCTGGTAGAGATGGTGCGCCGCTTCAACCTGCACTTCAGCATCTTCAACGAGGCGCGCTGTCAGGCGGTGGAGAGTAGCGGCGAGCAGGGGAACCCCTTCCTTAGCGCGCAGCTGGTGCTCTGCTCGCTCGATTTTCTGCGCGACCAGCCGACGCGCCTGCAGCAGGCACTGCTCTGCGACTGGGAGCTGCTGGTGGTGGATGAGGCGCACCACCTGGCGTGGTCACCCGCAGAGCCCAGCATCGAGTACCGGGTAGTGGAACGGCTGGCCCGCCAGATCCCCGGGGTGCTGCTGCTCACCGCCACCCCGGAGCAGCTCGGCAAGGCGAGCCACTTTGCCCGCCTGCGCCTGCTGGATGCGGATCGCTTTCACGACTTCGAGGCCTTCGTTGCCGAGGAGCGGGCCTACGAGCCGGTGGCCAATGCGGTGGAGGAGCTGCTCAACGACCAACCGCTGGATGAGCGCGCACGCCGGGTGGTGATGGCGAGTCTGAACGAGGAGGACAACCGCGAGCTGCTCGACACCCTGCAACAGAGCGGGGATGCCACAGCCCGCGCCGCCGCCCGCGACGAGCTGGTCAACCACCTGCTGGATCGCCACGGCACCGGGCGGGTGCTGTTCCGCAACACCCGCGCTGCGGTGCAGGGCTTTCCACCACGCCAGCTGCACACCTATCCGCTACCGCTGCCCGCCGAATATCGCGAGACCCTGGCGGTGTTCCATGCCAGCGGCCTGCGCGAGCCGCAGCTGCTGCTCTGCCCCGAGCTGCTCTTTCAAGCAGATAGCGGGCAGGGCGACGATCGCGCGGCCCACACGCCGTGGAGCCGCATCGACCCGCGTGCCGCCTGGCTTGCCGACAAGCTCAGGGAGCTACGCGGCGAAAAGGTGCTGGTGATCGCCGCCAGCGCCGACACCGCCATCGACCTGGCCGAATACCTGCGCGTCAGCAGCGGGCTGCACGCCGCCGTGTTCCATGAGGATATGAGCCTGCTGGAGCGCGACCGCGCCGCCGCCTGGTTTGCCGACCCGGAGTACGGCTCACCCGTGCTGATCTGCTCGGAGATCGGCAGCGAGGGGCGCAACTTCCAGTTCGCCCACCACCTGGTGCTGTTCGACCTGCCGCTCAACCCCGACCTGCTGGAGCAGCGCATCGGCCGCCTCGATCGCATCGGCCAGCGCGAGACCATCCAGATCCACCTCCCCTACCTGCAACAGAGCGGCCAGGAGCTGCTGTTCCGCTGGTATCACGAGGCGCTGGGGGCCTTTGAGCAGACCTGCCCGGCCGGCCACAGCGTCTTTGTGCGGGTGGCCGAACAGCTGGTCGCCGCCCTGCACCACCCCGACAGCGACGAGGCGCGCTTTAGCGCCATCGTCGAGGCGAGCCACCGGCTGCATCAGGAGCTGAACGAGGCGCTGCAGCGCGGCCGCGACCGTCTGCTGGAGGTCAACTCCTGCCGCCCCCGCGTCGCCGCGCAACTGCAACAGCGTGCCGTGGCAGAGGAGGCCGCCTCCACCCTGCCCGCCTATCTGGAGCAGGTCTTCGACTGCTTCGGCATCGACAGCGAACCGCACAGCGCCCACAGCACCGTGATCCACCCCAGTGAACAGATGGAGGTGAGCAACCTGCCCGGCCTCAGCGAGGAGGGGATGACCTTCACCTGCGAGCGCGACACCGCCCTCGCCAACGAGGAGATCCAGTTCCTCACCTGGGACCACCCCTTCACCACCGCGGCGATGGATATCGTGCTCGGCAACGAACGGGGCAACAGCGCCATCACCGCCATCAAGAGCCCGCGCGTCAAGCCCGGCACCCTGTTGCTGGAGTGCCTCTTCCTCATCGAAAGCAGCGCCGCCGCCACCCTGCACGCCAGCCGCTATCTGCCCCCCACCACCATCCGCGTGCTGCTGGGGCAAAGCGGCAAGGATCTGGCCGACAAACTGGGACACGGGGAGATCAACCAGCACCGCGCCATGCTCGATACGCAGACCGCCAGCAAGGTTATTCGCGCCTACGAAAAGGAGCTACGGCAGATGATCGCCAACGCTGAAGCAATTGCCGCCGAGCAGGCCCCGGCGATCATCGCCACCGCCCACCACGAGACCGGTGAGCTGCTGAGCCGCGAGATTGACCGCCTGGAGGCGCTGCGCCAGGTCAACCCCAACGTGCGCGAGGCGGAGGTGGAGTTCTTTCGTGAGCAGTGGCGCGCGCTGGATCAGGCGCTGGAATCGGCCAAACCCCGGCTGGATGCGCTGCGGGTGGTGGTGGCAACGTAAGCTAAATCCCGTCATTCACCTTGAGCCATGCGCTGCCGAGCTATGAGCGCGCCATATCGGCCTGCACGCAGCGCAGGATTTCGTAGGGAAACTCCCCCTCCAGCGCCTCGAATACCGGCTTGAGGCGCTTGCCCCCCTCGTGATGTTCGATGGCAAAGCGGATCGCCTCCAGCTGATGGGCCTCCAGTGCCACCACCTCTTTTAACGCTGCCTCGCCACGCGCAATACCTGCGGCAAGGTGGCTGTAGATGGTGGAGGGCTTGAGGCCTCGCTGGGCGGCTATCGCCTCGGCGTTCATCCCCAGGCGAAAGAGTTGCAGCGTCTCCTCCTCGGTGTCGCTCTCGCCCCCCGCCTCAAGCTGAAGGTACTCCTGCAACACCTCAAGGAAGGCCTCGCCGTAGGCATCGCGCTTCTTTTCACCGACGCCGGAGATCCCCGACAGCTGTGCCAGCGTCTCGGGGCGCCGCTCCACCATCTCGGCCAGGGTGGCGTCGTGGAAGATCATGTAGGCGGGTATGCCCTGCTCATCGGCCAGCTGCTGGCGGCGCTGGCGCAGCGCCTCCCACAGCTGGCCCTCTCCCTGCCCGGCAAAACGGCCGGCCTTGCGCCCGCCCCCCTTCAGGCTGATCTTGCGGGTGGCCTTGCGCAGGTGCAGCGGCTGCTCACCGCGCAGCACCGGGCGGCTGGCGTCGGTGAGGCGCAGGCCGCCGTGGCCCTCCAGATCCACCGCCAGCAGGCCGCGGGCGATGAGCTGGCGGTAGAGGTCACTCCACTCGCGCTGATTGAGTTCGCTGCCGATGCCGAAGGTAGTCACCTTGTCGTGGCCAAAGCGGCGGATGCGCTCATTGCCCTTGCCAAGCAACACCTCGACCAGATAGGTGACACCAAAACGCTGGCCGGTGCGATGGACACAGGAGAGCGCCTTGCGCGCGGCGGTGGTGGCGTCCCAGGTCTGCGGCGGGGTAAGACAGGTGTCGCAGTTGCCGCACGGTGCCGCCAGCTCGTCATCGAAGTAGCGCAGCAGCGCCTGACGCCGGCAGCTGGTGAGCTCGCACAGGCCGAGCATGGCGTCGAGCTTGTGGTGTTCGATACGCTTGATATGCTCCGGGGCGTCGGAGGCGGCCTGCATCTGTTTGAGGGTGATCACATCCTGCAGGCCGTAGAGCATCCAGGCATCGGCGGGCTGGCCATCGCGACCGGCGCGGCCGGTCTCCTGATAGTAGGCCTCAAGGGATTTGGGCAGATTGAGGTGGGCGACAAAGCGCACGTCGGGCTTGTCGATCCCCATGCCAAAGGCGATGGTGGCAACGATCACCACCCCCTCCTCGCGCAGAAAACGCTGCTGATTCTTCTGGCGAATTTGCGCGGAGAGTCCGGCGTGATAGGGCAGCGCCGTCACCCCCTTGCCCTGCAGCCAGCCGGCCACCTCCTCCACCCGCTTGCGCGACAGGCAGTAGACGATACCCGCCTCGCCCTCGTGCTCATTGCGAATGAAGCGCAACAGCGCCTCGCGGGCATTGCCGCTGCTCTCGCTAATGCGATAGCGGATATTGGGACGGTCAAAGCCGCTGATAAACTGCCGCGCCTCGCCCAGTGCCAGCCGCTCGATGATCTCGCGCCGCGTGGCGCCATCGGCGGTGGCGGTGAGGGCGATGCGTGGAATGTGCGCGAAGCGCTGGTGCAGCACCGAGAGCTGCACATACTCGGGGCGAAAATCATGCCCCCACTGTGAGACGCAGTGCGCCTCATCAATGGCAAACAGTGAGACCGGAATACGCTCCAGCAGGTCGAGGGTGCGCGGCAGCATCAGCCGCTCGGGGGCGACGTAGAGCAGGTCTAGCTCACCGCGATGCAGCTGCTGCTCCACCTCGCGCACCTCATCGAGGCCCAGGGTGGAGTTGAGAAAGGCGGCGCTGACGCCGTTCTGGCGCAGTGCATCGACCTGATCCTGCATCAGGGCAATGAGCGGCGAGACGACGATGCCGACACCGGGACGCACGATGGAGGGGATTTGATAGCAGAGCGACTTGCCGCCACCGGTGGGCATCAGCACCAGCGCGTCGCCGCCGCCAATCAGGTGCTCGACGATCGCCTGCTGCGGCGGGCGAAAACGCTCGTAGCCGAAGACACTCTGTAGCGTGTGAAGGGCGGGGCTGGAGGAGGGCTCATTCATGGGGGGATCATTTCACACCCCCCCGCCAGATGAAAGGCGCGCGCTCTCGGCATGACCCATCACCCCTGTAGGAATTCACCTACCTGATCCAGCTGTTTTCACTGACAACCACACACGACACAACTTCGTATACTACAATTGATAATTGCCGACTATAACCATAGGATAAATAGGACTTTGCGTGCGCCCACGCTGGGTATTGATAAGGGATGAACACTTGACGGTAAGACACACCCCGCAACAAATCATTGCCACCATGGTGCTAGCGGTTATCTGTCTGCTGACATTTGTCATCTGGCTCCTCTATGAGGTCAGTGTGGGGCAACAACGCCAGCGTCTGGTGGAGATCGTGCAGAGCAATGCGCGCCTGATCGAGGCGATCGCCGAACACGAGTCTGGTGACGAGGGCGAGGACAGCACCCTGGAACAGGTGACACAGGGCCATAGCGCCTTCACCGGCCTCGGCCAGACTGGCGAGTTTGTCCTCGCCAAGCGGGTGGGCGACCAGATCGAAATCTTGCTCAGCCATCGCCAAAACAACCTGGGCGGTTCGCAAACCATCCCCTTTAACAGCACCGTGGCCGAACCGACACAACGTGCCGTGCAACACCAGGCGGGCAGCCTTATCGGGCTGGACTACAACGGCATACAGGTGCTGGCCGCCCACGAGCCGATAAACTATATGGGATGGGGTATCGTGGCCAAGATCGACATGACGGAGATCCGCACCCCCTTCATCCGCGCGGCCCTGCTCTCCAGCCTGGCCGCGGTGTTTATCATCCTGCTGGGCAGCGGAGTCATCCTGCGCCTCACCGCGACCATTAACCGCGAGCTGCGCGAGGCCAAGATTCAGCAGGACAACCTGTTCGAACTCTCACCCATCGGTCTGGCACTGTGCGACCTGAACGGCCGGATGGTCGAGGTCAACCCGGCCTATGCCGAGATTATCGGCCACAGCACCGAGGAGGCGCTGGGGCTCAGTTGCCGGGACGTCACCCCGGCAAAATACGCCGCGGCAGAGCAGAAGCTGCTGCAACAGATACGGGAGAGTGGCCGCTACGGCCCCTACGAGAAGGAGGTGATCCACCAGGATGGGTATCTGGTGCCGGTACGCCTCTCCGGCAAGCTGATTGAGAGGGACGGCAAACAGTACATCTGGTCCAGCGTCGAGGATATCAGTGACAAGGTCTGCGCCGAGAAGCGCCTGCGCCAGGCCGCCGCCGTCTTCGAGAATACCGACGAGGGGATCGTCATCACCGATGAGAACAACCGCATCATCATGGTTAACGGTGCCTTTAGCGAGATCACCGGTTATACGGAAGAGGAGTCGCTGGGGCATAATCCGCGGATATTACGCTCGGGCAAACACGGCGATACCTTCTATCAGAGCCTGTGGCGCCACCTGGAGGAGGAGGACCGGTGGCGCGGCGAGATGTGGAACCGGCGCAAGGACGGCAGCCACTTTCCGGTGTGGCAACATATCTCGGTGGTGCGTGACGGCCACGGCAGGTTGATCAACTACGTCTCCATCTTCAGCGACATCAGTGAGCTCAAGACGGTCGAACAGCAGCTCTCACACCTGGCCCACCACGACGAGCTCACCGGCCTGCCCAACCGCCTCTATTACAAGATACAGCTGGAGAAGAGCCTGCAGTCGGCGCGGCGCAATCAGCACAAAATGGCCCTGCTCTTCCTCGACCTGGACGGCTTCAAGCAGATCAACGACAGCTTCGGTCACGAGGCGGGCGATCAGCTCCTGCGGGAGGTCGCAACCCGGCTGAAAAACTGTGTGCGCGAAGAGGATATGGTGGCACGCATGGGCGGGGATGAGTTCATTATCCTCCTCGCCCAAATCAAAAACCCTGACGATGCCGCCCTGGTGGCCCGCAACATTCTTGCCGAGGTGACCCGTCCGCTACAGCTGCCGCAACACACCCTGACCCCCAGCACCAGCATCGGCATCAGCCTCTATCCCGACGATGGCGAGTCGGTCCCCGGGCTGCAAAAGGCGGCGGATCACGCCATGTATACGGTCAAGGGAGCGGGCAAAAACGGCTATAAATTCTTTACGCCACAGGTGTAGTCGCCCCCCACTCCTTGGCGTATACTTGTTCGCGGGCGGTTAATGATGGCGGTTGTTCAAGATCCACATCAAGGCATCCCAACCGAGATGTCGCAGGCATAGCGGACGTTTATTTCAGTTTGGTAACAGAAAGGTACAGATCATGGCAACAGGAACAGTGAAATGGTTTAACGACTCCAAAGGCTTCGGCTTCATCACGCAAGATGATGGTGGCGCCGATGTGTTCGTTCACTTCAGCTCGGTACAGGGCGGTGGCTTCAAGACTCTCGCCGAGGGTCAAAAGGTCACTTACGAAGTTGAACAGGGACCGAAGGGGCTGCAGGCCGCCAACGTCGTTCCCCAGTAACCGCCGTAGTAACCCCAAAGAACCCCGCCCCGTGCGGGGTTCTTTGTTTGGCCCGTATAAAAACATGAACTACCGCATTCTGACCGTTACCCCCCTGCAGGAGAACTGCTCGCTCGTCTGGTGCGAGGGCAGTAAAAAGGCGGCCCTCATCGACCCCGGCGGCGAGCCGCAGCGGCTGCTTGCGGCAGTGGAGGAGGCCGGGCTGCAACTGCAAATGGTGCTCCTCACCCACGGCCATGTGGACCATGTGGGGGCCGCCAGCGCGATCGCCGGAGAACTCAAGGTGCCGATCCTCGGCCCCCACCAGGCCGACGCCTTCTGGCTGGAGCGGCTGCCGCAACAGGCGGCGCGCTTTGGCCTTGACGCCACCCCCGCCTTCACCCCGACCCGCTGGCTGCACGATGGCGAGCAGATCGCGCTGGGCGACCTTACCCTGGAGGTAATACACTGCCCCGGCCACACCCCCGGTCACGTCGTCTTCTTCTGCCGTAGCGGCCAGACCGCCTTCGTCGGCGATGTGCTGTTTCACCGCTCCATCGGCCGCACCGACTTTCCGCAGGGAGACTACGACACCCTCATCGACTGCATCACCCGGCGCCTGCTGCCGCTGGGCGATGGGGTCAGCGTGGTGCCGGGCCACGGCCCCAACACCTCCCTCGGTGAGGAGCGGCGCCACAACCCCTTTTTGCAGGGATAACCCACTGCAGGCCAGCGGCGTAAGAACCAGGCTGCAACAACCGGGAGAAAAAAACAGAAGCCACCGCCCCCTGCTATTTCCTTATATCTCTATAGCAAATACCCATTAGACAAAATTCGTCCCGGCGCTACTCTAGCTGGCCTGGGATTGAGCGCCACAAATCCAACCATTTTTTATTCGTCGACCAATTATATTTAAGGAGAACCCCATGAGACTGATTCTGTTAGGCGCACCCGGTGCCGGTAAAGGTACCGTCGCCAAGATGCTTACCGCCCTGGACGGCTCCGTCCAGATCTCCACTGGCGACATCCTGCGCGGCGCCGTCAAGGCGGGCACCGAGCTGGGCAAGAAGGCCAAGGGGTTCATGGACTCCGGCGCGCTGGTTCCCGACGAGCTGATCCTCGACATCATGGGCGAGCGCCTGCTGCAGGACGACTGCAAGCCCGGCTTCCTGCTCGACGGTTTCCCCCGCACCATCCCCCAGGCCGACGCCCTGAAGGGGATGCTGACCAAGCTGGGGATCGAGCTGGACGCCGCAGTTAACCTCGACGTGCCGCGCGACGTGATCCTCGACCGCCTCACCACCCGCCGCACCTGCTCCAACTCCGCCTGCCAGGAGATCTACAACGTCAAGTCCAAACCGACCAAGGTCGAGGGTGTCTGCGACAAGTGCGGCAGCCCGGTGATTCAGCGCGACGACGAGACCACCGAGGCGATCTCCAAGCGTCTCGACACCTTCAATGCGCAGACCGCCCCGCTGGTCGGTTACTACGAAAAGGAGGGGCTGCTGCTCAACGTCAACGCCACCTCCAGTGATGCCGTGGTTGCCGCCATCAAGGAGAAGGTGGGGATCTAACACACCGCCACTTGGCAGATAACAGAACGGGGCCGCAAGGCCCCGTTTCTGTTTCACCACCGCACAGATGCTACCAGCAGGTCAGCGTGTAACCATCCCTGCCTTACCTGCCGTGCCAGTAACTGTAAAGTCCGAGCACCGCACCGGGCAGCAGTTCGACCCACGCCTCATACTCCTCATCATCCATATCCTGCTCTTCGTCGCTGTTGAGCAGGGCCAGCTGCGCCATCGGTGCCAGCAGATTCTCCTCGCCCTTGGGCAGCTTGTCCCACTCGTCCTGACAACTCTCGACACCGAGCATGAAACCAAAACACCACCCCTCGAAGGCGACGAGTGCCTCTCCCTCCTCCTCAATCTCGACCGCCAGCGGCTCAAAATCGTGCCCCTCCTGCAGGGTGGCGTCGATATCGCGATAGAGACGGAACATCAGCTCGCGCATCCGTGCGCGTTCGGCCGCATCGGCAAATTGCGGCTCGCCCCAGGCCTGCTCCAGCCACTCCTCCTGCGCCATCGGTTGCGGGCCGACCAGCAGCGCGCTAAGGAAACCGTGCACCTCGTCTACCGAGAGCACCTCATCATCGCAGGCATCGGAGAGCAGAAACGCATCGAGCTCGGCCAACTCGTCATCATTCAGGTGGGGGGTAGACATGATACAAACTCCTCGGGAGATAGGATGTTGAGCATAGCGGATAGTGGCCGGCAACCCAAGAGAGATCCTGCGGGACTCCTGCCACTATCACCTTGGGAATACTCCCAGCAGGCACCAACCGTGCAGGGTCAATGTGGTAGGGTAGACCACATACGGTAGCGAGACCGCCACGCTGCCCATCAGCTATCCGCCACAGACAGGAGACCAACCATGCTGGAAATCCCCTTTGCCTTTGAAATCGGTGGCAAGGCCATCAATCCCGCCGAGCTCAACGATCCCGAGGAGAGGGAGTTGCTGCAGAACATCGTCGACTCCATCGTCGACCGGGTGGAGGATATGAAGTGCCCGGTGCACAACCAGGCGCCGCGTTTTCTCTGTCATGGCGACTCCATCGACGAGCTCTCACTGGAGGTGCTGGGCTGTTGCGACGGGCTGGTTGATATGGTGCGCAACCGTCTGGATATTTAAAAAGCAGGTAATTGCTCGTCCCCTGACATAGGTGCCAGCTCTCTACTTCGGACAACGATAACACCGTGGGAGCGCCCATGGCGCGATAGGTGGGTGGGCACCCTTACCCTCTATCGCGGCAGAGCCGCTCCGGGATCGTGGCCGCGACATATCACGCCAACGGGATCGTGGCGAAACGCACCACGCCACCGGGATCGTAGGAGCGCCTCTGGCGCGATGCGGAGGTAACCATGATGCCGCTGTCGCGGTAAGCCACCTCTGTTTCGGCATACGGTTTGGTGGTGGGGGCAGCCCCCATCGCGGCAGAGCCGCTCCTACGAAACAGCGACACACGGGGGAGTCGGTACAAAGGCAGGAGCTCTCCGTCCTCGCCGAGCAGAAATGGGGCAGAGGTCAGAAGGGTGGGGGCGACTCAAACGCCAGCAGCTCTCCCGTTAACGGATGGCGAAACCCCAGGGTGGCGGCATGCAGCAGCAGGCGCGGCGCCAGCGTCAAGGCCGGTGCCTCGGCATAGAGCGAATCACCCAGAATCGGGTGGCCCATCGACAACATGTGTACCCGCAACTGATGGGTCCGCCCGGTGACGGGAGTAAGCCGCAGGCGGCTGCGATCACCCCCTCGCTCCATCACCTCCCAGCGCGTAAGCGAGGGCTTGCCCCGCTCATGGTCCACCATTTGCCGCGGGCGGTTGGGCCAGTCCACGATAAGCGGCAGATTCACCTCACCCTGCTGCGCCGCAACCCGACCATACACCACCGCCACATACTGCTTCTCCACCGCGCGCTGCTGAAACAGGATGCTCATCTCCCGATGGGCCCGTTTGTTGCGCGCCAGCACCAGCAGGCCCGAGGTCTCCCAATCGAGCCGATGCACCGCCAGCACCTCGCCATGCTCCGCCGCCAGACGGCTCACCAGACAGTCCTGCTTCTCCGGCCCCCGCCCAGGCACGCTTAAGAGCAACGTCGGTTTGACGACGACGAGCAGATCGGCATCGGCATGGAGTAACTGAATAGACATCACGGGGGAAATCAAACCGGTAGTGGGCAAGCGGCACATTCTACCCCATCCCGCCCCAGGCGACAGCGTGGCCAGAAGAGGAAGAGGGTGACCCAGCGCACAACGTTTGTGCGAACCCGCCCACCCCCCTGCCGCCTACCCCATTCCAGTT
>JAPHSX010000054.1 GCA_026196575.1 Gammaproteobacteria bacterium | reverse complement strand
GGAGACCCAACCGCTGTACCATGCCATCTCGCAGCTGGTCTACGCCACCGGCCGCGACAAGGTCAGCGACGTCTGGGTAGCCGGGCGTCACCTGCTCAAGGAGCGTCGTCTCACCACCCTGGATGAGGCGGCAATCCTGCACAACGTGCGCCAGTGGCGCGAGAAGATTGCCGAGGCAAACGGGTAGCCGAAATGAATGCAGCCAACCACAACGTCGACCACGCGGAGATCAGCAAATTCGAGGAGCTCGCCTCGCGCTGGTGGGACCCGCAGAGCGAGTTCAAACCGCTGCACGACATGAACCCGCTGCGCCTCGACTACATCGACCAACGCGCCGCCCTCAAGGGCAAGAGAGTGCTGGACGTGGGGTGCGGCGGCGGCATCCTCGCCGAGAGCATGGCGCTGCGCGGGGCCGAGGTGACCGGCATCGACATGGGCGAGGCACCGCTGCAGGTGGCCAGACTGCACATGCTGGAGTCGGGCGCCCGGCTGGAGTATCGCCAGATCACCGCGGAGAGCCTGGCCGCCGAGATGCCGGGGCAGTTCGATGTAGTCACCTGCATGGAGATGCTGGAGCACGTCCCCGACCCCGGCTCGGTGATCGCCGCCTGCGCCGCACTGGTGAAACCGGGCGGCCAGCTCTTCTTCTCCACCATCAACCGCAACCCCAAGGCCTACCTCTTCGCCATCGTCGGCGCCGAGTACCTGCTGCGCATGCTGCCCAAGGGGACCCACAACTTTGGCAAATTCATCCGTCCCTCGGAGCTGGAGCAGTGGAGCCGCGCTGCCGGGCTGGAGCTCAGGGAGCTGACCGGCATGGTCTACAACCCCTTCAGCCGACAGTACAGCCTGGGGCGTGATCTGGACGTCAACTACCTGGCCCACTGCATCCGCCCAGAATCCGAGTAGATGAGCCCCATCCGCACCGTGCTGTTCGATCTCGACGGCACCCTGGCCGATACCGCCCCGGATCTCGCCTTCGCCCTCAATGAGGTGTTGCGCGAACAGGGGTGCCCCCCCCTCCCCTTTGCGCAGATCCGCCCGGTGGTCTCCCACGGCGGCCTCGCCCTCATCAAGCTCGGCTTTAACATCGACGAAGGGGCGCCGCAATTCGACGCCCTGCGCCAGCGCCTGCTCGCCATCTACCGCGAACATATCGTGCGCCATACCACCCTGTTCGCCGGCATGGCGGAGCTGCTGGAGACCATCGAGTCACGGGGGCTGAACTGGGGGGTGGTCACCAACAAACCGGGCTGGCTCACCGAGCCGCTGCTGGAGGGGCTGGCACTGAAGGCGCGCGCCGCCACCATCGTCAGCGGCGACACCCTGAACGAGCGCAAACCCCATCCGGCGCCGATGCTACTGGCCTGTGAACAGGCGGGGAGCACAGCGGCACAGTGTCTCTATGTGGGGGATGCCGAGCGCGATATCGAGGCGGGACGCAACGCCGGGATGCGCACCCTGGTGGCGCTGTTCGGTTATATTGGGGAGAATGACAGGCCTGAACTGTGGCGGGCCGACGGGATGGTGGATAGCGCCAGCGCCATCCTGGCGTGGCTGTAGGCGCTAGTCGCCCAGTGTCTTCTCAATGGTGCGGTCCACCACATCCTTCGCCTTTTCGCCCAGTTTTTCGACCCTCTCCACGGCCCGCTCCCGAACCTCCTTGTCGGCGAACGGATTACTGAAAAGCGGCTGATTTTTGGCGAAGTTGATCCCCAGCCAGACGCCCACCACGAGAAAAATCACAACCAGGTAAAAAAACTTTTTCATGACAGCTCCACGGACAACCAAACCCTGATGAGAAATTAGCACAAAGCCGATGACCGCGCACAACCTTAAGAGCGCCTACCGCCACTGCGAGCGGCTGGCTCGCTCCCACTACGAAAACTTTCCCGTCGCCTCGTGGCTGTTGCCACGCAGGCTGCGCCGTCCCGTGGCCGTGATCTACGCCTTTGCCCGCAGCGCCGACGACTTTGCCGACGAGGGCCATTACAGCTCCGCGCATCGGCTGGCACTGCTCAACGGGTACAGTGCAAAGTTACAGCAACTTGAACATGGAGAGGTCGCTGACGACCCGCTCTTTATCGCCCTGGCCGATGTCATCACCCGACATCAACTACCGCTATCCCTATTTTACGACCTGCTCAGCGCCTTCGCCCAGGATGTGACCAAAAAACGGTATGCCGACTTTGATGAGGTGCTCGACTACTGCCGCCGCTCAGCCAACCCGGTGGGGCGTTTGCTGCTGCACCTGAGCGGCAACGCCTCGGAGGAGAACCTGCAACTTTCCGATAAGATTTGCAGCGCCCTTCAACTCATTAACTTCTATCAGGATCTGCTGCAGGACTTTGAGGAGAACGAGCGTATCTACCTCCCCGAGGAGGAGATGCGCCGCTACGGTGTCGGCTGCGAACACTTTGCGGTGCGCAGCAACGAACGGGAGATGGTGGCGCTGTTTCGTCTCCAGATTGAACGGGCACGCCAGATGATGGAGCAGGGAAGGCCGCTGGGCAGGAGACTCAAGGGGCGTTTCGGCCTGGAGATCCGCCTGATAATCGAGGGGGGACTGGCGATGATCGAGCGGCTGGAGCAGTGCGCCGAGGCCCCCTTCAGCCGGCCGCGACTGCGCAAGCGCGACTGGCTGCGCGCAATCTGGCGGGCGCTTTAACCGTTAAACGTCGCAACCGCCGGGGATGACGCCGCGCTCACAGAGCTGGCCAATCACCAGGGCCACGCTCTGCTCCAGTGAGAGCGTATCTGTTTCGACCACCACCTCGGCGTTGCGCGGCTCCTCGTAGGGGGAGGAGATCCCGGTAAATTCCTTGATCTCGCCCGCCCGCGCCTTTTTGTAGAGCCCCTTCACGTCGCGGCTCTCGCAGGTCCCGATGGCGCAGCGGCAGTAGATCTCGATAAAGTCGCCGTGCGGCACCAACGAGCGCACCCGCTGCCGATCCTCACGCAGCGGCGAGATAAAGGCGGTCAGGGCAATCACCCCCGCCTCCAGAAAGAGCTTGCTCATCTCACCGATGCGGCGAATATTCTCGCGCCGATCCTCGATGGAGAAGCTGAGGTCGCCACAGAGGCCGTGGCGCACGTTATCACCATCGAAGACAAAGGTGCGACAGCCACGCTGATGCAACTCCTCCTCCACCGCATGGGCGAGGGTCGACTTGCCCGCCCCGGAGAGGCCGGTAAACCAGAGGAGTACGCTCTTGTGGCCGTTCAGTGCCTCGCGCCGCTGGCGATTTACCGTGGCATGGTGCCACACCACGTTACTGCTGTTCCCTGTCATCCGCTGCACCCTCTCGATTACGGGTCAAAACCAAAGGCCGATATGATACCTTTACGGCCATCGAAAAACATAACGCCGCCCTTGCCCCATGACCCCAGACCAGTATTGCGCGCAGAAGACCGCCGCCAGCGGCTCCAGCTTCAGCATCAGCTTTCGCTTTCTGCCGCCACAGAGGCGCCGCGCCATCACCGCCCTCTACGCCTTCTGCCGCGAAGTGGATGACGTGGTCGATGAGTGCAAAGAGGAGGCGGTGGCCCGCAAAAAGCTCGACTGGTGGCGCGAGGAGGTGACACGGCTCTACCACACACAACCGCAACACCCGGTGACCCGCGCCCTCGCCCCCTTTATCGATGCGTTCGCGCTGGCTGAGGAGCACTTCATCGAGATCATCGACGGCATGGAGATGGATCTGGATCGCAACCGCTACGCCACCTTCAGCGAGCTCTCGCTCTACTGCTACCGTGCCGCCTCGGTGGTGGGGCTGCTGGCCGCCGCGATCTTCGGCCTGGAGGATCGCCGCACCCTCAACTATGCCCACGACCTGGGGATGGCCTTCCAGCTCACCAACATCCTGCGCGATGTGGCCGAGGATGCGGCGCGCAACCGCATCTACCTGCCCGCCGACGAGCTGGCCCGTTTTGGCGTGAGTGAGGCGGAGATCCTGCAGGGGCACGATACAGAGGCGCTGCATCAGCTCTTCGCCTTTCAGGCCGCACGGGCCGACTCCTTCTACCAGAAGGCGCTCGCCGAGCTACCCGAGGTGGATCGCTACCGCCAGCTCAGCGGCCTGCTGATGGCGGCGATCTACCACGCCACCCTCAGGGAGATCGTCGCCCGCGACTATCCGGTCATGCAGGGGCGCGTGCGTCTGCCCCTGTGGCGCAAGCTACTCCTCGTCGGGCGCACCCTGCGCCAGGAGAGGCGGCGCTACCGGCGCCTCAGTAGTAACCGCAGCCCATGAGTGCCGCCCCTCCCGTGGTGATCATCGGCGGCGGCTGGGCCGGTCTGGCGGCGGCGCTGGAACTGGCGGCCCACGATATTCCCGTTACCCTCCATGAGGCGGCCCCGCAACTGGGGGGACGGGCGCGCAACGCCCCATTTGGCGACCTCACCGTCGATAACGGCCAGCACCTGCTGATCGGTGCCTACCGCGAGACCCTGCGTCTGCTGGCGCTGATGGGCACGGCAGAGGCCGAGGTGCTGCACCGCACCCGCCTCTGCCTGAAGGTGCTGGAGGGAGATGAAACCCTGCTGATGCAGGCCCCTCCCCTGCCGGCCCCGCTGCATCTGGCCTGGGCGCAGCTCACGGCCAGAGGCTTGAGCCTCGGTGAGCGACGGGCTGCCCTCACCATGAGCCTGCGGCTGATGCTCAGTGGCTTTACCCTGGCGCGCGACATCTCCGTCTCTGAACTGCTACAGCAGCACCATCAGGGGGAGAGGATCAGCCGCCGCCTCTGGGCGCCACTCTGCCTTGCCACCCTCAACACCCCGCCCGAGCGGGCCTCGGCACAGCTCTTTCTGCGCGTATTGCAGGAGAGCTTTGCCCACCGCCGCCACGACGCCGACCTGCTGATCCCCAAGGTATCGCTGGGAGAGCTCTTCGCGCAGCGTGCCGCCGACTTCCTGCAACGGCGCGGCGCCACGGTGGCGGTGCGCCAGCGTGCCGAGGCACTGCACCTTGATGGTGAGCGACTTGAGGCGGTCAGCGTGGCGGGGCAGCGCCTCCGCGCACGCCATCTCATCCTCGCCACCGCCCCGCGCGCCGCCAGTCGGCTACTGGCTGGACACCCCCCGCTCCTCGCCCTGCAACGGCAAATCAATGACCTCGGCAGTCAGCCCATCACCACCCTCTATCTGCAGTACCCGCCGGGGCACCGCCTGGAGGAGCCGATGGTGGGGATGAGCAACACCCTCAGCCAGTGGCTCTTCGAACGCCACCTCTGCGGCCAGCCAGGTCTTATCGCCGTGGTGATCAGCGCCGAGGGGGAGCAGGATGGCTGGGACCATGAGCGGCTGACCCGCCGGGTAGTGGCGGAGTTGGCCCGTCAGTTTCCGCACTGGCCGCCGCCGCTCTCCAGTCGCGTGATCCGTGAGCGGCATGCCACCTTCGAGTGTGGCGTCGGGGTCGAGGCGCGGCGCCCCGCCAATGCCACCCCGGTGCGAGGGCTCTGGCTGGCCGGTGACTATACCGCCACCGGCCTCCCGGCAACCCTCGAAGGGGCGGTACGCAGTGGGGTACAATGTGCCCGCCAGATCATCAAACACTACTAAACCGGATTTTTACGGGAACGAGTTACCGCATGTCAGAGACCATGAAAGAGTACCAGCCGCGCCCCGATCTGCTCGCCGGGCGCGTGATCCTCATCACCGGTGCCGGTGACGGCATCGGCGCCGCCGCCGCCAGGGCGTGCGCCGCCCACGGCGCCACCGTGATCCTGCTGGGTCGCACCACCCGCAAGCTGGAGGCGGTCTATGACGCCATCGAGGCGGCAGGCCACCCGCAGGCGGCGATCTACCCGATGAATCTGGAGGGGGCCGCCCCCAAGGATTACGACGACCTGGCCGCCACCATCGAGCGGGAGTTCGGGCGCCTCGATGGCCTGCTGCACAACGCCTCGCAGCTCGGTACCCTCACCCCGCTGGGGCAGTACGACGTTGCACAGTGGTCCCGGCTGATGCAGGTCAACCTCAACGCCCCCTTCCTCCTCACCCGTGCCTGCCTTGAGCTGCTGAAAAGGTCGGCGGATGCCTCCATCCTCTTCACCAGCTCCAGCGTCGGGCGTCAGGGGCGCGCCTACTGGGGGGCCTACGCCATCTCCAAGGCGGCCAACGAGAACATGATGCAGATCTGGGCCGATGAACTGGAGGCCAATACCCCGGTGCGGGCCAACAGCATCAACCCCGGTGCCGTACGCACCGCGATGCGGGCCCGCGCCTACCCCGGCGAAGACCCCAACACCCTGCCACGCCCGGAGCAGATCCTCGTCACCTACCTCTATCTGCTGGGACCCGACAGTAAAGGGGTAAGCGGCCGGCAGTTCGACGCCCAATAGGGGTCACGCGGCGCCGGTTTTCCGTCGCCGCCCTGGCAAATCCTTGCCGCCTTTTACCAAACTCCCTTGTTGTTTTTTTGACGCCCGCCTAAAAACGGCGTCTATCTCATTGAAATTATTATCATTTAAATATTGGCACACTTCTCGCTACATTCCCCGCGACACTCATTGGGGAACAGACAATGGCCATACAAGCAAACAATAACAACATTATCGATGCCAGGAATCTGGCCACGCGGCGTGGACAGAAGGCCACGGTGGAGAGCCTGGTACGGCTGCAGACGCCACCCGATACCCTGCGCCTGACCACCACCCTGCAAACCACACTGGAGCTGGAGGGAATGATCACCCTCTTCATGGAGGAGCTGAACTGCCACCTGCCGGTAGAGGCGATCGGCTTTCGCCATGCCGAATACGGCGTGGTGGTACAGCTTGGCGAACCGATGCGCCACCGCAGCGGTTATGGCCTCTGCCTGCTGGAGGAGAACCTCGGCGAGATCAGCATCAGCCGCAACAAACCCTTCTCCGAGAAGGATCTGGCAACCATCGAACACCTGCTGGTTCCCCTGCTCTACCCGCTGCGCAACGGCCTGCGTTATCACGCGGCGCTGACCTCCGCCCTGCGCGACCCGCTCACCGGCACCCACAACCGGACGGCAATGGATGAGAGCCTGCCACGCGAGGTAACCCTGGCGCTGCGCCACGAGATGGCGCTGAGCATGCTGGTCATCGACCTCGACCATTTCAAAAAGATCAACGACGATTACGGCCACGCCACCGGTGACAGTGTTCTGCGCACCACCGCCAGGGTGGTACGGCAGGCGCTGCGCACCTCGGATCAAATCTTCCGTTTCGGCGGTGAGGAGTTTGTCGTGTTGCTGCCGTCCACCACTACCACTGGCGCACGGATCCTGGCCGAGCGTATCCGCGAAAAGCTCGAGGTCAGCCGCTGCCACTATGAGGGTGGGGAGATCGCTGTCACCGCCAGCATCGGCATCGCCAGCCTGGAGCTGGGCGACAATCAGCACACGCTCTTCGACAAGGCCGACAAGGCACTCTACCGCGCCAAGGCGCTGGGCCGAAATCAGGTGCAGCACTACGAAGCGTGAGCGGGCGGGTGGCCCCTGGGAGGCTTGACAGGGGTGGTGGTGCGGAACTAGATTGCCCTCTCGCCGTTATCCACCACCGGGCCACCATGCGTCATAGCCTCATCACACTGCTGGCCGTCATTACCCTGCTCTCGCAGTGGGGGTGGCTGGAGCACGGCTACCACGACCACGAAAGTGGCGAGGTGTGCGAACTCTGCGTCAGCGCCGCAGGACATGTCGCCATCCTCCCCGGCACAACGCAACCGCTACCCCTCACCCACACCAGCCTTGAGCCGCCGACGCCCCTCGTCTCACTCCTTAGCGCCGCGCCGCGTTTCTACCCCACCCGCGCCCCACCCCTCTCTCTCTAACCCCTTACACACCGCCGTTATCTGTTTGCTTGCACCGCCGCACCGTCGTGCGTCCGTGCGCCACGCGTTTGGAGAAAAGACCATGTTTAAAGGAACAGCCGTCACTATCGCCCTCTCTCTTGCCCTGCTGGGCGGCAACCTCGCCCAGGCTGCCAGCGAGTTTAACCCGCAGATCAGCCTGATCCTCGATGGCCGCTACACCCACTACAACAATGAGAGCGACTACGAGCTGCCCGGCTTTATGCTCGGCGGCGAGGCGGGACGGGGCGAGAAGGGCTTTGCGCTCGGCCACAACGAGCTGGTACTAAGCGCCAATATCGACGACCTCTACTACGGCAAGATGACCACCGTACTGGCCGACCACGACGGCGCCACCGAGGTGGAGCTGGAGGAGGCCTACATCGAGACCCTGGGCTTGGGCAGCGGCGCCAGTATCAGGGCCGGCCGCTTCTTCTCCGGCATCGGCTACCTTAACGGTCAGCACCCGCACAGCTGGGACTTTGCCGACGCACCGCTCATCTACCGCGGGCTGTTCGGTGAGGCGTTGCGTGACGACGGGGTACAGTTGAGCTGGGTCGCACCCAGCCACCTCTATCTCAAGCTCGGCGCCGAACTGACCCGCGGCGCACAGTTCCCCGCCGGCGGTGCCGCCAATGACGGCGCCGGCGCCACCGCCGCCTTTCTCAAGCTCGGCGGCGATGTCGGCGCCAGCCACTCCTGGCAGCTGGGTCTCTCCCACTGGAGCGCCCGGATAGAGGGGCGCCGTTCCGCTGGGCATAGCCACGACGGAGGCGCCACAGCGATCCCCGCCTTCAGTGGAGAGTCGGCGATCAGCGGCATCGACGCCGTCTGGAAGTGGGCGCCCAATGGCAACGCCGGCACGCGCAACCTGAAACTGCAAGCGGAGTATTTTGTCCGCGACGAAGAGGGCACGGTGGTAATGGATGACGGCTCAGTGGCGCCGGAGAGCAGCCGCTACGACGGCCGGCAGAGCGGCTGGTACGCCCAGACGGTCTACCAGTTCATGCCGCGCTGGCGCGTGGGGTTGCGTTATGACCAGCTCGGCTCCGACAACAACGTCCCCGACCCTGTCGTGCGTGCGGAATCGGGGCTGGATGACGAGGGGCAGCACCCACGGCGCACGACCCTCATGCTGGACTACTCGCGCAGCGAATATAGCCGCATCCGGCTGCAGTATGCCCAGGATGAGTCCTACGCGGATAATGACAACGCCCTCACCCTGCAGTACACCATGAGCCTCGGCTCCCATGGCGCGCACCGGTTCTGAGGGGAGCAACCATGAGACGACTCTTCACCCTTTTTGGTGCCTTGTGGCTGCTGGCCGTCGCCTCCCCGGCGGCGGCCCGCCTCAATCTCTTCGCCTGCGAACCGGAGTGGGCGGCGCTGGCGGCGGAGCTGGGTGGCGAGCGGGTCACCCTCTACAGTGCCACCACCGCACGACAGGACCCGCACCACATCCAGGCTCGCCCCAGCCTTATCGCCCAGGTACGCCGTGCCGATCTGGTGATCTGCAGCGGTGCCGAGCTGGAGGTGGGCTGGCTGCCGCTGCTGCTGCGCCAGGCCGGCAGCCCCAAGGTGCTGCCGGGCAGGCCCGGCCACTTCGAGGCCTCGGCCTTCGTCGAGCGGCTGGAGATCCCGCAGCAGCTCGACCGCGCCATGGGCGACCTGCACGCCTCGGGAAATCCCCACGTCCACCTCGACCCGCGGCGCCTGGCACAGATCGCCACGGCGCTGACACAACGGCTGGCCGCGCTCGACCCCAACCACGCCGACCACTACCACCAGCGCCAGCACGACTTCGGGCAGCGCTGGCAACAGGCGCTCAGCCGCTGGGAGCAGCGGGCGGCGCCGCTCAGAGGGGTGCGTGCCGTAGTGCATCACAAGGATTGGGTCTACCTATTCGACTGGCTCGGCATGGTCGAGGCCGGGACGCTGGAACCCAAACCGGGGCTGCCGACCAGCGTCGGCCATCTGGCTGCGCTCAGGCGTGAGCTGGCGAGGGAGCCGGCGCAGATGATCCTGCACACCGCCTACCAAAACGGGCGCGCGGCACAACGGCTGGCACAGATGAACGGCAGCACCGTGGTGGAGCTACCCTACACCGTCGGTGGCAGCGAGCGGGCAGGCGACCTCTTCGCCCTGTTCGATGAGACCATCGAGCGTCTGCTCGCGGCACGGCAATGAACCTGGAGGCGCTCGATCTGACCCTCCTCGGCCCGGCCTTTCTGGCCGGGGTGCTGGTGGTGGCCACCCATGTGCCGCTGGGCCGCCGCGTACTGGCACGCGGCATTATCTTTCTCGATCTGGCACTGGCGCAGATCGCCGCCCTGGGGCTTATCGTTGCCCACCGCCTGGAGTGGGCGCCGGGCGAATGGCAGGTACAGACGGTGGCCCTCGGTTCGGCACTGGGCGGGGCGCTGCTGCTCCACTACACCGAACGGCGCTGGGCCGAGATCCAGGAGGCGCTGATCGGCACCCTCTTCGTCCTCGCCTCCAGCGTCGGCATCCTGCTGCTGGCCGGCAATCCGCACGGCGGCGAACACCTTCGGGAGTTGCTGAGCGGGCAGATCCTCTGGGTCGGCTACCCGCAGCTCATGCCGGTGGCGCTGCTCTACGGCGCCGTGCTCGCCCTCGGTTTCGCCCTGCGCCGTCACCCCTCCTCGCTCCCCTTCTACCTGCTCTTCGCCGTCACCATCACCGCCTCGGTACAGCTGGTGGGGGTCTACCTGGTCTTCGCCACGCTCATCCTCCCGGCGCTGGCGATCCGCCATCTGGGCGGACGCGGACTCATATGGGGGTATCTCGTCGGCCTCGGTGGCTACGGCCTCGGGCTGTTGCTGGCGGCGCTGTTTGATCTGCCGGCGGGGGCGGTGATCGTCTGCACCCTGGCGCTCAGTGCACTGCTGTGCGCACAGTTCGGGGCGGCAAGGGGGGGATAAGGAAGGGATAGACTGGCCCGTGCACTAATAGATGACCTTATCCTCCTTCTCCCGCCACTGGCGAAACAGCGCGGCGGCCTCGGCCAGCTCCATCTGACTCATTGTCAGCGAGCGCTCACCATGCGGCAGGGCGATCTGCCGGTAGATCTCGGCGTCATCAAAACCGATGGCGGCGGCCTCATCCCGGCTGGCGGCAAAGACGATGCGCCCCAGACGCGCCCAGTAACTGGCGGCCAGACACATGGGGCAGGGCTCGCAACTGCTGTAGAGGGTGGCGCCGGCGAGGGAGAAATCCTTCATCGTCTGGCACGCCTCCCGGATCGCCTGCACCTCAGCATGGGCGGTGGGGTCGTTATGGAGGGTGACGCAGTTGCTACCGCGACCGATGACCTCCCCCCCCAGCACCACCAGCGCGCCAAAGGGGCCGCCCCCCTGCTCCACCGAGACCGCCCCCAGGGCGATCGCCT
>JAPHSX010000044.1 GCA_026196575.1 Gammaproteobacteria bacterium | reverse complement strand
GGGTTCAATAGTGAGGAGAATGCGCTGCATCTCATCTGGGCGGACGGCGAGCTGGCCCTGCCGCGCTGTGGCAAGGCGGAGCTGGCGCGGCGCCTACTTGAGGTGGTGGCGGTACGATTTCAGCAACAGGGTTAGTGACGGGACGTTTGTAATGCATAAGATTCAACTGAAGATTCTCGATGAGCGCCTGGGCCATGAGTTCCCGCTCCCCCACTACGCCACCGATGGTGCGGCAGGGATGGATATGCGGGCGATGATCGACGCGCCGCTGTTGCTGGCGCCGGGGGAGAGCCGCCTGCTGCCGACCGGTCTGGCGATTCACATCGGCGACCCCGCGCTCGCCTCGGTGCTGCTGCCGCGCTCCGGGCTGGGGCACAAAAAGGGGATCGTGCTGGGCAATCTGGTGGGGCTTATCGATTCGGACTATCAGGGGCAGATCTTCATCTCCTGCTGGAACCGTGGGCAGGAGCCCTTCACCATCGAGGTGGGGGAGCGTGTCGCGCAGATGGTCTTTATCCCGGTGGTGCAGGCCGAGTTCGAGCTGGTGGGCGATTTTGAGAGCTCACAACGCGGCGCGGGTGGCTTCGGTCATACTGGTAAACAGTAATTTAGTTAGACAGAGAAAGGAAAATCACGGTGTTGGGACGAGGGAAGAGCAAGAGCGAGGATAAGGCCAACAAGAAGGCGGGGCGGGGGCTGACGGTGGTCAAGCTGAGCCTGCCGCCCATCGTCCTGGCGGTGCTGCTGGTGCTGGTATGCGGTTATGTGGCCTACCTGCAGTACGCCGCGTTGATGAAGCAGGCGCAACAGGTGGAACAGGTGGCGGAGGCGGAGCGGATGGCGGCACTGCTGGGTGGCCGCCTGCTTGCCCTGGGCGATCAGGTGGCGGCGCAGGCGCGGGTGGATGAGGCGCTGGCGGCGGCGATTGAGACGAATGATGTCGCGGCGCTGCGCCACTTCGAGCAGGGGCTGGCCACCCACTTTCCCGAGGCGCTGCGTATTCGGGTGGTGCGTCCCGCGGAGACCGAGCCGGATCCGACACTTGTCCCGCCGATTGGCTATGCCTGTCTTGATCTGGCGCGCCAGGCCGAGGCGGGTGCCGAGCGGCCACCGCTGGAGCTGCACCTGCACGGTTCGGTGCATGCGCACCTCGACCTGGTGCGTCCCATCGTGCATAACGGCGAGATCATCGCCAGCCTGATGGTGAGTATGGCACCGGCAAGTATTGAGGAGTGGCTCGCCGAGCTGGCGCCGGAGGCCGGTTATCTGGAGCTGCAGCAGGGATGGGAGGGGCCTGTTTTGGGGCACACGGGTGATGCGGGGCAGCGGCGCGAGGTCGCGACCCATCGCGCCGTGGTCTCCGGCAGCTCCTGGCAGCTCTCCTACTGGGCGGGCGAGGGGTTCGGCATGGCCGAGGCGCAAAAGCTCGGTTTTCTCGCCACCTTCGGTGTGACGGCCGCACTGCTTGCCGCGCTGCTCTTCTTTTATGCACTCTTCTTTGCCGCCACCATCCGGCGTGAGCTGGAGCGGATGGCGCTGTTCATGCTGGATAGTAGCCAGGGCAGGCGTTTTCACTCCTACCCGGTGAAGATGGTGGAGATGGAGCAGGCGCTGGAGATGATGGAGCCGGTACTTGGCGCCCTGAAGCAGGGCGAAGGGATTAAGGAGAAGGCGGAGCAGGGTGACGGGGGGATCCCCGACATGATGTTCATGGACTTCGGTGAGATCACTGTGGAGGAGGATGAGGGTGCGAAACCGGGCAAGGGGGATGCGAAGAGGCCGTGACGCCCCCGCCCGCCTCGATCTTTCTGCCGTACGATATTCGGGGTGTCGTCGGTGCCGGACTGGATGCCGCTGCCGCCTATCAGATTGGACGCGCCATCGGCAGTGAGGCGGCCGCCCGCAATGTGGCTGCTATCGCCAGCGGGCGCGATGCACGGCCCTCCTCCGCGGCCCTGCAACGGGCGCTCAATGAGGGGCTGCTGGCCGCCGGCATCGAGGTGCTGGCTGTGGGCTGTGTCCCGACCCCGCTGCTCTACTATGCCGCCTGTAGCCGTTGTGCCGGTAGCGGGGTGATGGTTACCGGCAGCCACAATCCGCCCCAGTACAATGGCATTAAGGTGATGCTGGGGGAGGAGAGCCTGCACGGCGAGGCGATCACCGCCCTGCACCGGCGCATCGTCGCGGGTGATTTGTGTGAGGGGGCGGGCCGTCTGCGCCGGGCGGCGCCGCGCGCGGCCTATCTCGATGAGATGGCCGGGCGGATCACCCTGCAGCGGCCACTCAGGGTGGTGGTCGATTGCGGTAACGGCATGGCGGCACAGACCGCCCCCGCCCTCTTGCAACGGCTGGGGTGCGAGGTGCTGCCGCTCTACTGCGAGGTCGACGGCACCTTTCCCAACCACCACCCCGACCCCAATCGCCCGGAAAATCTGCGCGAGTTGCAGCAGGCCGTGGTCAGTCAGGGGGCGGAGCTGGGGCTCGCCTTCGATGGTGACGGTGATCGTCTCGGGGTGGTGAGCGCTGACGGTGAGATCATCTGGCCGGATCGCCTGCTGATGCTCCTGGCCCGTGACCTGTTGAGCCGTCACCCCGGGGCGGAGGTGATCTACGACGTCAAGTGCAGCCGCCACCTGGGTGAGGTGATCAGTCAGGCGGGCGGGGAGCCCTCGATGTGGCGCACCGGCCACTCCATGCTCAAGGCGCGGATGCGTGAGCGCGGTGCCCTCTTGGCCGGGGAGATGAGTGGCCACCTGTTATTGAAGGAGGGGTGGTACGGCTTTGATGATGCCCTGTTCGCGGCGGCACGGCTGCTGCAGATCCTCTCTCGGGCGGCGCACAGCCGTACTCTCCTTGAGGCCCTGCCCGTGGCGTTGAGTACCCCGGAGCTGCACCTGCCGCTGAGTGGCGACGAACACCATCGGCTGATGGTGCGGCTGCTGGCGCGTGCGGATTTTTTTTCGGATGCCACTCTAACCACCCTCGACGGTTTGCGGGTAGAGTATGCCGATGGCTGGGGGCTGGTGCGTGCCTCCAACACTTCCCCTACACTGGTGTTGCGCTTTGAGGCCGACACGGCGGCGGCGCTGGCACGCATCGAGCGGCGCTTCAGGGAGCTGCTGCTGGAGCTGGAGCCGACACTGAATCTACCTTTTTAACGGGAACGGAACATGAGTCTGGATATTGAAACCGCGATGAGCAATGCCCGCATCCTCAGCGAGGCACTCCCTTACATCCGCCGCTTTGCCGGCAAGACGCTGGTGATTAAGTACGGCGGCAACGCGATGACCGAGGAGCGGCTCAAGCAGGGCTTCGCCCGCGATGTGGTGCTGCTCAAGGCGGTGGGGATGAATCCGGTGGTGGTGCATGGCGGCGGGCCGCAGATCGGCTCGCTGCTGGCACGTCTGGGCAAGGAGAGCACCTTCATCGACGGCATGCGCGTGACCGACAGCGAGACCATGGATGTGGTGCAGATGGTGCTCGGTGGTCTGGTCAACAAGGAGATCGTCTCCCTCATCAACCAGCACGGCGGGCGCGCGGTGGGGCTGACCGGCAAGGATGCCGATTTTATCCGTGCCAAAAAGCTCAAGTTCGTGCGCAACGCCCCGGAGATGAATACCCCCGAGATCATCGATATCGGCCACGTCGGCGAGGTGGAACGCATCGACGGCGAGGTGGTCGACATGCTGATGCATGGTGATTTTATCCCGGTGATCGCCCCCATCGGGGTGGGGCAGGATGGCGAGTCCTACAACATCAATGCCGACGTGGTGGCGGGCAAGCTGGCCGAGTGCCTCAAGGCGGAGAAGCTGGTGCTGCTGACCAACACCCCTGGCCTGCTCGACAAGGCGGGCAACGTCCTTACCGGCCTCACCTCGAAGCGGGTCGATGCGCTGATAGCCGACGGTACCATTCACGGAGGCATGTTGCCGAAGATCCGTTTCGCCCTCGATGCGGTGGCCAACGGGGTGAACAGCGCCCACATCATCGACGGGCGGGTGGAGCATGCCCTGTTGCTGGAGATCTTTACCGACCTGGGTGTGGGCACACTGATTCAGAAAGGGTGACAGGGGAAGAGAATGAGCGAGAATAGGGAACAGAAACCGTCACGTCGCCAGCAGATCCTTGAGGCGCTGGCGCGGGAGCTGGAGCAGAGTCCGGGGGAGCGCATTACCACTGCGGGACTGGCGCGTGCGGTCGGCGTCTCGGAGGCCGCCCTCTATCGCCACTTCCCCAGCAAGGCGAAGATGTTCGAGGGGCTCATTGAGTTTCTGGAGGAGACGGTGTTCGGCCTCTCCAGCCGCATCCTGAATGACGATAAACGCGCTGCGGTGCGCTGCGAGAAGATCCTGACACTGGTCTTGGGCTTTGCCGCCAGGAACCCGGGGATCAGCCGTATCCTGATGGGTGAGGCGCTGACCGGCGAGACGGAGCGGTTGCGGCTGCGTATCGGTCAGTTCTTTGACCGTATCGAGACCCAGCTCAAGCAGGTGTTGCGCGAGGGAGAGCTGGCGGGCGAGCTGCGCGAGGGCGGCAATATTGGTGCCATCGCCAATCTGATGCTGGCGATGGTCGAGGGGCGCATCAACCAATATGTGCGCAGCCGCTTCAAGCGTTCGCCGATGGTGGAGTGGGAGGCGCAGTGGGCGTTGCTGGCGGCGCCGGTGTTTCGTTAACCAAATTCTACTTGTGCGGCACGGTAGTGCGTTAAAAATGCTCATTTGCACCCTGCAAATTGCGCTCTTTATCCCATTTTGTAAATACTCTCCCGGGTATCGCTGTTTCGTAGGAGCGGCTCTGCCGCGATAGAGGGCGAGGGAGCCACCGGCCTATCGCGCCATAGGCGCTCCGGTTTTTACCGTTGCCCCGATGTGGAGAGCGGGTACCTGTGTCAGGGGGCGGGTAGTTACCCCATTTTTACCTTCTCCCGCACTAGCTTGAGCGAAGTTCGACAGCCGGTTAACGCAGTTTGGCGCCATTCGCCTTGAGTTCACGAAAGCGCACCATGTCCGCCTCGTACTTTTTATGCAGCACCTCTTTCTCCTGCTCCTTGGAGCGAATGTAACTGTTTTTGGCGTCGATCTGCCCCTGTAGCGAGCTGATATCCTCCTGTAGCCGCTCCGGCAAAGGTTTGCCCTGACGCTCATAATCGGCCGCCCGTTTCCTCTCGCCGTTGAGTTTCTCCTGCAGCTTGTCGATGGTGGTGCGGGTGATATCGATAGTGGCATTGATGGCGCTGGACTGGCGCTCGCGGGAGCGGACGATATCCTCCTCGTCGAGGTAGGTGGAGAGCAGCACCCGATCATAGGCCTCCTGCACCTGGCGCCTCTTCTCCTCTTCCGCGGCCAGGCGCTCCTCTTCGGCGCGACGTGCCCTCTCGGCGGCGAGCTCCTCGGGGGTCTTGGCGCGCTCCTTCACCTCGGTGGTGATGCCGCGCTTGTCGATGGTGCGCGTCTCCTGCTGTGCATATTCGGGCGGCACGGCGTTGCCGCACTCCCGTACCCCCTCGCTGTTGGTCCAGCAGACGATCTTGGCCTGTGCGCTGCCGGTGAAGAGCAGGGTGCCGGTAAGGGCTAGCGTGATGAGGTGGCGGAGGTGTTCTCTGATCATCGTTTTTCCCACTTGTCGGCAGCGGCTGTCGAAGGTTTCAGTATACTGTGTCTTGAATTGGATTTCACAGGCCCCGAAATGTTCCCCCTTGCGCTGTCACCCGAACAGTTACTGCTGTTTCTCATCTCGCTTGTCGCCAACACCTTCTCTGCCTTCGTTGGTGGCGGTGCGGGGTTGCTGCAACTTCCCGCCCTGATCTTTCTCGGCCTCCCCTTCGCCATCGCGCTGGCAACCCACAAGCTGGCCACGGTGGCACTGGGGGTGGGGGCCACCCTGCGTCACCTGCGCACTAGCCATCTGGAAAGGCGCTTTGTGCTCTTTATCCTGGCAACCGGAGTGCCCGGCGTGGTGCTGGGGGCCAGCCTGATTCTGCGCGTGCCGGACCGGATGGCCGAGCTGGCGCTCGGGGTGCTGACCCTGTCGCTGGGCGGCTACTCTATCCTCCGACGCGAGCTGGGGCAGCACCACCTGCCGAAGAACTGTGAGGGTGCGGGACTGTGGTTGGGGGGCGGTGTCCTCTTTCTCATCGGTATCCTGAACGGTTCACTCACCTCGGGCACCGGCCTCTTCGTGACCCTCTGGCTGGTGCGTTGGTTTGGCCTCGATTACCAGCGGGCGGTGGCCTACACCCTGGTGCTGGTGGGCCTCTTCTGGAACGGCAGCGGGGCGCTCACCCTCGGCCTGCTCGGTGAGGTGAAGTGGGCGTGGCTGCCGGCACTGCTGCTCGGCTCCCTGCTGGGCGGCTATCTCGGGGCACACCTGGCGATTATTCAGGGGAATCGGGCGATTAAGCGGCTGTTCGAGGTGGTGACCCTGCTGGTGGGGATAAAACTGATTATCGGCTGAGCCCCTGCGTCGCTGCGGATTAGGTAAGCCAGTGGGCCAGGTAGTAGAGACGGATCCCCTCGGAGGAGCGCGACGGCCCCACCACCCGGGCCGCGTAGAGTCCCCTCTGTTCGTTGGCGGCAGCGATGGCGTCGAGCTCGTTATCGTAGAGGGTGACGCAATTTTCGGGAAAGCGGCTGCGCGCCTTGCGCGGTGTGTAGATCACCGCGTAGTGCTCGTTGACCAGGTGGGTCTCGTGATCCCGGGGTGGCAGCGGCATGGGCAGAATCGCCGCCTAGACGCCGTATTGGGCCCGGTAGGCGCTGACCGCCTGCAGGTGTTCCGCCATCCGGGGATCATCCTTGAGATAGCTCATCAGGTCGGCGAGGGTGATGATGCTCGCCACCTTGAGGCCGAAATTTTTCTCCACCTCCTGGATCGCCGACCTCTCCCCCTTGCCGCGCTCCTGGCGATCCAGTGCGATCACCACCCCGGAGGCGGTGGCGCCGGCCGCCTCGATGATCGCCATCGCCTCGCCGATGGCGGTGCCGGCAGTGATCACATCGTCGATGATCAGCACCTTGCCCTGGAGCGGGGCGCCGACGATGTTGCCCCCCTCGCCATGCGCCTTCGCCTCCTTGCGGTTGAAGCAGTAGGGGACGTTGCGCCGGTGCTGGTCGAACAGCGACAGGGCAGTAATGGCGGCCAGCGGGATCCCCTTGTAGGCGGGGCCGAAGAGGGTGTCGAACTCGATGCCGGATTCGACAATGGCGGCGGCGTAGAAGCGGCTGAGGCGGGTCAGGTGCTCGCCGGTGTTGAACAGTCCGGCATTGAAAAAATAGGGGCTGATGCGGCCTGACTTGAGGGTAAAGCTGCCAAAGCGCAGGACCTCGTTGTCGATGGCAAACTCGATAAATTCACGCTTGTACTCCTGCATGGCAAACCCCGTAGTGCGTCAGTTGGCTGAAAAAGGGGGCTATTGTAGCAGCGCCGCCACGCGGTCGCATCGCACGTTGTTCTACGTCGGCGGTGGTGTCTGGATTTGCAGCGGATGTTGTAGCCGCAGGGTGTAGCTGCCCTCCCGCTCGCCTACCCAGCCGCGCACGATGACGGTGCGGCCCTCGAGCTTGTGCGGGTTGACCCCTGCGGCGAGAAACTGGGGCAGATCCCGGTTTTTGATCGATACCCGCAGCTTGCCGGGCAGCTGCAGGTAGGTATAGGTGCGCTTGCGTTCGACCCGTTGCACCACCCCCTGCAGCAGGCAGAATTGTTTGGCGCACGCCTTGGCGCGAGTGGCGGGGCGAACCTGAAACTCGGGCCGTGACCAGATCCCGCGCCGTGCCTCTCGTGCCTCGGCCTCGGCCTGAAAGTAACGCTGCAGGTGGCGCATATTCGGTTGCAGAAAGAGGGCGCGGGCCAGCCCCTCGCGCAGCAACAGCTCGTTGACGCTGGTGCCATCCTCCAGGCTGATATGGGCCAGCAGGCGCTCGTAGCGGTCGCGCCGTTGCTGGTCAAACTCCAGGTAGACCTGCTGGTCCTGCAGCAGCTCCCGCAGCCGCTGGTGTGCCCGCTCGCCCAATGGCTCGGCGACCCTGTCGCGGTGCGCGATCTCCGGGGCGTTGATGCCGAGCAGCCGCACCTTGCCGCCGTGGCGCACCGCGATGGTGTCGCCGTCGATGACCCTCTCCACTCGGTAGCGGGGTGGCGGCAGGGTGGTGGCGATCTGTTGCGGATTGAGGGCGCCTTTGGGCGGTGCGTCGCCGAAGTGATTGGCGCCGTCGGTATCTTGCCAGCGGAAGTAGCCCTCGTCCGTGGCGGCGGCGTTGGCCGCGTTGGTGAACCCGCCGCCAAGCAGCAGCAACGTGCAGAGCACGATGGTGCCGCTGCCGACTCTCCCCTTTTTTCTCTGTTGTAACATCGTGCGTCCGCCGTGTGGTGTCGTGCAAGTTTACCAGCTTGGGGTGGCGGCGGTGGTGTTCGCGTGGTGCTGCCAGTAAACTCAGCGCTTTTACTGGACGATGTTGAGGGAATGGGGCCGCAAAACCGCAAACTGGTCGCGCAGATAGTCAGCTGGCGCATGCTGGTGGCCTTTGTCATGGGCTTCGCCTGCGGTGTGCCGTTGCTGCTCACCGGCTCGGTACTGCAGGCGTGGATGAGCGAGGAGGGGGTCGACCTGTCGGTGATCGGCCTCTTTGCCCTGGTCGGCCTCCCCTATACGCTGAAGTTTCTCTGGGCGCCCATCGTCGATCGCTTTACCCTGCCGTTTCTGGGGCGGCGCCGTGGCTGGCTGCTGACGGCACAGCTGGCGCTGATGGTGGCGCTGGTGTGGCTCGGCTACAGTGATCCCGCCAACAATCCCTGGCTGCTGGCGCTGATCGCCTTCCTGGTTACCTTCTTCTCCGCCTCGCAGGATATTGTGGTCGACGCCTATCGCCGTGAGGACCTGGCCGATGAGGAGCTGGGGTTGGGCTCTGCGCTCTATGTGAACGGCTACCGCGTGGGGATGCTGCTGGCCGGGGGCGGTGGTCTCATTCTCGCCGATCTCATCGCCTTTCGTGAGGTCTATCTGCTGATGGCGCTGAGCCTCTCGGTGGGGGTGATCGCCACGCTGCTGGCGCGTGAGCCGCAGGTGGCGCCGGGGAGCCCGAAGACCCTGCACGAGGCGGTGCTCCTCCCCTTTGTCGACTACTTCAGCCGCCCCGAGGCGTGGCTGATCCTGCTCTTTATCCTTTTCTACAAGGTGGGCGATACCATGGCCGCGGCGATGACCACCCCCTTCTATCTGGAGATGGGTTACAGCAAGAGTGAGATCGGTGCGGTGGTGAAGCTGTTTGGCTTCTGGGCAACGATTTTCGGCGGTCTGCTTGGTGGGGTGGTGATCCTGCGCCTGGGCATCAACCGTTCGCTCTGGGTCTTCGGGGTGCTGCAGGCGCTCTCCACCGCCTGTTTTGCCGTACTGGTGCTGGTGGGCCATGAGCTTGTCTGGCTGGCGGCGGTGATCGCCTTCGAGAACCTCTCCGGCGGCATGGGTACCGCCGCCTATGTCGCCTTTATGGCGAGCCTGACCAACAAAAAATTTACCGCTACCCAGTACGCCCTGCTCAGTAGCCTGATGGGGCTGCCACGAGTGGTTGCCGCGGCCCCCACCGGTTTTATGGTGGAGCTGATGGGGTGGGGGAGTTTCTTTATCGGTTGCGCCCTGGTGGCGATTCCCGGGCTGCTGCTCTTGCAGCGTTTCGCCCCGTGGCGTAGCCTGCAACCAGCACGGGCAATGGCGTAAATTTATGGTAGAGATCAGCTTTTTTGCGGCCTTTCTGGTCGGTCTGTTTGGCGGCGTGCATTGCGTCGGCATGTGTGGCGGCATCGTCGGCGCACTCAGTTTCGGCCTGCCGGAGCAGGCGCGTGGCCGCTTCGCCTCGCTCCTCCCCTATCTGCTCAACTACAATCTGGGGCGTCTGCTCAGTTACACCGTGGCCGGGGCGCTGGTGGGCGGGGTCGGGGCGATGGCCACCAATCTGACCGCGCTGCACCAGGCGCAATCGGTGCTGCAGGTCATCGCCGGCCTTTTTATGGTGGTGATGGGGCTCTACCTTGGCGGCTGGTGGTACGGTATGAACCGGCTGGAGCGCATGGGGAGCCGGGTGTGGCAGCTGGTGGAGCCCTACGGGCGCAAGCTGTTGCCGGTGCAGCGCCCCTCGCAGGCGCTGGTGATGGGGGTGGTGTGGGGCTGGCTCCCCTGTGGCATGGTCTACAGCGCCCTCATCTGGGCGATCTCGGCCGGTAGCGCCTTGAACGGGGCGCTGTTGCTGTTGAGCTTCGGTCTGGGGACACTGCCCAACCTCTTCGCCATGGGGGTGGTGGCGGGCAAGCTCACCAGTTTTCTGCGTCGCCCGGCGGTAATGCACCTGGCCGGCTTCTTCGTGGTGTTGATCGGCCTCTTCTATATCTCCATGCCGCTGTGGCGGGTTATCACTCCCGAATAAAGCGGTAGATCGCGATCTCGCCGAGCAGGTTGGGTAGCAGCTTGCCGCCGAGGCGGTAGCGGTGGGCGTGATCGACCACCCGGCGCTGCAGGATGCGGATCCCCAGCGTGGCGCACAGCGCCTCGAAATCCTTGAGGGTGCAGAGGTGGATGTTGGGGGTGTTGTACCACTGGTTGGGCAGCGCGGTGGAGAGCGGCATGTGGCCGCCCAGCGCCAGCTGCACCCGCGCGCGCCAGTGGCCGAAGTTGGGGAAGGTGACAATCCCCTCGCGACCGACGCGCAGCATCTCCTTTAGCAGCTGCTCGGGATAACTCATCGCCTGCAGGGTCTGCGTCATCACCACATAGTCGAAGCTGGCCTCGTCAAAGAAGTCGTTTATCCCCGCATCCAGGTCGGTCTGGATCACGTTCACCCCCTGCTCGATGCAGGAGACGATATTCCCCGGGGCGATCTCCAGGCCGTAGCCGTCAACGTCGCGTTCGCGTTTCAGGTGTGCCAGCAGGGTGCCATCCCCGCAGCCGAGATCCAGCACCCGTGAGCCGGGGGTGATCCACTCGCTGATGATCGCCAGATCGGGACGCAACACGTTCATTGCGGCAGCTCCGCGGCGATGCGCCGCATGTAACTGCCGAACACCGCCATGTAGTGGGGGATGGGGATGAGGAAGGCGTCGTGGCCATGGTTGGCCTCGATCTCGGCGTAGCTGACGGTCTTGTCGCCATCCAGCAGCGCCTTGACGATCTCGCGCGAGCGTTGCGGGGCAAAGCGCCAGTCACTGGTGAAGGAGGCGACGAAGAAACTCGCCTCCACCCCGGCGAGGGCGGCGGAGAGGTCGCCGCTGTAGGCGCTTGCCGGGTCGAAGTAGTCGAGCGCCTTGGTCATCAGCAGATAGGTGTTGGCGTCGAAGCGCTCGACGAAGCTCTCCCCCTGGTAGCGCAGGTAGCTCTCCACCTGAAACTCCACATCGAAACCGAAATTGATCTTCCCCTCGCGCAGTTCACGGCCGAATTTGGCGCGCATCGCATCGTCCGAGAGGTAGGTGATGTGGCCCAGCATGCGGGCGATTTTGAGGCCGCGGCTCGGCACCACCTGGTGTTCGTAGTAGTGGCCGTCGTGAAAGTCGGGGTCGGAGCGCAGCGCCTGACGCACTACCTCGTTAAAGGCGATGTTCTGGGCCGTGAGGTTGGGGGCGGCGGCGATCACCACTGCGTGGCGCAGTCGCGCGGGAAAGTCGATGGCCCACTGTAACACCTGCATGCCGCCCAGCGAGCCGCCGATCACTGCGGCCCACTGCGTGATCCCCAGGCGATCGGCAAGGCGTGCCTGGCTCTCCACCCAGTCGCGTACGGTAACGATGGGAAAATCGGGGCCCCACGGCTTGCCGCTGGTCGGGTTCGGGGTGTTGGGGCCGGTCGAACCCTTGCAGCCACCCAGGTTATTGAGGCAGACGATAAAGAAGCGTTCGCTGTCGATCGGTTTGCCGGGGCCGATGGCCGATTCCCACCAGCCGGGTTTCCTGTCCTCCGGGCTGTGGTAGCCGGCGGCGTGGTGGTCACCGGAGAGGGCGTGGCAGATGAGGATGGCGTTGCTGTGGTCGCGGTTGAGTGTGCCGTAGGTCTCGTAGACCAGGTCGTAGGCCGCAAGCTGGCGCCCGCAGTCGAGTTGCAGCGGCGTGTCGAAGTGGGCGATCTGCGGGGTGACCAGGCCGACGGAGTCGGCCGGTAGGGAATGGGGCATCAGCTCTCTGGTCGCTCGGGCGAATTACACGGTGGGGGAAGTCTAATCAGCCCGCTGGGGCAGTGCAAGCCCGCGACCGTCAGGCGGCGGGTTGCTGCCTCTGCGGCACCGTTTGCTGATTGAGCGGGCGGTTGATCACCTTGAGGATGTTGTTGACCTCATCATGCTGTTTTTTCAACACCACGGCCTGTTTCTTCAGCTCGGCGATGCGCTCCTCCAGGGTGTCGCGCGATTCGTTGATCTTGCGCAGATTCTCCAGCCGCTTGTCCATCTGCTCCTTGTGATCCTTGATCTGCCTGACCAGCGGTGACATCACCGCCTTGCTCCACGACTCGGCGTCGCGGTGCGCCTTGAAGAAGATGTTGCGGGCGTGGCTGACCAGTGTGATGAAGAATTTTTTCACCACAAAGGATTGCTCGGTCATCGCCGTCACCGGGCTGTTGCGAAAGGCCTCCCCCTCCTCCTCCAGTTTGCGCAGTTCGGCCACATATTTTTCGATGTTATAGAGCACCGGCTCTACCCCCTGAATCGCGTGCTCAGACTGGAACTGGTGGTAGACGGTGGTGACCAGGCGATTGAGCTGCTCGGAGTAGTCATCGACCTGGGTGAGCATGTTGCTGACGCCGTCGAAGAAGGTCTTCATCCCATTCTTCAGACCGGCGGTGGTCCAACTGCCGGTCATCGACTCACGGCTGCGGGAGACCAGTTTGTCGAGCTCGGAGAGGCTGAGTAGTGCCAGCAGCTGCTTGCTCTGGTCAGAGAGGATCTTTTTGTTGGCGTTAAAGCTCTCCACATTCTTGTGGTAGGCGACCTGCTCCTCGCGGGTCTTGCGCATCAGGTGCTCGATCACCTCATTGTTCTTGCCGCTGAGACCGCTGAGCTCCTGCAGTTGACTCTTCACCGAGTGGAAGCGCGAGGCGAGCAGGTCGCATGACTGCTTGACCATGGCGCCAACGTCCCCCTTGACGTGGTCGCGCACCAGCTCTTGCTGATAGGGGAGGATCTCGTTGGCGAGGATTGACTCCAGCGCCAGGATGTTGCTGCGCGTGAGCAGCTCCTGATCGTGGCGGATCTTGGCCAGCAGCCCCTTCTGTGCCGAGACCGGGATCACGGTGCTGAGATCAATGCCCAGGGTCTGCGCCGCCTTGCCGCACTGCTCATTGATGGTCTTGGCGATCTGCTCACGGGACTTGAGGTCATCCCACAGGGTGTCGATCTTGTTGAGGATCACCACCAGCCCCTTCTCCTTGCCGGCCCGCCCCGGTTTGACGTTGCTGGACCACATCTCAAGATCGGATTTGGTGACCCCGGTATCGGCGGCCATGATGAACATCACCCCCTGCGCCTTGGGGATCATGTTGAGGGTCAGCTCCGGCTCGCTCCCCAGGGCATTGAGGCCGGGGGTGTCGAGGATCACCAGCCCCTGCTTGAGCAGCGGGTGGGGGAAGCTGATGAGGGCGTGGCGCCACAACGGAATCTCGATCTCGTCGGGCGGGCTGCCGTCGGGGTTGTTGAGGTGGCTGTCGGAGTCGTCGTAGAGACCGAGCCGGCGCGCCTCGTCGCGCGATACCTTTTTGACCTTGACGATCTCCTGAAAGGCATCGGCCATGTTGTCCGGATTCTCCAGGTCCAGCTCCATGCTGCTCCAGTGGATCGGGTCTTCCTTATACTCGGCGACGCTGGTGTCATTGAGGCGGGTCTCAATGGGCAACAGGCGGATGTAGGCGTGCTGGTGCTCGGCGTCGTAGAACAGTTCGGTGGGGCACATGGTGGTGCGCCCCGCCTCGGAGGGGAGCAGGCGACGGTCATATTCGGAGAAAAAGATGGCGTTAATCAGCTCGGTCTTGCCGCGGGCAAATTCGGCGACAAAGGCGATGGTGAGCTTGTCGGAGCGCAGTGCGGCGAGGCTTTCGTAGATGCGCAGCTCATCCTCGGGGGAGCCCATGCCGTTGGCATCGAGCCACTTCTGGTAATCGCCAATGTTGGTGACCAGATCCGATTTCCACTGGCCATAGGCCTTCATCTGCTCGGTAAAGCGTTTTTCCGACATGCTGGTGATCTCTGTTTTTAGTTATCTCTCGCAACGGGGGGTTATGGCACAGCCACCCCGCCAAAACCATTTTTTTATCTGCTTTTTGTGAAGGGGTGCATGATTTTTCATCCCCTCGCCATCATCGGCCGCTCACCTAATATATTGCACTTATTTGTGAGTACAAGCGCTATTTCCCCTCCGCCCCGGCGTCCTGGGTGATCCCGGCACTGGTTGGCAGTTCCCGGGGCGAATCGATGCTGAGGCGCTTGCCGCGGCTGGTGTCGCCGCCCAGCAGCCGCACCTGTGAGCGGGAGACACCGAAGGCCTTGGCCAGAAAACGGATGAGGTGGGCGTTGGCCTGGCCCTCTACCGGCGGCGCGGTGATGCGTACCTTGAGGGCATCGCCGCCATGCGGGCCGACAATTTCATCACGGCTGGCGCGCGGCTGCACCCGTAGATGCAGTATCAGCCGCCCCCCCTGCCATTGGTAGTGTCCTGCCATCGTCTCGTGGTTAACGCAGGCCGGCAAGCATCATCAGCGGCGGAATGGCGAGCATCTTCAGCAGCTGTAGTGCGATCAGCACCAGAAGGGGCGATAGATCGAGGCCGGAGATGGGCGGCAGCAGGCGACGCGCCGGTCGTAACAGCGGCGTGGTGAGGGCGTGCAGCAGCGAGATCACCGGATTGTAGGTGCCGGGGTTGATCCAGCTGATGATTGCCTGGATGAGAATGGCCCCGATGTAGATGTTGATGGCCAGCGTCACCAGCTCGGCGAGCGACCAGAAGAGCAGGGTGAGGAGAGGCACCCCCTGGCCGCGCAACAGCAGAATCAGGGTGAGAGAGAGCAGCTGCAGCAGCAACATCAGCACCACCGCGGCGAAGTCGATGCCACCCCAGCCGGGGATCACGCGGCGCAGCGGGCGCAACGCGGGGGTAGTGACGCGGACGATGAATTGCGATACCGGGTTGTAGAAATCGGCGCGTACCCACTGCAGCAGAAAGCGCACCATCACCACCAGGATGTAGAGGCCGAACAGGGTGTTGATGAGGAACTCCAGCGGGTGCATGAGGTAGTTGCCGGACATCATGCGTTGCCCAGCTCTTCGGCCAGCTCCTGGGCGCGGTCGCGGGCCGCAGTCAGGGCACGCTCGAACAGGCCGCGCAGGTCGCCCTCCTCCAGCACGCCGATGGCCCGTTCGGTGGTACCGCCGGGGGAGGTGACGCGGCGGCGCAGCTCCTCGCTCGACTCGCTGCTCTCCAGCGCCATCTTGGCCGCGCCGAAGGCGGTCTGCAGTGCCAGCACGCGGCTGCTCTCGGCGCTTAGTCCCAGCTTGCAGCCGGCCTGTTCCAGCGCCTCGATCACCAGAAAGAGATAGGCGGGGCCGCTGCCGGAGAGGGCGGTCACCGCATCCATCAACGGCTCGTTCTCCAGCCATTGGGTCAGCCCCACGGCGCGCATGATGCGCTCGGCGATCTCCCGTTGCCGCCCATCGACACGGCCGTTGGCGTAGAGCGCGGTGGCGCCGCACTGCACCAGCGCTGGGGTGTTGGGCATGGTGCGTACGATGGCGTTGTCATCGCCCAGCCAGCGGTCAATGTCGCCGATGCGGATCCCCGCCGCCACCGAGATGATGAGGGGGTGTTTGTCCGCTGCCGCCGCGGCGATCTGCTGGCAGACCTCGCGCAGTACCTGCGGTTTGACCGCCAGCACCACCACATCCGACTCCGCCACCAGCGCTGTGTTGCTGGCGGCAAGCTGGATGGCGAACTGTTGTTGCAGCGACCGGGCGCGCTCCGTGACCGGGTCGGCCACACGGATTTGCGAGGGGGTGGTGCCGTCGGCGATGAGGCCGCCGATGAGACTGGCGGCCATATTGCCGCCACCGATAAAACCGATCTTGGTGTGTTGCATAGCGTTGTTCCAGTGGTTCTTTGTGCAAAGGGAGGCGTTTTGTAGATTACCCGATATCAAAGCACTTATGGTAGCAAATCGCCTTTTGCGGGGCGCGACCCGAACAGTGCGGTGCCGATGCGCACCAGCGTCGCCCCCTCGGCGATGGCGGCGTCAAGGTCGGCGGACATCCCCATCGACAGGGTATCGAGCGCCAGGCCGTCGCCGCGCAACTGCTCCAGCGCCTCGCGCAGGGTGCGAAAGGGGCGGCGCTGGGCGGTGGGGTCGTCGCTGGGGGCCGGGATGGCCATCAGTCCGCGCAGCCTGAGGCGTGGCAGTGTGGCCACCTGCGCCGCAAGCCGTGGCAGTTCATCGAGGCGGCAGCCCGACTTGCTGGCCTCGCCACTGACATTGACCTGCAGGCAGATATTGAGCGGCGGCAGGCCGTCGGGGCGCTGTTCGCTCAGACGCCGGGCGATCTTGAGGCGCTCCACGCTATGCACCCAGCTGAAGTGGCTGGCGATGTCGCGGCTCTTGTTGGACTGGATGGGGCCGATGAAGTGCCACTCGATCTCATAGCCGTCGAGCAGGGCCATCTTGCCCAGCGCCTCCTGCAGATAATTTTCGCCAAAACGGCGCTGCCCCGCACGGTAGAGGGCGAGGATGTCGCTGGCGGGACGTGTCTTGCTCACGGCCAGCAGGGCGGCGGCACCGGCAGGGCGTCGATTTTGCGCCAGTGCCTGGTCAATCTGCCGTTGCACCTGCCGCAGCCGCTCTTCTGGCGTGCTTGAGTTGTCTCTCATGGCCGGACGTTATACCTTATCCTTGTTGGGGCGGATTTATTGATAAATAGTGTAGCGAAGAAACTGAGGACATAGTCAATGGATATCACGGAACTGTTGGCCTTTGGGGTGAAAAACGGGGCCTCCGACCTTCATCTCTCTGCCGGGATGCCGCCGATGATTCGGGTGGACGGCGATGTGCGCCGTATCAATGTGCCGGCGATGGATCAAGCCACGGTGCATGGTCTTATCTACGACATTATGAATGACAAGCAGCGCAAGGATTACGAGGAGTACATGGAGACCGACTTCTCCTTCGAGATCAAGGGGCTGGCGCGTTTTCGTGTCAACGCCTTCAACCACAATCGCGGTGCCGGGGCGGTGCTGCGTACCATCCCCTCGAAGATCCTGACCCTGGAGGAGCTCAACTGCCCGCCCATCTTTAAGGAGATCTCCGACACCCCGCGCGGTCTGGCGCTGGTCACCGGGCCGACCGGTTCGGGCAAGTCGACCACCCTGGCGGCGATGATCAACTACATCAACGAGAACCACCACGGTCATATCCTCACCATGGAGGATCCCATCGAATTTGTCCATGAATCGAAAAAGTGCCTGATTAACCAGCGCGAGGTGCACCGTGACACCCTCGGCTTTAACGAGGCGCTGCGCTCGGCACTGCGTGAGGATCCGGACATCATCCTGGTCGGCGAGATGCGCGACCTGGAGACCATCCGTCTGGCGCTGGAGGCGGCGGAGACCGGCCACATGGTCTTTGGTACCTTGCACACCAGCTCCGCGGCCAAGACCATTGACCGTATCGTCGACGTCTTCCCGGCGGCGGAGAAGGATATGGTGCGCTCCATGCTCTCCGAGTCGCTGCGTGCCGTTATCTCGCAGACCCTGTTGAAGAAGGTGGGGGGGGGGCGGGTGGCGGCGCATGAGATCATGATCGGTATGCCCGCCATCCGTAACCTGATCCGCGAGAACAAGATCGCGCAGATGTACTCGGCAATCCAGACCGGCCAGCAGTACGGTATGCAGACCCTGGACCAGAACCTGAAACTGCTGGTCGAGAAGGGGCTCGTGAGCAAGCAGGAGGCGCGCTCCAAGGCCGCCAATAAAGATCATTTCATGTAATCAGACGCGGCGATCGCGCAGGAGAAGACGGGGATGGATTTTGACTCCTTGCTTAAATTGATGGTGCACAAGAACGGTTCCGACCTGTTTATCACGGCCGGCATTCCACCAAGTATGAAGATTAACGGCAAGATCATGCCGGTCTCCAAGGGGAGCCTGACCCCGGATCAGGCCAAGCAGATCGTCTACGGTATTATGAACGAGGCGCAAATCGCCGAGTTTGAAAATACCCACGAGTGCAATTTTGCCCTGAGCCGTTCCGGCATTGGCCGTTTTCGCGTCAATGTCTTTATGCAGCGCAATCAGGCCGGCATGGTGTTGCGCAAGATCGAGACCAAGATCCCCAGCTTTACCGACCTCAATCTGCCCGATTCGCTAAAAGATCTGGCGATGACCAAGCGCGGCATCATCCTCTTCGTGGGTGGCACCGGCACCGGTAAATCGACCTCGCTCGCCTCGATGGTTGATTACCGCAATACCAACAGCCACGGCCACATCATCACCATTGAGGATCCGATCGAGTATGTGCATCAGCACAAAGGGTGCATCGTCACCCAGCGCGAGGTGGGGATCGATACCCGCACCTTCGACGATGCCCTGGTCAACACCCTGCGCCAGGCGCCGGATGTCATCCTCATTGGCGAGATTCGCCACCCGGAGACGATGGAGCACGCCATCGCCTTCGCCGAGACCGGTCACCTCTGTCTGGCGACGCTGCACGCCAATAACTCCAACCAGGCACTGGATCGCATCATCAATTTCTTCCCCGAGGAGCGGCGCTCACAACTGCTGATGGACCTCTCGCTCAACCTCAAGGCGGTGATCTCGCAACGCCTCATCCCCACCGTGGATGGCCAGGGGCGCCGTGCCGCCATCGAGATCCTGATCAACACCCCGCTGATGGCCGACCTCATCCTCAAGGGTGAGGTGCATGAGATTAAGAGCCTGATGAAGAAGTCGCGGGAGGCGGGGATGAAGACCTTCGACCAGGCATTGTACGAGCTGTTCCGGGAGGGGTTGATTAGCGAGGAGGATGCGCTGCGCAACGCCGACTCTGCCAACGAGGTGCGCATGCTGATCAAGCTGGGCGATGATGGCGAAGAGCACAACGTGGAGGATCTGGGTTCCAGCCTCGACGGCCTCACTCTGGATAGTGTCTCCGACGATCTCGGCAGGATGCGTTAACAGGCTGTTAATAACCGGTTAACGGCGTCGGTTGCGGCGCGAGGGGGCAGCGCTGGTGCCCCAGCCCCCTGTCAGCTAAAGATCTCCCGCGCATCAAAGACCGGGCCGTCGACGCAGACCCGCTTCATCGCCGGCCCCGAGCTGGTCTGCACCTCGACCACGCAGCCGGCGCAGCCGCCCACCCCGCAGGCCATGAACTCCTCCATCGATACCTGACAGGGGAGATTGTACTCGCGTGCCAGAGCGGCCACGGCCTCCAGCATCGGGTGCGGGCCACAGCTGAAGATCTCCACCTCGGCGCGCTGTTCATCGCTCAGGGCATCGAGCCAGTGGCGTGCCAGCCCGGTGACATACCCCTCGAAGCAACCGGCATAGCCCTGCTGGCTGGCGAGGCGCGAGGCGAAGCTCCAATCCTCCAGCAGCGGCATGGCCGCGATCACCTCGGCCGGCATTCCCGGCACCATGATCTGTGAGGGCACCGCCTTGAAGGGGAAAGGCACCTCGGAACCGAGGATAACGAAGGGGTGGTAGACTCCCTTCACCGTGCGCAGGGAGTCGGCCAGGAAGAGCATCGGCGGCATCCCTACACCCCCGCCGATGAGCAGGGGGCGGGGTCGCGCCATGTGGGCGATGAAGGGTTTGCCGATGGGCCCCATGATGCTCAGCTTCTCGCCCGCCTGGCGCTGTGCCAGTAGTGCGGTCCCCTCACCCAGCACCTTGTAGAGAAACTCCACCCAGCCCGCCCTGGCATCGACACGCATGATGGAGATGGGACGGCGCAGTGGGCGGTTCTCGTCGCAGCGGATATGGACAAAGCTGCCGGGCAGTGCCTTGGCGGCAATTTGCGGTGCGTTGACCCGCAACAGGTACTGATCGCCAGCATGCGACTGGTGCGAAAGGATCTCCGCGTTTTCAACAAAGAGGGTGTCGCGGTGTGCCTTGTTCATGCCTGCTCCGTGTTGAGGTTGTTGATCTGCGCTGTCGGCCGATGGACGATGCGTCCCTCCAGCAGGGTGTAACGGACCTTGCCGCTCAGCTCCCAGCCGAGGAAGGGGGTGTTCTTGCCACGGGAGAGGAGCTGCGCCTCGCTGAGCTGCCAGTGGTGGGTCGGATCGAAGATGCAGAGATCCGCCGGCGCGCCGATCCCCAGCTGGCCGAGCTCCAGGCCGAGGATGGCGGCCGGTTCGCTGGTGAGGCGGGCGATGGCATCGGCCAGCCCCAGCACCCCCTCCTCCACCAGCCGCAGGGTGAGGGGCAACAGTGTCTCCAGGGCGCTGATCCCCGGCTCGGTGGCGGCGAAGGGGGCCAGCTTGGCATCGCGATCGTGGGGCTGATGGTCGGAGCAGATGGCGCTAATGGTGCCATCGGCGAGGGCGGCGCGCAGGCCCTCGCGGTCGCGCTGGCTGCGCAGCGGCGGGCGCACATGGCAGAGGCTGTCAAACTCCGCCACATCCATCTCGGTGAGGAACAGTTGGTGGGCGCTCACATCGGCGCTGACCGGCAGCCCCCTGGCGCGAGCCGTGGCGATCATCTCGACCGCGCGGGCACTGGAGAGCTGGCCGAAGTGGGCGCGTACCCCGGTCTGTTCCACCAGCATCAGGTCACGACCGACGGCGATCACCTCGGCGCACTCGGGAATGCCGGCAAGTCCGAGGCGGGTGCTCAGCGCCCCCTCGTGGACGCAGCCGTCGGCCCCCAGCCAGGGGTCTTCGGAGTTGAAGAAGACGGTGAGTCCCAGGGTGGCGGCATACTCCAGGGCGCGGCGCTGCACCAGGGTATTGGCAATGGCGCGCCGGGCGTTGCCCATGACGATGCAGCCGGCACTCTGCAGTGCCTGCATCGAGCTTAATTGCTGCCCCTCCAGCCCCTGGGTGAGGGCGCCGATGGGCAGCACCCGTGCTAGCCCCGCCTCGGCGGCACGATGGCGGATCTGTTCGGCCACCGCCGGGGTGTCGATCACCGGCTGGGTATCGGGCGGGCAGCAGAGGGTGGTAATGCCGGCGGCGGCGGCGGCGCGGCTCTCGCTGGCGATAGTCCCCTTGTGCTTCTGCCCCGGTTCGCGCAGGCGCGCCTGCAGGTCGATGAGGCCCGGACAGACGATGTGGCCGCGCGCCTCCAGCTCCTCGGTGGCGACAAACCCCTCCGGCGCCTGGCCGAGGGCGGTGATACGCCCCCCGGCGATGTAGATATCCAGTAGCGCATCGATCTGGTTGGCCGGGTCGATGAGGCGGCCGTTACGGATAATGATGTTCATTTCGACTCCTCGGCGCGGGCGGCCTCGGCCTGTCGCCCCAGCACCATGCTCATCACCGCCATGCGCACCGCCAGGCCATTGCTCACCTGCTCCAGGATCACCGACTGCGGGCCATCGGCCACGGAGGAGGCGATCTCAACGCCGCGGTTAATGGGGCCGGGGTGCATCACGATGGCGTCGGCCTTGGCTTGCGCCAGCTTCTCCTCGGTGAGGCCGTAGCGGGCGAAGTACTCTCCCTCGCTGGGGATGAGTGCCCCCTGCATCCGCTCCTTTTGCAGCCGTAGCATGATCACCACATCGACCCCCTCCAGCCCTCGGGCCATGTCGTGGAAGATGTGGGTGCCAAGGGCACCGAAGGTAGTGGGGATCAGGGTCTTGGGGCCGACGATGCGCAGCTCGCCGACGCCGAGGGTGTTGAGGGCGTGAATTTGCGAGCGCGCCACCCGGGAGTGGAGTACATCGCCAACGATCGCCACCTTGAGGGCAGCGAAATCGCCCTTGTGCCGACGGATGGTGAACATGTCGAGCATCGCCTGGGTGGGGTGGGCGTGGCGCCCGTCCCCGGCGTTGATCACGCTGACGTGGGGGGCCACATGCTGGGCGATAAAGTGGGCGGCGCCGCTCTCGGCATGGCGCACCACGAACATGTCGCAGTGCATCGCCTCCAGGTTGTGCAGCATGTCGAGCAGGCTCTCCCCCTTGCTGGTGGCGGAGGTGGCGATGTTGATGCTCTGCACATCGGCCGAGAGGCGGCTGGCCGCCAGCTCGAAGGTGGTGCGGGTGCGGGTGCTGGTCTCGAAGAAGAGGTTGATGATGGTCTTGCCGCGCAGCAGTGGAACCTTCTTCACGCTCTTGTCGCCGACGGTGGCGAAGGACTCCGCCACGTCGAGGATCTCGGTGAGGTGCTGGCGGCTCAGCCCCTCGATGGTGAGAAAGTGGCGCAGTTTGCCGTTGGTGTCGAGTTGCAGGCTGGGACTATTCATGGCTGCTCTGGATACTCAGGCGCATCGGGTCGGGGCCGGTGAGCTTGACCTGCTCGTCGGCGTGCAGCGCCATCGAGGCGCCCTTGATGTCGGCACGTATCGGCAGCTCGTGGCCGCTGCGCTCGATCAACACCGCCAGGATCACCCGTGCCGGGCGGCCGTAGTCGAAGATCTCGTTGAGGGCGGCACGGATGGTACGCCCGGACTGCAGGACGTCATCGACCAGGATGATGGCGCGCTCCTCCACCTCGAAGGGGAGATTGGAGGGCTTGACCTCGGGGTGCATGCCGATGCGTGAGAAGTCGTCGCGATAGAAGCTGATGTCGAGGGTGCCGAGCGGGTGCTGCAGGCCCAGGCGGCGGTGCAGCTCCTGCGCGACCCAGACGCCGCCGGTATGGATGCCGATCATCACAGGCTCCTCGATCTGCCGGGCCGCCAGGTAGTCGCGTAGTTGCTGCGTCATCCCCTCCAGCAGGGTATCGACATCGGCTATGGCATGTTGGCTCATCTATATCTCTTTTCCGTTATTCGCTTCCAGCCAGCCTTGCAGGATGAGCTGCGCCGCCAGTTTGTCGATATCCGCCTTGTCGAAGCGCCCCCGCTCGGCCAGCAGCGCCTCGGCTTCGCTGGAGCTGAGGCGCTCATCGACGGTAAATACCGGCAGATTGTACCTGCCCGCGAGGCGATTACCAAAGCGCCGTGCCAGGCGGCTGCTCTCCGACTCGCTGCCATCGAGATTGAGCGGCAGCCCCACCACCAGGGCGGCAGGTTGCCACTCCTCAATCAGGCGGCCGATGGCGGCCCAGTCGGGGCCGCCATCACGACTGGTGAGGGTGACGAGGGCAGTGGCGGTGCGGGTCAGCTCCTGACCGACGGCCACGCCGATACGCCGGGTGCCGAAGTCGAAGCCGAGCAGGGTGCGCGGCCTGCCACTCACGCGTGGCCGACCTCACTGGAGAGCAGGTTGAGGTCTACCCCCAGCAGGGCGGCGGCAGCGGCCCAGCGCTCCTCTATCGGCAGATCGAAGAGGAGGCGTGGCTCGGCCGGGCAGCTTAGCCAGGCGTTGTCGCTCAGCTCCCGCTCCAGCTGCCCCGGTCCCCAGCCGGCGTAGCCGAGGGCGATGAGGTACTGTTGTGGTCCCTCGCCGTGGGCGATGGCGGTGAGGATGTCGCGCGAGGTGGTGAGGGCGATGGCCTCATTGACCTGCAGGCTCGACTCCCAGGCGCCCACCGGGGTGTGCAGCACGAAGCCGTGCTCTGTTTGTACCGGTCCACCCTCATGCACCTGTAGTGTGGTATCAAAGCTACTGCTGGGTTGGATCTTCATCTGCTCCAGCACCTCGGCCATGGTGAGCGTTAGCTGGCGGTTGATGAGGATGCCCATCGCCCCCTCCTCGCTGTGCTCGCAAATATAGGTGACGCTGTGGTCGAAGTGGGGATCGCTCAGTGCCGGCATGGCAATGAGCAGATGGTCGCGCAGTGAGGTGTGGTCGGTCATTGGCGTGAGTCGGATTGGCCCTGGTGATTAATGGGTGGTCAGCGGCTGGTCTGCAGCGAGTCGTCCTCGAACTGCCAGACCCGCAGGATGTGCAAGACATCGACCTCCTTGCGGATCTCCGGCGGCAGCGGGGCGAAGGGGGAGGCCATGCGCACGATACGGATGGCGCCGTTGTCCAGTGCCCGATGGCCCGAGGAGCGATCGACGCGCACGCTCTTCAGGGTGCCGTCGGCGTTAATCGCCACATCCAGCAGCAGGGTGCCGCTGAGCCGCTGCATCCTTGCCTCGTCGGGGTAGTTTAGGTTGCCGATGCGCTCCACCTTCTGCCGCCAGCTGTCCTCATAACTGGCGTAACGGTACTCGCGGGTATTGGCGCTGATGTACTTCTCACGCGGCAACTGCGCGTAGGCCTGCTGTTTTTGCCGCAGTTCGGCACTGATGCGGGCGATGGCGCGGGCGCTCAGCATCAGTTCAGTGGCGCTGGGTGTCTGTGGCACCTCCGTTGCTCTCTCCGCCTCCTGCTGTTGCCACTGTTGCGGGCTCTCCTTTTGTGCCTGCAGCACCGGTTGCTGGTGCTGGGCGTGGCTGGGTGGTGGCAACTGTAGCGGCAGGTTTTGCGGCGCGTCGCCATCCTGGTTGTCGATAGGATGGGGGTTGGTGAAGAGACTGGAGGGGCGCACCCTCTCCTTGACCGTGCCGCCGCCCTGCTGGTTGGCCTGCGCCAGGTAGTCGGCCTTGTCGGGGGCCTCTTCGCTGGCGCTGTGAACCAGGGTCACCTCAAGGGTAAGGGGGCGCTCCCGGGGCGGGAGTCGTTCGGCATCAAAGCCCACCCCGAGGATGATGATGGCGTGCAGGGCGATGGCAAAGAAGAGGGTCAGACCCAGGCGATCCGAGGCGGGGATGGTGAACAGGTTTTGCGCATGAGCCACGGAGCTGGCGTCTCTTTCCGTTGATGGGTGATGGGGATTATACCTGCGGCTGAGTGGGCAGGGTATGATCCAGTGCTGATTTTTCTGGCAAAGGGGGGCGGCTACTCTTGGCTGAGTCGTCTCTCGATGGCATCCATCAGTTGAGCGGCTATGTCGAGCCCGTAGATCTGATCCAGCTCCCGGATGCAGGTGGGGCTGGTGACGTTGATCTCGGTCAGAAAATCACCAATCACATCCAGACCGACGAAGATAAGCCCCATTTCACGCAAGGTTGGTGCAACCTGTTCGCAAATCCAGCGGTCGCGTGCGCTCAGCTCTACCCCCACCCCGCTGCCGCCCGCCGCCAGGTTGCCGCGCAGCTCGCCCCTGGCCGGAACGCGGGCCAGGGCATAGGGCACCGGCTCGCCGTCGATAAGCAGGATGCGCTTGTCGCCCGCGCTGATCTCGGGGATAAAGCGCTGTGCCATAGCGTAACGGCTGCCATGCGCGGTAAGGGTCTCCAGGATTACGCTGGTGTTGGGGTCGCTGGCGCTGACCTTGAAGATGGAGGCGCCGCCCATCCCCTCCAGTGGCTTGAGGATCACCTCCTGATATTCGTGGACGAAGGCGCGCAGCTGCTGTTGGCGGCGGCTGATCAGGGTGGGTGCGGTGCACTGGGGGAAGTGGGCGGTAAAGACCTTCTCGTTGGCATCACGCAGACTGGCCGGGCGGTTGACCACCAGGCTGCCGCGCCGCTCGGCCAGCTCCAGCAGGTAGGTGGCGTAGATGTACTCCATGTCGAAGGGGGGGTCCTTGCGCATCAGGATAACGTCCAGCTGGTGCAGCGGCCCCTCCTCGGCCTGCCCCAGCCGGTACCAGCACTGTGCGTCATCCATCACCTGCAACGGGGCCATGCGGGCCATCGCCATCCCGTCACGGCAGTAGAGATCGGCCATCTCCATGTAACGCAGGGCCCAGCCGCGGCGCTGGGCGGCCTGCAGCATGGCAAGGGTGCTGTCCTTGTGAAAGGTGATGTCGCCGATGGGATCCATGACGACGCCCAGGGTAATTGCCATTTGTCGGTACCGTTGTGCGTGAGCCGTTACTTTAGCAAAATTCAGTGCCAGCAACGCAATGCTTGCGCGTGCGGGCCGGAATTCAGGGTGCCGAGGCAGGGAGGGCGGGGCAAACTATGTTAGTCTCGGCATGAACTTATGGATTGAACCTGAGGAATGTGTTAAATATTCGCCATAAAGTGCCAAGTCGTTGTTTCGGGCGGCATTGGCCGACAAATTCCAGGGCGAGCATAGATATTAGGATGGGGGATACGTGACTAGCGAAGCACCAACCGGGTTGCAGGGCCTGAAGGTCATGGTCATCGATGACAGCAAGACCATCCGGCGGACCGCCGAGACCTTGCTGAAGAAGGAGGGCTGCGAGGTTTTTACCGCCAATGATGGATTCGAGGCCCTCTCCAAGATTGCCGATCACCATCCGCACATCATTTTCGTTGATATTATGATGCCGCGCCTTGATGGCTATCAGACCTGCGCCCTCATCAAACACAATCAAAAATTCAAAACCACCCCCGTGATCATGTTGTCGAGCAAGGATGGGCTGTTCGATCGCGCACGCGGGCGTATCGTCGGCTCGGAGCAGTACCTGACCAAGCCCTTCACCAAGGAGGAGCTGCTGGGTGCCATCGAACAGCACGTCCTGAACAAGGTATCCTGAGTGACTTGTACGCTCCCCTTCGGGCCGGAATATTTGTGTGTAATTCATTGAAAATAGAGTTAGGAGTAGCGTAATGGCGCAGATTTTGATTGTTGATGATTCGCCAACCGAGATCCATGTATTGACCACTATCCTGGAGAAACTGGGGTACAGCGTGGTAACGGCCACCAATGGTGAGGAGGGGATTGCGCAGGCCAAGGCGCTCAAACCAGACCTGATCATGATGGATGTGGTGATGCCGGGAATGAACGGTTTTCAGGCCACCCGTCAAATCAGCAAGGATGCCGAGACCTCGCATATCCCCATCATTATCGTTACCACCAAGGATCAGGAGACGGATCGGGTGTGGGGTCTGCGCCAAGGCGCCAAGGACTACCTGACCAAGCCGGTGGATGAGGCGACCCTGATCGAGAAGGTGGGGGCGCTGCTGGCGGGTTAGTAATAGCGGATACCGAGTAGGCACGATGGAAAAGACACCAATACTGTTGTTGCATGAACTGGCCCGGCGCGGCCGCGAGCGGGCACATGGCCTGCCGCAGCAGATCGAGGTCAAGGCTACCTGGGAGGGGATCGGATTTCGTCTGGATGACAAGGGCTGGGTAGTGCCGCTGGAGCAGGTCAAGGAGATCCTGAGCAAGGTGAAGATCAGCCGCATCCCCAGCGCCAGGGAGTGGGTGCATGGCGTGGCCAATGTGCGTGGCACGTTGTTGCCGATTCTCGATCTAAAGGGCTTTCTCTCGGGGAGGATGACCGCCATGTCGAGGCATAGCCGTATCCTGGTGATGCAACATAAGGGGATAGTGGCGGGGTTGCTGGTCGAGGAGGTGATAGGGATGCGTCAGTTCCTGGAGGAGGAGTTCAGTGCCGACACCTCTGATCTGGAGGTGACATTTGGTCAGATGTTGATGGGGCAGTATCGACAGCGCGGTGAGTCCTGGGGGGTGTTCAATATCAATCACCTTGCGGAGCTTCCAGAGTTTATGCATGTTGCGGCCTGATTTTCCGCAGGAACATCGGGTCGATAATAATTCACCATTGTAGGGATATTCCAGAGTTTAGGAGTCGAGAAGATGAAGTTGCCGTTAAAATTAAAGAAAAAGGCTTCGGCCGCAAAGAGCGGTGCGAAGGCGGGCGCGCCCGCATCCATCAGGAATACCGGGCTGACGGTCATTATCACCTTCCTTGCCATCTCACTGGTGGTCACCTTTGTTACCTTCCTGCTGGTGAATACGCAGGACCGGTACGACAAGGAGTATCTGGGGTTGCTGGGTGAGGAGCAGGTGCTCTCGCAGCGGATCTCCAAGTTTGCCGGCCAGGCTAACCGTGGCCTCCCCGCTACCTTTGACTCCCTGGCCAAGCACCGTGAGGTATTTGCCGCCAACCTCGAGTTGTTGCGGATGGGTGATCCGGAGAGCGGCATGCCACCGGCCACAGACGCCGATGCGCAGGATCGACTCAATGCCGTGGTGGCCAGCTGGAATAAATATAACGCCGATGTCAGTGTGATTGTCGACGCGCGTGGCGTGGTGGTGGCGTTGCGTGAAATTGTAAAGATGATTAACGAGAACTCGGCACAGCTGCTCGCCCTGACCGATGAGGTGGCGACGCTAATGGCACAAAAGGGGGCGACGCCTGATCAGGTCTATATTGCCAGCCGTCAGTTGATGCTGTCGCAGCGCATTATCAACAACGTCAACCGGGTGCTGGAGGGGGGTGAAGGTGCGGTTACCGCCGCCGACCGCTTCGGCCGCGACGCCGCCCTCTATGGGCGTGTCATTACCGGTCTGCTGGAGGGCGACAAGAGTCTCAATATTCGCGCTGTTGATGATGATGAGGTGCTGGAGAAGGTTGAGGAGGTAAGCGACCTGTTCGATATGCTGGGGCAGCAGGTGAGCGGTATCCTGGAGCGCAGCCCCGAGATGTTCCTGGTCTCCGAGGCGGTGCAGAATATCCTGGACAACTCCGACATCCTGCTGGATCGTATCGCGGAGCTCGATTCGGCCTATAAGGAAGCGATGGAGACACGGCCGATTTCATCCACCATCGGCAACATCTTCGCGACCCTCACCGTAATCCTGCTGATCGTGCTGGGCCTGCGCCTGAAGCGTGACGGCGATCGTCGATTGGCCGAAACCGAGGGGCAGCGCCAGGCGACCGAGGAGCAGAATCGTCGCAGTCAGCAGGCGATCATGCGACTGCTGGACGAGATGGGTGACCTGGCGGATGGTGACCTCACCGTGAACGCCACGGTAACCGAGGACATCACCGGGGCGATCGCCGACTCGATGAACTTTACCATCGACGCGTTGCGTACCCTGGTCGAGGCGATTAACGCCACCGCCAGTCAGGTAACCAGCGCGGCGGAGAAGTCGCAGGCCACCGCCAGCCATCTGGCTGAGGCAAGTAACCATCAGGCGCAGCAGATCGCCTCGGCCAGTACCGCGGTAAACGAGATGGCGATCTCCATCGAGGGCGTGTCAAAGAACGCCGACCAGTTGGCTGAGGAGTCACAGCGCTCGGTGGATATCGCCAAGAAAGGCACCGAGGCGGTACAGAAAACCATCAACGGGATGGATATCATTCGTGAGCAGATCCAGGAGACCTCCAAGCGGATCAAGCGTCTGGGTGAGTCCTCCCAGGAGATCGGCGACATCGTTGAACTGATTAACGACATCGCCGAGCAGACCAACATCCTCGCGCTCAACGCGGCCATCCAGGCGGCGATGGCCGGTGAGGCGGGCCGGGGCTTCGCCGTGGTAGCGGACGAGGTAACGCGACTCGCGGAGCGCTCCTCCGATGCGACCAAGCAGATTGAGGCGCTGGTAAAGACCATTCAAACCGACACCAACGAGGCGATCATCTCAATGGAGCAGAGCACCTCCGGGGTAGTGGCCGGTGCCAAGATTGCCGAGGATGCCGGTGCGGCGCTGAGTGAGATCGAAAACGTGTCAACCAACCTGGCGGAACTGGTGCAGAGCATCACCAGTGCCACGCGCCAACAGGCGCACGCCGCAGCCAATATCTCCGACACCATGAATGTCATTCAGGAGATCACCACGCAGACCTCCGAGGGTACCAACCAGACGGCGCAATCCATCGGTAACCTCTCTGAGCTGGCCAGCGAGCTGAAGCGTTCGGTATCCGGCTTCAAGCTGCCAGGGTAAACAGGACAAGCCTGGGCTCCCGATGTTAGCGGCCATGTGTCTGCAGGGTGGTAATGGGGGCAGTCTGCCGGCACTGCCCGAGCTTGACGAGGAGCAGTTCGCCTGCTGGGCGGAGCTGCTGGAGCGGCGGCTTGGTATCGCGGTGACGCCACGGCGCAAGGTCTTTCTCTCCTCCCGGCTGCGTACGCGCATGCGTGAGTTGGGAATGAGCGATTTTCAACGCTACTACGAGCTGGTCACCTCGGCGCAGCAGGGGTCAATGGAGTGGAGCCACCTGCTGGATCGCCTGACCATTCATGAGACCCGTTTCAACCGTCACCCCGCCTCCTTCCGCTTGATTGAAGAGCACTATCTGGCGCCACTGTTGCGGCAAGCGTGCGATACAGTCAACGTCACGGCGTGGAGCGTGGGCTGTGCCAGCGGTGAGGAGGCCTACACGCTGGCGATCGTGCTGGAGCGGGCCCTGGCGGCGCATCGTGGCAAGGTCTATTACGGTGTGATCGGCTCCGATGTCAGTCTGGAAAGCCTGGCCCTGGCGCGTGACGGTTGCTATCCGGCGCAACGTTTGGCCGGACTGGATGCGGCGACGGTAGCGCGCTGTTTTGTGTCCGCCGCTACGGGTTATCGGGTGGCCGACAGACTCCGTCAGCGGGTGGCCTTTGCACAACTCAATGTATTGAGCCTGGAGCAGGCACCGTTTGAGAAGGTGGATATCGTGTTTTGTCAGAATCTGTTGATCTATTTTGCACAGCCGCGGCGTCAGCAAATTGTTGCCACACTGGCGCGTTTTCTCAAGCCAGGTGGGTTGCTGGTACTCGGCGCCGGTGAGCTGGTCGGCTGGCAGCCGGCGGGCCTGGAATCGCTGAAATTCGAAGATACCTTGGCGTATCGAAAGATAAAGGATTAAGGGTAAGACGGTATGCAAATGGCTGAGCAGTTTGATATCAGCACCTTGGCCTGGGTCAAGGGAGAGATCGACGAGACGCTAAAGCAGGCGAGGCTCGCCCTTGAGGCCTATGTCGAGGATCAGGACGATCAGTCACAGCTGGAGTTCTGCATCGGCTATGTGCATCAGGTCTTCGGCACCTTGCAGATGGTCGAGCTGCTGGGGGCCGCCCTGTTTGCCGAAGAGGTGGAGCGGTTCGCGGTAGCCCTGCGCGATGGAGAGTTCGAAAATCGTGGCCAGGGCTTTGAGCTGCTGATGCGCGCCATTCTCCAGCTGCCAGATTATCTGGAGAGTCTGCTGGCCGGCCAGCAGGATAATCCCATTTCACTGTTACCGCTGCTCAATGAGATGCGCGTCCTGCGCGGCGAACCGGAGTTGAAAACCGAGCACTATTTCCGTCCCAATCTGGAGGTGGAGGCACCGGCGGCGGATGCGGCACTCGCGGCCAAAATCACCCTGCAACGACTGGCGAAGAAGGTTCACCCCTATCTGCTCACGGCGCTGGCCAAACTGATAAAAGGCCTCGATCAGAGCGCCAATCTGCGGATCATCGCCATCGTTATCGAGAAGTTGCTACCCGTCGCCGGCGGGGCCCTCGCCCGGCGGTTGCTCTGGGTCGCCTCGGCCTTTGTCGAGGGGTTGCGTGACGGTGCGCTGCAGCTCTCCGGTGAGACCCGACTGCTGCTGGCCAAAATTGAGCAGCAAATCCGGGTACTGGCAGCCAGTGACGAGGTGGGGCTCGATGCCGAGGCGGTACGTGAGCTGCTGAATCGCCTGCTCTATCAGTTGGCCCGTACCAGTGCCGCCGGCCCACGGGCGCTGGCGGTTAAACAGGCGTTTCAGTTGGAGGCGTTGGGCGCGACGGACCACACGGCACTTGGCGGCATCAATGCGGAGCTGAAAAAGACCGTCTCCGCCGACATTATGGAGGAGCTTGCCCGCGCCAAGGATGTGTTCGATATCTATGTGCGCAGCGATCGCCGTAGCGTCGAGAGCCTGCAGCCGATGGTGGAGAGTCTCGGCAGCATGGCCGACACCCTCAGCCTGTTACAGGAGGAGGGCCTGCGCACCATCCTGAACGGCCAGTTGACGGTGCTGCGGCAGTTGCTCGATGGCGAGGTCGAGGCCAGTGACGATACCCTGATGGGTATTGCCGGGGCCATCCTCACGGTGGAGTCGGCGCTTCGCGACTGGGGCAGCGTGGTGCCGCTGGAGAAGGCCGATGCGGCGGAGGAGCAGGTTGCCGACACCGACACCTCGCCAGAGGCCATTGCCGAGCACCAGCGTGTTACCCGTCAGGTGATGAAAGAGGCGCGTGATGACCTCATCCGGATGCGTGAGGCGGTCAATGCCTATCTGGAGAAGCCGCAGGAGAAGGCGCTGCTGGATGCCATTCCGGGATTGCTGCATCTGGTTATCGGTAGCCTCAAGCTGCTCTCTTACAAACGCGTGGCGCAGATCCTCACGGCCTGCGGCCAGTTTATCGAAAAGGAATTGATTGCCAGCGATCACCTCCCTGCGGCCGAGAAGCTGGATGCCCTGGCCGATGCGGTAATGAGCATCGAATATTACCTTGAGGCCTTTGTGCAGAGCCGGGTACACCCTGGCTCGGTGCTGGAGGTGGCAGAGGGCGCGGTGGCGCTGCTGGGTTACGCCGCGCAAGACGAGGCCGGCAGCGATGTTACACCTGAGATATCAATTGACGACTACGGCGCGGCACCGGAGGCCGAGGCGCAACCGTTGCTGGCAGATGAGGGCGATGCAGCCGTGGAGGAGCTCACGCTCGAGACACCGCACGTCGACGCTGCTGCCGAGCCTGAACTGGCGGCGCCGGTCGCGGTACAGGCGAGTATGCCGCAGGGAGCCGCCACGGTAGAGATCGACGAGGAGATCCTTGAAATATTCGAGGAGGAGGTCGAAGAGGAGCTGCAGAAGATTGGCGAACTGTTGCCAAAATGGAGCAGCAATCCGGGTGATGAGGAGAGTCTCAAGGATCTGCGCCGCTGTTTTCATACCCTCAAGGGGAGTGGTCGCCTGGTGGGGGCGAGTGAGCTCGGGGCGTTTGCCTGGGCCTTCGAGAACATACTCAACCGTATTATTGATGGCACCCTGAGCGGCAACGCCACCATCTTCGATATGCTGGAGCAGGCCCACCAGGTGCTGCCCGAGTTGATGACGGGCTTCAAAAGCGGGATCTCGCCCAGTGATGATGCGCTGCTGCTGCGGCAGATGGCCGAGGAGATCGTGCAGCCGGGCGGGGTCAAGCTGGTTGAGCCCGAAAGCGCCGCCAAGCCCCCGCTCGCCGAGACGGCGGTGACACTCCCCGACCTTGACCCGGTACTGCTGGAGATCTACAGCAAGGAGGCGCAGGGACACCTGGAGGTGATCAGTGAATTCCTGCAGCAGGTCGAGGAGGGTGGCAGTCGCAGGGTCAGCGAGCCGGTACTTCGCGCCCTGCATACCCTCAAGGGTAGCTCGAATATGGCGGGGGTCACCAGTGTCGCCGATGTCAGTGCCCTGCTGGAGCGCTATGGCAAGACGCTGCAGGCGTTGCACGAGACGGTGGGCGACCAGGGGCTGGCGGCGCTGCGCCACTGTGTCGATTATGTCAATGACCTGCTCGCCTACCTCTTTGATAACTCCCTGCCCTGCCCGGATAACGGTGAGGCGCAGCGCCTCGCCGGTGAGGTCTATGCCGAGGTGCAACACCTTGAGCATGTGGCCAACGCCAAGCCCGAGGGGGGGCTGGCCGGAGTCGCCGAGGCGGATGATTTTGAGCGGGCGGCGGCGACAGATGCGCTGATCGCTGAGGCCGTGGAGGAGCTGCCGGCCGAGCATGAACTTGCCGACATGGAGCCGGTTACCGGGTTGTCGGGCGAAGAGGTGCCGCAGGGGGAGGCGGAGATGGATGACCTCCTGGCGCTGGCGCTGGATGCTGTCTCCGTCGCGGAGCAGGTGCCATCGGCACTTGCTGCTGATCTGGCTGAGCCGGAGATCACGCACGGCATAGCGGAGGTGGAAGCATTTGCGGCAGCGCCGAGGACGGAACCGACCGGCGCGGTGGAAGAGGAGTATGACCAGGAGCTGCTGGAGATCTTTTTGGAGGAGGCGGTTGACATCCTCGATGCCAGCGAACAGACACTGCAGGCGTGGGTGGAGCACCCCGATGATCGTTCGCTGATAGAGGCGCTGCAGCGCCAGCTGCACACCCTCAAGGGGGGGGCGCGGATGGCCGGCATCACCCCCATCGGTGATTTGAGTCACAGCCTGGAATCCACCTTTGATGCGGTGGTCGATGGTCTGTTGGAGCGCAGCCCGCAGATGATGGATCTGCTGCAACTCTCGCACGATCGTCTGGTGACGATGCTGGAGCAGGTGCGTAATCAGGAGCCGGTGATCTCCGGCGACGATTTGATTGCCCGGGTAGAGGCCTTGGCACACCCGCAGACACCGCCCGCCGAAGAGGCCATTGATCTGTTGCCGCCCGGGTGGGAGGCCGCGGAGGACGAGGCGGAGGTGATCGAGCTTGAGGCGGCGGGGACGGTCGAGACCGGCCCGGAGGCGCAGGCCGGTGATGAGTTGGAACAGCTGTTCGCGCGTGTTGCCGAGGCGCAAATCGCCTGGCAGCGCGATGTGGATGACAACGACCTCTTCGTGGCCTTGCGCGATGCGGTCGATACCCTGAACCGTGGCTGTCATGTCACCGCCATCATGCCGCTGATTGAGATCGCCGATGCGGTACAGCTGTTGGTGAGTGCCATGGCCGATGGCCATGTGGCGACTAGCGAGAAGGTGGCTGATCTCTTCACCATTGCGGCGGAGCGCATGCACCTTATCGTCAGCCAGCAGCGCGAACAGCGGCCACTGGAGAGCGGGCAGTTTCTGATCAGCACTATCCGTGAGTTGATCGCCGAGGGACTGGCCCGTGAAGAGGGGATCAGCAACGAGGTCGTGGTCGACCTTGTCGCGGCGAAGCAGAAGAGCGAGGCGGGCGAGACGGGTGAGGTTCGCCGCAAGGCACCACGCATCCAGCAGGAGGTGGTGCGTGTGCGTGCCGACCTGCTCGACGACCTGGTCAACTTTGCCGGTGAGGTGAGTATCTACCGCTCACGTGTGGAACAGCAGATCGGCACCTTTGGTGCCAACCTGGGGGAGATGGATCAGACCATTACCCGTCTGCGCGAGCAGTTACGGCAGGTGGAGATCGAGACCGAGGCGCAGATTGACTCGCGGCGCGCCGAGGCGCAAAAGCAGGGGTATGAAGATTTCGATCCGCTGGAGTTCGACCGCTTCACCAACATGCAGACCCTGTCACGCTCGATGGCGGAGAGTCTCAATGACCTGCTCAGTATCGAGGAGGTGTTGCGCGGCCTCTCCCGTGAAACGGAGACCCTGCTGTTGCAACAGTCACGGGTCAACACCGAGCTGCAAGAGAGCCTGATGCACACCCGCATGGTGCCGATGGTTGAAAGCGCACCGCGTCTGCGCCGCGTGGTGCGGCAGACTGCGGCAGAGCTGGGCAAACGTGCGTCGCTCTCCTTTGAGGGTGCCGAGGTGGAGATGGATCGCAACGTGGTGGAGCGCATGATGGCGCCGCTGGAGCACATGTTGCGCAACTCCCTTGCACACGGCATCGAGGAGCGGGCGGTACGCAAACAGGCGGGAAAGCCGGACGAGGGCAGTATCAAGATCGCGCTCAGCCGCGAGGGTTCCGAGATTGTCATTCGCGTCAGCGATGATGGGGCGGGTATTAACCTGGAGGCGGTAAAGGACAAGGCGATCACCCGTGGTCTGATGCAGCCCGGGGCGCAGCTTGCCGATCAGGAGATCATGCACTTCATTCTGGAGTCGGGTTTCTCCACGGCCGATGCCCTGACCCAGGTGGCGGGCCGCGGTGTCGGCATGGATGTGGTCAACAGCGAGATCCGGCAACTTGGCGGGGTGCTGGAGATCGATTCGGTCTACGGCCAGGGCAGTGTGATGACCGCGCGTCTGCCGCTCACCCTCTCGGTAAGCCGGGCGCTGCTGGTCTATGTGGGAGAGGATATCTATGCTATCCCGCTGCCGAGTATCAGCGGCATCGAGCGTATCTCCGGCGCGGAACTGGAGGCACGGCTTGATACGGAACACCCGACCCACAACTGGTTAGGTGACGATTACGACCTGATGCACCTGACCGCAGCACTTGGCGCTGGCAAGGGGATGATTCAGCACGCCAGCAAACAGCCGCTGTTGCTGACCAGCAGTGGTGGGCACCGGGTCGCCTTTGCCGTTGACGGCCTGATCGGCAGTCGCGAGATCGTGGTAAAGAGCCTGGGGCCGCAGCTCAGTACCCTGCACCATCTGGCCGGTGCCACCATCCTTGCCGATGGCAGTGTCGCCCTGATCATCGACATGCCGGCACTGGTACGCCGCGGTTTCGCCAAACTGGGTGGCGTGGCGGCGCTCGACGTGCATCCGGAGGTGGTCGCGCTCGAACGCGAGCCGGTGGTAATGGTGGTGGACGACTCCATTACCGTACGCAAGGTCACCGAACGCCTGCTCAAGCGCAACAATATGCAGTGTGTAACGGCGAAGGATGGCGTGGATGCGATCACGGTGCTCGACGAGGTGACCCCCGACGTCATGTTGCTCGACATCGAGATGCCGCGGATGGACGGCTTTGAGCTGGCCACGTTCCTGCGCAACTCCGAGCGCTTCAGACAGCTCCCCATCATCATGATCACCTCGCGCACCGGCGACAAGCATCGCCAGCGTGCGCTGGATATCGGGGTTAATGAGTACATGGGCAAGCCCTATACCGAGATCGATCTGATGACGAATATCGAAAAACTGCTCCACAAAGCGTGAAGGTGAGACGACGCCATGGTTGATACGGCCGCACAACAGTTGGGTGAAGAGGCGCTGGCGGCGCTGGGTGTTCGCTGTCTGACGCTGAGCCTCTCGGGGATGAATCTGTTGCTACCCAATACCTTGGTGGCGGAGGTGACCCAGATCTCCAGCGTGACAGCGGCAGCCCATGCCCCGGACTGGCTGGCCGGTTTTGTCTCCTGGCGTGGCCGCAGCGTGCCGTTGGTTCGGTTTGAACAGCTTCTGGGAGTAGCGGCGCCGCGTCGTCACGAGGAGCGGCGCATGGTGATCCTCAACACCCTGAATGGTAACCCGCGACTCCCCTTCATGGCGGTGGAGATCCAGGGGATGCCGCACCTGTCATTACTGAAACATGGCATGCTGAAGTATGATGAGGGCAATACGGACCGTGCGCCGGTAGTGCTCGCGGCCCTGCAGCTGGATGGTGAATCGGTGCTGGTCCCCAATCTGGATGCCATGGAGCGGTTGCTGGAGAATCTGGGACTCTCCGCGTAATGGTAATTTTGGGGGAGGAGAGTGTGATGAAGCGTAAGCTCGACCTCTGAGCATATCGGTTGAAACCGGCTGCCGTGGTCAATCCGTAACGGGTGGCATCAATCGGAGGCTCTGTTACCCCAAATCCCCCCAGCGCGACTGAATCGCCGCCAGGGCGGCGAGGGCGGCGGTCTCGGTGCGCAGCACCCGTGGCCCGAGGCGCAGGCCGAGATAGCCCGCCGCCCTCGCCGCACCCTGTTCCCGCTCGGAGAGTCCCCCCTCCGGCCCAATGAGCAGGGTGCAGGCGTTGCCCAGCAGCTCCAGCTCGGAGCTCCCCATGGTGGCACGGTGATCCAGTAGCAGGCCGCGGCCGTCGAGCGGCTGTTGTAGCCACTGCCCCAGCGAGTTTAGCGGCAACAACTCCGGCAGGGTGTTGCGGCCGCACTGCTCGCAGGCGCTGATGATCACGCCGCGCCAGTGCTCCATGCGCCTTTGCAACCGCTCCCCCTTCAGATTGACCACACTGCGTTCGGTAGCGACCGGCACGATGCGGCTGATCCCCAGCTCCACCGCCTTTTGAATGGTGTAGTCCATGCGCTCCCCCTTGGAGACGCCCTGCGCCAGGGTAAGCTGCAGCGGTGACTCGCGGCTCCTCTCCTGGCGCTCCCCGCACACTACCCAGAGACCCTGTTTCTCCTGCTCGACGATGTGTGCCGGGTACTCCCCGCCCGTGCCATCAAACAGCAGTAGCTCATCACCGACCGTGAGCCGCAACACCCGCCCCAGATGGCGCGCAGCGTTACCCTCCAGGGCAATACGGGCATGGGCGGCAAGCGCTGCGGGGTGAAAGATGCGGGGGATACGCATCAGAGTCCGAGGCTGGTCCAGATGATGCGGGTGGGGGCAGCCTGGTTCATGGTGTAGAAGTGCAGGCCGGGGGCGCCGCTCTCCAGCAGGCGCCGGCACAGCTCGGTGGTGACATCGAGACCAAAGGCGCGCAGTGACGCGGTATCCTCGCCGTAGGCCTCCAGGCGCAGGCGCAACCAGCGTGGAATATCGGCCCCGCACATCTCGGAGAAGCGGGCGAGATTCTTGATGTTGGTGATCGGCATGATCCCGGGGACGATGGGGATCTCCACGTGGCGTTTTTCGCACTCTTCGATAAAGCGCAGGTAGCCATCGATATTGTAAAAATACTGGGTGATCGCCGCGTTGGCCCCGGCCCGTACCTTGTTGGCGAAGTTGTCGAGATCGCTCTCGGCACTCGCCGCCTGCGGGTGAAATTCGGGGTAGGCGGCGACCTCGATGTGAAAGTGGTTACCGCTCTCGCTGCGAATAAACTCCACCAGCTCGTTGGCATGGTGAAAGGCCCCCGCCTCACGCATCCCCGAGGGCATGTCGCCGCGCAGGGCGACGATACGACGTACGCCCATCGCGATGTAGCCGCTGAGCAGCTCGCGGATATCCTCCCGGCTGGAGCCGACGCAGGAGAGGTGCGGCGCGGTATCGAGCCCCGCCGCCAGCATCTCGCCTACCGTCTCGATGGTTCCTCTCTGGGTCGAGCCGCCGGCACCAAAGGTGACCGAGACATACCTGGGATTGAGTTTGGCCAGCTCATCGCGCGTTTCGCGCAGCCTGGCCGCCCCCTCCGCGGACTTGGGGGGAAAGAATTCAAAGCTGAATTGTTTGGGGTGCTGTTTTTGTGATTCCATGGTTGTTCAACCTCGGGAATTAACCGCAAAGGCGCAAAGATCGCAAAGCTACTGACTCACTGCCATGGACAAAAAGTCATTTTTGCGCGCTTCGCGTCTTCGCGGTGAGTTCTTAGTAGCGGTAGTGGTCCGATTTGTACGGACCCTCCACCGGCACATCGATGTAGTCGGCCTGCTCCGGGGTCAGTTCGGTCAGGTTGATGCCGATCTTCTTCAGGTGCAGACGGGCCACCTTCTCGTCCAGGATCTTGGGCAGCACATAGACCCTGTTTTCGTAGTTCTCGCCGCGGCTGAAGAACTCCAGTTGTGCCATCACCTGATTGGTAAAGGAGGCCGACATCACAAAGCTGGGATGGCCGGTGGCGCAGCCCAGATTGACCAGCCGCCCCTCGGCGAGGATGGTGATCTTCTTGCCGTCGGGGAAGATGATGTGGTCCACCTGCGGCTTGACGTTCTCCCACTCATACTGGCGCAGCGAGGCGACGTTGATCTCCGAGTCGAAGTGGCCGATGTTGCAGACGATTGCCTCGTTCTTCATCGCCACCATGTGGTCGTGGTCGATCACATTCACATTACCGGTGGTGGTGACGAAGATATCGCCCAGGGAGCACGCCTGCTCCATGGTGACCACGCGGTAGCCCTCCATCGCCGCCTGCAGGGCGCAGATGGGGTCGATCTCGGTGATGAGGGTGGTGGCGCCCATGCCACGGAAGGCCTGGGCACACCCCTTGCCGACGTCGCCGTAGCCGAGCACCACGGCGATCTTGCCGGCGATCATCACGTCGGTGGCGCGCTTGATACCGTCGAGCAGCGACTCGCGACAGCCATAGAGGTTGTCGAACTTCGACTTGGTGACCGAGTCGTTGACGTTCATCGCCGGGAACAGCAGCTCGCCCGCCTTCTCCATATGGTAGAGGCGGTGTACCCCGGTGGTGGTCTCCTCGGTAACGCCCTGGATCTCGTTGGCGATGGCGGTCCACTTTTGCGGCTCGGTGGCGAGGTTGCGACGCAGCACATCGAGGATGGCGACCCACTCCTCATTGTCACCCGCCTTCGCCTCCGGCACGGCGCCGGCCCTCTCGAATTCGACCCCCTTGTGTACCAGCAGGGTGGCATCGCCGCCGTCGTCGAGGATCATGTTCGGCCGCTGCCCGTTGGGCCAGTTGAAGGCCTGCTCGGTACACCACCAGTACTCCTCGATGCTCTCCCCCTTCCAGGCAAAGACCGGGATCCCCTCGGCGGCGATGGCGGCGGCGGCGTGGTCCTGGGTGGAGAAGATGTTGCAGGAGACCCAGCGCACCTCGGCGCCGAGCGCGACCAGGGTCTCGATCAGCACCGCGGTCTGGATGGTCATGTGCAGCGAGCCCATGATGCGGGCCCCCTTGAGCGGTTGGGCGGCGCCGAACTCCTCGCGCAGGGCCATCAGCCCCGGCATCTCGGTCTCGGCAATGGCGATCTCCTTGCGGCCCCAATCGGCCAGGGAGATGTCAGCGACCTTATAGTCGGTAAAAGACATATATTCTCTCCTAGTAACGTTTGGAGCGCCGTTGCAGGGATGACCTTAAGCGAGCCTGACGGAGATGATCCGCTGCAGCGCTCCTCGCTTAAGGGGATGTGCCACCCGCAAGGGGGGGCACGGGATACGAATTATAGTCCGGCCTCGCTCCTCAGCGCCTCGGCCTTGTCGGTGCGCTCCCACGGCAGATCCAGATCGTCACGGCCGAAGTGGCCGTAGCTGGCGGTGCCCTGGTAGCGCGGTTTGAGCAGGTCCAGCATCTGGGTGATGCCGTAGGGGCGCAGGTCAAAGTGCTGGCGAATGAGCTCCACGATGCGCGCCTCGCTCACCGCGGCGGTGCCAAAGGTGTCGATGCTGATGGAGGTTGGTTTGGCCACCCCGATGGCGTAGGAGATCTGGATCTCGCAGCGCTCGGCGAGACCGGCGGCGACGATGTTCTTCGCCACATAGCGCCCGGCGTAGGCGGCGGAGCGATCCACCTTGGAGGGGTCCTTGCCGGAGAAGGCACCGCCGCCGTGGCGGGCCATGCCGCCGTAGGTGTCGACGATGATCTTGCGCCCGGTGAGGCCGCAATCACCCACCGGGCCGCCGATAATGAACTGTCCGGTCGGATTGATGTGGTACTGGGTGTCGGCGCCGAGCCACTCGGCAGGCAGTACCGGCTTGATAATCATATCCATCACCGCATCGCGCAGCTCCTTCTGGCTGATCTCCGGGTTGTGCTGGGTGGAGAGGACCACCGCCTCGATACCGGCCGGTTTGCCGTTCTGGTAGCGGAAGGTGACCTGGCTCTTGGCATCGGGGCGCAGCCAGCTGAGCTCCCCATTCTTGCGCACCTCGGCCTGACGACGAACCAGACGGTGGGCATAGCTGATGGGGGCGGGCATCAGCACCTCGGTCTCGTTGCTGGCGTAGCCGAACATCAGCCCCTGGTCGCCGGCTCCCTGATTCTCGCGGTCTTCACGATCCACACCCATGGCGATGTCGGGAGACTGCTGCCCCAGTGCATTAAGCATGGCGCAGGTCTCGCCATCGAAACCGATTTCGGAGCTGGTGTAACCGATGCCGTTGACGGTGTCGCGCACGATACGCTCGTAGGGGATGGTGGCGCTGGTGGTGACCTCGCCGGCCAGTACCACCATGCCGGTCTTTACCAGGGTCTCGCAGGCGACGCGGGCGTTGGGGTCCTGCTGGAGGATGGCATCGAGGATGGCGTCGGAGATCTGATCGGCCATCTTGTCGGGGTGACCCTCGGAGACCGATTCGGAGGTAAAGAGGTAGTTATCTTTCATTTTGATGAGTTGTCCGCTTTTCGTTTAAGAGGTAAACACCGTCCACTTGTGTCGGACGAGACAATATTAGGCGGCGATTATAGGCGGTTTTTCCGTCGGCTGTCTTCCAGAAATAGTGATGCGGCTTGCGGTTGGGGGTGAAATTGGCTAGGGCGGCTGAGTGGTTGTGATGGTGGATGTAACGTAACCTGTTGATTGTAAATAGGCTATTGTGGCAAAAGGGTGTCTGGCTATTGCCCCCGCTGGCCAGATCGTGGAGAATCTCCCGTTCTATTTTGTTCGGGTGGGTTTTCCGCCGTGCGATACGAGGGTGAGTTGACGGGTGCGCGCTGGCGCCCGCACCGCGGGTCGGTGGTTCCGCGGTCTTTTTTTATGAGGCCATTACAGGAACGAATTTGTCGCGGCGTCTCGCCGGGCAAATACTAGCGTAACAATTTATCTGTTTCGGTTTCGTCCCACAGTAGAACAGTGGGTCGCCAGTGGCGATAACGACGGAACGGGAGCCACGAGATTCATAATGAAACTCTTCTAAGGAGAAGCCAATGCCAAGCCGTAAAGACTTAGCCAATGCCATTCGTGCCCTGAGCATGGATGCGGTCCAGAAGGCCAATTCGGGTCACCCCGGTGCCCCGATGGGTATGGCCGATATCGCCGAGGTGCTGTGGAACGACCACATGAAGCACAACCCGAACAACCCCAAGTGGGCTGATCGTGATCGCTTTATCCTCTCCAATGGCCACGGCTCGATGCTGATCTATTCGCTGCTGCACCTCACCGGTTATGACCTCTCCATTGAGGACCTGAAGCAGTTCCGTCAGCTGCACTCGCGCACCCCCGGTCACCCCGAGTATGGCTATGCGCCCGGCGTTGAGACCACCACCGGCCCGCTGGGCCAGGGGATCACCAATGGTGTGGGCATGGCGATCGCCGAGAAGGCGATGGCGGGCCGTTTCAACCAGAAGGGTCACAAGATTGTTGACCACCACACCTACGTCTTCCTCGGCGATGGCTGCATGATGGAGGGGATCTCGCATGAGGCGTGCTCCCTGGCCGGTGTCCTCGGTCTGGGTAAACTGATCGCCTTCTGGGACGACAACGGCATCTCTATCGACGGCCATGTGGATGGCTGGTTCGCCGACGATACCCCCAAGCGTTTCGAGGCCTATGGCTGGCACGTCATTCCCGCGGTGGATGGCCATGATCACGAAGCACTGGAAAATGCCATCCAGATGGCCAAGGCGATGACCGACAAGCCGACCCTGATCTGCTGCAAGACCACCATCGGCTTTGGCTCCCCCAACAAGGCTGGTAGCCACGCCTGTCACGGCGCGCCGCTGGGCCAGGAGGAGATCAACCTGACCAAGGCCGCCCTGGGCTGGGATCACGACGCCTTTGAGGTGCCCTCCGAGATCTATCACGGTTGGGACGCCAAAGAGAAGGGCGCCGCCGCCGAGAAGGCGTGGAACGCGAAGTTCGAGGCTTATCGTGCCGAGTACCCGCAGCTGGCGGCCGAGTTTGAACAGCGTATGTCGGGTGAGCTGCCTGCCGACTGGGCCGAGAAGTCGGCGGCCTACATCGCCGCTGTCGATGCGGCCGCCAAGAGTCCGGCCACCCGCCAGGCCTCCCTGGCCGCCATCGAGGCTTACTCGCCCATGCTGCCCGAGCTGTTCGGTGGCTCCGCCGACCTCGGTTGCTCCAACCTGACCGAGTGGTCGGGCTACAAACCGATGGACGCCAACGAGGTTTCCAACTACGTGCGCTACGGCGTGCGTGAGTTCGGCATGTCCGCCATTATGAACGGTATCGCCCTGCACGGCGGTCTCATCCCCTTCGGCGCCACCTTCCTGATGTTCATGGAGTACGCCCGCAACGCCCTGCGCATGGCCGCACTGATGAAGCAGCGTGTGATCTTTGTCTACACCCATGACTCCATCGGTCTGGGTGAGGACGGCCCGACCCACCAGCCGGTCGAGCAGATCGCCTCCATGCGCATCATCCCCAACATGAGCGTCTGGCGCCCCTGTGATGCGGTGGAGTCAGCCGTTTCCTGGCAGCAGGCGGTTGAGCGCACGGATGGCCCGACCTGTCTCGTCTTCTCGCGTCAGGGGCTGCCGCATCAGGCGCGCAGCGCGGCGCAGATCAGCGACATCACCCGGGGCGGTTACATCCTTAAGGATTGTGACGGTACTCCGGACGCCATCATCATTGCCACCGGTTCGGAGGTGGCGCTGGCGATGGATGCCGCCGCAGCTATGGGGGAGAGGAAGATTCGCGTCGTCTCCATGCCCAACCTCAATGTCTTCGAGGCACAGGATGCGGTCTATCAGGGCGCGGTGCTGCCGGCCAGTGTTCCCGCTGTTGCCGTCGAGGCTGGTGTGACCGCGATGTGGTACAAGTACGCCGACAAGGTGGTGGGGATCGATCGCTTCGGTGAGTCCGCCCCGGCGGATCAGCTGTTTAAGGAGTTTGGCTTTACCGTCGAGAATGTTGTCGCCGCGGTTAACGAGGTCCTGTAACTAAATTATCTGGTGTGGTCTGGGCATCTGCCCGGGCCTGCACACACCCGTTTTTTTACATCAATAAACTTAGGGAGAAACTCCATGACTATTAAAGTCGGTATTAACGGTTTTGGCCGCATCGGCCGCATGGCTTTCCGTGCCATCGCCAAAGACTTCCCCGGCATCGAAGTGGTGGGTATCAACGATCTGCTCGACGCTGACTACCTGGCCTACATGCTGAAGTATGACTCGGTACACGGCCGTTTCAACGGCGACGTCTCTGTCTCTGGCAACAACCTGGTGGTTGACGGCAAGACCATCCGCCTCACTGCCGAGCGTGACCCGGCCAACCTGAAGTGGTCCGACATCGGTGCCGACCTGGTCATCGAATGCACCGGCTTCTTCCTCACCGAAGAGACCTGTCAGAAGCACATCGACGCCGGCGCCAAGAAGGTCGTGATGTCCGCGCCTTCCAAGGACGGCACCCCGATGTTCGTTTACGGTGTTAACCACAACACCTATGCCGGCCAGGCCATCATCTCCGCCGCCTCCTGCACCACCAACTGCCTGGCCCCCGTGGCCAAGGTGCTGAACGACAATTGGGGCATCAAGCGTGGCCTGATGACCACCGTGCACGCTGCAACCGCTACCCAGAAGACCGTTGACGGTCCTTCCATGAAGGACTGGCGCGGTGGCCGCGGTATCCTGGAAAACATCATTCCCTCCTCCACCGGTGCTGCCAAGGCCGTGGGTGTGGTACTGCCCGAGCTGAATGGCAAGCTGACCGGCATGGCCTTCCGCGTCCCCACCTCCGACGTCTCCGTGGTTGACCTGACCGTTGAGCTGAACAAGGAAGCCAAGTATGCCGACATCTGCGCGGCCATGAAGAAGGCCTCCGAGTCCGGCGAGATGAGCAAGACCCTGGGTTACACCGACGAGAAGGTGGTTTCCACCGATTTCCGTGGCGTGGGCTTCTCCTCCATCTTCGATGCCGAGGCCGGTATCGCCCTGGATGGTACCTTCGTCAAGGTGGTTTCCTGGTACGACAACGAGTATGGCTATACCGCCAACATGCTGCGCTTTGTCGAGCACGTCTCAAAATAAGCGGATCTTTTGTCCCCTGGACTGCGTTGCTTGAATGATTTTGAATACTCACGTACTGATGTACGCTCCGTGTTCAAAACATTCAAGCGTCTTGCCAGGGAACAAAATCTCTCGCTTATTGTGTGCATGGAATTTACGGGGTGAGATCTATTACCCCCGTGATTTCTCATAAAACCATTTGCCAAGCCACGCCCTGACGGTTTGGCAAATCGTTTTTAAAATTTTTTAAATCTCAGCAGGAGCTTCATCATGTCCTTTATCAAATTGACCGACCTGGATCTCGCGGGCAAGCGCGTGCTAATCCGTGCCGACCTCAATGTGCCCGTTAAAGAGGGCAAGGTCACCTCCGATGCCCGTATCAGCGCCTCGATGCCGACCGTGGAGCACTGCCTCAAGGCCGGCGCCAGGGTGATGGTGATGTCGCATCGTGGCCGTCCCGAGGAGGGCAAGGCCGATGAGGAGAACTCGATGGCCCCCATCGCCGCCGATATGTCGGCCAAGCTCGGCCGGGAGGTGCGCCTCATCAAGGATTACCTCAATGGCGGCTTTGAGGTTGCCGAGGGCGAGTGCGTGCTGCTGGAGAACGTGCGCTTTAACGCCGGCGAGAAGAAGGACAACGAGGCGTTGTCCAAAAAGTATGCCGCCTTGTGTGACATCTTCGTGATGGACGCCTTTGGCACCGCCCACCGCGCCCAGGCCTCCACCCACGGTGTTGGCAAGTTTGCCCCCACCGCCTGTGCCGGCCTGCTGCTGGCCAGTGAGCTGGACAACCTGGCCAAGGCGCTGGCCAACCCGGCCCGCCCGATGGTCGCCATCGTCGGCGGCTCCAAGGTCTCCACCAAGCTGACCGTGCTGGAGGCCCTCTCCGAGAAGGTCGATCAGCTGGTGGTCGGCGGTGGTATTGCCAACACCTTCCTCAAGGCGATGGGCCATAACGTCGGCAAGTCACTGTGCGAGGATGATCTGGTTGATACCGCCAAGACGCTGATCGCCAAGATGCAGGCACGCGGCGCCCATATCCCGATCGCGGTCGATGTGGTGTGCGGCAAGAAGTTTGACGAGAACGAGCCGGCGGTGCTGAAGAATGCCGATGAAGTGGCCGATGACGACATGATCTTCGACATTGGCCCCAAATCCGCACAGGAGCTCGCCGAGATCATCGCCAAGGCCGGCACCATCGTCTGGAACGGCCCGGTTGGTGTCTTCGAGTTCGACCAGTTTGGCGAGGGGACCAAGACCGTCTCCATGGCCATCGCCAATGCCAAGGGCTTCTCCCTGGCGGGCGGCGGCGATACCATCGCGGCGATCCAGAAGTACAATATCTACGACAAGGTCTCCTATATCTCCACCGCTGGCGGTGCCTTCCTGGAGTACCTGGAGGGCAAGACCCTGCCCGCCGTGGCCATGCTGGAAGAACGCGCGAAGTAACCGAACCCCGAGGCGCGGCAGAGCCCCGCCGCCTCTTTACTGTCACATAGGGTGATTGAATAACCGGTATGCAAAGACGCACAAAGATTCTGGCGACATTGGGTCCCTCCACCGATGACCCGAAGGTTCTCGACAAGATGATCGAGGCGGGGGTTGATGTGGTTCGTATCAACTTCTCCCACGGCACGGCAGAGGAGCATATCGAGCGGGTCGAGCGGGTGCGTAACCGTGCCCGTGCCCATGGCCGACAGGTAGGGGTCTTGTGCGACCTGCAGGGCCCCAAGATCCGCATCGAGCGCTTTGTCGGGGGCAAGGTGTTTCTGGAGGAGGGCGCCAGCTTCATTCTCGACTCCAGCCACGACAAGAACAGCGGCACCGTGGAGCGGGTCGGCTCGGCCTACAAACACCTGCATGAGGATCTCTCCCGTGGCGATACCCTGCTGCTGGACGATGGGCGGGTAGTGCTGTGGGTAGACAGCGTCGAGAACACCGAGGTGAGGTGCCGCGTGGTGGTTGGCGGCGACCTCTCCGATCGCAAGGGGATCAACAAGCAGGGCGGTGGCCTTACCGCGCCGGCGCTGACCGAGAAGGATCGGGAGGACATCAAGACCGCCGCGCTCATCGAGGCGGACTACCTCGCGGTCTCCTTCCCGCGCCATGCGGCCGATGTCAACGAGACGCGTGAGCTGTTTGTCGCCGCCGGCGGCAAGGGCGGCATCGTTGCCAAGATTGAGCGTGCCGAGGCGCTGGAGGTGATCGAGGAGATCATCGCCGCCTCTGATGCCATTATGATCGCCCGCGGCGATCTGGGGGTGGAGATTGGCGACGCCGCCCTGCCGCCGGTGCAAAAGCGGCTGATCCACCAGGCGCGCGAGATGAACCGTGTGGTGATCACCGCAACGCAGATGATGGAGTCGATGATCGAGAACCAGATCCCGACCCGTGCCGAGGTGTTTGACGTGGCCAACGCGGTGCTCGACGGCACCGATGTGGTGATGCTCTCGGCGGAGACCGCCTCCGGCAAGTATCCCGACAAGGCGATCGCGGCGATGCACCGGGTCTGCATCGAGGCGGAGAAACAACGTCAGGCCACCCAGTCCGAACACCGCATCCACACCCAGTTCACCAATATCGACGAGGCGATTGCGATGGCGGCGATGTATACCGCCAACCACCTCAAGGTGAAGGCAATCGCGGCGCTGACCGAATCGGGTTCCACGCCGCTGTGGATGTCGCGCATCAGCTCTGGGATCCCGATTTACGCGATGACGCGCACGGTGCAGACCCGGCGCAAGGTCACCCTCTATCGCGGTGTCTATCCGGTCAGTTTTGATGTCACCGCCACCGACCACGCCGAGCTTAACCGCGAGGCGATCGACGAGCTGCGCCGCCGCGGTGCGGTACGCGACGGCGACCTGGTGATCATTACCAAGGGTGACCTGATGGGGATCCACGGTGGCACCAACGCGATGAAGATCGTCAAGGTGGGGGACCTGGTGTAGCACTGGTTGCTACCCGCGCCAACAGCCAATTTTTTGATTAACCGATTTACACGACAAACAGCTTAAGGAGTTCGAAATGGCCCTTGTATCTTTGCGCCAACTGCTGGATCACGCTGCCGAAAATGGCTACGGTCTGCCCGCCTTTAACGTCAACAACATGGAGCAGGTGCATGCTATCATGCAGGCCGCCGCTGCCGTGGACAGCCCGGTGATCCTGCAGGGTTCCGCCGGTGCCCGCTCCTATGCCGGTGAGCCCTTCCTGCGTCACCTCATCGAGGCGGCGATCGAGATGTACCCGAACATTCCGGTCGTGATGCACCAGGACCACGGCGCCTCGCCGGCGATCTGTGCCCGCTCCATTCAGTCCGGTTTCTCCTCGGTGATGATGGACGGCTCACTGATGGCCGACGGCAAGACCCCCTCCAGCTTCGAGTACAACGTCAATGTCACCAGGCAGGTGGTCGACATGGCCCACGCCTGTGGCGTCTCGGTCGAGGGCGAGCTTGGCTGCCTCGGCTCACTGGAGACCGGCATGATGGGTGAAGAGGACGGCCACGGAGCCGAGGGCAAGCTGGATATGGACAAGCTGCTGACCGACCCCAACGAGGCCGCTGACTTCGTCAAGCAGACCGGTGTGGATGCCCTGGCCATTGCCATCGGTACCTCGCACGGTGCCTACAAGTTTACCCAGGAGCCCACCGGCAAGATCCTGCGTATCGACCGCGTGAAAGAGATCCACGACCGCATCCCCAATGTCCATCTGGTAATGCACGGCTCCTCCTCCGTACCGCAGGACTGGCTCAAGATCATCAACGATTTCGGTGGTGACATGGGTCAGACCTACGGCGTGCCGGTCGACGAGATCGTCGAGGGAATCAAGTCCGGCGTGCGCAAGGTCAACATCGACACCGACCTGCGCATGGCCTCCACCGGCTCCATTCGCAAGCACCTGCACGACAATCCCGCCAACTTCGACCCGCGCAAGTTCCTCAAAGAGGCGACCAAGGCGATGGCCGGGATCTGCAAAAACCGCTTCGAGGCCTTCGGTTCCGCCGGTCAGGCCTCCAGGATCAAGCCGATCTCCCTGGAGACCATGTTCATGGAGTACGAGGCAGGCAAGCTGGAGCCCAAGGTCAACTAAGGGGGTTTCTCTCCCACTGCAGCAAAAAGGCGCCCGCGGGCGCCTTTTTTCGTTGTATCGAAGCAGGGTTAGCCGGGCGGCTTGTCGAGCAGGGCGGCGGCCTCATCGAGCAAAAAGCTCTTGAAGGCCTGGGCAATGGCCGAGAGGCGCTTGCCACGGCGATGCACCACGAACCAGTGGCGCTGGATGGGAAAGTGCGCCACGTCGAGGATCTGCAGTCGCTGCAGCGTCAGCTCCATCTCCACCGCGTCCTGTGACATCACCCCCAGCCCCAGCCCCGCCTGCACACTCTGCTTGATCGCCTCGTCGGAGCTCACCTCCATACTGGTGGTGATGGCGATGCCGTGGCGGGCAAAGAAACGCTCCATCGCGCTGCGGGTGCCGGAGCCCGGCTCGCGCAGCAGAAATACCTCCTGCTCCAGCTGTTTGAGCGGGATCTCTCTCTGGTTTGCCAGCGGGTGGCCGGGTGGGGCGATGATCACCAGCGGGTTCTCCATAAAGGGGCCGGCCTCCAGCTCCATCTCCGCCGGGGGGGTGCCCATGATCACCATGTCGACCTCGTTCTCCGCCAGTTGGCGCAGCAGGGTCTGGCGGTTGGTGACGTCGAGGATGACGTTTACCCCGGGATAGCGCCGGGTAAAGGCGGCGAGCAGGTGGGGGGCGAAGTAGTTGGCGGTGGTCGCCACTGAGATGCGCAGCTTGCCGTGCTCCAGCCCCTTGAGGTTGGCCAGCGCGGTGGCCATGTCGTCCAGCTGCTGCGCAATGGCGCGGCTGTAGTGCTGCACCTCCTCCCCCGCCTCGGTGAGGTAGATCTTCTTGCCCAGCTGTTCAAAGAGCGGGATCTCCAGCTGCCCCTCCAGCTGTTTTACCTGCATCGAGACGGCAGGTTGGGTAAGATGCAGCTCTTCGGCGGCGCGGGTGAAGCTCAAATGCTTTGCCACCGAGGAGAAGACCTTGAGTTGCCGCAGGGTGATGTTCATCTTTGCCATAAGATTCACCTTATGGTTGCTTGGAAAACTATCATCATAGCCGTTTTTTCGCCGCCTGCCCCTTACGGGATGGCGCTCTTCAGAGGATAAGTGCGATGGCCGCGCCCACAGACCTTAAAAAGCTCCGCCAGGATATCGTCTTCAACGCGACCCTGAAGGGGCAGCATCTCAACTTTCACACCACCTGGGGGACCTTCTCGCCGCGCGAGATCGACGCCGGCACACTGATGCTGCTCGACTACATGGAGATTGCTGAGGCGGACGACTGCCTGGACCTGGGGTGCGGCTACGGCCCCATCGGCATGACCATGGCGCGCCTCGCCCCCAAGGGGCAGACACTGCTGGTGGATCGCGACTTTGTGGCGGTGGAGTATGCCCGCGCCAATCTCGCCCGTAACGGCATTACCAATGGCGAGGCGCTGCTGAGCAACGGCTTTAACCACATCGGCGAGCGCCGCTTTGACCTTATCGCCTCCAACATCCCGGCCAAGGTGGGCAACGAGATGCTCTACCTCTTTCTGCACGATGCGCTGGCGCACCTCAAGCCGGGGGGGCGGCTCTATCTGGTCACCATCACCGGGCTGCGTGAGTTTATCAAACGCGCCTGTAACGAGGTCTTTGGTAACTACAAAAAACTGAAGCAGGGGCCGCAATACACCGTGGCGATGGCGGTGAAGCCGGAGGCGCGCTGATGGGGTGGATCATAAGGAATACCTTATCTATTCCATCATTTCATTTTAATTAACTTATAGGAACGTAGCGGCTATAGTCTGTTTCCCGATTACGCCGGTTCATCGAGCCGCAGCACCACCCTAATCGGCAAGCGGGCGGAGGCCATCATGTTTTTCGCCGCACGATTTTTTATCTAACTGTATAGAGGTGTATCCAAATGGATCAATCTGCACGTTACGCTGACCTTTCCCTGAAAGAAGAGGACCTGATCGCCGGTGGTGGCCACATCCTGGTTGCCTACACCATGCAGCCTGCTGAAGGCTACGGCTACCTGGAAGTGGCGGCGCACATCGCTGCCGAGTCGTCTACCGGTACCAACGTTGAAGTTTCTACCACCGATGACTTCACCAAGGGCGTAGACGCCCTGGTTTACTACAGCGATGAAGCCAAGGGCATCATCAAGATCGCCTACCCGAACGACCTCTTCGACCGCAACGTCATCGACGGCCGCGCCATGATCGTTTCCTTCCTCACCCTGGCCATTGGTAATAACCAGGGTATGGGCGACTGTAAGAACCTGCAGATGCAGGACTTCTATGTTCCGCCGCGTATGCTGCAGCTGTTCGATGGCCCGGCCAAGGACATCAGCGACATGTGGCGTATCCTCGGCCGCCCGGTCGAGAACGGTGGTTACATCGCCGGTACCATCATCAAGCCGAAGCTGGGCCTGCGTCCCGAGCCCTTCGCTCACGCGGCCTACCAGTTCTGGCTCGGTGGTGACTTCATCAAGAACGACGAGCCCCAGGGTAACCAGGTCTTCTGCCCGATGAAGAAGGTTATCCCTCTTGTTGCTGACGCCATGAAGCGCGCCCAGGACGAAACCGGTCAGGCCAAGCTGTTCTCTGCCAACATCACCGCCGACGACCACTACGAAATGTGTGCCCGTGCCGACTTCGTACTGGAAACATTCGGTGCCGACGCCGACAAGGTTGCCTTCCTGGTTGACGGTTATGTTGGTGGCCCCGGTATGGTTACCACCGCCCGTCGCCAGTACCCCGGTCAGTACCTGCACTACCATCGTGCCGGCCACGGTGCTGTCACCTCGCCGTCATCCGTTCGCGGCTACACCGCCTTCGTTCTGGCCAAGATGTCACGTCTGCAGGGTGCCTCCGGTATCCACGTCGGCACCATGGGCTTCGGCAAGATGGAAGGCGGCAAGGATGACAAGGTTATCGCCTACATGATCGAGCGTGATTCCTGCCAGGGTCCGTTCTACCACCAGGAGTGGCACGGCATGAAGCCCACCACCCCGATCATCTCCGGTGGTATGAACGCCCTGCGTCTGCCCGGCTTCTTCGAGAACCTGGGCCACGGCAACGTGATCAACACCTCT
>JAPHSX010000063.1 GCA_026196575.1 Gammaproteobacteria bacterium | reverse complement strand
GAGGGGCGTGCCGTCTGGCTCCCGGTGACGACCGGCAGCATCGAGGGGGGGCAGGTGCGGTTGCTGGAGGGGGTTGGCCGTGACCAACAGGTGATCACCACCCCCCATCCGCTGCTGGAGCCGGGCCGCGCCGTGGAGCTCTATCAGGGGCCGGCGACCGCCAACGCCGCGCCGCTGGGATGATGCCGATGAGCAGACTGAGCAGACTGACCAGACCGGACAGATTGCGCGCCCGGCTGCAGGGGTGGCGAGCATGAGCTGGCCAAGTTTCTCACTGCGCTACCGCTACACCATTTTCGCCGCCCTGATCGCCGTGGTGGTGTTCGGGGTGGTGGCCCGCCTCGGTCTGCCGATACAGCTCTTCCCCGACTCCGACCCGCCGGTGGTGACGGTGATCACCGCCTATCCGGGGGTGGCGGCGGTGGATGTGGCGAAGAATGTCAGCAAGGTGATGGAGGAGGAGTTTGGCGGCATCAACGGCATCCGCAAGGTGAGCTCCACCAGCCAGATCGGACTCTCCGTGGTCAAGGCAGAGTTCCACTACACTCGCGATGTGGAGGCGGCGGCCCTCGATGTGCAGAATGCCATCAGCCGCATTCGCAACCACCTGCCGCAGGGGATCGGCGAGCCGCAGGTGTTGCAGTTCTCCTCCTCCGACAAGCCGATCCTCACCCTGGCGCTAAAGAGCGGTGAGCTCTCGTTGCAGGCGGTGCGCGAGCTGGCGGACAACGCGGTGCGCGATCGTCTGCAACTGGTCGATGGGGTGGCCGCGGTGGATGTCTTCGGCGGTCATAAACAGCAGCTGGAGGTGAGCGTGCAGCGCGACAAGCTGCGCGCCCATGGCCTGGAGATGGCGATGCTGCGCGCGGCGCTGCAGGGGTGGAACCTGAGCGAGCCGGGCGGGCGGATTGAGCGCGGCGACCAGGAGGCGGTGGTGCGCTTCGAGGCGCCGCTGCAGGATGCGCGGGATGCCGCCTCACTGGTGGTGTTGCGCGACGGTGATCGCACGGTGCGGCTGGGGGATGTCGCCAGCGTGCGGGTGAGCGCGGCCGAGCCGCGTTCGGCCTATCACCTCAACGGCGAGGCGGCGATCGCCGTGCAGCTGCTCAAGCGCGAGGAGGCCAACACGGTGGAGGTGGCGCGGCGCGTGCGCGGCGAGCTGGAGCGGTTGCGCCTCGCCTTCCCGCAGCTGGCGATCACCGTCGCCGATGACGACTCGGTCTTCACCGAGCTGGTCATCGACAACATGACCAGCACCATCCTCAGCGCCATCGTCCTGACCATTATCGTGGTGCTGCTCTTTCTCGCCCACCTGCGCCAGGCGCTGATCATCGCCATCTCCATCCCGGTCGCCTTTTTGATGACCTTCTGCCTGATGTATCTGGCGGGGATCGAGCTGCACATGGTCACCATGTCGGCGATCATCCTCTCCATTGGCCTGCTGGTGGATGACGGCATCGTGGTGCTGGAGAACGTCCACCGCCACCTGCTGGAGGGAGCACCGCCGGTGCAGGCAGCGATACGCGGTACCGAGGAGATCTTTCTCGCCGACCTGGCGGGAACGCTCACCACCATCGCGGTGCTGGTGCCGCTGATGTTTCTCGGCGGCTTTGTCGGCGAGCTGTTCGGCCCGCTGGCCTGGACCCTCGCCTTCGCCCTGAGCTCCTCCTTTGTCATCTCCGTGACCCTCATCCCGCTGCTCACCGCGCTGTGGCTCCACCCCGAGGATGACGGCGAGGGGCGCTTTGCACACTGGATACGCCCCTTCACCCGCTTTATCGACGGGCTGCGCGAGGGTTATCTCGCCCTGCTCTCCTGGAGTCTGCGCCACCCCTGGCGCACCCTGCTGGCGGTAACCCTGCTGCTGGCACTGAGCCTGCGACTGATGACGATGCTGGGGAGCGAGATGTTGCCCAAGTTCGATTCGGGCAATTTCCAGATCATGCTCGATACCGTGCCGGGCACGCCGCTGGAGCAGACCGTGAAGGCGGTGCGAGAGGCCGAGCGGCTGCTGCTGCAGGAGCCGGAGGTGCTGGTGGTCAGCACCCAGATCGGTTACGAGCCCGGCGGCCACTATCTGGGCAGCCGTGGCGCGATGGATATCAACCAGGCCGAGTTTGTGGTCAACCTGACGCCGCGCACCGCACGCGAGGAGACGCTCTGGTCGATCATGGATCGGGTGCGCGCCGGGCTGCACGCCATCCCCGGCATCACCCTGGCGGTGGTCAAGGAGAAGGGGGGGACGGCGCGGGCCGGCACCGCAGCGCCGCTCGATGTGCGCTTCAGTGGTCCCGACCCGCTGGTGCTGGATCGCCTTGGTACGGAGCTGATGGCGCTGCTGCAGCCGGTGCCCGGCGTCACCAATCTCTATAAAAACTGGGGGCTCGATATGCCCGAGGTGCACGTCGCCATCAATCGTGAGCGGGCGGCGGAGTTCGGCCTGAGCGGCAAGCAGGTGGCGCGTGCCGTCTACGAGGCGACCGAGGGCGAGGTGATCGCCCCCTTCCGCCAGCCGCGTGATCGCGACCTGGAGATCTTTTTGCGCTACCGGGCGGAGAACCGCGAGGATCTGGGCGACCTGAACGATGTGCACCTGCAGTCACCCGATGGACGGCAGGTGCCGCTGCGCGAGCTGGCGCAGTTGGAGACCCGCTTCGGCCCGCGCATCGTCACGCGGGAGGCGTTGCAGCAGACCCTCGATGTGCTCGGTTACCACTACGGGCGCCCGCTCTCCGACACCATTAGCGACATCACCGTGGTGGTCAATGGCATGACCCTGCCCGACGGTTACGAGGTGGCGATTGGTGGCGAGCAGAGCGATTTCGAGGAGGCGCGGTTCCGTATTATCCGCGCCCTGGGGATGGGGATCCTGGCGGTCTATCTGGTGCTGGTGGCGCAGTTTCGCTCCTTCAAACACCCGTTCACCATCCTGATGGCGGTGCCGCTGCAGTTTGTCGGTGTGGCGCTGGCGCTGTTGCTGGCGGGCAAATACCTCTCCATGCCGGCGCTGCTCGGCATCATCCTGCTGGTCGGCACCGTGGTCAACAACAGCATCGTGCTCATCGACTACATCCTGGTGCGACGGCGTGACGGGGTGGCGCTGGAGCAGGCGATCATCGAGTCGGTGACGGTACGCTACCGTCCCATCATGATGACAGCCCTCTCCGACGTGGCCGGCATGTTGCCGCTGTCGCTGGAGCTGGCGGTCGGCGCCGAGCGCTTTTCGCCCATCGCCACGGTGGTGATAGGCGGCATTCTGGCGGCGACCCTGCTGACACTCATCGTTATCCCGGTGCTGTTTATGTTGTTTGAACGAATTGCCCCTACCCGGGCAGATAAAGACGATCCCGTTCTTCGTCAGATCGAGGCGTGATCCTGAACCGTAAGATAGAGAGAGGAGAAAAAGATGAAAATGAAAAAATGGCTGACCGGCGCTGCTGCCGCCATCATCGTGACGACGGCCAGTGCCGCCGAGGACTTTTCCGCCTACAGCATCGAGGAGCTACAGCAGAAACGCAGCGAGGTACGCAACATGAGCGAGGCCGAGCGCACCGCCTTCAGGCAGGAGATGCAACGGCGAATGGCAACGATGAGTGATGCGGAGCGGGCGCAGATGCGCCAGGGTGCCGGTGCCGGCAAGGGGCCGGGTGGTGGTCACGGGATGCAGCAGTAGGCGCGCCGTGTTGAGAACGGGATGGAGGAGGTAAAACCGTGAAACGCTTTGGCAGTCTGGTGACGGCAATAGTGCTGTGGGGAGCGGCGGGCGCGGCCCTGGCCGAAACGGTGTCGATTCAGCAGGCGCTGGAGCAGGCGTTGCTGAACAATCCCGGTATCGAACGACAGCGCCGACAGCTGCAGAGCGAGCGGCTGGCAAAATCGGTGGCGCAGGCCGGACACTATCCCGAGCTGGAGCTGCAGGCGGGGGTGACCCGCTATTCGGAGCCGACCCTCGCCTGGCCCATCCATGAGGCGGGCAGCTTTCCCCCCTTTGCTGAGGATATTGCCAGTATCGGCCTGAACCTGCGCCTGCCGCTCTATGTGGGGGGCAAGCTGGTGGCGGCGGTCAATCTGGCCGAGAAGCAGATCCTCGCGGCGCGCTTGCGGCTGGAGGCCTCACGCCAGGAGCTGATCTTCAATGTGGCCTCCGCCTACGGCAAGACGTTGCAGTTGCAACAGCAGCGCGACGCCATGCAACACAGAATCCGGGGGCTGGAGTCGCAATATGCGGATACGCAGGAGCGGCTGCGCTCGGGTCGGGTGGCGCAAATTGACCTGGCCCGCGTCAAGACCCGTCTCTCCGAGGCGCGCTACGAGATGGCGGCGCTGGAACAGGGGGTTGGCAACGGCCTGCAACTTCTGGCGATGCTGACGGGAGAGAGCGAGGCGCCGACGCAGTTGGTGGCGCGGATGGAGGTAACACTCCCCGCCGCCAACACCACCCTGGCGCAGTGGAGCGACCAGGCGCTGGCCAACCACCCCAGCCTGCAACGGGCACGGAGCGGCATCGACGCCGCCGGTGAGCGCATCGAGATGGCACGCGGGGAACGCCGGCCACAACTGCACCTTATCGGCAACGGCCGCCACCTGGAGAGCGGTGACGGCGAGGGGCAGGATGAGTGGCAGGTCGGGCTGCAACTTAGCGTGCCGCTGTATGACGGCGCGGCGCGGCGCGACCGGGTCAGCCAGGCGGTGATTGCCAGGGAGGTGGCGCAACTGGAGATGCAGGAGCTGGCGGACAGCCTGCGTTATCAGGTGCGCGAGGCGCACGCGGATGTGGCTACCGGTGAGCTGCAACTCCGGGTGGCCGAGCAGGGGCTGCGCGAGGCCGAAGAGGTGTTGCGTATCGAGACCCTGCGCTATAAAACCGGCACCAGCACCATCACCGAGCTGCTGGGTGCCGAGGCCGATCTGTGGAGTGCCAGGGCAAAACGGGTGCAGGCGCACTACGATTTGACGCTCAGCAAGAGTAGCCTGCTGAAGGCGGCCGGACTCCTTGGCCCGGAGAGTTTTTCAGCAGCCGTGCCGCGGCAGGGAGAGTGAGGAAGATGAAACGCAACCATTGGATAGTTATCGTGGTTTCCCTGCTGTTGGCGGGGTTGCTGGCAGGGCTGGTGGCGCGGGTGCTGGTGACCCAGCGCGGCGACTCGCAGGCCGAGGGGCCGCTGGCCGCCTCCGGCACCATCGAGGTTACCGAGGTGCGCATCGGTTTTCGCCTGCCCGGCACGCTGACGCAACGCCCGGTCAATGAGGGGGAGAGCGTGGCGGCAGGGACGCTGATCGCCACCCTGGACAGTCGCGAGCTGCACGCCCGGCTGCGGGAGGCCGAGGCCGGGACGCGGGTGGCACAGGCTGCCTTGGCAGAGCTGGAGAGCGGCTTTCGCACCGAGGAGGTGGCGCAGGCAGAGGCGGCGGTGCGTGAGGCGGCGGTGCAGGCGCAGAATCTTGAGGCGCAGGCGGCGCGCTCCCGTGCGCTGTTTGCCGAGGGCGGCATCAGCCAAGAACACCTCGACCGTGATCTTGCCGCGGCCAGTGGCGCCGAGGCGCGTCACCAGTCGGCACGGGAGCGGTGGCAGCTGTTGCGCCGTGGCCCGCGTGAGGAGCAGATCGCCGCCGCCCGGGCGCGGCTCGAACAGACAGAGGCCGCGGTGGAGACCCTGCGCATCACCCTGTCGGAGATGAGCGCGCACAGCCCCATCCCCGGTGTGGTGACACGCGTGCATGCCGAGGTGGGCGAGACCCTGGCGGCGCTGCGCCCGGTGGCCACCCTTGCCGATCTGTCGCGGCCACGGTTGCGGGTCTACATCCCCGAGCGGCGCATCGGTGAGGTGCGCCTGGGTGCCCCGGCCGAGGTGGCGGTGGATGGCTGGCCCGCGCGGCGCTTCCCCGGCCACGTCAGTTTTGTCTCCAGCCAGGCGGAGTTTACCCCGAAGAATGTGCAGACCCTCGAAGAGCGGGTCAAGCTGGTCTTCGCGGTGGATGTGCAGCTGGAAAACAGCGAGGGAATATTGAAGCCGGGGATGCCGGCGGATGTCTGGATTGATGTGGATACCCCACGACAACAAGAGGAGAAGTCGTAATGAGCAGTGAAAAAAGACCAGTCTACCTGTGGCTGATAGCGGTGGTGGCGATGGCCTTCGGCGCGTTGACGATCAAGAGCGGCGGGGCGGTGCTCTTTTTTGATGGCGCGGCGCGCGCCGCGGCGGGCAACTATGTGGGCTTCGTGCTGTGGTTCAACTTTATCGCCGGTTTTGCCTACATCATCGCCGGGGTTGGCCTGCTGCTGCGCAAGGGGTGTGCCGCCAAACTGGCCGCCGCCATCGCCGCGGCCACGCTGCTGGTGTTCGCCCTCTTTGGCCTCTACATCCTCAACGGCGGCGCCTTTGAGATGCGCACCGTCATCGCCATGACCCTGCGCTCCGTGGTGTGGCTGACCATCGCGCTGCTGGCCTGGCGCTGGGCGCGGTCGCTGACAACGTCGCAACCGTCCAGTTAGCGGGGAGGTGCGCAGAGATGGAAGCGGCGGCGGTGGTCACGCGCAATCTCGGCCGCGCCTTTGGCGATGCCTGGGCGGTGCGCGGGCTCGACCTGTCCATCGCGCAGGGTGAGATCTTCGGCCTGGTCGGACCGGACGGGGCCGGCAAGACCACCACCCTGCGCATGCTGACTGCGGTGCTCGCCCAGAGCGAGGGCGAGGCCACTGTGGCGGGCTTCCCGATTAACGGCGGGGAGGAGGAGATCAAGCGCCGTATCGCCTATATGTCGCAGCGTTTCGGCCTCTATGGGGATCTCAGCGTCGAGGAGAATCTGCGTTTCTACGCCGACCTCTACCGGGTGCCGCCAGGCGAGCGCGCGGCGACCATGGAGCGGCTGCTCGGCTTCTCCAACCTGACACCGTTTCGCCAGCGCCTGGCACGCAACCTCTCCGGAGGCATGAAGCAGAAACTGGGGCTCGCCTGCGCCCTGATCCATCGCCCCGAGGTGCTGTTTCTGGATGAGCCGACCAACGGCGTCGACCCGGTATCACGGCGTGATTTCTGGCGCATTCTCTACAGCATGCTCAAGGAGGGGGTCACCATTGTGGTCTCCACCGCCTATCTGGACGAGGCCGAACGGTGCAGCCGCGTCGGCCTGCTCGACCATGGAAAACTGCTGCTGTGCGATACGCCACGGCAACTCAAGGCCGCCCTGCCCGGAGAGATGTTTGAGCTGGAGTCGGCGGACGGACGCGGCGCCCGCGAGCTGCTGGCCGAGCGGCTGGGGCAGCAGCGGGTCGGGCTGTTTGGCGGCCGGGTACACCTCGCCACCGACGATGAGGGGCAACTGCAACAGGCGCTGGCCTGGCTCGCGGAGGCGGGGATCGTGGTGCATGGCGCGCGCCGTATCGTGCCCAGCATGGAGGATGTCTTCATCCAGGCGGTGAGCAGGGGGGATGCGCCATGAGCCTGGCGGTGGATGTCAGTGGCCTGACACGGCGTTTCGGTGATTTTGTCGCCGTCGATCACATCGACCTGCAGGTGGCGCAGGGGCGCATCTTCGGTTTTCTCGGCCCCAACGGCTCGGGCAAATCCACCACCATCCGCATGCTCACCGGGTTGCTGCAGCCCAGCGCGGGGAGTGGCCGCGTGCTGGGGCTCGATGTGATGAGCGAGTTCGAGGCGATCAAACAGCGCATCGGCTACATGTCGCAAAAATTCTCGCTCTACGATGACCTTACGGTGGAGGAGAACATCGACTTTTTCAGCGGCCTCTACGGGGTGCCGCGCGAGCGGCGCGCCGCGCGCAAGGAGTGGGTGCTGGAGATGGCAGGTCTTGCCGGGATGCGCCGCCACGCCACCGGCGCCCTCGCCGGTGGCTGGAAGCAGCGCCTGGCCCTCGGCTGCGCGGTGCTGCACGAGCCGCCAATCCTGTTTCTCGATGAGCCGACCTCGGGGGTCGACCCGATGGCGCGGCGCCTCTTCTGGGACCTCATCGCCCACCTCTCCCGCGGCGGCACCACCGTGTTCGTCACCACCCACTACATGGACGAGGCGGAGTATTGTGACGAGCTGGCGCTGATCTATCGCGGCCGGTTGATCGCCCGTGGCGAGCCGGGTGAACTCAAGCGCAACGCCCTGGCGCGCGACATCGTGGAGCTGCGCCCGCCGCGCCCCTATGCCGCGCTGGAGGCGCTGGAGGGCGAGCCCTGGATTCACGATGCCGCCCTCTTCGGCGATGCCCTGCATGTGACAGTGGATGACGCGCCGCAGGCCATCGACCGGTTGCGGACATTTTTTGCGCAGCAGGGTTTCGGCGCGGTGACGCCGGAGGTGGTGCTGCCGACGATGGAGGATGTATTCGTCGGCCTGATCGAGGCCGAAGAGGGATGAACAGATTGTCAGCGTTGCGCTTGTGGGCGATGGTGCGCAAGGAGTTCGTCCATATCCGGCGCGATCCGCGCAGCCTGGCGATGGCCTTCCTGATGCCGCTCATCCTGCTGGCACTCTTCGGCTACGCCATCACCATGGACATTACCAACCTCAATCTGGTGGTGGTGGACCACGACCGCAGCAGCGCCAGCCGTAACTATCTGGAGCGCTTCAGCGCCTCGGGCTATTTCACCGTGGTGGCGCAGAGTGATGACGACGACGAGGCGCGGCGGCAGCTCGATGGCGGGCAGGCCCATATCGCCCTCATCATTCCGCGCCACTTCGCCCGCGAGCTGGAGGCGGGGCGCGCGGTGGCGGTGCAGGCGCTCATCGACGGCGCCGACGCCAATACCGCCGCCATCGGTCAGGGCTATCTCGAAGGGGTAAGCGGGCGCTTCAATGCCGAGCAGCTCGACCTGATGGCCACGCCGCTGCTCGAAAACCGCCTGCGCGTCTGGTACAACCCGGAGCTGAAGAGCCGCTGGTTCATCATCCCCGGACTGATGGCGGTGATCATGACGGTGATCACCGCGCTGCTCACCTCGCTCACCGTCTCGCGCGAGTGGGAGAGCGGCACCATGGAGCAGCTGATAAGCACCCCGGTGCAGCCGCTGGAGCTGATGCTCGGCAAGATGGTGCCCTACTTTATTATCGGCATGTTCGACATGCTGCTCGCGGTGGCCCTGGCGGTGTGGGTCTTCGGCGTGCCGCTGCATGGCAGCCTGCTGTTTCTCGTCGGCGTCACCGCGCTGTTTCTCTTTGGCGGGCTGGGGCTGGGGATCTTTATCTCCACGCTGGCGCGCTCGCAGCTGGTGGCCAGCCAGGCGGCGATGGTCTCCACCTTTATCCCGGCCTTCCTGCTCTCGGGTTTTCTCTACTCCATCGAGAACATGCCGGCGCCGCTGCAGGGGATCACCCACCTGGTGCAGGCGCGCTATTTTGTCGCCGTGCTCAAGGCGATCTTTCTCAAGGCCAGCCCGCCGGCCTATCTGCTGGAAGAGCTGGCATTTCTCGCCCTGTTCGCCGCCGTGGTGATGGTGGTGGCGGTGCGCAAGTTCGAAAAGAAGCTCCGCTGAGGCGCCTATGTGGGAACGTATCTGGCGCATGATGGTGAAGGAGTTTTTGCAGATGCTGCGCGACCGGCGCATGAAGTTTCTGATCTTCGTTACCCCGGTGATTCAACTGCTCATCTTCGGCTACGCCGCCACTACCGATGTCGATCACATTCGCACCGCGGTCTATGACCAGGATCGCAGCGCCGACAGTCGCGCCCTGGTGGAGGCCTTTACCGGCTCCGGCTACTTTCAGCTCAACGCCTGGCTCAGCCACGAGGCGCAGATCGCCGAGGAGCTGGATCGCGGCCGCGTGGTGATGGTGCTGCGTATCGGGCGCGGCTTCAGCGACGACCTGCGCAGTGGCCGGCCGGGCGCGGTGCAGGTATTGGTGGACGGTACCGACTCCAACACCGGCACCCTGGCGATGAGTTATGCGCAACGCATCATCAGCGAGTTTCCGCCGCAGCGTCTGGGGCTGCCGCCCGCCGAGGGCGGCGCGCAGTTGCGCAGCCGCGTCTGGTACAACCCGGAGCTGAAGAGCCGCAACTTCAACGTGCCGGGGGTGATGGCGCTCATCCTGATGCTGACCTCGCTGCTGCTGACCTCGATGGCGGTGGTGCGGGAGCGGGAGATCGGCACCCTGGAGCAGCTGATGGTCACCCCCATCCGCCCGATGGAGCTGATCCTCGGCAAGACCCTCCCCTTCGTCCTAATCGCCTACATCCAGCTGGTGATGGTAATGGTGGTGGCGCTCTTCTGGTTCGAGGTGCCGCTGGTGGGCAATCCGCTGATCCTGCTGTTTGGTGCAGGGCTCTATTTGATGTCGACCTTGGGCGTGGGCCTCTTTATCTCCACCATCTCCCACACCCAGCAGCAGGCGCTGATGTCGGCGTTCTTCTTTTTCTTCCCGGCGATCCTGCTCTCCGGCTTCATGTTCCCCATCGAGAACATGCCCGAGCCGGCGCAGTGGATCACCTGGCTCAACCCGCTGCGTTACTTCCTGGTGATCGTGCGCGATGTCTTTCTCAAGGGCAATGGCATGGAGGTACTCTGGCCGCAGTTTCTCGCGCAGGGAGTATTGGGTAGCACGCTGCTGGTAATGAGCGCGTTGCGCTTCAGTAAGCGTATGGCATAAGGGGGTGGTGTTGAATGTTTTGGCGCAAGCGAAAAGAGTGGCTGTGGCTGCTGTTGTGCAGCACACCAGCGCTCGCTGCCGAGGTGCAGCAGGCAGAGACCTTTGTCAGCGTGCAGATGGAGAATGACTTTTTCGCCAGCAGTGGTGATCGTTACTACACCAATGGCCTACAGTTATCGGTCTTGAAAAATACGCAGCCGCCAGCGGGGTTGGCACACCTCTCCGAATGGGTTCCCTTCTATGAGCAGGGGCCACAGTTGAGCCTGGTCAACTACACCGTCGGGCAGAAGATCTTCACCCCGAACGATACCGAGGCGACAGAGGTGGTGGCGGGGGATCGGCCCTACGCCGGCTACCTCTACTTCAGCGCCGCCGTGCTCTCGCAATGTTACAGCACGGTGCTGATGGACCACGGCAACATGTTCGAGGTCACCCTTGGCGTGGTCGGCCCCAGCGCCATGAGCAAAGAGACGCAAACCAACTTTCACGATCTGATCGGGATCGACAGCCCCAGTGGCTGGGACCATCAGCTGCAGGATGAGGCGGCGCTGGGGCTCTCCTACTCTCGCTTCTGGCGCATCGTCAAGCCGCTCCCCTCTGGCCTGCAGCTGGGCATGAACCCATCGGTGAATATGGTGGTGGGCAACGTCTACACCTACGCGGCCGGAAGTGTCATGTTGCGTCTTGGGGAAAACCTGAAGCGCGATCTCAGCCCGCCAAACATTCGCCCCGGCTTTCCCGGACTGGCCTATTTTCGCACGGCGAGCGAACCGAGCTGGTACCTCTTTCTCGGCCTTGAAGGCCGGCTGGTGGCCCGCGACATCTTTCTCGACGGCAACACCTTCACAGAGAGTCACAGCGTAGAGAAAGAAAATCTGGTGGGGGACCTGCAGTTTGGTATCGTCTATCTGATCGGCGACTGGCGCCTCGCCTTCAGTAACATGCTGCGCAGCAAGGAGTACACTACCCAGGAGGAGAACACCCATTACGGCGCGGTAAATATCTCCTACCGTTATTGAGCATTATCCGTGTGGTGGCGCCATCCGTAGCAGCGGTTTCGCCGCGATGCGCGGCACCAGCCCATCGCGTCAGCAAGTAACCCGGATGAAGTGAAACAGAATCCGGAAAAACTGTAGGGTGTGCCGAGGCACGAGGCGCACCGTTCACCCCACCACAAAACTCTCCCGCCGGGGGAGGGTTGGGGTGGGCAGTTAAAACATTATTGGAATTGTCGGCTGCATGGGGTAGCATCGAAAAAAGTGCAACAAACAAAACGCAAGGAACGCCGACATGCCACACCCAACGAACGTAAAACCACCCCGCAACAAAGCCAACAGCCACCTACCAAACACCGGGTGTTCGGTGCTTTCCCGCTATGGCGATATTGAAAAAAGCTTTGTTCTGTTGGGCGGAGTGGTACGGCGGGGAATTCCGCCGGTTGCGGGTTGATTCAGGTGAAAGCGTAATGTCAAGACTTGACCCCTTTTTTCGTTAACTCAAACATTAGGTAGCTACAATTAACAAGGAACATATAATGGCATTAATGAAATGTATTGACTGTGATAGTGAAATATCTGATAAGGCAGATTCATGCCCAAAGTGTGGAGCGCCAGTCACTAAAATTGAAGTAGATATAAGCAAACCATCTGATAATATTAGTATCTGGGTGTTTGCAGCATCAGTAGTTTTTCCATTCATTGCTCCCACCATTTATAGTTTTAGAAATGTTTCCAAACGCAAGAAAGTTCAGTCATGGGCATGTTCTGTAGGCTTTATAGTTCTTATTGTCTTCGTTGGAAACCAAGAACAAAGCCAACAAGTTAACATTGCACAACCAGCACCTCTGTCAGCAGACAACAACCTTGATGCTTGGGCACAAGCATCTCAGAAAAATAAAAACATATTGTGCTCACTCATGGTTAATAAGATTAATGTCAACATCCCTCCAAATGAACTTTGTTCTTGTATATCGGAAACATCTAAGGGTGATGTGCGAAACATTAGTATTGCTGAAGTAGCTGCAAGTTGCGCAGTTTTAATTGGCGGAGCCTAATGGTGCAACCTTCTTACCATACATCAATGGGGTCGGAGTCTGAGGGATCCCCACGAATTTCACCACCCTTCCCCATGCTGACGCACGGCCTCTCGCAGGAAAAAAGGGGTCAGGTCTCGCATTGTGGCATGTCGCCTTTTTGGTATTCTGGATTCATCTTGCTAAGTTGAACGTGTTGTTCGTCAGAAGGTGCTACAAGGCGAGACCTGACCCCATTCTTTCTTGAACTTTTTAGGTATCAACTTAGTGAGCAGGAATTGCATTTAATACGGAAGGCTGCGCATTATTGTCAGCCTGTTGGGGATGGCCGGTTAAAAGCACAGATCGAAACCAAATATGGCATTGCATTGGGGAATATGAAAAGAGGTAGACCGAGAAAAAGGGATGATGAGTGATTGGTCAAAATTTAATCCCTCCGTCCCCTTTTCCGGTAACCGTTATGAGATCAAAAAACACCATGCATGTCTTCCTCTAATTTCAAAAT